>JAXJNG010000031.1:0-15973 GCA_036312785.1 Collinsella sp.
GCGCGGTCTCAAGAAGGAGTAACATCAGGACGTGCAGCGACGGACCTCAGGACGCTCTTACACCACGTCTGCGCGCGCCACCTGCATCGATACCAAATGTGCAGAAATTGAGCATTTCTATGCTATAGCCAAGCAGCGAAAACATTGATTTAGGGTGAACGGGCCCATAATCGCGTCAAGCTTTTGGACAGCATTTGGTTAGACCCCAAAAACGGCTTTCCCACTCAGCACCATCGACACGGTATTTTCTGACACGATACTTACCATGAGTATCGTTTTGTCACATAACACGGCAAAAGCGGTCTACCAGGCCGCGCATTCGGTGTCTGCGAAAGACATCGAGTCCTGCAGCCCTGCCGCAATTTACGGATCGTGCCCCACCGGAACGCTCCTCGACGCGGCCACAGAATGGCTTGCCAAACATGATGTTGCCCGCGACGCAAATGAATCCCTCGAGGTAATGGTGTTTGATCGCAGGAACGCGCGCTACGCGATGAACTGTCAATGCCATGTTTCGTCAAAGCGATTCTCATGCTCGCGTTTTTTAGAGCTAGAAGATGACATCTACATTGTTGGCGTTGAGCTATGTGCACTTCAGGCCGCCACCTATCTTTCTTTTCGCGAACTGGTGGAGTACTACTTTGAGCTGTGCGGCGCCTATTCCCTTGGAACCGGTTCTTCTAGCTCTTATGCCGAGCGTTTCCCACTTACCTCAACCGAGAGGTTAAAGCAGTTCTTTAATTCCATTACCAGATGCGACGGTTTGGCCCTTGCCCGAAAGGCTATTCAATGTGTACGCGACGGATGCCGATCTCCCATGGAAACGGCATTTATCATGATGCTTACGCTGCCCAAAAGCGAAGGTGGACTTGGTATTAAGGGAATTGAGACCGATTACGAATTACAGGTCACCGCCGCCGCAAAAAATCTCACGAGACGCAGAAAGTTCTTTTTGGATGCATATCTGAAGAAATCTCGAACAGATATTGAATACAACGGTTTTTATCACGACGCGGAAGAAGACCGCGCCATCGACGAAGAACGCAAGAACGCACTTGCGTCCATGGGGTACGGAATCATCACCGTCAGCCGTTATTCCTTTATGCATGCCAGCTCTTTCGTTAGGGTCATGGAGGCAATCCAACGAAAAGAAGGTATACGCCCCTCGCGTCTGCCAAAAGACTTTCAAATCATGCAAGAAGACCTGAGACTGTTTGTGCTCAGAAGGTTTATTGAGGAGAAGAAGCGAATCCAGGAGGAGCTTCGCCAGGATTCCGAAGAGCGTCAACGAATTGACCTCGAAAAAGCAATGCTCGAAAGCATCACATTGGACGATCCGACGATTAACGAGGCTCCGGCAATCGATGACATGCTAATCGTCGAACCAGGCAGCCCATCACTCAACCAAACAAGCAGCTTCACGCCCGAGGGCAGGGTCTTCGGGGCCGGAAACTAGGCCGACCAACAAGGTGGGTACCCTAGCGACGTGCAAAATTGCGAGTATTCAGCAGGGTCGGCCTTCCAACACCCACAAGTTGATTCAAGTAAGAAGCAGAATCGCTATAGAACGGCAACGTTTGGCAACATTTGAGGAAGAACTCATCTGTTTAACACCCTAAGATAACTCTTAAACTGCATTATTTGGCCTGCAATACATTAACAGACCCCCTTTCGTTGCAGAATACTCCAATTTTTGCACGGCGCAGGGGCACCCACCCCGGCATCGGCTATCAAAACCGCTCAGTCCGGGATCTCGTCCGCTTTTCCCCATCATTTTGTGCGACGAAATACCTGAACGTTATTGACATATGAACATGCGCTCATATAATCGGAGGTAAGTTATATGAGCGCATGTTCATATGGAAGGATATTGCAATGAGCATCCGCGTTGATGAAACGAAACCCGACATCGAGGCCACCGAACCCGCAATCCCCACCACCTGCTCGCCCGAGGACCTTCCCGACGAGGAGCTTCTCTACGACCTCGCTGACCTGTTCAAGGTCTTCAGCGACACCACGCGCATCAAGATTCTCTATGCCCTCATGGGCCGCGAGCTCTGCGTAGCTGACATCGCCGAGGCGACCGCAACCTCGCAGTCGGCAGTGTCGCACCAGCTGCGCACCCTTAAGCAGTCGCACCTGGTCAAATTCCGCCGTGACGGCCGCAACATCCTCTACTCGCTTGCCGACGATCATGTCTACACCATGCTCAATCAGGGCATGAGCCATATCTGCGAATAGCAACCAACCACGGTACCAGCGCGGCCTGCACCCAAGCCGCAAAAACAAGGAAAGGAACCCACCATGAAAAAGCAGTTTAAGCTCGACGAGATCGACTGCGCCAACTGTGCGCGCGAGCTTCAGGACGAGCTGGCCAAGCTCGAGGGCGTCAAATCCGTGTCCGTCAACTATATGACCCAGAAGCTGACGCTCGAGGCCGATGATGCCGAGTTCGACGAGGTGCTCAACCGCGTTGTAGAGTTCACCGCCGACGCCGAGCCGGACTGCGAGATCATTCTCTAGCCCAGGCTTACGCCAACCTGCAAGGCCGCGCTTGCCGCGGCCTTTGCTCGCGAAATTATATGAGCGAGTGTTCATACATTCAAATGGGAGGATACGAGTCATGGCCACCGCCGACCCCAAGAAGAAAAAGAAGAAGCGCAAGAAAAAAGAGTCACTCGAGCATAAGCGCAACCGCATCCTGGTAGCGCTGGGCATTTTTGCCGTGGTGTACGCCCTCGATGAGCTCGGCACCCTCACCGCTGCATTCGGCACCCCGGGTAACGTCTACGCCAGCTTCGTGCTGTTCCTGGTGCCGTTCCTAATTGCCGGCTACGACGTACTCCAGAAGGCATTCAATAACATCCGCCGCGGCAAGGCGTTCGACGAGAGCTTCCTCATGGCGGTCGCGACCACCGGCGCGTTTGCCATGGCGCTCTTCCCCGACACCGACCCGCACATGGCCGAAGGTGCCGCTGTCATGCTGTTCTATCAGGTCGGTGAGCTGTTCCAGGCATACGCCGTGGGCAAGAGCCGCAAGTCGATCAGTGCCATGATGGACATCGCGCCCGACTACGCTAACGTCGAGCAAGCCGACGGCACGATCGAGCAGGTCTTCCCCGACGACATCGCCGTCGGTACCGTGATCGTGGTCAAGCCCGGCGAGCGCGTACCTATCGACGGCGTCATCGTCGAGGGCGAAACCCAGCTCGACACCGCCGCGCTCACGGGCGAGTCAGTCCCCCGCCCCGCCAAATCCGGCGACGATATCATCAGCGGCTGCATCAACATGACGGGCCTCATCCGCGTGCGCACCACCAAGCCCTTTGGCGAGTCCACTGTCGCACGCGTCCTGGAGCTCGTGGAGAATGCCAGCGAAAAGAAGGCACGCACCGAGAACTTCATTACGCGCTTTGCCCGCGTCTACACGCCCGCCGTCACCGGCGCGGCCGCGGTGCTCGCTCTCGGCGGCGGCCTGATGACTGGCGCTTGGTCCGATTGGATTCTGCGCGGCCTGACCTTCCTCGTCGTCAGCTGCCCGTGCGCGCTCGTGATCAGCGTGCCGCTGAGCTTCTTTGGCGGCATCGGCGGCGCATCCAAGCTGGGCGTTCTCATCAAGGGCTCCAACTACCTCGAGACGCTCGCCGACGTGGACACCGTCGTCTTCGACAAAACCGGCACGCTCACCAACGGCACGTTCTCGGTCGTCGCGGTGCACCCCGAAGCCGGCTATACCGAGCAGTCGTTGCTCGAAGTCGCCGCCCTTGCCGAGTCGTTCTCCGATCACCCTATCGCGCAGTCAGTACGCACCGCCTTCCAGGGCGAGCTCGATCCCAAGCGCGTGACGGATTCCACTAATGACGCGGGCCACGGCGTGACGGCGACCATCGACGGCAAGTATGTCGTCGTTGGCAACGCAAAGATGCTCGCCGCGGCCGGAGTCGAAGCGCCCGATTGCGAGGTCGTCGGCACCATCCTCCACGTGCTAGTCGATGGCATCTATGCCGGCCACATTGTAATTGCCGACACCATAAAGGCCGATGCCGAGCAGACGATCCGCGACCTGCACGCCGCCGGCGTCAAGCGCACCGTCATGCTCACGGGCGACCGCGAAGAAGTGGCTGCTGCGGTGACCAAGCGGCTGGGGCTCGACAAGTTCCACGCGCAGCTGCTGCCGGGCGACAAGGTCGAGCGTGTTGAAGCGCTGCTGGCAGCCGAATCGGGCAAGGGCAAGCTCGCCTTTGTCGGCGACGGTATCAACGACGCGCCCGTGCTTACGCGCGCCGATGTTGGCATTGCCATGGGCGCTATGGGTTCTGACGCTGCGATCGAGGCCGCCGATGTCGTGCTCATGGACGACAAGCCGTCCAACATTTCCCGCGCGATCCGCGTGGCACGCAAGACCATGACGATCGTCTGGCAGAACATCATCTTTGCGCTGGGAATTAAGCTGCTGATCCTTGTGCTGGCGGCGCTGGGCATCGCCAATATGTGGCTTGCCGTGTTCGGCGACGTAGGCGTGGCAATCATCGCCATCCTGAACGCCATGCGCGCGATGGGGGTCAAGAACCTGTAGCGTTCGTGGGCTGTCCGGCCGGGACCGGGCTTGGTTTTGAAAACGTCCTCGCGCATGAGGCCCGTCTTTCCTGCTCCTACGGAGCAACGGAAAGGCGGGCCTCGCGCTGCGGAATGTTTTCAAAACCAAGTCCGGTCCCGGCCTGCGGCGACGTTGCTGGTGGTTCTTGGGCATCGCTTGCTGGCGGGGTTCCTTGCCTGAGTTGGACATAGTTGGCAGGACCTTTCGTCCCGGTCGCTGGTTCGCGCTTTGCGTGAACTCCGCGCTACTGGGGGTCCAATTAGGCTTCTGTTGTTGGACCCGCTACATCTTCCCGGCCCAACATCGCCCGTAGCTTCTCGAAGCTTTCCTCACTCAGGCAGTGCTCCATGTGGCAACCCTCTTGCGACGCGACATCCGCCGAAACACCGGCCTCCTCGAGCAACCGCACGAAAAAGCAGTGGCGCTCCCACATTTGGCGAGCGACCTCCAGACCACGCTCCGTCAGATGAACGTCGCGCTTGCCCATTTCGACATAGCCGCTGTTCTCCAGCGTCGCCATGGCTTTAGAGACGCTCGCCTTGGTTACGCCCAGGTATTCGGCAACGTCAATCGATCGAACGACGCCCTGGCGCTCCGAGAGCATGTAAATAGATTCGAGATAGTCTTCTCCAGATTCACGTAGGGCCATGGGCCGCCTTTCGCGATGATTGTTAGTTAGCCTTTGGATACTTTCCTTGGCTTACTTTACCGCAAAAGTTGCCCATGTCTTACTACGTTGTTTAAAAAGTTAACCGTGTTTCACAAAACGCGCCAGGCGAACACAACATGGGGGACACGCCCCGCAAGGAGTGTCCCCAGCTGCCGGCAGAAAAGGAACGTCCCTAAGTGCCGAATCCTCAGCTATAGCAGCCCAAAGTGCTTGGCGGCGTTGTAGATACCGTCATCGTCCACGGCGGTCGTAACGTAGGTCGCCGCGGCCTTCACCGTGTCCTGTGCGTTGCCCATGGCCACGCTCGTGCCCACGGCGGCAAACATCGACAGGTCGTTCTCGCCGTCGCCAAAGGCAATCGCCTCGCTCGCGTCGATACCAAGCCGCTCGAGCGTCGCCGCCACGCCCAGGTCCTTGCCGCCGTTAGCGGGAATAATGTCGCAGAACAGGTCGCACCAGCGCGTGGTGAGCGAATGCGACACGGCGTCGGTCACGATATGCTCGTCGACCGGGTCCACAAAGGCGCAAAACTGGTAGACCGGTGCGTCAAAGGCGTGCTCAAACGGCTCCTCGTGGTAGACGATTCCCGCGTTGCTGCCAGCCGTCACCACGCGCTCGGACAGGCGGTTCACAAACGAGTTCTCGCCCTGCATGCACAGCGAGTCGTAGCGCCCCTGCGCCACCTGGTCCACAATCACCGCGACGTCGTCCGAATCGATCGGGCAGCTGCGGTAAACCCCCTCGGCATCAAAGCAGTGCTGGCCCGAAAGCGTAATGTACGCATCCCAGCCCAGGTCGAACAGCCAGTCCGGCATCTGGTAGGTCGGACGGCCCGTGGCGATCACGCACGCAATCCCCTGCTCGTGAAAGCTGTCGAGCACCTGCTGCGCCGACGCCGGAATCCGGTGGGTCTTAAAGCTCAGCAGCGTGCCGTCGATATCGAAAAACGCGGCTTTGATCATCCTCGTCTACTCCTCGCCCTCGAGCTTTTCACTCGCCTCGAGCCACGCCATCTCCAGCTCGTCCATGGCGGCGTGGGCCTCGTCGATCTTTGCCTGCTGCTCGCCCAGCGCCGTGTAGTTGGTGGGATCGACCAGGGCCATCGCGGCCTCGGCCTCCTCCACGCGAGCGCGCTGCGTCTCCATCTTGCGCTCGAGCGAGCTCACCTCGCGGCGGAGCTTCTGGCGCTCGGCGTTGGAAAGGCCGTTGGGCTGCCCGCTCGTCTTGGGCTTTTCGGCCGCAACCGCCGCGGCACCGGTGTCGAACGTGCCGGTCTTGGCGCTCGGCGCGCCCACGGGCTCGCCCTCGGCCGTGGCGTTACACAGGCGCAGGTACTGGTCGACGCCGCCGGGCATATGCGTCAAGTGGCCGTCGAGCAGCGCCCACTGCTGGTCGGTCACGCGCTCCATGAGGAATCTGTCGTGCGTCACCAGGATCAGCGTGCCCGGCCAGCCGTCGAGCAGGTCCTCGACAATCGCCAGCATGTCGGTATCGAGGTCGTTGCCCGGCTCGTCCAGGATGAGCACGTTGGGCTCGTCCAGGATCGTCAGCAACAGCGACAGGCGACGGCGCTGGCCGCCCGAAAGATCGCCGATGCGGCTCCAGAGCTGCTGGGTCGTAAAGCCCAGGCGCTCGCAGAGCTTCTCGGGCGAAGTCTCCTTGCCGTCGATGACGTAGTACTTCTTATAGTTGCCGAGTACCTCGCGGATTGTGTCGCCCATGTAGGGCTCGAGTTCCTCGAGCTGCTGCGACAGCACGCCAAAGCGCACCGTCTGGCCGATCTTCACGCGGCCGCGCAGGGGCGCGATCTTGCCCTGAATCACGTCGAGCAGCGTGGACTTGCCGGCGCCGTTCTCGCCCAAAAGACCATAGCGGTCGCCCGCGCCGATGAGCCAGGTCACGTCGGAGAGCACCTGCTTGGGCGCGCCGTCGGCATCCGCATAGCCGGCATCCACGTCGACCACATCGATGACTTGCTTGCCCAGGCGGCTCACGGCCAGGCGCTTGAGCTCCAGCTCGTCACGCACGGGCGGCACGTCGGCGATGAGTTCGCGAGCGGCATCCACGCGAAACTTGGGCTTGGTGGAGCGCGCCTGGGCGCCACGGCTCAGCCACGCGAGCTCCTTGCGTGCCATGTTGCGACGACGCTCCTCGGTAACTGCGGCCATGCGGTCGCGCTCCACGCGCTGCAGGATGTATGCCGAGTAGCCGCCCTCGAAGGGATCGACCTGGCCGTCGTGGACCTCCCACATGCTGGTGCAGACCTCGTCCAAGAACCAGCGATCGTGCGTGACCACGAGCATGGCGCCCTGACCGCGCTGCCAGCGGGCCTTTAAGTGACGCGCGAGCCAGTTGATGGTGCGCATGTCCAGGTGGTTGGTGGGCTCGTCGAGCATGAGCACGTCGTAGTCGCCGATCAGCAGGCGCGCAAGGTCCACGCGACGGCGCTGACCGCCCGAAAGCTCGCCCACCGTGCCCTCCCAGGGCACATCGCTAATGAGACCGGCGAGGATCTGGCGCGTACGCGGACTCGACGCCCACTCATACTCGGGCGTGTCGCCCACGACGGCATGATGCACGGTATCGGTGTCGACAAGTTGGTCCTTTTGGCCGAGCAGACCGATCGTGGTGCCGCGGCGATGCGTCACGCGGCCATCGTCGGGCTCCAGCGTGCCGGCGAGCACGCTCAGCAGCGTCGACTTGCCGTCGCCGTTTTTACCAACAATACCAATGCGGTCGCCCTCGCCCACGCCGAGCGTCACGCTATCGAAAATATGCTTGGTGGGAAACTCTAGGCTGATGGAATCGCATCCCAAAAGAATCGCCATATGCCCTGCTCCTTCGTAGAAATTCAACGTTGTCCATGATAGCAGCGAGCCCCACCCCAAACCACCACGAAGGTGCCTGTCCCCTTTGTGGTGGTCGCTTCGGTCGCAGAGCAAAAAGGCGGGCCATCTCCCGCAAGAGATGACCCGCCCCTCCAATCAGTCCCGTGGCGACCGTGGCCGCCACGGGCCTCAAGCATGTCCCGGACTAGGAGAACATGCCGGTGAGGTAATCATTCAGCCGCTTATCCTTGGGCCGTTGGAAAATCTCGTCGGTCTCGTCGTACTCGACCATATCGCCCATGTAGAAGAACGCCGTGCGGTTGGACACACGCGACGCCTGCTCCATGTTGTGCGTCACGATGACGATGGCACGGTCGGCAACGATTGACGACATAAGGTCCTCGATCGCCAGCGTCGAGATGGGGTCGAGCGCCGAGCAGGGCTCGTCAAACAGGATCACGTCGGGGTTGAGCGCCAGCGTGCGCGCGATGCACAGACGCTGCTGCTGGCCGCCCGAAAGCGCGTAGGCACTCTTGTCGAGCTTGTCCTTGACCTCGTCCCACAGCGCCGCGCCGCGCAGACTCTCCTCGACCATGCGGTCGAGCTCGTCACGGTCGGTGATGCCGTGGCGCTTAGGCGCAAACGTGATGTTGTCGCGAATGGACTTGCGGAACGGGTTGGGCTGTTGGAACACCATGCCAATGGAGCGACGCAGCTCGTAGGTGTTCTCGGTCTTGGTATTCACGTTGCGCCCGCGGTAATTGATCTCGCCCTCCACGCGGCAGCCGCGAATCTCGCGATTCATCAGGTTGAGGCTACGCAAGAAGGTCGACTTGCCGCAGCCCGAAGGCCCGATGAGCGCCGTGATCTCGCCCTTGTGAAAGTCGAGCGACGTATCGCGCAGCGCATGGTGGTCGCCATAGTACACGTTGACGTCCTTGGTGGAGAGCACGACCTCGTCGCTCACGGCCCTGCCGCTCACGCGCACGCGTTTTTCGCTCTCCCCCACACTCGACAGAAAGTCCTGGGTCTCGGACGTGGCCGCCTCGGTTGCGGGCGTTGCATTCATCTCGCTCATTCGGCCGTCATCTTCCTTGCCAGTTGCTTGCCCACGATACGGGCAACTATGTTAAACAGCAGCACGCAGATCATCAGCAGTGCAGCGGTGCCCCAAACGATCTGCTGGGCCTCGGGGCTGCCCTCGCCGTAAATCTTGTAGATGTGCACGGCGAGCGACTCACCGGGGCGGAACACGTTCCAGGCGCAGGTGGGGCTCGACAGGTTAAAGCTCAAGAAGTTCAGACGCACCGGCGAGCTCATACCCGAGGTAAAGAGCAGCGCCGCGGCCTCGCCAAAGACGCGGCCGGCCGAAAGCACGATGCCAGTCACGATGGCGGGCATGGCCTCGGGGATCAGGATGTGCAGCGTGGCCTCCCAGCGGGTGAGGCCCATAGCCAGACACGCATCGCGCTGGGCCTGCGGCACGTCCTCGAGCGCCTGCTGAATCACGCGCACCAGGATGGGAATGTTGAACATGGTGAGCGCGACGGCGCCGGAGATGATGGAATACTTCCAGCCCAGCTGCACCGAGAACACCAGGAAGCCGAACATGCCGACGACGATGGAAGGCAGCGAGGACAGCGTCTCGATGGCAGTGGAGGCAATGTCGCGGACGGGACCGTCGGGTGCGTACTCGACCAGGAAGACCGCGCCGCTCAGGCTGATGGGCACCGAGATGACCAGAGTGATCAGCAGCAGATAGAACGAGTCGAACAGCTGGTAGAGTACGCCGCCCTGGGTTCCGTTGGCGCGCGCGGGCTGCGTGAGAAATCCCGGCTGGAACAGCGTCGAGATGCCCTCGAACAGGATGTAGGCCACCATGGAGACGACGATGAGCATGACGATGGCGGCGATCGCCGTCAGCACGCCCGTGGCGATGCGGTCCTGCTTTTGGACGCGCCCGAGTCTCGCCTCGTCGATGTGGATGCGCGTGCTAGCCACGAGCCTTCGCCCCCTTGCGGCCGATAAGGTGGATGATCAGGATGAAGATGAGGCTCATACTCATCAGCAGCAGACCGAGCGCCCACAGAACATCGTCCTGGGCCGAACCCTCGGCATAGACCGCCATGGACGTGGTGAGCGTGGTGGTGATGGTCGAGGCCGGCGACAGCAGCGACGTCGGCATGGCCTCAATACCGCCGATGACCATGCGCACGGCGAGCGTCTCGCCAAAGGCGCGCGTCATGCCAAGGATGACCGCAGTCATGAGCGACGGCATGGCGGACTTGAGCACCACGTGCCAGATGGTCTGCCAGCGGGTGTAGCCCAGCGCGAGCGAGCCCTGACGGTAGCTGTCGGGCACGGCGCGCAGGCCATCGACCGAAAGCGTGGTCATGGTCGGCAGGATCATGACGGCCAGCACGATAGCGCCGGGCAGGATGCCCAGGCCCGTGCTCACATGGAAAACGCTCTTCATAAGGCCGACAACCACGTGAAAGCCGATCAAGCCAAAGACGACCGAGGGAATGCCGGTCAAAAGCTCAATAAGCGGCTGAAAGATCTTGGAACCAAACTTAGGCTGGATCTCGACCGCAAAGATGGCAGAGCCGATGGCGATGGGCAGCGCGATAAGCGTGGAGAGCACCATGACCGCAAACGAGGTGACGATCAGGGGCAGAGCGCCGGTATAAGGCAGGCCGTTTTCGGCTGTGTTGGCCAGGTCCCACTTGGTACCGGTAAAGAACTCGACGACCGAGACGCCGTCCTTGACAAAAGCCGAGAGGCCCTTTTGGGCGACCATGAAGATAAGCGCGGCAACGACAAGCGTCACGAGCGCTACGCACGCGCCCGTGACGCCTAGACCCACGTTCTCAAGGTCGCGCTTTGGCAGCTGTTTTGCCATTGCAAACCTTTCCGGGGGCGATTACTTATTCAGCAGAGACCTTGCCGCTGGCGTCCTTGACGACCTTCATGGCAGAGACGGGGATAAAGCCCTGCTCCTCGACGAGCTTGCCCTGGACGTCGTCGGAAAGCATGAACTCCAGGAAGGCCGTGGTGGCCTCGTCGGCGTCCTTGGAGCAGTACATGTGCTCGGTAGCCCAGATCTTGAAGGAGTCGTCGGTGACGTTTGCGCTCTTGGGCTCGACGCCCTCGACCTTGATGGCGTTGAACTTGGAGTCATCGAAGTGCGAGAAGTCGAGGTAGGAGATGGCGTTATCGGTGCTGCCCATCTGAGTCTGGACGTCGCCGGACTTGTCGAGCTCGGCATCGCCCTTAAAGTCGACGGCCTCGTCGCCAAAGACGGCAGCCTCGAAGGTGGCGCGGGTGCCGGAGCCGGCCTTGCGGTTGAGCACGACGATCTTGGCGTCGTCGCCGCCGACCTCCTTCCAGTTGGTGATCTGGCCGGAGAAGATGCCCTTGAGCTGCTCGAGGGACAGGTCGTCGACCTTGACGTTCTTGGAGACGACGGGACCCATGCCCACAACGGCAACCTCGTGGTCGACGAGGTTCTTGACCTGGTCGGCCTCGAGCTTGGTCTCGGCGAAGACGTCGGAGTTACCGATGGTGACGGTGCCGGCGGCAACAGCGGTCAGACCTTTGCCCGAACCGTTGCCCGAGCCGGAGACGGAGACTTCGGGGTTGGCATCCATGAACTTCTCGGCAGCGGCCTCGACGAGAGCCTGGAACGAGGAGGCACCGTCGTAGGTCACCTCGCCGGAGACGGACTCGGCAGCAGCGGCGCTACCCTTGTCGGCGGCGTCGGATGCGCCTGCGCCGCCGCAGCCAACGAGACCGAGACCGACGATGCTGGCAAGACCACCAGCAAGGCCGAGGAACTGACGACGAGAATAAGCCTGATCGAGCATGATCTTCCTTTCATACATGCAACTCGCGGGCACCCTGCCCGCTTTGCTGTTTGGAAAGATACGGCCTCGATCGGACGACAGCCGCGTTATCTGCGGTCTCTTACGGGCTTTTGATAAACCCTTACCGCAAGCGCGGCAGGGCTTTACAAACGAATAACAATCCCGCTGACATGCATGGCCCGCCTTTTACACCGATAAAAAAAGAAGTTGCGGTGAAATAGTTCCTGTTTGGCTGTTAGGCAGCCGATTCTAGGAACTATTCCACCGCAACTTAGATTGGCAAAACGCCGCAACCTTAAAGTTCGAGCTCGTTGAGCCTTAAGATCGCAACAATATAGATCTTGAGCGCTTGCTTGAGCTGTTCCTCGTTGGCACACTCGTTGGGGCCGTGCATCTGGCCGCCCCACGCGGGCAGCTCAAGGCCGGTCTCCTCGGGGCCAAACGATACGGCGCGGGCAAAGTTGCGCGCGTACGTGCCACCGCCCATGGCGAAGGGCTCGGCATGCTTGCCCGTAAACTCGTTATAGGTATCAATCAGCGCTTTCACGGCCGGATCGTCGGCAGAGACCGAGAACGGCACCTTGGTACGGCCCACGCGATACGTCACACCAAAGCGGCCCACGAGCGGCTCAAGCTGCTCGCGGATGGTATCGGCGCTCGTGCTATCGGGGAAACGCACGTCGATGACCTGCTCAATGTGGCCATCCGCCACGCGGATGACGCCGGGGTTGCAGGTGAGCGGGCCAAACGCGGAGCTCGTCGCATCGATACCCAGGCCACGACCATAGGCGTCCGCATGCACAAAGGCCAGAAACTTGACAAACTCGTGCTCGGCAGGCGTCAGCAGGCGCTCGTCGCGCGCACCAAACGCGTCCTCGGCCTCGCGCAGGTACGTCACGATCAGGCCGACGGCATTGACCGTTCCCTCAGGCATCGAGGCATGACCGCCAATGCCGTGGGCGAAAATCTGCGCATGCCCGTTATCGAGTGCCGTAATCTCCAGGCGGTCGGCGTTCTCAACGGGCGCCGGCAGCTCATCGGCGGCAATCGCAAGCTCACAGATAGACTGCGACGGGATAGCGTTGCTCGCCTCGGCACCGCTCCACGATACGATGCGCCCGCCATCGATCTTGGGGTTCACAAACGTCGCCCCAAACTGGCCCTTCTCGGCATTGCAGACCGGGAACTCGGCATCGGGCGTAAACAAAAAGTCGGGGTCTGCGTGGTTCTCCAGATAATGGTGAACGTCGGACATGCCCACTTCCTCATCGCAGCCCAGCAGCGCGCGGAAGGTATAGCGCGGGGTAATGCCGTGCTTGAGCAGATAGGCGCCAGCGTAGAGCGACAGCACCGCCGGGCCTTTGTCGTCGATAACGCCGCGGCCGAGCAGCCAGCCCTCGCGACGCTCCATCGCAAACGGGTCGGTGTTCCAACCGGGGCCAGCGGGTACCACGTCCACATGGCAGATAGTCGCAAGCTGCTTATCGCCGCGGCCCGGAATATCGGCAATGCCCACATAGCCCTCGTCATCGCTCGTCTGGTAGCCGAGCTTTTGCGCAATGTCGAGCGCGCAATCGAGCGCATCACGGACCGGGCGGCCAAACGGCGCACCGGGCTCTGCATCGGCAGCAACGGCCACGGACGGATAGCTCACCAGCTGCTCGATATCGGCGACGACATCCTCCCAGACCTCGTCGACATACTCGGCAACGCTCTGCTCCACCTGATTCATAGACGACCTCCTTACCAATGAGTGGCAGGCACGCCCGCCCCTCACATCACGTCATTAGATAGCGAAAAGTTTAGCAAGCTCGGCCACCGAGTGCACCACCGCATCGGCGCCCGCGGCCTCGTGCTCCCCCGGCGCCGCCGCGCCCGAATAGATGCCGATACACGGCACGCCCATCGCGTGCGCGCCCTCGACGTCGTTAAAGCGGTCGCCAATCATCACGGCATCGTCGGCCGTCGCGCCGAGCGCCGCCAGGGCATCGCGGACCGAATCGGCCTTGGTCTCGCGACCCTGCGGCGGAATCATGCCAACCACCGCCTCAAACTGAGAAAGCCCGAGCTCACGCACCATGTCGATGCACTTGGCCTCCATGCGCGACGTCGCCACGGCCATACGCTTGCCTTGGGCGACCAACCCATCCAGCAGCTCGGGGATCCCATCGAACACAGGGTACTCCTCCGGTCCCAGCTCATCAAAAAAGGCGCGGTACTCGTCGGCCACCACCAGCGACTCCTCGCGGGAAAAGCCGTAAAAGTCGTGAAAGCTCTTCCACAGGGGCGGCCCGATCATGCGGCGCAGATCACCCATCTGCGCCTCCGAAAATCCGCGCGCGGCAAGCGTCTTGCGCGTCGAGGTCATCACCGCCCGACCCGTATCGGCCACCGTGCCATCAAAATCAAACAGCACGACCGGCCGCTTGCATATCTCCAGTGCCTCCATCGGCATCCCTCTTCCCCAGTTGATGATTTCCACACCGACACTTCAAACTGTTGACTATTCAACAATTGAACCTGGTAATGTGGAACGACTCTACTATACTTGTCGCACTTTGCTCTCAGAAGGCGGCGCGCAAGCGCCCCAACGAAAGGTGCAATTATGTCTTTTGCCATCATAACCGACTCCACGTCGGACATCTCCCCCGCCCGTGCTCAAGAGCTCGGCATTTACGTCATTCCGCTGCATGTGATTATCGAGGGCGAGGACCTGCTCGACCAGGTGCAGATCACCGCCGAGGAATACGTCGCCCGCATGGCCGGCTCCAAGCAGCTGCCGCACACCTCGCAGCCGAGCGCCGGCGAGTTCAAGGCACTCTTTGACCGTGTGCTCGCCGACGGCCACGACAGCGCCATCTTTATCTCGCTGTGCAGTGAGTGGTCTGCCTGCTATGCCAACGCCAGCTTGACGGCCGAAACACACGAGCTCGACGTGCGCTGCATCGATTCGCGCACCGGCTCGGGCGCCGAGGGCCTGCTGGTGGAGTACGCGCTCGCCATGCGCGAGGACGGCCGCAGCCTGGACGAGACCGAGGCTCAGATCCGCGCGACGCTGCCCGACGCCCACCTGCTGCTGATTCCGCGCACGCTCGAGAACCTGGTCAAGAACGGCCGCGCACCCAAGCTCGCTGGCCAGCTGACGCAGATGCTCAACATTCGCCTGGCCGTTTCGCCGGAGTGGCAGTCGGGCGAGATCAAGGCCATCAAGAAGGGCCGCGGCGCCAAGCGCATCGTTGCCAATACCATGGCCGATTGCCTCGCATTTTTGGCCGAACACCCGGGTTCAAGCGTACGCGTGCTCACAACCGGTGCCGCTGAGGAACAAGAGCTCGTCAACCAGGCGCTCGCGGGCCAGGACTACGTAGACGCCGGCACCGGCCCCATCGGCTGCACCATCGCGACCCACGTAGGCGTCGACGCCATCGCCATCAGCTACTGCCCCCGCTACCAGCCAACTCGCTAGGGACGTCCACATCAGTTGCGGTGAAATAGGGACTGTTTTTGGCTTATCAGCCGCAAATCAATCCCCATTCCACCGCAACTTCTTTTGCTGAGCCATCCATATACAAGATATGCTGACGATCGGCGCATTCCCAGCTGTTTGGGGGAGCTTCGACTAGCCCCTAGCGGTACCCGGTGGGCAAAAAATGGCAAATATGAGTACTGTCATAAATTTAGTAACAGCAAAATGTCGCTGAAATTGCCCGCTTCCACCGATTTCAAGCTCCATAAAGCCCCGAATCGTCGTGTTTAGAGGGGTGAATATACTAAAACTCAGTCAATTGGTCTTAGATACTTCTCAAATGATATGAGACTAACCGAGCAACAGTACTCATATTTGCCATTTTTTGCCCACCGGGTCTGAATGAGGTCCGCTCTTTAGGTGGCGCGCGCAGACGTGGTGTAAGAGCGTCCTGAGGTCCGTCGCTGCAAGTCCTGATGTTACTCCTTCTTGAGACCGCGCCTCTCGACTATCTCGTCCACTATCTCCCTGGCGCGCCGCCCGAGC
>JAXJNG010000032.1:0-5131 GCA_036312785.1 Collinsella sp.
CCTACGGCCTGCGCACCACGATCTCCAACTGCTCCAACAACTACGGCCCCTACCAGCACGTGGAGAAGTTCATCCCCAGGCAGATTACCAACATCGTCGACGGCGTGCGCCCCAAGCTCTACGGCCGCGGCGAGAACGTGCGCGACTGGATCCACACCGAGGACCACTCCTCGGCCGTCTGGGACATCCTCACCAAGGGCCGCACGGGGGAGACCTACCTCATCGGCGCCGACGGCGAGAAGAACAACATCACCGTCCTGCGCATGATCCTGGAGGCCATGGGCCGCGACCCCGAGGACTTCGACTGGGTCGCCGACCGTCCCGGCCACGACCGCCGCTACGCCATCGACTCCACGAAGCTCCAGCGCGAGCTGGGCTGGAGGCCGGCACACACCGACTTCGCCGAGGGGCTGAAGCAGACCATCGACTGGTACGTCGCCAACGAGTCCTGGTGGCGCCCGGCCAAGGAGACCACCGAGGCGCGCTACCGCGCACAGGGCCAGTAGGAGGGGAGAGAGACATGGCAGACATCGCATTCGAGAAGGACCTCGCCGTCGCCGAGACCGGCATCGTGGGCCTCAAGGTCGTCGACCTCGCCGTCCACGGCGACTCGCGCGGCTGGTTCAAGGAGAACTGGCAGCGCGCCAAGATGTGCGCCCTGGGCATCCCCGACCTCAGGGTCGTCCAGAACAACATCTCCTACAACGACAGCCGCGGCGTCACCCGCGGCATCCACGCCGAGCCCTGGGACAAGTTCATCTCCGTGGCCCGCGGCTCGGTCTTCGGCGCATGGGTGGACCTGCGCGAGGGAAGCGAGACCTTCGGCAAGGTCTACACGACCGTGCTCGACCCGTCGAAGGCCATCTACGTGCCGCGCGGCGTGGGCAACTCCTTCCAGGCCCTGGAGGACGGCACCGCCTACACCTACCTGGTGGACGCCCACTGGTCCCTCGAGCTGAAGAGGACCTACACCTTCGTTAACCTCGCCGACCCCGAGCTCGCCATCGAGTGGCCGATCCCTCTCGACGAGGCCACGGTCTCCGAGGCCGACCTCAACCACCCGTACCTCAAGGACGTCGTCCCCATGGCGCCGAAGCGCACCCTCGTCACCGGCTGCAACGGCCAGCTGGGCCATGCGGTCCGCGCGCTGGCGGAGGAGCGCGGCGTGGCGAAGGACTTCGACTTCTGCGACATCGACACCTTCGATATGTCAGACCCGGACGCCTACACACAGTACGACTGGTCGCTCTACGGCACCGTGATCAACTGCGGCGCCTACACCGCCGTGGATAGGGCGGAGACCGCCGAGGGCCGCGCGACCGCCTGGAAGGCCAACGCGACCGGCCCCGCCCTCCTCGCCCGCACATGCTCTGATCACGGGATCACCCTCGTCCACGTGTCCAGCGACTACGTCTTCGACGGCACCGCCGAGGTGCATGACGAGGACGAGCCCCTCAGCCCGCTGTCCGTCTACGGCCAGACCAAGGCCGCCGGCGACATCGCCGTGGCCGGGTGCCCGCGCCACTACATCATGCGCTCCAGCTGGGTCATCGGCGAGGGCCGCAACTTCGTCAAGACGATGAAGGGCCTGTCCGACCGCGTCGCCGACCCCGAGGACGGGCTCGAGCAGGTCACGGTCGTTGACGACCAGCTGGGCCGCCTGACCTTCACGCGCGACATGGCCGGGGCCATCTTCCACGTGCTGGGGACGCACGCCCCCTACGGCACCTACGACTGCACCGGCTCCGGCACCGTCAAGTCCTGGGCCGATATCGCCCGCGCCGTCTTCGAGGCCGCCAACGGCAACGGGGACAGGGTCGTGCCGGTATCGACCGCCGACTACTACGCGAGCGCCGAGGGCCCCGTCGCACCGCGCCCGGTCCACTCCGCGCTCGACCTGTCCAAGCTCGAGGCTGCCGGCTTCCACATGCCCGACTGGGAGGAAGAGCTGGGGGAGTACATCAAGACGCTCTAGCCGCTATTAACTTTTCGAGAGTAAAAGCCGCCGTTCTTTAACGGCGGCTTTTCTTGTTGGTGGCTATCTGCGCAGTGGTGCCAATAGTATTTTGCGGAAGATCTACCTCTCGCTTGGCATGGAAGTAGGGTGGCCGGGCTGGTCGTCGTAGGCGTATTTGCTGTACACGTTGACCTCCCACTGCTTTTTTTCGACCTTTGCTACAGAATCTAGGATGAAGCCGGTCGCAAGGCTCAGGCCGCACAGGAACATAAACGAGGCGGCGAGCATAGCGGTGGGGAAGCGCGGGACGAGGCCGGTCTGGAAATATTCGATAACGATGGGCATGCCCAGGGCGAGGCCGAATACCGCGAACAGAAGCGCAACGAGGCTGAAGAACTTCAGCGGGCGGTAGTCCTTGAACAGCATGCCGATCATCGCAACGACTTTAATGCCGTCGCTCACGGTGTTGAGTTTGGACTCGGAACCCTCGGGACGGTCGCGGTACTCGATGGGCACATCTTTGATGCGCCAGCGGTGGTCGACGGCGTGGATCGAAAGCTCGGTTTCGATCTGAAAGCCCTCGGAAAGCACTGGGAAGGTTTTAACGAACGGGCGGCTCATGGCGCGGTAGCCTGTCATGACGTCATCGAAGCTGTAGCCATAGATCCACTTGATCATGGCGCGGACCAGATTATTGCCAAAGCCGTGGAAGGCACGCTTGTTCTCCTCGGCGTAGGTGCCGTTGGAAAGGCGATCGCCTACGGTCATGTCGGCCGTGCCGTTAAGGATGGGCTCGCAGAGGGCCTTGGCCGCCTCGGCGGGGTAGGTGTCGTCTCCGTCGACCATCAGGTAGCAATCGGCGTCGATATCGCGAAACATCTGGCGGCACACGTTGCCCTTTCCCTGACGGGGCTCAAAGCGGACTGTGGCGCCGTGCTCGGTGGCAATGCGTGAGGTATCGTCCGACGAGTTGTTGTCATAGACATAGACCGTCGCCTGCGGAAGCTCGCGGTGAAAGTCGTCGATGACTTTGCCGATCGTGAGCGCTTCGTTGTAGCAAGGGATGATGACGGCGATGGATTCAGAATTCACTTAATGCTCCTTATACATTCAATCCTAGAAAGTATAGCCGTTTGGGCCTGGCATCCTAAGATGTGGGTTAGTTCTCCAGTTTTGTTGCGCGAATCGTTTGCATGGCCGTCGGGTCTATACTGTTCGTTTGTCAACGATTACGAGTAAAGGAGTTGCATCCGTGTCGGATCAGACAAAGCAACAAGAAACTCGCAGTCTGCCTGCGACGTTTGCTAAGAACGAATTTGAGAAGGACGCGTTTATCCTTCGTCAGCTGGTTACCAAGGATTTTAAGATCAAGTATCGCCGTAGCGTTCTGGGCGTCGCATGGTCGGTGCTCAACCCGCTGCTGATGATGATCGTCATGGCCATCGTGTTCTCGACGATTTTTGGCCAGGGCCGCAATGGCTCAATGACGCCCGAGATGTACCCGCTGTACTTGATCGTGGGTAACATCACCTTTGCCGTCATGTCTGAGTCTACTAACCAGGCCCTGACGTCGATCGTGGGCGCTGCCCCTCTGCTCAAGAAGGTTAAGGTGCACCGCTGGGTTTTCCCGGTGCAGAAGGTGCTCTTCTCGCTGGTCAACTTTGCCTTCTCGCTGGTCGCCGTCGCCATCGTCATGCTGTGGTTCCGCGTTATGCCTTCTTGGCACCTGATTCTGTTGCCGGTTTGCCTGCTGCTGCTTATGTGCTTCTGCATGGGCCTGGGCATGATGCTCTCTGCCCTTACGGTCTTCTTCCGCGACGTTATGCATCTGTGGAGCGTCGTCATTACGGCGTGGACTTACATTACGCCCATCTTCTGGACGACTGACTATATTGCGCAAATGCCGCATCTCGTGCGTATCTTGATGTATGCGAACCCCATGTTCAACTACCTGCAGTTTATGCGCGATATCTTCCTGTTCCAGACTACGCCCTCGCTTATGACGTTTGGTATGTGCGTCGCTTGGGCGGTTCTTGCGCTTATTATTGGCTATACCGTGTTCCATAAGTCCGAGCGCAAATTTATCCTCTACATCTAAGGAGTGCTGTGATGACTGAATCTGTTGTTGATTACAGCGAGCAGCCTCTGGCTGTCGAGGTCGACGACGTCACCATGATCTTTAACATGGCGTCCGAGTCGCTGACCAACCTCAAGGAGTACTTCATCAAGCTTGCCAAGCACGAGTTGTTCTTTGAGGAGTTTAGGGCGCTCAAGCATATCTCGTTTGATATTCATCGCGGCGAGGTTGTGGGTCTGGTCGGCACCAATGGCTCCGGCAAGTCTACGATGCTCAAGATTATCGCTGGCGTTCTTGAGCCTAGCGAGGGCAGCGTTAAGGTGCACGGTAACATCGCGCCGCTGATTGAGCTTGGCGCCGGCTTTGACCCCGAGCTGACCGCCCGCGAGAACATCTATCTGAACGGCGCCCTGCTCGGCTATACCAAGGAGTTCATCGACGCCAACTTTGACGGCATTATCGAGTTCGCTGAGCTGCAGAACTTTGTCGATATGCCGCTTAAGAACTTCTCTTCGGGCATGGTGGCGCGTATCGCCTTTGCAATCGCGACGATTACCGAGCCCGATATTCTGATCGTTGACGAGACGCTGTCCGTCGGTGATGTGTTCTTCCAGCAAAAGTGTGAGGCCCGCATCCAGCACTTTATCCAGAGCGGCGACGTGACGGTTCTGTTCGTTTCGCACTCTATGGAGCAGGTTGAGCGCATCTGCCAGCGTGCCGTTTGGATTGAGAAGGGTGACCTTCGCATGGACGGCCCGGTCGATGAGGTCTGCAAGGCGTACCGCGAGCAGTTCAACTAGGTTATAATTAGTTGCGCCTGACAGGCTTGCGCTTGCTTGGGCGTGCGGTTATTTGCTCCATTAGCTCAGTTGGATAGAGCAGGGGACTTCTAATCCCAAGGTCGACGGTTCGAATCCGCCATGGAGCACCATCGTTTATTAAGCCCGGACCGCTTGTGAACTGCCTCCCATTTCTTGGACATGAGAAATGGGAGGCTTTCTTTATGCGCGTTGATTTGAGGGTGAAGCATGATGTCGAGGCCAGGAAGGCGGCCATAGGGCTCTTCGAGCTCGGGCACGGGTATAAATCTGCCGCGA
>JAXJNG010000033.1:0-121276 GCA_036312785.1 Collinsella sp.
GGATATTAAACTGCAAAGACGAGCGTCGGGAAGACACGCCGAGGTCGCCGCGGACGGGCTGATATAGGGAGAGGGCCTGACCCCATATCGTTGGGGCCAGGCCCGATTTTGCCTCTTGACAATGTCCTGCTCATATTAAAAGGAACGTCCCTATGTGCCGGGCATGGGCTACCATGGTGGCACCCTAGCGAAAGGATGTTTCATGGCACATGTCGATGACCAGCGTGTGGCGCGAGCGCTCGATGCGCTCGAGGCTCACCACCCCGGCGCGCAGCTGCTCGTAAACGACCCGTGGTCGATTTACTATCTGACCGGCTTTTATGCCGATATGTTCGAGCGTTTTTGCGGCGTACTGCTCGCGCGCGGTAGCGAGCCCGTGATCCTGGTCAACGCACTGCATCAACTGCCGGAGTATGACAATGCCCGCGTTGCCTACCACACCGATACCGATGTCGTGACAGACGCCATCGCGCGTGAAATCGATCCGACCAAGCCGCTCGGTATCGATACCGTCATGCGCTCGGGCTTTTTGATGCCCCTCATGGATCACCATGCCGCGAGCGATTTCTTCCTGGGTGACTTTGCCGTCACTGCCGCGCGCACCTACAAGGATGCCGCCGAGCAGGAGCTGATGCGCGCGTCCTCGGCCGCTAACGACGCCGTGATGGCCGACGCGACCAAGCTCGTCCACGAAGGCGTGACGGAGCGCGAGATTGCCGACCAGATGCTCGGCCTGTACCGCAAGCACGGCTGCGAGGGCTTTAGCTTTCCGCCCATCGTGAGCTTTGGTGCCAACGCCGGCGATCCGCATCACGAGCCCGACGGCACCGAGCTCAAGCGCGGCGACGTGGTGTTGTTCGACATTGGCGGCCGCTATCGCAACTACTGCTCGGACATGACGCGCACGTTCTTTTGGGGCGAACCGGACGAGGAGACGGCACGCATCTACGACATCGTGCGCCGCGCCAACGAGGCCGCCGAGGCGCTCATCGCACCGGGCGTTCGCATGTGCGACCTGGACCGCGCCGCGCGCGACGTGATTGAGGACGCCGGCTACGGAAAGTACTTCACACATCGCCTGGGCCACTCGATTGGTCTTCAGGACCACGAGCCGGGCGACGTTTCGCTCGTCAACGAGCAGGTTATCGAGCCGGGGATGACCTTCTCCATCGAACCGGGCATCTACCTCCCCGGCCGCACCGGCGTCCGCATCGAGGACCTGGCCCTAGTCACCGAGACCGGCGTCGAGATCCTCAACACCTACCCCCACGACCCAGTCCGCCTAGACTAGCCAATGTGTTAAAGGGACAGCCCCCTTTGACACATCCCACAAACGCTCTGCCACGAAAACGGTCCATCTACTACGTTTAACCCGCATGGGTCGACCATGCGGGTCTTTTTTGAAAATCGACAAGCCTTTTACCTGCGTTTTTAATATTGCGAATTTCGACGTGGTCGAGGGTGACCGGTAAAACGTAGTAGATAGGCCCATTTCGTGGCGAACGATCCTCACGGGGCTCGGAGTAGCTAATTTGGGACGGGGCTATTTTGACTACCCGCTTGCAGGGTAGTCAAAATAGCCCCGTCCCAAATTAGCTACCCTGCGAGTGTGTTAACGCAGCAGGCCTGCTACTTCGCCGGCTAAGGTAATGGTGCCGGCTGCTACGAAGGGCTCGCCCGCGGCCTTGAAAGCTGCGAGGGCCTCAGAAACGCTGGGGTACACGCCTGCGAGCTTATCGGCGTCCACAAGGGCGGCGAGCTCCTCTGCCGGCAGGGCGCGATCGGAATCGGTCTGGGTCACGACCACGCGCGGGAAGGCCGGAATCAGCACGTCGACGATGCCCGCCACGTCCTTGTCTGCCAGCGCGGCACACAGCAGCGTGGGGCGGTTCTCCACGAACGGATCGATCTCGTCCAGCGCGCTCACAAAGTTCTCGCAGCTCTGAGGGTTATGACAGGCGTCGATCAGCTTGAGCGGATCGGTCCCCAGCACGTCAAAACGACCCGGTGTGGGGCAACCCATAAGCGATGTATCCAGAGCATCGTGGTCGAGCTCGCGACCCAGATACCCCTCGCACAGCATAATCGCGCACGCAGCATTCTGCGGCTGATACGCCGGCTTGACCATGCTCGATGTGTAAATCGCACGCGATGTGGTACAGCTAAACTCTACCGTATCGCCCACATGCGCCGGCACCTTGGTCGTGACATGATTCACCACGAGCGGAACAACGCCGCACTCGCGACAACGCGCATCCATCACGCGCTGAACACTCGCCTCGTGCGTACCCTCGCCCAAAACAACCAAGCGCCCAGGCTTAATAACCGCGGCCTTCTCCCCCGCAATAGCCTCAAGCGTATCGCCAAGGACCTTCATATGGTCGAGTCCGATGCCCGTAATGGCAACGGCAACGGGATCAGTCGCACTCGTAGCGTCCCAACGTCCACCCATGCCGACCTCGAGCACGGCCACGTCCACGCAAGCCTCGGCAAACGTGGTCAGTCCAGCCACGGACAAAAGATCGAAAGGCGTAATAGCACGGAGCTCCTTGCCTGCCGCCTCACGACGCGCGTTGAGACGACGACCTGCCTCATACGCCGCGGAGACACCGTGGGCAAAGACCTCGTCCGAGACGACCTTGCCGTCAATCTCCATGCGCTCGGGATAACGCACCAGATGAGGCGACGTAAAGAGCGCCGTCTTAAGGCCCTCACCACGCAAAATGGCAGCCGAGAACCGCGTCGTCGATGTCTTTCCATTGGTTCCGGCGATCTGGACGCAATCATAAAACTCGTCAGGACGACCAAGCTCATCGAGCATCTCGACAACAGTCTCGAGCAACGGCGTGGAATAACGTGCAATTTTGCCCGTATCGGCCGCAAGCGCAACAGCCTCATCAAAAGAAAACTCCGGAACCTCAAACGGCACCGAATACAACCCAGAACGCTTAGCCATAACCAAAGTCCCCTCAACATAAAAGAGGCCCGTAATCAACAACGAGCCCCTCCCATTCAAAATATCAGCCAAACACCGCTTTGCAGCGACCTCAAGGCCACAACTCAGTGGCCCCACCAGGCAGCGGACGCCCCCGTAACCGCTGTGGGAGCGGTTTGGGGCTTTGCTCGATACAAGTTCCGCACGAGCCGAAGGCCACTTAATGTGGCCTTCGTGCGAGCAGGACTGTCCGCAGTAGCGAGCAATGCCCCAAACCGCGTCCCCCAGTAACGCCTACGAGAAGTCAGCAACCTGCGAGGTAAGCGCCGCCAGGATCTCCTTGAGCTCAGCTGCACGGTCCCTCTTCTTCTGGACCACCGCAGGCGCGGCCTTGGCCACAAAGCCCTCGTTGGCGAGCGTCTTCTCGCAGCCGGCAAGTTCCTTCTGGGCCGCGGCGATCTCCTTCTCCAGGCGTGCCTTCTCGGCCGAAAGATCAACCTTGCCCTCGAGCACCACAAAGACCTCGACGCCGCTGTCGACCACGGCGATACTCGCGGCCGGCTTCTCAACGTCGGTACCCATGACCAGCGAGGCGGTGTTTGCCAGCGGCTCAATGGTCGAACGCAGGCTCTCAAGCTTCTCGATATCCTCGGCACCGGCGCGCACGACCACATCGAGCTCGGCCTTGGGGCTCAAGCGGTAACGCGAACGCGTGGCACGGGCAGCGGAAACGACGGCGCGGCACAGCTCAAACGCGCGCTCGGCGTCCTCGTCGACGTACTTAGCGTAGTCGGCGGGCTCGGGCCACTTAGCGATCATGAGCGCCTCGGCGCGGTCCACGTTGCCCTCGGCGTCCAGGTCGAGCACGCTCGCCGGCATGTTGTCCCAGATCTCCTCGGTGACAAACGGCATAAGCGGGTGCATCAGGCGAATGGAGGTATCGAGCACAAAGATCAGGTTGCGCTGAGCCTGCAGACGGCCCTCACCCTTCAGGCGGGCCTTGGTGACCTCGACGTACCAGTCGCAGACCTCGTTCCAGAAGAACTGCTGCACGCCGCGGGCCATATCGCCAAAGGTGTAGTTCTCAATACCCTCGGTGACCATCTTCACGGCCTTGGCCAGGCGGCTGAACATCCAGGCGTCGGCCGGCGTCTCCACAACGGGCTCGCCGGGCGTGTAGCCCTCCATGTTCATGAGCAGGAAGCGGCTGGCGTTCCAAATCTTGGTCACAAACGACTTGGCCTGGTCGGTACGCGGGCTGTCGATAAGCTTCTTGGTCTTCTTATCGATGTTCGCGTCGAACTTGACGTCCTGGTTGTTGGTGCACAGCGTGAGCAGGTTGTAGCGCATGGCGTCGGCACCGTACATGCCAATGAGGTCCATGGGGTCAACGCCGTTGCCCTTGGACTTGGACATGCGGCTTCCGTCCTTGGCCAGGATCGTCGGGTAAATGACGACGTCCTTAAACGGAACCTCGTCCAGGAAGTACAGCGAGCTCATGACCATGCGGGCGACCCACAGCGCGATGATGTCGCGCGCAGTAACGAGCGCCGTCGTGGGGTGATGGCCCTCGAGCAGCTCCGGCTTTTGCGGCCAGCCCTGCGTGGCAAAGGTCCACAACTGCGAGCTAAACCAGGTGTCCAGCACGTTCTCGTCCTGATGCACGTGATGGCCGCCGCACTTGGGGCACACGTCCGTGTCCTCGGTCAGGGCGTCCTCCCAGCCGCAGTCCTCGCAGTAGAACACAGGAATGCGGTGGCCCCACCACAGCTGGCGGCTGATGCACCAGTCCTTGAGGTTCTCCATCCAGGTCGTGTAGGTCTGCGTCCAGCGCGCGGGGTGGAAGGTGACCTTGCCGGAGTTGACGGCGTCAAGCGCCGGCCCCTTGAGCTTGTCGACGGCCACAAACCACTGCTCGGACAGCCACGGCTCAAGTGCGGCGTCGCAGCGGTAGCAGTGCATGACGGAGTGGTCGTGGTCCTCGACGTGGTCGAGCAGGTCATGCTCTTCAAACCACTTGATGACGGCCTCGCGGCACTCCTCGCGGGTCATACCGGTGAACTCGCCGTAGCCCTCGACGACCACCGCGTGCTCGTCAAAGATGTTGATCTGCGGCAGGTCGTGGGCCTGACCCATGGCGTAGTCGTTGGGGTCGTGGGCCGGGGTGACCTTGACAAAGCCAGAGCCAAAGTTGGCGTCGACATGCCAATCCTCAAAGATGGGGATCTCGCGGTCGACGATGGGGAGCTTGACGGTCTTACCCACGAAGGCGGCCTTCTCGGGGTCCTTCGGGGAGACGGCGACGCCCGTGTCGCCGAGCATGGTCTCGGGGCGCGTGGTGGCGACGACGATGTAGTCCTGGCCGTTGACCGGCTCGGTCAGCGGGTAGCGCAGGTGCCACAGATGGCCCTTCTCGTCCTTGTACTCGGCCTCGTCGTCCGAGATAGCGGTGGTGCAGTTGGGGCACCAGTTGACGATGCGCTTGCCGCGGTAGATCAGGCCGTCGTGGTACCAATCGCAGAACACCTTGCGCACGGCCTGGGCGTAGTCCTCGTCCATGGTGAAACGCTCGTTATCGAAGTCGACGGAGCAGCCCATGCGCTTGATCTGCTCGACGATGATGCCGCCGTACTCGTGGGTCCAATCCCAGCAGGCGTCGACAAACTTGTCGCGACCGATCTCCAGGCGGCTGATGCCCTCGCTCTTGAGCTTCTTGTCGACCTTGGTCTGTGTGGCGATACCGGCGTGGTCGGTGCCGAGTACCCAGCGCGTGGACTTGCCGCGCATGCGGGCCATGCGGATGATGGCGTCCTGGATGGAGTCGTCGGTGGCGTGGCCCATATGGAGCTTGCCGGTCACGTTGGGAGGCGGAATGGTGACGGTGCAGTCGCCCACGCCCTCACGGCGCTTATAGTAGCCGCCGTCGAGCCACTTCTGCAGAATCGCCGGCTCGTTGGTCGACGGATCGTAGTTCTTGGGCATTTCTTCCATATATCTCTCCCTTGCCCATCGGGGAGGAATGTAGGCCCGATTTTCGCTCGGTCAAGTCCTGGCTCGCACGAAGACCACATTAAGTGGTCTTCGGCTCGTGCGGAATCTACGAAAATCGGGCCTACATTCCTCCCCTTAGGTATCGATTACTTCAGTCTGAATGGACTTTGCTGAGACTTTAAACAAACACACAGAATAACACAGGTAGTTGGGGTTATTGCGTATATATAAAATAGCCTCCGACCGCGGGTGGTCGGAGGCTATTTGCAAGCACGTTTTTGGCTGGTTTAGCCGTAGATGCGTTGGGGCTGCTCTTCGCCCTTTACGGAGGCTTCGGTCACGATGACCTTGGCAACACCCTCCTCGCTGGGGAGGTCGAACATCGTCTGTTGCAGCACGTCCTCGCAGATGGAACGCAGGCCGCGGGCACCGGTCTTGCGGGCGAGCGCCATGCGGGCGATCTCGTGCAGGGCAGCGTCCTCAAACTCAAGCTCAACGTCCTCGAGCTGGAACATCTTGCGGTACTGACGCACCACGGCGTTCTTGGGCTCGGTCAGGATCGAAACCAGGTCGTCCTCGTCGAGCGCCTGCGTCTGGGTGACGACGGGCGTACGGCCCACGAACTCGGGAATCATGCCAAAGGCGTTGAGGTCCTGCGGGAGCACCTGGCGCAGCAGGTCGTTCTCGTCGACCGAGGTGGGGCCTGCGATCTCGGAGTTAAAACCTACGCCCTTGTTGCCCACGCGGTCGGCGATGATCTTGTCCAGGCCCACAAAGGCACCGCCGCAGATGAACAGGATGTTGGTCGTATCGATCTGCAGCAGCTCCTGCTGGGGATGCTTGCGGCCGCCGGTGGGCGGAACGCTTGCCACCGTGCCCTCAAGGATCTTAAGCAGCGCCTGCTGAACGCCCTCGCCCGAAACATCGCGGGTAATGGAGAGGTTCTCGGCCTTGCGGGCAATCTTGTCGATCTCGTCCACGTAGATGATGCCCACCTGCGCGCGCTCAATGTCGCCATCGGCAGCATTGATGAGCTTGAGCAGGATGTTCTCCACGTCCTCGCCAACATAGCCGGCCTCGGTGAGCGCGGTGGCGTCGGCAATGGCAAACGGCACCTCGAGAATGCGCGCGAGCGTCTGGGCCAACAGGGTCTTACCGGTACCGGTGGGACCGAGCAGCAGGATGTTGGACTTGGCGAGCTCTACCTCGTCCATATCGTCGTCGAGCTGCGAGTCCAAGCCGTCGTCAAAGGCGGACACCGCGGCGCCGCCCTCGATCACGCGGCGATAGTGGTTGTACACGGCCACCGACATGGCGCGCTTGGCGTCCTCCTGACCCATGACATAGGCCGAAAGCTCGTCATAGATCTCGTGCGGCGTCGGCACGCGCGTGATGACCTGACGGTCGTCCTCGAGCTCAAAGCCCTCGGTCTCGGGATCCACGGCGGGCTGAGATGCAGCCTGGCCGTGGTCGTTGAGGAAGCCCGGCAGCTTACCGTTGCGGGCAGCATCCATAAAGTCCGAAGCCAGCGACTCCTCCAGAATCTCGGAACAGGCGGCGACGCACTCGTCACAGATAAAGATGTTAGTCGGGCCCTTTACGAGGCGACGGACCTGCCCCTGCTCTTTTCCGCAGAAGGAGCAACGGATGGGGTTGCCGTTCTCGTCAAAGTTGTCCTGCATGTTTCCTGCCATCCTAGGCATCCTTCGCGGCGAGATCGCGCGAGGTGACGATACGGTCGATCAGGCCGTAGTCGAGGGCCTCGGCAGCGGTCAGGTAATTGTCGCGCTCGGTATCGGCCTGGACCTTCTCGATGGGCTGGCCCGAGGCGTCGGACAGGATCTGGTTGAGCTCGCGGCGAGTCTTCTTGATCTCCTCGGCAACGATCTCAATCTCGGTCTGCTGGCCCTGGGCACCGCCGCTGGGCTGGTGAATCATGACCTTGGAGTGCGGCAGGCAGAAGCGCTTGCCCTTGGCGCCGGCCGAAAGCAGCACGGCAGCCATGGACGCGGCCATGCCCACGCAGATGGTGGAGACCTGCGGTTTGATGAAGTTCATGGTGTCCAGAATCGCCAGGCCGGAGTAGACCTCGCCGCCGGGCGAATTGATGTAGAGCGAGATATCCTTCTCGGCATCCTGGCTCTCAAGATGCAGCAGCTGGGCAACGACCAGGTTGGCGCTGACGGAGTTGATCTCCTCGCCCAAGAAAATGATGCGGTCGTTGAGCAGGCGCGAATAGATATCGTAGCTGCGCTCGCCGCGCGGCGTCTGCTCGATAACGTATGGCACGAGGGCGGAATCGAACTTAGCGATCATACGCATCTCCATTTCTCTTACGGACCAATAGTGGTTCTAGATAAACGTACGGTGCCCGCATGCTATGCATTGGCTGGCACCGTACGAAGCAACCGGATAACCGGTGTATAACTTTACCCCATCACGGGCGCACGCATGCGCTCGCGGGCAAGGTGGCGAGAATTACTCGGCGTCCTTGGCGGTCTCGTCGACCTCGGTCACCTTGGCGTTCTCGACCAGGTGGTCGACGGCCTTGGAACGACGGATGGACTCGCGGACGGCAGGCATGCGGCCATCAGCGATGAACTCAGCCTTGGAAGCCTCGACGTCCTTGACGCCGGCCTTCTCGAACTCGGCGTTGATGTCGTCCTCGGTGACCTCGATCTTGAGCTCACGGGCGAGGGCGTCCAGAGCCAGGGACTCACGGGCAACGTCGTTGGCCTGCTTGTGCAGGTCGCCGATGAACTGCTCCATGGTCAGACCGGAAGCGGGCAGCCAGGTGTCCAGCGTCATGCCGCGGGCAGCGAGATTGGACAGGAAGTTCTGGCCAAGCTCCTCAAAGACGGACTGCTCGTAGTCGGCGTCCATCTCGTCGAGCTGCAGACGCTCGGCGAGAGCGGAGACGCAACGGTTCTCCTTCTCGGCCGGCAGGCGGGAAGCCTTGTCCTGCTCGATCTCGATCTTGATGGCGTCGCGCATAGCGTCGATGCTGTCGAAGCCAAAGTCGGACTTGACGAGCTCGTCGGTGAGCTCGGGGGTGTTGCGGACCTTGATGCCCTTGACGGTGACCTCGACGGTGTGGGTCTCGGCCTCCTCGCCCTCCTCGACCTCGTCGGTCCAGGTGACGGTCTTGACGTCATCGACGTTAGCGCCGATCAGAGCCTCATTGAACTCCTTGGGGTTGCTGTCGCTACCGGCGATGAGCATGCGGCCCTCGGCGGCAAAGTTGTCGGCGTTCTCGACAGCCTTGAGGTCGACGGTGACGTAGTCCTCGGCCTCGACGGCGCGACCCTCGACGTCCTCGAAGGTGGCACGGTAGTTGAGGAGCATCTCGACCTGGTTGTTGATCTCGGACTCGGTGACCTCCGCAGGGGGCATCTCGATCTCGACAGCGTCGAAGGAGGAGAGCTCGGCAGCGGGACGCAGGGAGAACTCGACGGTGTAGGTGTAGTCCTCGTGATCCTTGGCGAGGTCGAGCTCCTTGTAGTCACCATTCTTGGTGGGGACGATGTCCAGCTCGTTGAGGACGGCGGGCTCGTTGGCGGCGATCAGGTCGTTGGTGGCCTGAGCGAGGGTAGCCTCGGCGCCAAGTGCGGAGTCGATGACCGGACGGGGAGCCTTGCCGGCGCGGAAGCCCGGGAAGCGGTACTTCTTGGCGGTGTCCTTGTAGGCCTTCTTGATCGCGGCGTCGACGTCGGCGGCCGGGATGGTGACCGTAGCGGTGAGCTTGGCGTCCTTGACGTCAGAAGCGGTGATGTTCAACACGTTCCTCCTCATACTGCCCAGCTTATCTGAGGTGCTGGTACCTTTATGCAACAAAGAGTCGCGACGGCCGAAGCCGACGCAGATGCGTTGGTGCGGGCGAAAGGACTCGAACCTTCACGGGAATCCCACCAGAACCTAAATCTGGCGCGTCTACCAATTCCGCCACGCCCGCATGAGCGCACAGACTAGGAATGATAGCAGATACGAACGGCAAGCGCACGCACACCTTTTACAGGCTCACGACCTCACCACGAGTGCAATAGGCGGGACGAGTTACCCCGCCCCGCCCATTACGACTTGTTCGCTGACCAGCTACTCCCCCAGCAGGGCCTTCTCGGGCGTGATCGGCAGCGAGCGCACCTGGTGGCCGGTGGCGTGTGCCACGGCCGAGGCCACGGCGGCGAGCGGCGTGTTGATGACGACCTCGCCGATCGACTTGGCGCCAAACGGACCCGTCGGCTCGTAGCTCGGCTCAAAGGCCACGCGAATGCTGCCGATATCCAGGCGCGTGGGCAGCTTGTAGCTCATAAAGTTGCCGGTGCGCAGGCGGCCGCGGTCGTCATGCTCGACGATCTCGTAGAGCGCGTGACCGATGCCTTGGGCAATGCCGCCCTCGGCCTGGACGCGCGCAAGCGCCTCGTTGATCACGGTGCCGCAGTCAACGGCAGCGGCGTAATCCACCACGGTCACCTTGCCGGTGGCCTTGTCGACCTCAACCTCGGCAATGCCGGCCATAAACGGCGGAGGCGAAACGGGCAGGCAGGCAGAGGCATGCGAGGTGAGCGCGTCGCCGCCCGCGATGTTCTTGACGCACAGGTTGGCAAAGTCGCGCAGCGTGAGGTAGCGGTTCTGCTCGCGCGCGGCACGCTCGTCGGACAGACGCACGTACTGGCCATCAAATACCACATCGGCGGTGTCCACGTCCCACATCTGGGCTGCCTTGGCGCAAATCTTCTCACGCAGCTCGGTCGCGGCGTTCTTGGCGGCAAGACCCGTCACGTACGTACCCGAGCTCGCGTACGAGCCGGCGTCGAACGGCGACACATCGGTGTCCACTCCGCGCACCACGATCAGCGAGCTCTCCACGCCCAGCTCCTCGGCGGCAATCTGCGCCAGGATCGTATCGACGCCCATGCCGTTATCGGTGGCGCCGGTGCCGATGGTAATGAAGCCGTCCTCTTCCAAGCGCATGTCGATGCCGGCGATATCCACGTTGGAAATGCCCGAGCCCTGCATGGTGAGCGCGCAGCCCAGGGCGCGCACGCGGTCGCCCAGGTCCACGGCGAGCGGCTTGTCGCGCCAGCCGATCATGTCCATCGCGCGCAGCAGGCAGCGGTCGAGCGCGCAGGCGTTGAGCTTCTCGTTGTAGTACTGCGGCATGATCTCGCCCTCGCGCACCATGTTCTTAAGCCGCAGGTCAGCGGGGTCCATGTGCAGCATGTCGGCGAGCTCGTTGACGGCGCTCTCCACAGCAAACTGGCCCTGGGTGGCACCGTAGCCGCGATACGCGCCGCCACGGTTGGTATTGGTGTAGACGGCGTCCCAGCTAAAGCGGCTCGCCTTCACATGGTTGTAGATGGGCAGGCTCTTGTGGCCCGAAAGGCCGATTGTCGTGGTGGCATGCTCGCCATAGGCCCCGGCGTTGGACAGCGTATGCAGATCGATGGCCGTGATGGTGCCGTCGTTCATGGCGCCCAGCTTAACGGTCATCTGCATCTGGTGGCGCGAGTTGCCCGCGGTGATGGTCTCCTCGCGGGTATAGCAGCAGTAGCTCGGACGGCCGGTCTGCTGGGTGACGAACGCAACGAAGATCTCGCAGCAGCCCGTCTGCTTGGAGCCAAAGCCGCCGCCGATGCGCGGCTTAATGACTTGCACCTGCGACTGCGGAATGTCGAGCGACTGCGCGACCATGCGGCGCACGTGGAAGGGCACCTGCGTCGAGGTGGTCACCGAGATGCGTCCAAACGCGTCGGTCGTCGCGAAGGCGCGGAAGGTCTCCATGGGGGCGGTCTGCGTGGCCTGGCTGGTGTAGGTGCGCTCAAAGACGATGTCGCTCTGGGCGAACGCCTCGTCCAAGTCGCCATAGTCGCTCGTGCCGCTGCATACCAAGTTGCGCGGAACGTCGCCGCCCTGCGGGAACATAAAGGTCACATCGCCCTCGGGGTGGACCACGATGTCGTTATCGAGTGCCTTGGTAAAGTCGAGCAGGGGCTCGAGCACCTCGTAGTCGACCTTAATGAGCTTGAGCGCCTTGTCGGCGGCCTCCTCGGTCTCGGCGGCGACGATCGCCACTTCCTCGTTTTGGTAGCGCACGAGGTTCTCGAGGATCAGACGGTCGTAGGGACTCGGCTGCGGATAGCTCTGGCCGGCGATGGTAAAGCGGCGCTTGGGCACGTCCTCGTAGGTGTAGACGCCCACGACGCCGGGCACCTTCAGGGCGCGCGACGTATCGATGGAGCGGATCTTGGCGCGGGCATACGGGCTGCGCTTGAGCTTGACGATCAGGGCGCCGGCGGGCACCAGGTCACCCGTGTAGACGGGACGTCCCTCAAGCAGGGCCTTCGAGTCCTTCTTGGGCTGCTTGTGAGTGATCTGCTTGTAGGAGACACCGTCACAGCTGGTGTCGTTGACCGGCAGCTCGGGCATCTCAAAGCCCACCTGCACGCCAGACTCGTTAAGGAAGCGCACGATGGCGCGCAGCTGGCTCTCGTAGCCGCTGCAGCGGCAGAGGTTGCCGGCGAGCTGGCGCGACAGCTCCTCGCGCGTGGCGACGAGGCTCGGGTCCTCCTTGGCGGCGCGGGCAAGCGCCAGTACGTTCATGATGAGGCCGGGGGCGCAAAAACCGCACTGCTCGGCGCCTTCGGCAGCCATCGCACGGGCCAGCGCCTCAGACTCGGCTTTGAGGCCCTCGAGCGTGGTGATGGAGCGGCCCTCGACGCGAGCGGCGGGAACCGAGCAGCTCAGCACCGGGTCGCCGTCGAGCCACACCGTGCACAGGCCGCAGTTGGTGGTCTCACAGGCGCAGCGCACCGACGCGCAGCCCTGCTCGCGCAGCAGCGCAAAGAGCATGGTATCGGGGGCAATCTGAACCTTGACCTTGCGGCCGTTGAGCGTAAAGGAAAGATCGATGAGTTTGGCAGCCATTAGCGCACCTCGCTAGAATCGACGCCGGGCACGCGGCGGCAGGAATACTCGTCCGTGGCAAACTTAGGAATCTGCACGCCCTCGAGCTCGTGCGCAAGCGCGGCCGAAAGCTCGATGCCGGCGGCGCGGCGCACGGCCTGGACGGCAAGCGGGGCCGAGATGCGGCGGCGGTAGTCGGCCGAGCCCCACAGGTTGGTGCCGTAGCTCAGCGCGCGCACAGATGCGGCCAGGGCGCGAAGCTCGTCCTCGGAAGGCTGCTCGGCAGTAAGGCCGCATGCCTCGCCCTGCAGCAGGGTCGCACGCAGCGGGCGGGCACCCACAGTGACATGCCAGCTGTTGTTCCACCAGGCGGCGGTGACGTTTAAGGAGGGGAAGTCGGTCGCGGCCTTGCGCACGGCCTCATAGCTTGCGCGGTAATCGTGCTTAACGACCACGACATGCTCAATAACGTCGCGCACGTAGCCCATGCCCACGAACTCCGCGAGCGGCACGCGGCCGGCGCCCGTCAGCTCAACATAGGAATCGAGCGCGAGGAAGGCGGAAAGCACGTCCGAGAAGCCAAAGCGGCCGTAAATGCTGCCGCCCACCGTGGCGGTATTGCGCAGCTGTACGCCTACAATATCGTGGACGGCGAACTCAAAGACATTGTTGACAAGCGCGTTGAGCTCGGCATGGCGCTCGAGCTGGCGCAGGGTGCACATGGCGCCGATGCGAAACTCGGTCTCAGTCTCCTCGATCTGATCGAGTCCGCAGGCCGAAAGGTCAATCGCCGTCGCCACGCGACGCGAACCCAGGCGCATCCAGATGCCGCCGCCCACAATCTTGTTGTTGCGGTTCTTCTGTAAGAGCTCATAGGCTTCGGCCGCGTTTCCAACACGGACGTAGGTACCGAACTTGAGCACGTTCTCCCCCATCTCTTCACTTGTCCAGTACTTTTAAGTGTACCAAACGAGGGGCCGCACACCGTTTTAGGACAAAATCCACCCACCCATCCATAACTTGCGGTGATATACGGACTGATTAGCCGTTCTGGAACGCAAAACAGTCCGTATATCACCGCAAGTTATGAGGAATCCTCCGGGATAGAAAAAGGCTCCCAACCAGATAGCTGGGAGCCTCATCACATGCTATGTCAGGCAAGATTTAGCAGACGCCCTGGGCGAGCATGGCATCGGCGACCTTCAGGAAGCCGGCGATGTTTGCGCCCATGACGAAGTTGCCCTCCTGGCCGTACTCCTTGGCGGTGTCGTCCACGTTGTGGAACATGCCGCGCATGAGCTGCTCGAGCTTGCCGTCGACCTCCTCGAAGGTCCAGGACAGGTGCTCGGCGTTCTGGCTCATCTCCAGGCCGGACACGAGAACACCGCCGGCGTTGGCAGCCTTACCGGGCATAAAGGCGACGCCGTTCTCCTGGAAGTAGGTCGTGGCCTCGATGGTCGTGGGCATGTTCGCGCCCTCGCCGACCACCTTGCAGCCGTTGGCGACGAGTGCCTGGGCGTCCTCGAGCAGCAGCGTGTTCTCGCGAGCGCAGGGCAGCGCGATATCGCAGGGAAGCTGCCACACGCCGCGGCCGTCGCCCTCGTGCCACACGGCGTTGGGCTTCTCGTCAACGTACATAGCGAGCGTAACGCCCTTGTCGTGGCCAGAGCGCTTCTTGTTGTAGATGTGCTCGAGCACGGTGTAGTCGATGCCGTCGGGATCCTCGACCCAGCCGTGGGTATCGGAGCAGGCGAGCACCTTGCCGCCGAGCTGAGTGACCTTCTGGACCGCGTAGATAGCGACGTTGCCGGAGCCGTGAACGACGACGTTCTTGCCCTCGAAGGAGTCGCCGCGGCTCTTAAGGTACTCGTCCACAAAGTAGGCCAGACCGTAGCCGGTGGCCTCGGTACGGGCAAGCGAGCCGCCAAAGGAGAGGCCCTTGCCGGTGAGGACGCCGGTCCACTCGTTGGTAAGGCGCTTGTACTGACCGAACAGGTAGGCAACCTCGCGGCCGCCAACGCCCAGGTCACCGGCGGGAACGTCGGTGTTGGGGCCAATGTGGCGATAGAGCTCGGTCATGAAGGACTGGCAGAAGTGCATGATCTCGTTGTTGGACTTGCCCTTGGGGTCAAAGTCGGAGCCGCCCTTGCCGCCGCCCATGGGAAGGGTGGTCAGGCTGTTCTTGAGGATCTGCTCCAGACCCAGGAACTTGAGCATACCCAGGGTGACCGTCGGGTTAAAGCGCAGGCCGCCCTTGTAGGGTCCAATGGCAGAGTTGAACTCGACACGATAACCGCGATTGACCTGAACCTTGCCCTGGTCGTCGACCCAGGGAACACGGAACATAACGATGCGCTCGGGCTCGACGAGGCGCTCAAGCAGGGCGGCCTCCTCGTACTCGGGGTGGGCGTCGAGCGCCGGCTGGATGGTGCCGAGGATCTCGGTCGCGGCCTGGATGAACTCAGGCTGCTCGGGATAGCGGGCCTTGAGCTCGTCGAGAACTTTCTGCGTGTAGCTCATGCTTCCTCCAATTGATGGAAAAGAAAAGTGTCGTTCGAGGCGCCCCATGCGCCCCGAGCTTTATCGAGTATGGATAATATCGCACTGTTGCAGCAAAGTTTCGCATAAGCCGACGAGCAGATGTTTCGTTTTGATTACGATGCAGGTAGAAGCGTTTTTGAGTGCCTGACGTGCAAAACCCGTGTTTCAAACCTGTTTCGTCCACGTGTTCTAAACCACCACATTGGGGACAGGCACCTTTGTGGTGGTGTTGGTGGTTAGAGGACGAGCTGGTGGTAGTCGGCGGGGGTTACGCGGCCCTCGGTGGCGGCGCGGAAGGCGGCGAGGGCATCGCCCGAGAACGGCATGGCCCAGCACAGTCCGCAGCCGGCGGTGATGGAGCCGGGCAGCGGCGTGATGCGCCCAGGAACACCGGCGGCAAGGCACAGCTGTTCGCATTCCATCACATCGAAGGTGCTGTCGAACGACACGATGATTTTGCGTTCATGGTCGAGGGCATCACCGGTCGGGCCTTCACGGTGTGCCTCACGATACGCCGCGGCGGCCGCTTCCTCTTCCGCGGTATGTCCACAGCCACCGCAACCGCAGGTACAGGGTTCGGACCCGTCGCAAGTACAAGGTTCCCCCGTGTCGGGACAAATATCGTGAGACATCGCAACTCCAATCCTCTAGGCGAGTAACTCGGCCGCCGCAAACTCCTCGGGCGTATTGACGTTCTCGAAGCAGAGCGTCGACCCCGCGGCCTTAACGATCTGCGGCTCATCCATATAACCGGCCTGAACGCGATTGATCAGGCAGCGAATGCGCTGTCGGTCGCAGGAGAGCAGCTCTTGGGCAACCGGCGCACATGCGGCACGGCGCCAGACGGCACAAAGCGGCTCAATCCCCCGCTCCTCGCACGGCACGCACACGTCGAGTGCCTCGGCCTCAACACGATTGGCAAGCGCGCCAATGAGTTCCGGCGAGACAAACGGCATATCGCAGGCAACTATCGCCACGAGAGGCAGCCGAGCCGCAGCCAACGAGCTCGCGATGCCGCGCATTGCGCCCGCCGAGCCTTCAAGGTCCGCCACCACACGCGGCACCAGGCCGCCAAACGCGCGCTCCTCAAGATAGGCAAGCTCGCTGGGACGCGACGTCGTCACGACCAACTCGCCGGCAACTGGCGCCAGCCGACCCAGCACGCGCTCGATGAGCGGCTCACCGCAAAACGCCATGCGCGCCTTATCGCAACCCATGCGCGACGACAACCCGCCCGCCTGGACGACACAAGAAAGATCGGCCCGTCTTACGGTAGTCATACGGCAAACCACCCCCATCGGTATGCTCAAAACCCGGCACACGAAGCCAAATACCGTCGCCGATAAAGCGGGCGGCACGGCAAACCCGTGCAAAAACAAAACAGCGCCTTTGCGGCACGCAGCAAGACCGCGAGCACAAAAGCGCTGGTAGCGTATGGCGGGAACGTATGTGAATCGAACACATCCAAGACGTTTTGCACGCCTCGCAACGGTTTTGAGGACCGCGGAGCCCACCGGAGCTCATCCGTTCCCAAGTGCGGCGGTATTTTACCAAACCGAGCAGGCCGCAACTGCCCGGCACGACGAGAAGGATCATGCCTCCTAGCCTAACTTGCGGTGAAATAGTTCCTGTTTGGGGGCTTGGATATCCCATACAGGAACTATTCCACCGCAACTGAGGGGACGGGGCGGGATGGTCGATCTAGCGCAGGGACCTCAGGCCGCCGGCTTCTTTGTCGAGCACCGTAAAGCGCACGGCATCCAGGTGCTCCAAGATGCTGATGGCGCGTTTGCGCGACACGCCCAGGGCCTCGCGCAGCACGCTCGTGGTGGCAGCGCCGCCGGCCGCCTCAATGGCGGCGGCGACGAGCTCACGCGCATGGGCCTCGGCAGCAGCGGACAGGGCAACGTCGCGCTCGACCTTAACGATTGCGCGGTTGAGGGAAAGCTCGCGCAGGGCACGCGTCATGGTGTCGCGGCCGAGCTGCAGCTGTTCGCCCACCTCGGGAAGCGCCGGTGCATCCAAGCCGGCCTCGTCAAGCAGCGCGACGATGCGCTCGCAAGCCTCTCGCACCACGCGTGCCGCCGCGGCGGCCGAATGCGGATCGAATACCTCGGCGCCCTCGGCGGCGCACACGCCACGCGAGCAGCCCTCGGCAATCAGAGCCGAGGCAACGCCTTCATCAGCGGCAGGCCACGCAGCATGGGCAACGGCGCCAGGCGTAAAGCCCGTCTCCTTGGGAGCCGCCGCGTGCATGGCTGACAGGGTCGCCGCAAGGGCATCCATCGCTGCGTCGAGCACGGAAGCATCTGCATACAGCGAGCCATCCGAGCCAGCAAGCGCGCGAGCAGCGCCCTTCGCCACCAACTCGCGCAACGCCGCCTCAGCCTCGCCGGCAACAAGATCGAGCGCCGAGGTAACATCGGCAGCCGCAACCGGCAGCGCTTGCAGCGCCAGCCACGCATCCACAGCACCCTCAATATCTCCGGCCTCGAGCGCCGCAAACAGCGCACGTTCCCCTTCAGAAAGCTCGCGCGAGCGACGGCAGCGCGAAAGCAGCACGCGCCCGCCGCCAACAAGCATCACGGGCGAATAGGACAGCACTACAGCATGGTCCCCGGCACGTAGCGGCAGCGAGTTTTCCAAGCGCACCTGAACGATACGGGTCTCGCCCACCGCCATGGGGGCCTCACCCTCCATGAACATGATGCGACCGACAACCTCGGCCGTACCCGCCATCACGTGCACACGCGCACCCGACTCGAGCACACGCGGCTTGGCTCCCTCGCGACCCAAGTAAGTGAACGTCATCATAAAGCGCAGCGTCTGACCAAAACGGCCCTCCACGCCGAGCATCTCGCCGCGATCGAGTGCGGCGACAGCATCGCCCACCAAGTTGAGCGCCACACGCTGACCGGGCAACGCCTGCTGCGTGTCGCCATGCACCTGGATCCCGCGTACGCGGCAGACCGTGCGCGACGGCAGCGCGACGAGCTCATCGCCCACCGCAACCGGCGCATCGTGCAGCGTTCCCGTCACGACGGTGCCGGCGCCCTTGATCGTAAAGCAGCGGTCAATCGGCAGGCGCGGCGCGGCATCGCTCCGCTCGACACGCTCGCGACAGGTATCCCAGCAGACACCCACCTGCTCGTCGAGCACCGCAAGCAGCCCGTCAATCCCCTCGCCCGTCTTAGACGACACGGGCACAATTGGCGCGCCCTCAAACACGGTACCCGACAAAAAGTCATCGACATCGAGCTCGGCAAGCTCGGTCATCTCGGCGTCGGCCAGATCACACATCGTCAGCGCGACCACCATATGCGTGACGCCCAGCAGCTCCAGCACATGCACGTGCTCGCGGGTCTGCGGCATCACGCCCTCGACGGCCGAAACCACCAGCACGGCAACGTCGATGCCCGTGGCACCCTGCACCATGGCGCGCAGGTAATGCGCGTGGCCCGGCACGTCGACCAGGCCAACGATCTTGCCACTCGGCAGCGCCAGCTCGCCAAAGCCCAGCTCCACCGTCATGCCGCGACGGCGCTCGACCTCCAGACGATCGGGATTCTTGCCGGTCAGCGCCTCGATCAGCGCCGACTTACCGTGGTCAACGTGGCCCGCCGTGCCAACGATAACGGGACACTCCACCAGCGCCTGAACCTCACTCATCGAACAATCGCCTTCTTAACGCATGCGGCAAGTGTCGACGCCGCCGTCTCGATATCGCGGTCGCCCACAAGCGTACGGACGTCAAACAAAATGCGATCGTGCGAGGTGCGCGTGACGACTGGCGTGTCGAAGTCCTGGACAAGCGAGCGCTTGAGCGCGTCGACCGTCAGGCGCTCGTCAACAAGACGCACGGCAACGCACATCGTGGGCAGCTCCACGGTAGGCAGCGAGCCGCCACCGGGAGTCGACGACTCCTCGACGATCTCCACCTGAACGGCGCACGGGCAACCGGCCTTATCGAGCCCGGCGACCATACGATCGCGAAGCTTGCGGGCACGTCGCTCCAAATGGGCCTGCGGCAGCGTAAGCATGCTGAGCACCGGAATATCGCGATGGGCAACGTCGGCGCCGTCCATGTAGATACGCAGCGTGGCCTCGAGCGCCGACAGAGCCAGTTTGCCCGGGCGCAAGGCGCGCATAAGCGGATGTGATCCACAGGCCTGGACCAGATCGCGACGGCCCATGATAATGCCCGCCTGTGCGGCACCGAGCAGCTTATCGCCCGAGCACGACACGATATCGAGCCCCGACGCCACCGAAGTGGGTGTAGTCTCCTCGCCGCCGCGAACCAGGATGTCGTCAGGCAACAGCGCGCCCGACCCCTGGTCTTCGTAGAAGAGCAGGCCATGCTTATGAGCAAGCGCCGCAAGCTCCCGAGAGCCTACCTCCTCGTGGAAACCCTCGATGCGATAGTTGGAAGGATGGACCTTAAGGATCATCGCCGTATCGGGCGTGATGGCGCGCTCGTAGTCGCTCAAATGCGTGCGGTTGGTGGCCCCGACCTCAACGAGCTTGGCACCCGAGGCCTCCATAACATCGGGGATACGGAAGCTGCCGCCGATCTCGACAAGCTCGCCGCGGCTGACGATGACCTCCTTGCCTGCGGCATGGGTCGCCAGCACCAACAGCACGGCGGCCGCGTTATTGTTAACGACCAGCGCGTCCTCGGCACCGGTAAGCGAGCGGATGAGCTGCGCGGCGTGCTCCTTGCGCGACCCGCGCGAACAGGTGTCGACGCTGTACTCGAGCGTGCTATACCCGCGCGCGACCTCGGCCACGGCTTTGGCAGCTGATTCCGCGAGTGGGGCGCGACCCAAGTTGGTATGGATAACCACACCCGTGGCGTTGACGGCGGGGCGCAGGCTCGGCAGCGCGGAGCGATGCGCACGCCACTCGATGGCCGAGGCCAGCTCGCGCTTGGAACGCGGGGCGGCGCCGGCACGAATCGCGGCGCGCTCCTCATCGAGCTCGGTCGTGACGGCGGCATGCACCACCGCGTCGCAGGTCTCCCCCGCCGCCTTCACCACCGGCCACTCGGCAAGCAGCTCGTTAACGGAAGGAATGGCGCGCAGGCGGGCGCGCACCTCATCGGACATGTTCTGGCTATCGCTCATGTGCAGCCTTTCAAAACCAAGGGTAGATCTGTCGGTCGCTCATCAAAAACCAGCCGAATCAATCTGCTGAATCAATCAGTCGTTATTATCCACGTGCTCCGTGATCTTTTCCACGCGAACGGCGTTTTCCTGAGTGAGCGCGGCGCCCGTCAACGGGTCCCAACGCAACGGCGTATGGTCGAGCGGGCCTACGCCCAAGGCCTGAGCGCCACCGGTATCGGCGCCAGACGAACGCCCGCCGGGGGCGGCCGAGGTGAAGATACACGCCGGATGCAGATAGGGCGTCGTCTCCACGCGCACGCGGTCGCGGCCCATGTCGCTCACAAGCTCGACGACCTCGCCATCGACGATACCCATGCGAGCGGCGACATCGGCGTTCATCTGCACGGCGTCCAAGTCCGACCCCACCTCGGCGGCACCGGCCGCCGCGAGTCTGCGCGAGGTATGCGACTCAAAGGGCCGGTTACCGCTAATGAGGCGAAACATCCCCGGGCTGGGTTCCACCATCGGCGCGATCCAGCCTGGCACGCGTCCCAGGCCGGCACGCTCCCATACGTCACTTGCCAGCGCAATTTTGCCGCCATCCAAGGGGATCGCCGGCTCGCCCGTACGCGACGGCAGCGCAACGCCCGTGTCGGCCCAACCGCGCTCCTTGAGCTCGTCCAGATCGATCCCAAACGGCGCCACCTGGGCAGCCGCCAGATCGTCAGACGCAAACTGGAAGTACTCGCCCACACCACACGCCTGCGCCAGACCGGCAAAAATCTCCCGACCGGGACGTGTGTCGTCATGCTGCACAGGCAGCACGGCGTTGCGGTAGAACACGCGCGCATCGTTGGCGCCCACGACCGTACCCACGCCGCGGTCAGCCTCCAGATACGTCACGTCGGGCAGCACGAAATCAGAAGCACGCGCCGTCTCGGACCAGCGAATATCAATCGTCACGAGCAGGTCAAGCTGTTCCAGAATCGATAGCCACGCACCGGCGTTGCCATAGCCCGCGCCGGGATTGCTGGCGTAAACGATCAGCCCGCGCAGGTCCCCGGCCAGAATCGACTGGCCGATGGTCGTGCACAGGCCGCGCTCGGGATCGACGAGCGGATAGCGCTCGGACCCCAGCTTGGGCCCATGCGGCACCGGCGGCGTCGCACAGCGCATGGGATCAAGGTCGCCCAACAAAAGCGACGTGGGCGGGTTGAGCGCACCGCCCGCATGCCCGATACAGCCCAGCAGCACATCAACCAAGCAGATAGCGCGCGCGGTCTGGGTGCTATTGGCATACGCGATACCGATGCCACCGTGAAAGCCCGCATCCACCACGGCGGCAGGCGCGGCGGCAGCCAGATCGCGCGCCGTGGCGACAATCTCTGCGGCCGGCACGTCGCACATCGACTCGGCCCACTCGGGCGTCCAAGCACGGGCCGCCTGCGCCAGCTCGTCAAAACCCGTGGTATAGCGGGCAACGAACTCGTGGTCGTACAAGTCCTCGGCAATCAGCACGTGGGCGATGCCCAGCAGTAGTGCCAAATCGCAGCCCGGGCGCACGCGCAGCCAGCGGTCGGCAAGCGCGGCGGAGCCGCTGCGCCGGGGGTCGACCACGATAATCTTCGCCCCGCGCCGGCGCGCATCGTTGAGCGCATCGACGGCCCCCATCGTCGATGAATCGACGATGGAACGCCCCAGGTACATGATGCAGTCGGTATGTGCCAGGTCGGAGGCGGGGCTATAGCCCAGGCTGTGCTCCCAACCGGTAAGTCGGCTTACCTCGCAGGCGCCATCGGCACCGTACACGTTGGGCGAGCCCAGCGCATGCATAAAACGATACGCCCAGTAGCGGTCGAACGAGGGAACGCCGAGCGTCATGCCCAGCGCGCGCGGACCATGCCCGTCAACAATCCCCAAAAGGCGCTCGGCAATCTGGGCAAACGCCTCGTCCCAGGTAATCGCATCGAACCCCGAGCCATCCCGGCGGCGTCGCATGGGGTGCACAATGCGGTCGCGCTCGTCAAACGGCATTGCCAGGCGATGCCGTCCGCGGGCGCACAGGGCACGCGCCGCGCACGGATGCCCCGCAACCGGCAGCTCAGCCACCACACGCCCATCCTCAACATGGGCCGCAAAGGCGCAATCGGCATAGCATCCCCCGCATGTGGTCACCACGGCGCGACCGTCACGCTTCACAGCAGATGCCATCTCGATTACCCCTTTCATCAGCCAAACACAACAGGCCAACAGCCCGACAACGAGCCCCAGACCCAAATAGCCTCCCGCACGGCAACGCCCCGCGGGAGGCCCAACGTCAAACAGACGGTACCTTACGCCTCGGACTTCTTAGCGTAGATAAACCAGTAGCCGAGCGCGATCAGAACCGCGCCGCCCACGATGTTGCCCAGCGTGGCGGCGGACAAGTTAAACGCAATGCCCGCAGCGTTGAGCGCATCGGCGCCGGCGACCTTGGCACCATAGCCGAACGCGTGCATCACGGCACCCATGGGCAAAAAGTACATGTTGGCGACGCAGTGCTCAAAACCGCAGGCCACAAAAGCGGCGATGGGCAGCAGAATGCCCACAACCTTATCGACCACGGTCTTGCCGGCGGTACCGATCCACACGGCCAGGCACACAAAGATGTTGCACAGGATACCGCGGAAGAAAATCGTCACCCAGTCGATCGTCACCTTGCCGGCGGCGACGCTCACCATGGAGTTGGCGACCGCCTCGCCGTTGAGCTTGTAAATGCCGGCCATGTACACCAAAAAGACGATGAACAGGGCACCGACAAAATTGCCGACCCACACGACGACCCAGGCCTTGAGCATCTGGACCAGGGTGATCTTATTACTCTTGAGCGCGCAGACCATAAGCGAGTTGCCGGTAAACAGCTCGGCGCCGCACACCAGCACCAGCACCAGGCCCAGGCAAAAGCACAGGCCGCCCACGACGCGCTGGGCACCCCAGCCCAGCGTGCTGTCGCTCAAGAACACCGTAAAGAACAGACCGCCGAAGGCAATGAACGCGCCGGCGAACATTGCCAACAGAAAGGCCTTTGCGACCGGCAGGTTGGCCTTGGTCACGCCGGCGGCCTCGGTCTTGGCCTCGATCGCGGCGGGCGCCAGGCAATCGGGAGCGGGGTACTCCACCTTGGAATCTGCCATGTCAATCACTTCTTTCCTATTCAGCAGAGGCAAGCGCCGCTATAGCTCCTGCCCCAAGCGGACAAAGTGGGAAAAGTCGTTGGCGGCCACGGCGTCGTACACGGCGTCGACGGCCTCAAAGACCTCCGGGGACATGGGGTTGTAGAACTCCGTATCGCCCGGCTGAATCCCTATGAAGACGATATCTTCACACGATTGCTCAATCTCTTCGATCAGAATCGACAAAGGAAGCGAATGCGTGGTGAACATCGACTTACGGGCCACATCGCGCTTGTCGAGCAAGCGGATGGACCCGACGGGCAGCGCCATGTCGGCGGCATCGACCAAGACCAGACGCGGCGGACGCTCGCGCTTGACCTCGATGATGTCATCCTCGGGCGTCTGACCACCGTCGATGGTGTACCAACCGGCGATGGGCGTGTCCTCCATCTTTTTGGAGAGCACGGGGCCGGCGGCATCGTCGGCACGCAGCACGCTTCCCGCCGTGAGCACGATACCCGCAAACGGGGCGCCGTTCACACGACCATCCACAACGCGACCCATTACTGCAACCTTCCCGTCAGATACACGCCCGACACATCGCGCACGCGCTCAACCAGATCGCGGAACTTCATTAAGAACGCGACCTGCTGGGCATGCAGGCCAAAGTCGTCATCGAACACCGAGATGCCGGCCTTGGCAGAACCGCGAAAACCACGCTCGTCGAGCAGCGTGTCGCAGGCCTCGAGCAGCGACGGCACCGCCGCCTTGTCGAGCTGGCACTCGCCAAAGGAGCGGATGGCCTCGAACTTGGTCTTAGTCTCCCCCTCCGGCAGCGCGTCGATAAGCGTATAGAACACATCCACCGACACCGACAGGCGCGGCTCAAAGCAGTCGAGCACGCCGGTGTGGTGGCCCACGGCGAGCGTGTAGTACAGCACGTCGCAGGCCTCCTGGGGAACATCTTCCTCGGTCTCCACAAACTTACGCGTGAGCTCATAGAAGACCACCTGGTCGGGCGCATGGCCCAGGCAGGGGTCGGCGACGCCCTCGGCAGCCTCGTCGCTTGCGCGCGAGGCATCGCCAAAGGAGCCGCCGAGCATGCCGGGACCCGCAAAGTAACCAGAGCGGTCCGTGAGCTCCATCTAGCGACCTCCGGCCAGCACCAGATCCTGCAGCGCCGAGTAGACCTCAACGCGGCGCGGATCGTCCTGCTTGTCGATGAGCAGCGCCATGGCACCGCGGATATCGCCCTTGGGCGCGCCCTCGAGCGTATCCATGAACTCATTGGCCAGGTCGCGGCCGTAACGGTAGCCGCTCATGGCGCGAGCCTCGCGCTCGATGGCAACGCGCAGCTTGTACGGCACGCCGGGGTGCAGGATATCGGCCTGCTCGCCGGCAGCCTCCACCGTGGTCTCGGCATGGAGCTTTTGGTCCAGCAGACCGAGCGCCATGGCAAAGCCGTAGATGGTCTGCGCGGGGCTGGGCGGGCAGCCGGGGATGTAGACATCGACCGGCAGAATCTTGTCCGTGCCGCCCCAGACGCAGTAGTTGTCGTAGAAGATGCCGCCGGTGCAGCCGCACGCGCCATAGGACACCACGATTTTGGGATCGGGTGCGGCCTCAAAGGCGCGCAGGGCCGGCATGCGCATGGCACGCGTCACGGCACCGGTGTACAGCAGCACGTCGGCGTGACGGGGCGAGGGCACGACCTTGATGCCAAAGCGCTCGACGTCGAAGACGGGCGTGATGGAACCGAAGATCTCGATCTCGCAGCCGTTGCAGCCACCGCAGTCAACACGGTAGACGTACACCGAGCGCTTGATCTTCTTAAGAAGGGTCGCCTTGGCCTTCTCGATGCTCTCGTCGAGCTCGATCTTGGTCGGGCGGTACTGAATCCGCTCGGGCAAAAGCGTGGGTTCGGCCATGGTTACTCCTCCTTCATTTCATAATCCATGATGATGCCCTCGACCGGCGCCGGACCGGCGGGAATCTCGGGCGCATCGGGGTTGAGCTCGCGGTCGACATACTCCGGGTTCACGCCGTGGCCGCCCAGATACTCCATGCCGGGGCCCTGGGGCTCACCGGACGCAAGCGTCTCGTTGGCAGCCATGCCGGCAGCGTTGCCGGTCTTTACGGCCGAGGCGGCGCGCAGGGCGTCGAGCTCGCGCTTGCACTCCTGGCACATACCGACGGTACGGGCGGCCTGCTCGGCCTCCATGCCGCCGGCCTTTTGCAGCAGGCGCTTAGCGTAGTCGATCTCCTTGTGCGGGGCAAACGGCTTGCCGCAACGCGAGCAGTGCTCGAGCGTGTAGACGCTCTTGCTGGTGAGGTCGTCCTTGCTCATGACGGCCAGCTCAAACTCCTCGGTGAGCTTGATAGCCTCCATGGGGCAGGCTTCCTCGCAACGGCCGCAAAAGATGCAGCGACCGTAGTCGATCGACCAGGTGATGGTATCGGCCGCAAGGTCGGTGTCCATGCGAATGGCATCGGCCGGGCACGCCACGCCGCAGGCTCCGCAGGCGATGCAGAGCTCGGCATTGTGCTCGGGCTTGCCGCGCATGTCCTTGTTGGTGGGGAACGGCGCAAACGGGTACTTGACCGTCGCGTCGCCGGCCTTGGCGTTAACCTTCCAAAGCTTCAGCATATTAGAGCGCCTCCTCATCGAGCGGGGCAGCCATGGTGCCCTCGCCCGCAAGCGGCGACTTGTCGCGCCAGACGTTCTCGAACTGCTCCTTGTCGAGCACGTGGTCGCGCTTGGCGGCGACATCGGTCACCGTCACGCGGTCGGTGCAGGAGTAGCACGGGTCGAGCGAGCCGACGATCAGCGCCGCGTCGCCCACGGTGTTGCCGCGGAACATGTAGCGCAGGACCGGCCAGTTGCTGTACGTGGCCGCCTTGGCGCGCCAGCGGTAGCACTTCTGGTTGTTGCCGAGCATGGCCCAGTGCACGTCCTCGCCGCGCGGCGCCTCGGTGGCGCCGATGGCGTACTTGTGCGGGGTGTACTCCCAATCCGTGGTGAGGATGGGGCCCGACGGGCAGTTCTCGAGCATGGTCTCGATCATGTCGATCGAATCGTAGACCTCCTGGATGCGAACGGCGGTACGGCCGAAGGCGTCGCAGGTGTCGGCCGTGGCGGCGTGCATCTTTTGGACGTCCGGATCGGCGTAGCCGTCGAAGGGATGGTCAAAGCGCACGTCGCGGGCATAGCCAGAGCCACGCATGAGCGGGCCGACCGGCGAGAAGTCGCGTGCGATCTTGCGGTCCAAGATGCCGATACCACTCGTACGCTCGATAAAGTTGGGCGTGGAGAGCAAGACGTCGACGAGCTCCTGAACCTCGGAGCGCAGCTGGTGGATGGTCGTGAGCGTGGAGAGCTTCTGCTCGGCCAAAATATCGCGACGCACGCCGCCGATCACGTTGAGGCCGTAGGTCTTGCGGTGACCGGAGAGCTTCTCGGCCAGATCCATGGACTTCTCGCGGACGCGGAAGAACTGCTGGAAGCCGGAGTCGAAGCCCGTGTAGTGCGACGCCAGGCCAATGTTGAGCAGATGCGAGTGCAGGCGCTCGACCTCGAGCATGATGGCGCGGATGTACTGGGCGCGCGGCGGGACATGGATGCCCTGGGCGCGCTCGACGGCCTCGGCATAGGCCACCGAGTGGGCGCAGCCGCAGATGCCGCAGATGCGGTCGGCGAGGAACGTCACGGCGTCATAGTTCAGGCGCGTCTCGGCGACCTTCTCCATACCGCGGTGCACGTAGAACAGACGGTAGTCGGCGTCGACGATCGTCTCGCCCTCAACGAACAGGCGGAAGTGGCCGGGCTCGTCGGAGGTAATGTGCAACGGGCCCATGGGGACAAGCGTCGTCTCCTTGCCCTTGGTATCGGCCAAGAACTCGTAGTTTTCCATGTCACTCGCGGGAGCGGGACGGAAGCGGTAGTCCATGGAGTCCTTGCGCAGCGGGTACAGGCCGCTGGGCCAATCGTCGGGCAGCACCAGGCGACGACGATCGGGCAGGCCCTCGGGGATCAGGCCGAACATGTCGCGCAGCTCGCGCTCGCCCCACACGCAGGCGGGGACGAACGGCGTCACGGACGGGAACGTCATCTTGGCGGGATCGACCTCGGCGCGGACGGTCACCCAGCCGGGATCCTCCCCCTCCATGGAGATGACGTAGTACACGGCGTAACGGCCGCACAGGCTGCGTTCATCGTTGCCGATGATCACGGGAATCCAGCCGTAGCGCTCGTAGTACAGGTAGTGGACGGCCTCGGGCAGCTTGTCCTGCTTGACGGTAATCGTCAGCTGGTCCTCGCACTGCCACTCGACCTTCTCGATGCAGCCCGGAACGGCGCGGCGCAGGGCCTCGACATGGCTCTCGCAGCGACGGGCGTACACCTTGTTCTCAGTTTCAATCATTCGTTACTCCACCTCGCTCTGAGCGGTCTCGGTACCGAACACAGCGCGGTACATCGGCGTCGCGTGAAGCTCCTCGGTGCTCTGCTCGAGCACGATGCCGGTCGCGGTCTCCACACCGTGCACGAGAGGCAGCGGGGTGGCGATGCCAAACCACAAGATCATGACAGCCAGGATGATTTCGGGGATAAGCATGAACGCCGGGGCCTCATGCTTGCCCATGCCCTGGGGCGCATGGCCGAATACCGACTTGAGTGCGATGCGGGTGAGCGCGGAGATGGCCACGGTAAGACCGAGGGCGACCACGACGACCAGCCACATGGGACCGGCGGTAACTCCGGCGACAAAAGTCAGGAACTCGGAGATAAACATGCCAAAGGGCGGGAAGGCACCAAGGCCGAGCAACGCCAGGACGGCGAGCGCGGCGGTTGCGGGAGCAACCTCGACGACACCCTGAATCTTAGCCAGGCTACGCGTGCCAAAGGCGTGCTGGATGTTGCCGGACACGCAGAAGGCAAGCGTCTTGGTAAAGCCATGGAACACGCAGTGCAGCAGGGCTGCGGCGATACCCAGCGGGCCACCGATACCCAGGCACAGGGCGATAACGCCCACGTTCTCCACAGACGAGTACGCAAAGCGGCGCTTGAGGTCGTCCTGGCGAAACATCGAAAGCGCCGCCACCAAAATGGACAGCGTGCCGACGATCAGCAGCAAAAGCTGCGGATACTCGGCGCCCACGGCCTGGATAGTAAAGCCGTAGAAGCGCATGATCACAAGCATGGCGCACTTAAGCAGCACGCCCGAGAGCAGGGCCGAGACAGGGCTCGGGGCCTGGGAGTGGGCATCGGGCAGCCAAGTGTGCATGGGGAACAGGCCGGCCTTAGTGCCAAAGCCGATCACGATAAACGCAAAGGCAAGGCGCATGAGCGTCGGGTCGAACTGGTCGGCATACGGCAGCACGCACGACAGGAATGCGGCCTCGTGGGCGTTGGGGATCACGTCGGCGGCGTTGGCGTAGATCAGCAGCGTACCGAACAGGCCAAAGGCCACGCCGGCGGTGCAGACCATCGCATACTTCCAAGAAGCCTCGAGGGCCGTCTTGTTCTTGTAGATACCCACGAGGAACACGGTGGAAAGCGTGGTTGCCTCCACGGCGGCCCACGTGAGGATCATGTTGTTGGACAGGCACGCGAGCAGCATGGTGAACACAAACAGGCTAAACAGCGCAAAGTACTGCTTGGCGCGCTCGGCGGGCATGGAGCCCTCCTCGATATCGGCCTTTACATAGGGAAGCGAGAACAGCCCCGTAAGAAAACCGATAAAGCCGATGAGCAGCACAAAGATGGCGCCCAGCGAATCGAGGTGGAACCACAGGCCAAGAGCGCTCGCGGTTTCGCCGCTCATAAGGACGTCACCGGCCGTCATAATCGACAGCACCAGTACAGCTGCGACGGAGACCAGGTTGAGACCGGCAAATACGTTATAGGACGTATTCTTGGGCAAAAACGCCATGACCAGCGAGAACACCAAAGGAGTCGCGAGCAGGGCGAGAATCAACGTTTCCATGGACTACCCCCTCAGCTCGGACAGGTCGCGCGCATCGAGCGAGTGGGAGTCGTCCCAAATGCGACGCACGACGATGGACATGATGATGACGGCAAAGATGGCGTCGGTGGCGATACCGATCTCGATGATCTCGGGAGCGGTGGGAGCCAAAAGCGCGAGCGTCACGTGGCTGCCGTTTTCCATAAGGCAGTATCCAAAGATCTGCTTCATGATGTTGCGCTGCGAGATGATGCAGGTGAGGCCCACAAAGAAGTGAGCGAAGCTAATAGCGAGCGCAGGCGTTGCGACCTCGGCCGTGGGCAGACTAATCTGCGTCACGACAGCAAAGCAGATCGCGACCTCCACGGCGATGATGCAGATGGCCCACGCGGGCTTAAGGCCGGCCTTGAGCGATGCATCACTCGGCTCACCCATCTTCTTGTACGCACGGTTGAGGATATATGGGACCAGGACGACCTTGGTGATAAAGGCAGATCCGGCCCACATAAGCAGCTCCTGCGCACCGGTGGTGGCACCGAGCGTAGCGAGCAGCCCCACGAGCACCAGCGACTGCACCGCATACCAGCGAATGGCGTGCTTGATGTTCTTTGAGACGACCACCATGGTGGACGTGACGATCAGAAGGCCGCCAAGGATGTTGACGATCGAATAACCCATGTCGTTCTACCTCCTAACCGATCCAGCTGGCCGAAAGCGGGCCGCTGACGATAACCATGATGATGAGCACGATGAACACGAACGCCATCGCGCGGGGAAGCGGGGCTCCCGCAGCGACCTCGTCGCTCGGCTCGCCGGGCAGGCAATAGCCCATCCACTTGAGGAACCAGGCGAAGGTGGCGACGGTCTCGGCGACCATGATGCACACGAGCACCAGGATCGCGACGTTGCCGGCACCCACGGAAAAACCGCCGGCAATGATCTGGAACTTCGAGAAGAACGTGTTCATGGGCGGCACGCCGGCAATGGCGAGCGCGGCGACACCAAAGCCCACGCCCGAGATCGGGTACTTCTTTACGATGCCGCGAAGCTTGGGCAGCATACGCGTACCGAGCGTAAAGGAGAACGAACCGGCGATCAGGAAGAACAGCGTCTTGGCGAAAGCGTGGTTAAAGATGTGGCACACGGCACCGTCAAAGGCCAGCTGGCTGCCAAAGACCGAAAGGCCCAGACCAAAGAACACGTAGGAGAGCTGGGCGATCGTGGAGAAGGCCAGCAGACGCTTCATGTCCTTTTGCGGCAGGTACATAAGGAAACCAAAGAGCATGGTGACCATGGCGTCGATAATGGCAACCCAGCCCACGATCTCGGGAATCTCGCCGGCAGAGACGAGTGCACGCGCGAACACGCACACGCCGACCTTGACCATCGAGGCGCCATGCAGGTAGGCCGAAACAGGCGTCGGCGCCTCCATGGCCGAAGGCAGCCACATGTACATGGGAACCTGTGCGGACTTGGCCCAGGCCGCAAACAGCACAAGCAAAAGGACGATAGCCTTGAGCTTGGCGTCGAGGCCGGCAATCGCGGTGATGGCGAAGGTGCCGGTGTGGGCAAACACGATGGCGGCGCCCAGATACAGGCCGAGCGCACCGATATGCGTAATGATCAGGGCCTTCATGCCGGCCTTCTTGGCCGTAGGCGACATGTAGTAGCTGATGAGGCCCCAAGAGCAGGCACCCGTGATCTCAAAGAACACGAGCTGGCCCAAAAGGGTCGAGCTGTACACAAGGCCGGCCATGGCGCCGATGAAGGTCGCGAGGTACGCGTAGAAGCGACGACGCGGTGCGTCGGGATGCTCACGGTTATTCTCGCTCATATAGGGAATCGAATAGATCACGACAAGGAGGCCGATACCCACAAAGGCGGGCGCGAGCAGTGTGCTCATGCGATCGAAGGTGAATCCCATGACGAGGGTCTGCCCAAACGAGATCAGGGGAACCTGCGTGTCGGGCATGCCGGCGCCAGCGAAATTCGCGGCGAGGGCGATGGTGCAGACCGTCGAGACGGCGGCACCCAAAACGCTGAACCACTTGGCGTACGGACGGGGGAACAGGGCGACGAGCACCGAGGCCACCATCGGGGCCGCGATAGCGACCAAGCCGAGAAGGGACAGACTGACTGCAAATGACATTGTTTCTCCCTTCTCCTACACGCCGACGACCACGAAGACAAACGCCAGAACGGCGATGCCAACGACAGCCCAGGTCTGATTGCCAAGCACCTTAAAACGCGAGCGAGAGCAGGAGTTCTCGATCACGCCGCATACGACAAAGTCGATCAGGCACTTCACCAGGAAGATGACTGCACCCAGAACGGCGGCGGCGCCCACGGTAGCGGGCTCGCCCCAAGGGATGAAGATCGCGCAGAACCAAGCGACGACCAGGACCTGCTTCATGGACATGGCAAGCTTGGCCATGGCGAGCGACGGGCCGGAAAGCTCGGCGAGCGGACCTTCCTGAAGCTCCTGCTCGGCCTCGGCTTGATCAAACGGCAGCTTGCCGAGTTCCATGTAGCAGGCAATCGCAAAGGCGATACCGGCAAGGATCACGGCGACCGGCGCATCGATGGCGCCCGTCATGATGTGCTGACCCATGGTGGCGATGTCGGTGGAGCCGCACACCAGGGCGGCGGCAAACAGCGCCAGCAGCATGGACGGCTCGATGAGCACACTCATGAGCAGCTCACGGACGCCACCGATACCGGCGTAGGCGTTGGACGAATCCACACCGCAGAGGGCGAAGAAGAAGCGGGCGAGCGCCAGGCTGTACATGATGGTGATTGCGTCACCAAAGACCGGGATGGGGCTTTGTGCCGTAAAGAGCGGCAGGCCCATCGCAAGCATAAAGGCGACGGCGAAGAACAGCGGCGGCATGATGCGCAGCGCAAAGCTCGCATCCTCGCTCTGGGACTCGGGGCGCGCAAAGAGCTTTGCCAGGTCGCGGTAGTCTTGCATGATGCTGGGGCCGCGACGGTTGTGCATCTTGGCGCGGATAACGCGACCGAGACCGGAGAAGAACGGCGCGACGGCCATGACGACCACGCCCTGCAGAACGGCAAGTACGATGTTGTTCATGCTCTCCCCTCCTTAACCCATTTGCACGGCGAGCACGAGGAATACCACGAGTGCCGCGACGATGTAGCAGATATAGATGCTGTAGTTGCCGCCCTCGAGCTTAGTCGCGAGGTCGGCGAGCTTCTCGACACCCTTATGCGGGGCATCGACGAGAACCTTGTCGGGTACGGGCTCCACAGCCTCGGCCACACCGGTGAGCTTCTGGAAGAAGTGCGCGATGGACCAGCAGACGGCCGTGCAGCGGTCGCGCAGCGTGTAGAGCGGCTGCATAAACCAGGACACCTCGGAGGCAAAGGTCGTGGCCACGACGGGCATATGCTCGTTGGGAGCATAGCCGCATGCCCACGGCTGGGACTTCTGCACCTTACCGACGGTCTTGAGCTTGCGATAGCCGCAGGCAAGGCCGACGAGCACCACGAGCGCAATAGCGATCGCGGGCGTGGAGGTGGCAGCGCCGGAGTACTGGTTCATGAGCTCCATGCCCTCGGCGGCAAACACGCCACCGTACGGATGCAGCACGGACGCGGCTACATCGACCAGCACGGGCGCGATCACGGGAGCGCCAATGCCCAGCACGACGCAGATGGCCGCGAGCAGGCCCTGCGCAAACACCATGGGGGCGGGAACCTCCTTGGCATTGGCCGCGGCCTCGGAGCGGGGCGCGGAGGCAAAGGAGACGCCATAGGCCTTGACGAAGCACGTGACAGCCAGCGCGCCGGTAATGGCAAGCGCGACGGCAGCGAACACGGCCACGATCATGACGGCCTTGTCGCCCTGCATGGCGGCGTTAAACAGCGACTGGTAGGTAAACCACTCGGACACAAAGCCGTTGAAGGGCGGGATGGCCGAGATGGCAAGCGCGCCAATAAGGAAGCAGATGGCCGTTGCCGGCATACGATGGAACAGGCCGCCCATCTTCTCCATATTGCGCGTACCCGTGGAGTACAGCAGCGCACCGGCGCCCAGGAACAGCTCGCCCTTAAACATCGCGTGGTTAAACGTGTGGTAGAGGGCGGCCATCAGGGCCAGGACGGCGATGCCGACCGAGTCGAGCGCCATGGCGGCCATGGAGGCGCCAACGCCGAGCAGAATGATGCCGATGTTCTCGACGGAGTGATAGGCCAAAAGGCGCTTGATGTCATGCTCCTGCAGGGCGAAGGCCACGCCGAGGACCGACGAGATCGCACCGAAGACCATGACCATAAGGCCCCACCAGACCTGAACACCCGAGGCGGAGAGCAGGTCGAGACCAACCTTGAGGATGCCGAAGATACCGATCTTGATCATGCCGCCGGACATGAGGGCCGACACGTTGGACGGCGCCTCGGGATGTGCCTTGGGCAGCCAGCCGTGCAGCGGGATGATACCGGCCTTGGCACCAAAGCCAAAGAAGGCGAGCACAAAACACACGGATGCGACCGCGGGGCTAAACTGCGTGGCGCGGAAATCCGCAAAGGCAAACGAGCCACCGGCGAAGTTGGTCATGGTGAGGAAGCTCGCCATGATGAGCACAAAGCCCACGTGCGCGATCACAAAGTAGAGCCAACCGCCATGGATGGAGTTCTCGTTCTCCTCGATCACGACCAGGAAGTACGAGGTCAGCGACATGAGCTCAAAGGCGACCAAGAACCAAAACACGTTGTCGGCGGTGATGACGAGCATCATGGACGCCACGAAGGTGTTAAAGAAGAAGCCGGCGCGGCCCTTTTTGCCCGGGTACTCATCAAAGTAGTTGAGACCGTAGATCGAACCGGCAAACGCGAGCACCGAGATGAGCGCCACGAACAGACCGGACAGCTGATTGAGCAGCAGCTGGAAATGGGCAAACGGGAAGAACACGATGGTGTCGACCGACGTGACATCGCCCAGCACGGCCTGGATACCAGCCACAAACGAAAGCACCGCGGCGACGGCGCCGATAAGGCAGCCGGCGGTCTTGGCGGCGTTATCGGCCTTGATCAGCAGAACCGAGGCGAGCGCACCGATGCACGAGACGGCAAGCGATGCGATAAACAGCGTCATGCTATCCATTGTTTACGCTCCCTTCTGCTTTCTCGGACAGACCCTGGGCCACAGCGGCAACGTCAACGGACGGACCGTTTTCAATCGAGCGCAGGCGCTTGGCCTCGTCGAGTTCGCGATCGGCCGCGCCGCCCATGACGGTCAGCGCCTTGGTGGGGCACGCCGCCACACAATGCGGGCCGTCCGGATCGAAGGCGCACAGGTCGCACTTGACAGCACATGTGTACTGGCCGGGAGCCCACGTAAGCAGGCTGCTCAGGGACTTAGGATACGAAGGCGTCGGGTCGCACATGCCTGCGACACCGGCGATAGACGTGCCATCGGGATGGATGGCTCCGAAGGGGCACGCGATGGCGCACAGCCTGCACCCGATGCACTCCTGCTCCTTGACGTGGATGCGATCGCCATCGTGCTCGATGGCATTCACCGGGCAAACCTCGGCGCAGGGGGCACCCTCGCAATGGTGGCAGGCAAGGGCGGCCGAAATACCGCCGGTCTTCACGAGCGCCAGACGCGGCGTATCCTGAAGACCCTGCATCCGGTGGGCGTCGGCACAGGCGGACTGGCATGTTCCGCAGCCGATGCACCTCTCCGGGTTGATGTCGATGAAGCGGTTCATCCCCACTTCCTTTCAAAATAACGGGCCGGGCTCCCGAACGTACGGGACGCCCGGCCCAAAAAGCCAACGAGAACGGGACTACACGATTTGATTCACGTGCGTCTCGTCGTCGAACTTGGCGGCGCCGGGCTCAACGTCCTGGGGAGCGGCGGCGTCCACCAGAGCCTGCTTGAGCTCGGTGTACTGACGCTCGACCTCGCCCTCAGCCCAGACCTGGTCGGCGATAGCGTCGACCTGGCAGGCGGAGAACTTGTCCTCGGGCGTATGCGAGACCGGGTCGACCTTGTGAATGGTCAGCTCGTTGCACTTGCCAATCCACCACTGGTAGGTCATATAGACCGTGCCCTTGTTGATACGGTCGCTCACGTCGGCGCGGCTGTATACCTGGCCGCGGCGGCTGTGGATCGAGACGATGTCGCCGTTCTTGATGCCGCGCGCCTGGGCGTCCGCGGGATTCATGCGGACAAAGCCGGGCTCGTCGGCGAGCAGCGCCAGCGTCTTGCAGTTGCCGGTCATCGAACGGCAGCTGTAGTGGCCGACCTCGCGGACGGTGCACAGGATGAGCGGGTACTCATCGTCGGGAAGCTCGGAGGGCGCCTCCCAGTCGTGCGCCATCAGGTTGGCGCGGCCGTCCTTGGTGGTGAACTTGCCACCAGCGAACATGTCGGGCGTACCGTGGTCGTTCACATCGGTGCTCTTGACCGGCCACTGGGCGTAGCCGCCCTCGGGAGCCATCTTCTCGTAGGTCGCGCCCACAAAGTTGGGGCACAGGCTAATGCACTCGTTCCAGATCTGCTCGGTGTTGTCGTAGTGCATGGGGTAACCCATGCGCGTAGACAGGTCCGCGAAGATCTCCCAGTCGTGACGGCACTCGCCCTTGGGCGGAACGGCCGCGTCAAAGTGCTGGAAGCTACGGTCGGATGCGGTAAAGACACCCTCGTGCTCGCCCCAAGAGGTAGCGGGCAGGATGACGTCGGCGAGCATGGTCGTCTGCGTCATAAAGATGTCCTGGCAAATGAACAGATCCAGCTCGGAGAGCGTCTTGCGCATACCGGCCGAATCGGGCTCGGTCTGCACCGGGTCCTCGCCGTAGTTGTAGAAGCAGTGCACCTTGCCCTCGTCGACCAGGTGGCCCAGGTCGGTGAGCTTATAGCCCTCCTCGAGCGGGAGCTTTTCCTCGGGCACGCCCCAAGCCTTGGCAAACTTGGCACGCACTGCCGGGTCGGTGACCTTTTGGTAGCCAGGGTACAGGTTGGGCAGCATGCCCATATCGCAGGAGCCCTGCACGTTATTCTGACCGCGCACGGGCGCGAGGCCGGAATTGGGTTTGCCGATCTGGCCGGCAACGCAGGCGATGGAGGCGATGGTGTGCACCGTCTTCAGGTTCTGCTTCTGCTGGCATACGCCCATACCCCAGCCAATGATGGCAGAGGGCTTCGCCGTGGCGTACATCTCGGCAGCTTGGTGGATCAACGCGGGCTCGACACCCGTGATGTCCTGTACGGATTCGGGAGTGTAGTTCTTGATGGTCTCCCACCACTCGTCAAAGCCGTTCGTGTGCTCGGCGACGAATTCCTTGTCGTAGAGGCCATCGTTGACCAGACAGTTGGCAAAGGCGTTGAGGAACGCAACATTGCAACCGTTCTTGATCGGAAGGTAGAGATCGGCGATACGCGCGGTTTCGATATGGCGCGGGTCGGCGACGATGATCTTGCAACCCTTTTCTTTGGCTCGCACGATACGCCTTGCGACGATGGGGTGCGAATCGGCAGGGTTATAGCCGAAGAGGAAAATGCAGCCCGCATCCTCCATACCGGGGATGGAGCATGACATGCAACCTGAACCAACCGTGTCCATCAGACCGAGGACAGTAGGGCCGTGTCAAGTACGGGCGCAGTTGTCTACGCTGTGGGTGCCGATGCACGCACGCGTAAACTTCTGCATGACGTAGTTCGCCTCATTGCCGCCGCCTCGCGAAGAGCCGGTGGTCATGACAGCGTTAGGACCATATTCGTCAATTATGGCCTGCATCTTAGATGCGGTGAAATCCAGTGCCTCGTCCCAGCTTACGCGCTCAAGATCCGCGCCCTTGGTGCGGCGGATCATCGGGTGCAGTACGCGAGGAGTCAAGATCTTGGTGTCGTTGATGAAGTCGTAGCCGCTCATGCCCTTAAGGCACAGCTCGCTCTGGTTGGTGATGCCGTTGAGCGGTTCGGTACCCACGACCTGGCCGTTTTGGACCAAGAGGTTAAACTGGCAACCGGCGCCGCAGTACGGGCAGATCACTTTATGCTTCTCCATGACACCCTCCTTCCTTTCTCTGCTACCGAATACTCGGTACTTATTTGACAATCATTGGGCCTGTCGCCCGACGCTTACGCCTCGTTTTCGATGGTGGCGCGGGCACGCTCGGCAGTCAGCTCCGCCAAACGTTCCTCGTCTACCAGGGTGAGGCCCTTGGTCGGGCACGCCTCGGCACACGCCGGACCGCCGGGACGGTCCACGCACAGGTCGCACTTGAGCACGAAGCTCTTAGTCTGCGAACCCACGCGCACGTCACCCATCAAGACGGGGACCTGCGTGGTCGCCACGCTCACGGCACCAAAGGGGCATGCCATGACGCAGCTCTTGCAGCCGATGCAGTTGTCCTCGTTGACGCCGATGCGATGGTTCTTTGGATCAAAGAACAAGGCGCCCGTAGGACAGGCCTTCGCGCACGGGGCATACTCGCAGTGATGGCAAGCCACCGGTGCGGAGATCTCGTACGTACGCGTCACGCGCAGGCGCGGCGCGGCGATGTTACCGGGGATGTCGTGCGCCTCGATACACGCCGCCATGCAGGTTTGACACCCGATGCAGCGCGAAGAATCGGCTACGACTCGCTTATTACCCATGTTGTTCACTCCCTCCTGAATCCCTTGCCGGAGAGACCCTGTCGACATTGACCCAAGCCGCCCGTGGCCTGGCATCGACGAATCGAATGCATGCGGCGAAACATGCACTCGGTAGAGTTTCTCCAACGATATACAGGTTAAATATACGCAGTTGCAGGGGGCAAACTTGAGCATAGGCCCTGCAATACGGGTGTATTGCAGGGGTTTTGGCAGGTTGGAATTATTCTCTAGAAGCTATAAAGGTGAGTGTATTACATGCGTACGCCTCAGAGATTTTTATGCGCTCTCATTTTGGATGTACTACGCTTGTATTCGTGTTTATGGTTATCAACTTGAGTGAAATAAAGTAATCGTTATAAGATGCTCAAGTATCGGCACATGCCGCATTTGACCGACTATATTGCACGCTCATTAAGGGGGCCAGTGATGTCATCGACTCAAAAAAGAGCCATCCTGCAGGTGCGCATTCGCGAGGAAGACAAGCAGCATGCCGAGCATCTCTACGATGCCATGGGCACATCGCTCGCCGAGGCTGTCCGCTTATTTGTCGCGCAAAGCATTTTGATGCGCAAGCTCCCCTTTCAGCCGGTCGCCGTGCGCTCAAAGGACGGCACCGCCGCCTATGGATCGCTCAAAGCATATGGTGACCCCAATCGCCGCGCCGAGGAGCGCAATGCCTGGATTGAATACCTAGCCACAGAAAGCGATGAGTCGGTTTTGGGTCCCGAGGAAGTAGATATCCATGAGTAGCACCATCATCGACGAGACCGTCATCCTGCGCTACCTGCTTAACGACGACGAGGTCCTGTCACCGCGCGCCGCCAAGGTCATCGCCACGCGCACCGCTCGCGTCTACCCCGAGATCATCACACGCGTCGCCGTTACGCTGCGCGACGTCTACAAGGTCCCGCGCGTGGAGATTGCGACGGCCATGACCAAGCTGCTCGATGACGTCATGGTCGACGAGCCCACCGTTATCGCCCTTGCCATCAAACTCTTTGGCAAGACCCATATGGACTTTACCGACTGCCTCCTCGCAGCCCGAACCGCCATCTACAACGATGATGTCGTGAGCTTTGGCAAGCCCATCATCCAAGGCATGATCGACTACCGCCGCCAACGCCAAACCGCGGCCGACGCCCGCGACCGCGCCTCCGAAGCCCGCAGCCGAAGCACCGACTCCACCATCGACAAACTCCGCCACCAATCCCGCCACTAACCGACAGGCAACGGCATCGCCCGCCACTCAGCCCCATCCCCTCTAGTTGCGGTGAAATAGTTCCTGGATTTAGGCTTATTCGAGCTTTTCAGGAACTATTCCACCGCAACTTTCTGTAAGGGTGGTTTTTAGTGCCGCCGAGGGGCACTAATCAACCGTTTGCCGATATGTTTGGCTACGACTCATGACTCTGACCTGCCCCGTCAAGCTTTTGGTCAGTTCATGGCAAGGTCAGGCGGGCCAAATATGGGATAGCGTAGTGTCATTCACTCCCCCTCGAGACCATGGGGTCGAAAATGAGTCATGATAAACGCTGTACCAAACCGCAATTAGAGCTGTTCTTCCGGTTATTCGAGGCCCATCATGGCGGGCACCTGTTTGTAGCTACCAAAAAATGGGATGAACGCTGTGCCTACGCGCTCATGCAAAAAGAGATGATTATTCGACTCTACAACCATGTCTACGCTGATCCCGCGTATTGGAATGACCTCGGCGTCGAAGATCGCATCTTTCAATTGGCATCCGCTATTGCGGTCGTTGAACCGAATGCCGTGTTTGTGGAGCAACGGCGGCACTGCTCTATGGCATCGGTTCTGCATATTCGCTTCTCGACAAGGTGCAAGTGCTGTTGCCGCGTTCCACCAGACGCGATATGTACGAATTCGTTGAATACCGACGCTGGCGGCCGGGCGACGTATGGCAGCTCGGTCCTTTTACGTTAACGAATCCATATCGCACGGTGGTCGACATCGCCCGAACTAACGCTTTTCGATATGCACTAGGCTATGTCGACGGGTTGGCTCGTGAGTACGGTGTCGAGCGTGAAGAATTGCGTGCATATGCACAAAGGAACTGCCGCGGACTGCACGGCATCGCGCGCGCATTTGACGTTTTTGAACACATGGATGGCAGATCGGATAACGGTGGAGAATCCGAAGCACGGGCGGCAATGATTCTGGCGGGAGTTGCCGCTCCCGAACTTCAGGTTGAAATCACTCGACCGGGAAACGCCGGCTATTATTTGGCAGATTACGGCTGGCAGATGCCAAACGGCTCTTGGATGCTGGCTGAGCTGCATGGACTAGGCAAGTTTGAGGACGATGCCCAAAATGATCCGGAACATACTGCGGCAAAAACCTATCGAGCTGCCCTCATGCGCGACACGAACCTGCGTGCCATGGGCCACAACGTCATTCATTTCAAGCTCTCAGACACCTACGATGTCAAAGCGTTCGGCTCCATGATGCGCGGCTACGGTATACCAACCACAAAACCCTACGCAGACTCCTGACCGGCTGTCCTCATCTTCTCGACAACAGAACCCATCATCGACCCAGCCCACTCGGCCTCAATAAGTTGCGGTGAAATAGTTCCTGGATAACAGCTTTTGCGGCTAATCCAGGAACTATTTCACCGCAACTTAGAAGGGGATGTGGGGTCCCGGCATGTATATGAAAACGGCTCTGGCACCAAAAGGAGCCAAAGCCGTTAAAGATATCCTATGGAGCGGGCGACGGGAATCGAACCCGCGTCATCAGCTTGGAAGGCTGGGGTTCTACCATTGAACTACGCCCGCAAGATATGGTCGGGACGACAGGATTTGAACCTGCGACATCCTGCTCCCAAAGCAGGCGCGCTACCAAACTGCGCCACGTCCCGAAGGTGTTGAGCAGCTAAGGTCTAAACCTTGCGTGTCCCAAAGCGAAGGAAATTATAGGGGAGACTCCCCGCCTGTGCAAGCGCAGAAACCCTAGCTCCTCGAATGTGCGACAAACTTGCTGTGGAGCAGACCGATCACAAACGCCGCCACGGCAACCGGCGCCCACGCGGCACCGATATCCGCCAGCGGAAGAACATCAAACGGTAGCCACGCGCCCGCAAAGAACGCATCGCGGACCGAGGTGACCACACTCTGCACAGCAACCACGCCGCCGACCCACACCCACACCTGCGGATGAGCGTCGCAAAAGCCGTGCACCAGGCCCATAAGCACCAGCACAATGGCAACGGGATACAGGGCATTGAGCATAGGCACCGAGAACATGAGGATCACGTCGAGGCCCACGTTGGAGAGCAGGCACGAAAACGCCGCGAACACAAAGGCGAGGATCGCGAAGGGGCGGCGCATGGCCTCCTCGGAGGCCTCCGCTCCCCCTTCAACCACGTACGTCTCACAGAAATAGCGCGCGCAGCAACTAATGAGGCCAATGCACACGTTCATGCAGGCGAGGAAGAAGATGGCGAAGACCACGACCGTGCCGGCAAGGCCAAAGTGCATGGAGGCCGAGCGAGCAAGGATTGCAGCGCCGTTGGTGGCGTCGGGCATCACGGTGCCGAGCTGCATACCGGCAAGGGCCAAGCCGCAATAGATAATGGCCATGAGCACGCCGGCGATCACACCGGAACGCGAAATCTCGAAGGCCACGCGCTTGTCATCGGTAACGCCCAGTTCGTGAATGGTCTCGGCGATGATAATGCCAAAGGCGAGCGATGCGAGCAGGTCCATGGTCTGATAGCCAGTCAGAAAGCCCTGCACGGCGGCGCCTGCATCGTAGGGAGCCTGAGGCGCGGCAGCCGGTCCCAGTGGCGAGATCACGGCAGCACCCACGACCAGTACGATGAGCGCAATGAGCGCGGGGCCCGTAATGCGACCGAGTACGCGTGTAATGACACCCGGGCGCAGCGTGAGCGCAAACGCGATGATGAAGAACCCGATGGCAAACGCCAGACGTGCCGTGCCGAGCGAAACGCCCTCGGGCAGCAGCGGCACCAGCATCTCGAAGGCCGTGGAGCTTGTGCGCGGAATAGCCAGGCACGGGCCGATGGCCAGGTAGACCGCCGCAACGAAGAATTCGCCAAACTTAGGATGCACGCGGCCGGCAAGCTCGCGCGCCGTTCCGGCAAGTGCCACGGCGATAAAACCCATGACGGGCAGGCCGATGGCGGCAATCAGAAAGCCGAGCATGGCGACCGGCGTGGCAGAACCAGCCTGCAGCGCCAGCAGCGGCGGAATAATGAGGTTGCCGGCGCCAAAGAGCATCGAGAACAGCGCAATGCCGACGGTAACGACATGGTCGGAGCGCAAACCGCGCGGAGCGGATGAGGCCATATGCACACCTTTCGGGTCGAAACAAAAACGGGACGGGCAAAAGACCCGTCCCGCAAGTATATACGCTCTAGCAGGCTAAATCGCGCAAAGCGTCAATCGCGGTGTCGACTTCCTCGTCCGTGTTGAAATACCCAAACGAGAAGCGGACGACGCCCTGGCGCTCGGTCCCCAGCGCGCGGTGCATGAGCGGAGCGCAATGGGCACCGGGGCGCGTCGCAATCCCCCACCCTTGCATGAGCGCGTCCGAAATCTCGGCAGAGTCGATATCGGCTACGTTGAGCGACACAATCGCAGAGCGCGCCTGCTGGTCAAAGGCACCGTAGAGCTTAATCCCCGGAATCTTGCGCACACCGGCAAGGAAGCGATCAGCGAGCGCACGCTCGTGGGCAGCAATCGCCTCGACCCCACCCTGGGCCTCGATAAAGTCGAGACCAGCGGAAAGTCCCGCGATGCCATGACCGTTGAGCGTGCCCGCCTCAAGGCGCGTGGGCCACTCAAGCGGCTGCAGCGCATCGAAGCTGTGCACGCCCGTGCCGCCCATGGCCCACGGAGCCACGTCAATGCCCTCCGCCACGGCCAGGCCGCCGGTGCCTTGAGGTCCCACGAGCCCCTTATGGCCGGTAAAGCACACAATGTCGAGCCCCATGGCCTGCATATCGATATGCATCGCGCCGGCAGACTGCGAGGCGTCGACGATCACCAGCGCGCCGGCCGCATGCGCGATGGCAGCCACGCGCGCAATGTCGACCGCGTTGCCGGTCACATTGGAGGCGTGCGTCACCACCACGGCACGCGTGCCCGGCGTGACCAACCGCTCGAGCTCGTCGTAGTCGAGCACACCGTTCGCGTCGCAGCCCGCATGCTCAACGGTCACGCCCTGCTCTGCCGCCAAGCGGTTGAGCGGACGTAGCACCGAGTTGTGCTCAAGCACCGTCGTGACCACGCGGTCGCCGGGGCGCACCACGCCATTGATAACGGTGTTGAGCGCCGCGGTGGAGTTGGGCGTAAAACAAACATGGTCAGCACGCGGGCAACCCAAAAGGCGCGCGAGCTTGGCACGGCAAGCGTGAATCGTACGAGCGGCATCGAGGGCACCCGACGTGGCGCCGCGCCCGGCATTGCCGAGCGAGCACATCGCCTGCGTCACGGCATCGATGACCACCTGCGGCTTGTGCATGGTCGTTGCCGCGTTATCCAGATAGATCATCGCACGACCTCCCACATATCGATCACGGTGAAGCCCTCGGTGGGAACGCCCGCCGAGGCAAGTTCGCCGCGCAGCAGTTCCTCATCGGCAGGCAACGCCTTCCACGCCAAACCGCAGCCGGCAGCGACCTCCCCGGGCACGGGAATCGTCCGCCCGGGAAGACCGCGCTCAATGCACAGGGATTCGCAACCCATGGCGGCCGCCGTGGTAGGAAACGTGATGACAAGCGCCGGGCGCTTCTCCCTCATGGCAACTCCAACCAATACGCTACGGGCGCACGACGCGCACGGCCTGCTCCATCTTCTCCACGATCACGTACATGTTGGTGACCTCGCCCACCGCAAGCTGGTCTTTAATGCCATAGTGGTCGAGGCAGGTACCGCAGGTGAGAATCTCGACACCCTGCTCCGCCAAGCCCTTCAGGTCATCGAGCACCGGCGAGCCCTCGACGGTGAGCTTGGCACCGCCGTTGTAGAACAGCATGGTCGCGGGCAGCTCCTCCTGCTGCGTCACGGCAAAGACAAACGCCTTCATGAGCTTGTGGCCCAGCTCGTCGTCGCCACGGCCCATGCAATCGGTATAGACGGAAATGACAAGTTTGCCCTTGCCGGCGCTGGCGTCACAGAAAGCGGCGCCGTCCTGCTCGGGGTCCGCAACGGCCACGGCACCGGCGGTCGCGACGGTCACGTGCCACTCAGCGTCCGAGATCTTCTCGACCGAGGCCGTGCAGCCCTTCTCCTGCGCCATCTTCGAGATGTTCTTGACGGCGGTCTCGTTGTCGACCGAGGTCACGACTGTGCCCTCGCCATCGAGTTGCTTCAGGGCTTTGAGCGTCTTGACGACGGGCAGCGGGCAGGCATCGCCCATGGCATTGACTTCAATTTTGGTAGACATAGTTTTTCCTTTCAAAAGGGACCGCCCAGAACAGTAGGCGGTCGCATAAACGGTTTTCCTTAATGCACAACGCGAACGGCAGGACCGCCTGGTACCGGCTCGTACACGCGACCGACGACGGCGGCGATACGTCCTTCGGCATGTAGACGGCTCGCAAGCTCATCCACATCGGCAGCAGGTGCCGCGATAAGCAGGCCACCAGACGTCTGCGGGTCGTACAGCGCGTCGAGCATGCCCGGCTCAAGGTCCTCGTCGGCCGTCACGCGCGGGCCAAAGAAGTCCTGGTTGCGGTAGGAGCCCGCGGGGATAATGCCCAAACGCGCCATGTCGAGCACCTGGTCAAAGAGCGGCACCGCCCCCGACGCAAGCTCAATCTGCACGCCCGAGCCCTCGGCCATCTCGCACGCATGCCCGATCAGGCCAAAGCCCGTGATGTCGGTGCAGCCGTGAAGCTCAAGTCCCTCGGCCAGACGAATCGGAGCCTCGTTGAGGGTGCGCATCGAGTCAAACATGGCTGCGGCCTCGTCCTGCTCGATGAGCTCGCCCTTAATGGCCGTGGTGATGATGCCCGAGCCAACCGCCTTGGTCAGCAGTAACGCATCGCCCACGCGCGCGCCGCTGTTGGCGAGCATGCGGTCGAGCGCGACAAACCCGCTCACGGACAGGCCGTACTTGGGCTCGTCGTCGTTGATGGTGTGACCGCCCGCGATGGAGCAACCCGCCTCGACGCACTTGTCGGCGCCGCCCGCCAGAATCTGACCGGCAACCTCAACGCCCAGACAGCTCGGGATGCACAGCAAGTTCATGGCATGGCTCGGCCGCCCGCCCATGGCGTAGATGTCCGACAGTGAGTTTGCCGCGGCGATCTGGCCAAACAAAAACGGGTCGTCGACCATCGGTGGGAAGAAGTCGATGGACTGCACGAGACCCAAGTTATCGCCAACGCGAAAGACGCTCGCATCGTCGGAGGTATCGAACCCCACGAGCAAGTTGTCGTTATGCACATTGGGTAAATCGCCCAGGACCTGGGCGAGGGCTCCAGGAGCCAACTTAGCGGCTCAACCGCTCGCGGCAGTCATAGACGTGAGCTTAATCTGATCGTCAGCCATCGATACCTCCTCTCATCGGTCAATCATTTTCTCCCAGTATACGCATGAATGCGAGCCTGCGGCGGATGCATTAATTGAGCGCCTGTGCGCGAATCGCCGCGCCGATGGCACCAGCAAAGCGAGCCTGGGGCGAGGTGGTCACCGGCGACCCCAGCAGCTCGCCCAACCGCTCCACCACGAAGGCGTTCTCGCACAGGCCACCGGTCAGGTAGTACGGGGCGCCCGCGGCCTGCCCGGCCATGGTCGCCACGCGCGAGACCACGCTGTCGATCACGCCACGCGCAATGTTCTCGCGCGGCTCACCGCGACCGATCAGGCTGATAACCTCGCTTTCGGCAAACACCGTGCACATGCTGCTGATCTTGGTGGGCTCGCCGGAACGCGCCAGGTCAGCCATCTGCTGCTGGGAAATGCCTAGGCGATCGGCCATGATCTCCAAAAAGCGCCCCGTGCCGGCGGCGCACTTGTCGTTCATGGCAAACTTGGCCACGCGGCCACTTTTAAGCTGAATGACCTTGGTGTCCTGGCCGCCTACGTCAATCACCGTGCCGTGATCGCCAAACAGGCGCACGGCACCGGTACCGTGGCAGGTGATCTCGGTCACGACCTTGTGCGCATAGGGCACGGCGACACGACCGTAGCCGGTCGCGACCACACGCACATCGTCGGCTGCCACGTCATAGCCGGCCGCTGCCAGCGCCTCGCGCAGCCGCTCGGAAGCATCGACCGAGGAGAACCCGGTTGGCTGCACGCACGTCCACGCCACCGAACCCTCCCCGTCGACCACAGCAGCCTTAGCCGCCGTAGACCCGATATCGATCCCGATCCCTATCATGGCTCTCTCCCAATCTAAACATCAAAGACAGCTGCGCGTTCAGGCGCCTTAGCTCTAGGTTTCTCAGGTGCCGGAGATTGCCCCGAAAGAGGAGCGCAGCGTACTTTGGGTACGCAAGCGACGGTTTGAGGAACAAGATCCGGTGCCTGAGGAAGCTAGAGGGTCTCGATAAAGGCGGCGATGCGAGTCTCGATCTGGCCCATGTCACCGTTGCTGTAGTCGGTCTCGATCTTCATATACGGAATACCCACACCCTCGACAGCCCCCTGCATGCGCGCGCTCTCAACGTTGAAGGTGTGGCAGGCCTGTAGCACGCTCTCTACCACGCCATCGACATGGTACTTCTCGCACATGGCCAGCGTATTATCCATACGGCCGTCGTTGGGCGTCATGACCGAGCAGTTGATGTCCAGGTAACGGTCGGCGATGGCGCGCAGGATATCGGGAGCCTCCGGGTCGATCATCATGGCCGCCGTGCGCTCACCCGAGCAGTCGTCCATGCACACGACCACACCGCCGTTGGACTCGATGGTGCGACCGATCTTGTTGATTACGCCACCCACTGGGCAGCCGGTGATCAGAATGCGCTTGGCATCCGCCGCGACCGGGCGCTCGCCCGCGTCGTAGGCCTCGCGCAGCTTGACAATCTTTTGCTCCAGCTGCTGCGCATAGGCCTCGATATCAAAGCTGAACGTGCCGGCAAACATGGTGCTCATCAGGTCGACGCCGCTCATGGCCGCCGGCTGGTTGGCCTGCAGCGCAAACATCTCGAGCTGGGCCGCACGCAAGCGGTTGCGACGACGGACGGCAGCGCGCAGGTCATCGTCGGTAATCGTGATGCCGTAGAAGTTCTCGAGCTCCTCCTTGAGCAGGCAGCACTCCTCGTACCAGCCTTCACGCTCGTAGGCGCGATCGCGACCCTGCGGAAGATGCAGAATGTGCGTGCGCTTGAGCTCGTTGAGTAGCTCGTACATCTTCTTCTTGCCGTCGCAGGTGGTCTCACCGATGATCATGTCGCTAAAGTACGTAAACGGGCACTTTTGCGAATAGGCAAAACCATACGTCGACTTGATGAGCGGACACAGATTTGCCGGCAGCACCTTCTCGGCCTCGGGAATCACCTCATCGGACGTACCGCAAAGGGCCACGCTCGAGGCGCCCGCGGCATCGATAATCTCGAGCGGCGTATAGCTGCACAAAAAGCCGACCAGACGATTGCCCGCCTGCTTGTAATCCTTGACACGAATAAACGCCGCCTTGCGCTGCTCGTTGAACTCCTCAAACGTGGATGGCAACGGCTGCTCCATATTTTCCGACATATAACTCCTTAACAAACCTTTTGACCAACCAAGGAAACGGCTTTCCCAGGTGCCCGAGGTTGCCGTGAAAGAGAAGCGCCGCGTACTTTGGTACGCAAACGATGGTTTGAACGGCAAGATCGGGTGCCTGGGGAAGCCGCCGGGACGGATACCCCTAAATGGTTTCCAAGAAAGCCTCAATCCTGGTTTGCAGTTGGCCTGCATCCTCGCCGGCGTAGTCGGTCGTGATGTGCATAAACGGAATGCCGGCCTCCTCGGCAGCCTTCTCCACGGCAAACGACTCCATCTCGTAGAGCGTGCAGAACTGCAGGGCCACGTCGACGATGCCGTCGGCATGCAAGTCCTTGGCCATCTGGACAATGTCCTTCATACGCTGATCGTTGGGCGTAAAGACGGCGCAGTTAATCTTAAAGTAGCGCTCGGCGATGGCGTCGAGCATCTCGTCGACCGTCTCACCGGACTCGTCGACCAGGTCCTTGTAGTAGCGCGAGCCCGTGCAGGACTCCTCGCCCACCACGACGCCGCCGGCCTTCTCGATGAGGTTGAACAGCTTCCAGTTGGGCACGGCCATGGGCGTGCCGGTGTACAGGATGCGCTTGGTCCCCTTGGGCGCCACGCCCTCGCCGGCCTCAACGCGCTGTTCGCACTCGGCGGCCATCTCGTTGATGGCTCCGGTCAGACGCGGCGTGTCGTCCATAAAGGCGGCCTGAACGGTCAGCAGGCTGTCGAGACCGCTGATGGGCGCCGGATCGGCAGCGCGCGTGGCAGCCAGACGCTGCAGGGCGCGACGCTTCTCGTTGACGGCGTGGATGGCAGCCTTCAGGCGCTCGGGCGTAATCTTGACGCCGCACTCTTCCTCGATCTTGGCGGCAAGCTTTTTAACCTCGGCCTTCCAGGTCACGAGCGTCGACTCGTCGTGCACGTTGGGGATATCCATGACGTACATGTTCTTTTGCGTGGCAAAGAACTCGTAGGCCTTCTTCTTGCCATCGCAGGTGTTCTCGCCCACCACCAGATCACTCGACTCAATGTAGGGGCAGACCTCGCCCAGCTTAAAGCCGGCAAAGCTCTTGATGAGCGGGCAGGTGTTGCGCGGCAGATGCTCCTCGACCTTGTCGGTCGCCCAGTCGGCACCCGAGCACAGGCCAACGGGGATGCCATCGCAGGCAAGCACGATCTCCTCGGGCACGTACACACAGAACGAACCGACGATCTTGGTGGCCTCGCCGGCCTCCTTCTTGTCGAGCATCTCCTTAATACGGCCGCTGTGGATGTTGGTGGCGACAAAATCCAGGTAGGACGTGGACTTGGGGCGATTGTTCTGCGTCAGGAACATATCGCCGTACATCTGGCCCACAGCGCCCAGCAGCATGTCGTGATCGGCAAGATTCATGCCGAGGCTCTCCCACATCGGATGGAAATCGAATTCTTCAGCCATGACGGTTCCCCTCTCGAACCAAATACGGATAACTACGGTATTGCTGCACGGTGGGCGGCGAAAACCCAGCCGTGCCTAAACCCGGAATTTTGGGGAACCTGCTTTGCGGTCGATTATTTAGTTGTGCGTCGTCTCTCCCGGAGCCGTGAACATACCTGCTCATATGCGACTCCGAGCCATATACAGGGCGCGCGCGGCAACGCGGCGAATGTATGTCGTCTGCGGCATGTGCGCGTCCTCCTTTACAAGTTAAGGTCAACTATATCAACGGTCGTCGACCATGCGAACACCGTTGACATTCGTACGACAGCGTCGTGTGCCGCCGTTTAATAAATAATTATCTGTGTTGATAAGAGTTTGTCATTCCCCATTAGGCGAACGGCAAGACAAAGCCGCCGAGACTTATATCCCCGACGGCATTACCCGGCGCTACCGACAAACCAGATGGATCCTGCTGGCATCAAAATGCATACGCAGGGTCTCGCCTTCTTGCGGTAACCCATCCGCTGGTACGCTCAATTTGTTGACCTTCCACTGCAGACGCGTTGGCGCATCGGCCCGCGGCGCATCCAACAGCACCAGGCGCTCAAAACGCGAATCGCTCACGCGCGCCACGTGCAGGTCGTAGCTGTTGCGACCCCGCTCGGCACGGTTGTCCACATGGAAGTAGCTCGCGCGAATGCCCAGGTACGCCACATTATCGGGAACCTCGCGACCCACGTTAAAGGTCATGCCCCAATCGAGCGCCTCAACTTCTTCGTCGCCGATCTTGCGCGCCCGGCTTGTGTTCTTGCAGCCCGTCAGGCGCAGCGCCGCCAGCGTCTGCGGACGGCGGACCACGTCCTCGACGGAGCCGATCTCCTCAACATGCCCGTCGTGCATCACGCAGATGCGCTGGCACAGGCGGCACGCTTCGTCGATGTCGTGGCTCACATAGAGCACGGTGCGGTTGCATACATCGAACAGGTCGAGCATGTTCTGTTCGAGGGCGCTCTTAAGATAGGAATCGAGTGCGCTCATGGGCTCGTCGAACATAAAGATGCCCGGGTGAGCCGCCACCATACGGGCAAGCGCCACACGTTGCTGCTGACCGCCCGAGAGGCGCGCGGGATAGCGGTCGGCAAAATCGGCTAGGCCAAAGATGCCCAGGTAGCGCTCGGCAAGTTTTTTACGCGCCGCGGCGTCGCCCGCGTCCTTTACGCCGGCACATACGTTATCGGCCACCGTCATGTTGGGAAACAGCTGATAGTTTTGGAACAGCAGGGCGCATTTGCGCTCCTGGGGCGACAGGTTGATGCCCGCCGCCGAGTCAAAAAAGGTCACGCCGTTGACGACGATCTTGCCCTCGTCGGGCGTCTCCACACCGGCAATGCAGCGCAAGGTGCAGCTCTTGCCGCAACCCGAGGCACCGAGCAGCGCCACACGCTCCTCGCCGGCCTCAAGCTGCATGTCGAGCATAAACCCGGGATAGCGCTTTTTGATATCCAGAACGAGCGACATGGCCTATCGACCTCCCTGCAAAGCGGCATCATCGCGCATGAGCTCGGCCAGCGCCTCGCGATCGATACGCAAGGCATCGCCGCCCGCCGGGTCGAGCGAATCGCCCTGTCCGGCAAGATCTTTGATCCGCTTGCGCTCCGCACGGGAAAGGCCCCGCTTGCGATACTTTTGCGAATGCGCCGTGTACATGTTGATGAACAGAATGACCAGGAAGCTGAACGCAATTACGACAACGACCCAAAAGAGCGCCACCGACGTATTGCCACCCATCCACTCAAAGTAAATCGCAATGGGAATGGTCTGCGTAATGCCGGCGTAGTTGCCCGCAAAGAACAAGGTGCAACCAAACTCGCCCATGGCACGCGCGAAGGCGAGCACCGTGCCGGCGGCGATGGAGGGCCAGCCGAGCGGCATCATAAGCTTGGCAAAGATGCGACGTTCGGACCATCCCAGGGTTCGCGCCGCATCGAGCATCTGCGTGTCGAGGCTCTCGAAGGCTCCGAGCGCCGTGCGGTAGACCAGCGGAAACGACACAACGACGGCCGAAATGACCGCCGCGGGCCAGGTAAAGACGATCGAGATGCCGTGTGCGATCAGCCACTGGCCCACCCCGGTCGAGCGGCCAAACAGCATGAGGAGCAAAAAGCCGCAGACCGTGGGCGGCAGCACCATAGGGATGGTAAAGACCGAATCGAGCAAACCCTTCACGCGGCTCGTGGTACCCATGGTCTTCCACGCGGCAAACAGGCCCAGCGCAAACGCGATCACCAGGGCAAGGCCGCTCGTTTTTATGGACACCCAAAACGGGCGATAGTCGATGCCGCCCAATAAGGAGGCCAGAGAGGCCAAGGGGCCCTGCTCATCCCGCAACACGACAGACGATGCCTCTACCATTTGAGCGCTATCAAGCCAACGCGCGCCGCCCTTGGCATCACCCGAGGCTGATGCAATCACCACATAGCGGTCCCCATCCGCACCGCGCTCGTCAAAGCCATAGGTATACCCGCCGGCATCAAACGTTGTTTCCGCCGTGACATACCAAGGGAGATCCACGTCCCCTAGCTGCGCGCCTCCCATGCAGTTTGCGCTGTCGAGCTCACAGACGAGGGCCTTGAGACCCGATACGGACTCGTTATCCTGCGGATCCAATCCATACTTCTCGACCGCCTTGGGCGATATCCACACCACAACGCGGTCGGCAGCGAGCGCCGCTACAAGGTCCACGTCCTCGTCAACGGGAAACCGGTAGCCCTCAGGCTGGCCCTCCATGTCACGAGCGGTCCCCTTGGCCAACCGCTCAAAACCCTCGATCCCATAGGAAAGCCCATGAGCGGTCGCAGCAACCTGGGCCCCGTCCTCAGCGTTCCCAGCAAACGCAAATCCCGGCACCCAGCAAAGCGCGAAGGTCAAAGCGCAGGCGACAAGCATGCGGAATCTATTAAGCACGAAAAGCTCCAAGCGAATACAAGGACGGAGTGAAACACAAAACGATGGAATTATCGCGCCAAGCCGCACTACGCGGAAAGCTCAAAGCCGTACTTAGCCCAAATCTTCTGAACCTTCTTGTTGGTCAGGCAGAAGTCGATGAACGCCTTGGCCTCGTCGGCATGCTCGGAGCTATCGGCGACAGCGCCGGGATACACGATGGGCTTGTGCGAGTCCTCGGGGCACACGAAGGCCTCCTCGATGCCGTCGTAGCGGTAGATGTCAGAACTGTAGACAAAACCGGCCACGCAGTCGCCTGTGGACACATAGGCGGCGGCGGTGCCCACCTTATCGGCCAGTGCGGCCTTGTCGGCAATCTCGGGAGCATACTCACCGTCGTCGCCCTCGGTGCCGGTGTAGAGGCCCACGGAGGCCAACGCCTGGTTGGCGTACTTTCCGGCAGGGACGGTCTTGGCGTCGCCGATGGCGATCTTGCCGTCCAGATTCGCGACGTCGGCGATGGCCTCGACCTTGGTGTCGGAGCCCTCGGCGCGAATGATCACAAGGTCGTTGACGAACATGTCCTCACGCGTGTCGGCGTCGACGAGCTCGGCGGCCTCGGCGTCGTCCATGGTGCCCTTGGAAGCCGTGATGAGCACGTCGACGGCGGCACCGGCGCGCATCTGCTCGACAAGGTCGCCAGACGCCTTAAACTGCGTGTCGGCAAAGGTGGTACCGGTCTGGTCGGTGTAGAGCTCCTGAACCTCGGGCAGAGCCTTCTCGAGCGAGTTGGCAGCAAAGACCTGCAGCTCGACAACCTTCTTGGAAGATGCCTTAGCAGAACCGGCATCGGATCCGGCCGGCTCGGACGTCTTGTTGCCCGAGCAGCCGGCAAGGCCAAGGCCGGCGGCAGCGGCAGCAGAAAGCGAGACGAAACCGCGGCGAGAAACCATATCGAACATGTTCAACCCTTTCGAACGCGACGCCCGGGCACCCCGCCGCAGGCTTTATTCTGTTATTAGATTATACTTCTGCGCGAATAATGTTTGTGATAATAATTTCTCGTCTAATAAGCTTCTTTCACCGATAACCCCGAGATGGCCGCACTGTCGCTGCATAAAAAAGGCGGAGCAGCCCGTAAGGTCGCTCCGCCGCAGGTAGCGCGCTTATTTGGTATGTCCGCCGCCCGCTGTCATCTGAGCCGCATGCTCCAGCTGGTCTGCTATGGCCTCCCAGCTTTCGCGGGCGGCCTTCGTAGAACCGGGAAAGTTTACGACAAGTGTATGACCTCGTTGCATGCAAATAGCGCGCGAGAGCATGGCGCGGCGCGTCTTGGTCATGGAGTAGGCACGAATTGCCTCGGCAATACCCGGCACATCGCGGTCGCAGACGGAACGCGTCGCCTCGGGCGTTACATCGCGCATCGAAAGACCCGTGCCGCCGCAGGTGAGCACGACATTGGCGTGACACTCATCGGCGGCTTCCACAATGGCATCACCGATCTCGCTGACGTCGTCGCGCACGACCACATGCGAGGCGACCGTCCAGCCCTGCGCCACGATGAGCTCCTCGAGGGCAGCGCCCGCCTCGTCCTGGACAAGGTCGCGCGTATCCGAGCACGTCACGATCGATATCTTCAGCTCCATAGCATTCCTCCTACAACACGGCGCCCTCGGGCAGGTCGACGCGAACAACGTCCACGACATCGCCCGCCGCAAGGTCGCACGGACCCTCGTCAATACGCAACAGGCAGTTCGCACGCTGCATAGTTCCAAGCAGCGCCGAATTCTGCGTCTTGGCCTCGGTCACCAACAGCTCGCCGGTCTCGGGGTCGCGCAAAACCGTGGCGCGATCGAAGAAGCGTCGGTCCTGGCGCTTCTTCACGCCGTGCGTGAGCGTCGCCTGCTGCACGGGACGCACGCCCTCGGCAAAGCCGCGCATCTTGCGGATCGCCGGACGGGCAAGCATCTCAAAGCCTGCATACGCCGCGGCCGGATTGCCCGAAAGCCCTAGGTAGGGCTTACCTGCGAGCAAGCCAAACGTGATGGCCTTGCCCGGACGCATCGAGATGCGGTCAAACAGCACTTCGCCCTCGCGCCGGACGAGCGCCGTCACATAGTCGTAGTCGCCCGCCGAGGCACCGCCGCTCGTAATGACAAAATCGCACTCCTGCACGGCACGATGCACCAGCTCGGCAATCGCCCGCTCATCGTCGGGCGCAATACCGTAGAACACGGGCTCGGCGCCGGCATCGAGCGCCTCGGCCATCAGCGCCGAGGAGTTAGAATCGCGAATCTGACCGCGCGCCGGTACCCTACTCGGTGCGACCAGTTCCGTGCCCAACGAGATGATGCCCACACGTGGGGCGGCGTGCACCTTCACGCTCGCGTATCCGGCGCTTGCCAGCAAGCCGGCGCCCGCCGGAGCCACGACCTCGCCGGCATGCATCACAACATCGCCGGCATGGGCCTCTTCGGCGGCAGAGCGAACGTTCTCCCCTACCTTGGCAGGCACCGAGAAGCGAACGTGCGAGCCCTCGTTGCCATCGCCGTCGAGCACCTCGACGATCTCGTATTTCACCACGGCATCGGCACCTTCGGGCACCGGCGCGCCCGTCATGATGCGGACCGTCTCGCCCGCGCCGATTACGCCCTCAAACACATGTCCCGCAGCCTCGTGTCCGATAACGTCGAGCGTCACCGGCGCCTCGCCAGACGCCTGCGCCAAGTCCGCCGAGCGCACGGCATATCCGTCCATAGCACTGTTGGCAAACGGCGAGATGTCGATATCGGCCACCGCGTCCTCGGCCAAGGGAAGACCGGCGGCCTGCCACACGGGAATCTCGACGAGATCGGTCGGAGCAACGTGCGACAGAACAATCGACTGCGCGTCCTCCAGCGGAATGAGTTTCTCTGCCATATGCACCTCTTAATGCCACGGCGCACAACAGGGGCGCCGATTCTTTATGCTTGTCTCAGTATAATCCCCCGACGCACGACCGCGACTCGGCCTGCACCCGCAAATACACCTGTCGGTTGCAGGCCGCGAAACAGAATGGAAACCAACCCACCGGCTCGTCGCGTTTACCGCGTTTTATAATGCTTGCGTTGCAACCTAAAAGAGGAACGTATGGCTCATAACGACAAACCCGAAAGCGCAAACGAAGCGCAGGATCATTCCCAGCCGCTCGACGAAGGCGGTTTTTTCTCCCTGAACGACGTCATCGCGGCAGGCAGGCATCAGCTCACCCGCTCTGAGCATCTCTTGGCTGCCGACACGCGCCGCAACGCCCGCAACCTACTCGCGAGCGCCAAGTTGCTCGCACTCGTCGTCATCGTCTCGCTCGCCATGGGCGTTGCCGCTTGGGCGTTTTTGGCCTCGCTGAATATCGCGACCGACTATCGCGAGCACCATGTGTGGGTCTACGCCTTGCTTCCCGTTGTGGGCATGGCCACCGCATGGGTCTACAAGAACCACGGTCTCGCCGCCAAACGCGGTAACAACCTGGTCATCGACTCCGCTCTGGGCACCCGCCTCATCCATATGCGCATGGCCGTCCTCACCTTCGTCTGCTCCACGCTCACGCACCTAACGGGCGGATCGGCCGGTCGCGAGGGAGCTGCGGTGCAGATTGGCGGCACCATCGCCAGCAACATCTCGAGCCTCGCCCACCTCAAAAAGCATGACCACCACGACCTCATGCTCGCCGGCATCTCGTCGGCCTTTGGCGCCGTATTCGGCTCGCCCCTTGCCGGGGCTTTCTTTGGCATGGAGATGTGCTTTATCGGCAAGATCGACTACACCGCGGGCATCTACTGCCTGGTCGCCTCGTTTACCGGCTACTTTACATCACTCGCCCTAGGTACCGAGTACGAGGCGAATGTTATCGCCAGCGTTCCCAACATGACACCACGGACGGTTGTCATCGTTGTTATCAGCGCCATTATCTTCGGTCTGACGGCACGCCTCTTTGCCTGGTCAGTTCGAACCGTCAAGAGCCTGTACGGTCGCTTTATCACCAATTACCTCGTTCGCGCACTCATAGGCGCACTCGTGGTTTTGGCCGCCTATGCCCTCCTCGACGCCTGGGACTACGCCGGCCTTTCCACGTGGCTTTCCGGCGCCGGATTTGCCGGCAACACCACCCTGGCGGACGCAGTCATCAAGTTGGTCGTCACAGCGCTCACCTTGGGCGCTGGCTTCCAAGGCGGCGAGGTCACGCCCCTGTTTGGCATCGGTGCGGCACTCGGTGGCTGGATAGGTTGCCTTACCGGGCTCGACCCCAGTTTTCTGGCGGCTCTCGGCATGCTCGGCGTGTTCTGCGCCGGCCTCAACGTGCCCATCACCACCTGCATGATGGCCATCGACCTGTTCCACGGCACGGCCGCCGGGTTCTTTGTCATCGTGGCCTTTATCAGCTACCTAACCGGCGGACACCGCGGCGTGTACCCCGCCCAGCGCATCATCTCACCCAAGCGCCGTTCGCTTATTGTGGATGAGGGCGGTACGGTAGCGGATGCCATCGAGCGCCACAACGACCTGATAGAGTAGACGTTAGTATTCGCCGTGCAGCCACAATCGGGGGCAATTCGACCTGAGCGCGACCGCACCGTCACGTCATACGCCGGGAGTCGCCCCATGCATGCAACTGATTTTGCCCGCACGCTCATCATCGCCAACCCAGCCGCCCAGTCGGGTGCGGCGCGCGAAGTTGCCGAGCGCCTGCAACGCTTTTTGGATATGACCGCGCGCGCATCCCAGTTTGACCTGGTGCTGACCGAGCGCATGGGACACGCCAAGGAGCTGGCCGCACAGGCTCAGGGCTATCGCACCGTTATCGCCCTTGGCGGCGACGGCGTGATTCACGAGGTCGTCAACGGGCTTATGACGCAAGAGGAGGGCACCCGCCCCGCCCTTGCCGTCCTGCCCGTGGGCTCCGGCAACGATTTTGCCCAAACGCTCGGCATCGACGATTTCTCCGGCAAGGATTTTGGCGCGCTGCTCACCTGCGAGCTGCAGCGTCAGGACATCGGGCGCATTCGCTCGTGGAGCCCTGCGAGCGGCAGCGGCGAGGCTACCGTTGAGTACTACGACCAGACACTTTCGGTCGGCATCGATGCCGCCATCGGCCTGGGCACCACCAAGCTGCGCAAAAAGACGGGCTTGACGGGCGCTCCGCTCTACACTCTCTCGGGACTTGAGCAGTTTGGCCTACGCTATCGCAATTACCCCATGACAGTCAGCTTTGACGGGGCGCCCGCCGAGCGCGTAAGGGCGATCATCATGGCGATTCAGCTGGGTCCTACCTATGGCTCGGGCTATCGCATCTGTCCCGACGCCGACCCCTGTGACGGCATACTCGACGTCTGCTACGCCTGCGGCCCCGTTCCGCGCGCGGTCGCGCTTCCCATGTTCCTTTCGGCCAAAGATGGCCACCATACCAAGCTGCCACCGGTTCGCATGCGCCGCTGTCGCCATGCCGAGCTCACCTTTGAGGAGCCCGACTACCCCATTCAGGCCGACGGCGAGCCCGTTGTCGCCTCGCGCATCGAGGTCGACATCCTCGCCGGCGCCCTCCATGTCTGGCACCCCCAAACAGTCCCTATTTCACCGCAACTTATTGAGAAGATCATTCCTCCCCGCCCGGCTTGCGTCGGTTGGCTTTTTTAATCGCGTTGAAGTGCTTGTCATTGAGCCTGCGCTGGCGAGAGCGCTGAGGCACCTTGGTCTTTACGCGTCGGCGCGGTGGACGCCCGCGACGCTCAAGCTCAGCGCGCAGCTTACGCAGACAGCTCGCGCGATTCTGAAACTGGCTGCGGCTCTCACGCGCCGTCACGACAATCCCCGAAGGGATATGTTTCATGCGTACCGCCGAGTCCGTCGTGTTCACGCCCTGTCCGCCCGGACCCGTCGCGCGAAACACCTGCACCTCGCAATCGCGCGCCAACTCCTCGACCGACATCTCGGCATAGCGCGCATACTCGCGCCATCCCATCTTGTTCTCATCCATATCAGCACCTCCCCTCATACAAAAAATGTGACAAAGGGACAATCCCTTTGTCACATCGCATACCAATCGCTTGTGTTGCGCGCTTAGGCGAAGGTGATCTCGCCGTTCTCGCAGTCCATATCGGCGATACGGGCCAAGCTCTCAACGCGGAAGCCGCGCTTACGGAGCTTATCGCCACCGCCCTGGAAGCCCTTCTCAACGGCGATGCCAATGCCGGCAACCTCGGCGCCCGCAGCCTCGCAGATTTTGATAAGGCCCTCGAGCGCGCAGCCGTTGGCCAAGAAGTCGTCGATGATCAGGACCTTGTCGCCCTCGGACAGGAAACGCTTGCCAACGATGACCGGATACTCCTTCTGCTTGGTAAAGGAGTAGATGGTCGTGGCATACTGCTCGCCGTCGAGGTTGATGGACTGCGCCTTCTTGGCAAAGACAACCGGCACGCCGCCAAAATGCTGGGCCGCGATGCAAGCCATGCCAATGCCCGAAGCCTCGATCGTCAGGATCTTGTTGATCTCGACATCCTTGAACAGACGGGCCCACTCGGCGCCCATGTGGTCGAACAACTCAACGTCGCACTGGTGGTTGAGGAAGGCATCAACCTTAAGGACGTTACCGGCCTTTACGATGCCGTCATGGCGAATACGATCCTCAAGCTCCTGCATGGCGCAACCCCTTCTCACGGCAACGATACCGCGCGATTAATAAACGTTGTTCGATAGTCTACCACGGACCGACCCCCGCCCGCCCCACAAGCCGCATCGCACCACAAACCAGTCTTTTTGGGACGGCGCGAATCGTGGCAGACAGCCTCCCAACACGCTAATGGCGGGCGCGCATCTTCACCAAACGCACCATGGCAAGCGCAAAGCCCACAGCGGCCACAGCCATGAGTACGTAGAACACCGAGCGAAAGCCGAATAGGAATACATCCGGACGGCCTGCAACAAAACTGGTCACGGCCTCGCCCATCGCCACGCTCATCTGCCCATACAGGATATGCGACGCCGCCGTAATGCCGAGTGCCATGCCGGCGTAGCGCGCCAGGCTGCCCAGGCTGCCCGCAAAGCCGAGCGCTTCGCGCGGAGCCGAGCCCATATACAGCGAGTTGTTGGGACTCTGGAAAATCGACGTGCCACACGACATAAACGCAACGCAGCACACGATCACAGGGATAGAAGAGTGCTCGTCAAGCGTGCTTACCGCAAAGAGACCGCACACGTACACGCCCAGGCCGACCGCCGTGGGGCCCTCGCAGCCAACACGGTCCGAAACCGTACCCGAAAGCGGTCCGATAAAGGCATTCACCATCGGCAGCGCCAAAAAGAGCAATCCGGAAATGTCGGAACCAAAGCCATGGGCGTCCTGAAAATAGAACGGCAGGATAAACTCAGATGCGCCAATACCAACGAACACGATGAGCATGCAGGCAAGGTTGATGGTGAAGGCCGAATTTGCAAAGCAGCGACGAGCGGCCTCGATCAGGGACATGGGGCGCTCGCCGGCCTCCGGCTTAACATGCGGCAGCGTGTAGAGCCCCACGATAAACGAGATGACGCCAATGGGCAGGTTGATGAGGAAGATGCTCTCCCAAGGAAAGCTTGCCACCAGCATGCCGCCGAGCACGGGGCCACACATCATGCCGAGGGCCACAAAGGTCGCAAGAATACCCATGGCACGGCCTCGTTCGCGCGCCGGAAACGACTCGGTGATGATACCCATGTTGTTAGCCATGGCCGCCGCGCAACCGACGCCCTGAACAATGCGTGCCAGGATAAGAACCTCGAGCGAGGCCGAAAGGCCGCACAGCAGCGAACCGACCGAAAAGACGATGACGCCCAACTGGAACACGTTCACCTTGCCGCGCACGTCGCCCAGACGGCCAAACGGCAACATAGCCACGCAAGTCGCAAGCAGATACACCGAGCTTACCAGCTGAATGCGATCGAGGCCCACGCCCAGCTCCTTTTGCATCACGGGCAGCGCCACGGTCACGACGGTCGAATCCAGACACACCATAAACGTCATGATGAGCACGGTAAACAGAATCGCCCACTTGTTCTTGCCATGGGTGTCGCCCTCTAGGGCAATATGCTCGCGGCGCAGCTGCTCTGCGGTTTTCTCCATATCCATCCTTTCGAGTGGCCCAACGCAAAAACGGGGCCCCAATCGCCTGTAAACAGTCGCGATTGGGGTCCCGCCTACGGAATCGGAACTAAAGGTCGCCGAAGCTTTCTGCCAGCATCGGCGCCTTATGCGAACGCTAGCCTAGCACTGCTCGAGTGCCTGCTCAAGGTCGGCAATCAGATCGGCCGTGTCCTCGAGGCCGCACGACAGGCGCACCATGTCGGCGGAGATACCGCAGGCGATGAGTTCCTCGTCGTTCATCTGGCGATGCGTAGCGTTAGCAGGATGCAGGCAGCAAGTGCGGGCGTCGGCAACGTGCGTGGCGATCTGGGCGAGCTTGAGGCTCTTCATAAAGGTCTCGGCCGCCGCGCGACCACCGTTAAAGCCAAAGCTCACAACGCCGCAGGTACCGTTGGGCATGTACTTCTGAGCGATGTCATAGTACTTATCGCCCTCCAGGCCCGGATAGCTCACGAAGCGCACCTTGGGATGGCTCTGCAGGAACTTGGCAACGGCCAGGCCGTTCTCGCAATGACGCGGCATGCGCACATGCAGGCTCTCGAGCGAGCTGTTCAGGAAGAAGGCCGCCTGCGGGTTCTGCATGGGGCCGAGGTCACGCATGAGCTGAGCGGTTGCCTTGGTAATGAAGGCGCCCTCGCGACCGAACTTCTCGGCATAGGTCACGCCGTGGTAGCTCTCATCGGGCGTGGTAAGACCCGGGAACTTGTCCGCATGGGCCATCCAGTCAAACTGGCCGTGGTCAACGATCACGCCGCCCAGGTAGGCCGCATGTCCATCCATGTACTTGGTGGTGGAGTGCGTAACGATGTCGGCGCCCCACTCAAAGGGACGACACATCACGGGCGTCGGGAAGGTGTTGTCGACCATCAGCGGCACGCCGTGGTCGTGCGCGGCCTTGGCAAAACGCTCAATGTCGAGCACGGCGAGGGCGGGATTGGCGATGGTCTCGCCAAAGACGAGCTTGGTGTTGGGCTGGAAGGCTGCCTCCAACTCCTCATCGGTGCAGTCGGGGGCAACGAAGGTGCAAGTCAGCCCCATACGGCCCATGGTGTGGGCGAGCAAGTTGTACGTGCCGCCATAGATGGCAGAGCTCGCGACCACGTGATCGCCGGCGCCGGCCACGTTAAAGATCGCGAGGAAGTTCGCCGCCATGCCCGAGCTCGTGAGCATCGCAGCGGTACCGCCCTCCATCTCGCAAATCTTGGCGGCAACCAGATCGCACGTGGGGTTCTGCAGACGGCTGTAGAAATAGCCCGACTCCTCCAGGTCGAACAGCTTGCCCATATGCTCGGACGTGTCGTACTTCCACGTGGTTGACTGGTAGATAGGCACCTGACGCGGCTCTGCATCACCCGGGCGATAACCGCCCTGAACACACGTCGTACCGATGGTCTGCTCGCTCATATCTAGCTCCCTTGCCTGGGTTTTAGTTTTATTTGGTTCACGATACCGCTACCCCGCACCCCTCTCAACCCATCCCCAAGGTAGGTTATGGGACAAATTGATCAGGGGCATTTATCTCAAGCCTTGGCATTTGCTTGACAGAGAAAAATGAGGCATACATGAAGCTCTCGACGATTACATGCACCGTCACGGGTACCATAGGCGGGTACACCGTAACCAAGGAGACAACGATGAAGCAAATCGATATCGCCCAGCTCGACACCTCGGCCTGCCAGGCTCAGGCTGCCGAATACCACGCCCGCGGCTTTAACTGCGCGCAGGCCGTCGCCTGCACGCTCGCGCCCGCCGTCGGGCTCGACCCCCAGACCGCCTTTACCCTCACCGAGGGCTTTGGCGCCGGCATGGGCGGCATGACCGAAACCTGCGGCGCCATCTCGGGCGCCGTGGCCATCATGGGCTTTGTAATGAGCGACGGCATGGAAAACCCCAAGACCAAAGGCCAGACCTACAAGCTGTCGCGCGAAATCGCCAAGCGTTTTGGCGAGAAGAACACGACGACCGTCTGCGGCACGCTCAAGGGCATCGGATCGGACAAGGGTCCGCTCCGCAGCTGCCCCGGCTGCATCGACGATGCCGTCGAGATTGCCTGCGATGTGCTAAAGCAGCTCGCCGAGTAAACGGCAGCAACAGAAATCGACGGCCGGAGCGCTTGGGATTCATCCAAAAGCACGCCGGCCGTCGTCGTTAGAACTCCGCAAACTCGGGAGCGCCGACCTCAATCTCCTCGCGCCCTGCCATAAGCTCGCGCATCTTAGCGCAAAACGGCTCCTGCTCCCCCGCCTTAAACACCAAGTGAAGAGTCACGGCATCCGCGTAATCGGTATCCGAGACCTTGGCACCCGAATCCTGCGCCAAACGAAGCACCTGCTCATATTGCGGATAGGCCACATGCACGTCAACCGGCACGACACTCGTCATCTCGACGATCTGTCCGGCCTCCTGAGCCGCGGCCACCGCCGCCTGCGTCGCCGCGGTATAGGCGCGTACCAAGCCACCAGGCCCCAACAGCGTGCCGCCAAAATAGCGCGTCACCACGCAGCAAACATTTTTAAGCCCTGCGCCGCGCAGCACCTCGAGCGTCGGCATGCCGCTCGTGCGGCTCGGCTCACCATCATCGCTCTGGCGCTCGCGTCCATCGACTATAATCCACGCGGGAACATTGTGCCGAGCGTCGTAATGACGCTTGCGAACCATCTCGATAAAGGCATTCGCCTCGTCCTCGGACTCAATATGGACCAGCTGGGCAATAAACCGGCTCTTGCGGTCCACAAACTCGCCCGAAGCCTCAATATTCGATTGCAGAGTAAAATAGCTGTCCAACAAAGCCCCTCAACAACAAGCAAAGCAACAAACAGCCTCAATAATAAGGCAAAGACAGCACCGTTGACCTCGCCAACAAGAACGGAAACGCCAATGATACCGTCACCAACAGCGAGAACCCGTCAGCGCGAGCAAGGTGCCTTGAAAGACAAGGGCATTGACCTTATGGTCATGCCCGAAGGCTTGAAAGGCAAATTGCCGCGCTGACGGGTTCGCAGCGTCAACAAAGTGCCGAGTGGGCCGATAAGCCGGGTTCTGTCGTGAACGGTCATTTATCTTGTCTGCACGTTACCGTGCAGCTCCACGCACGCTACCCGAACGCGGACCGGGCCGGTCCATAGCGTTCCTATTCGCGCTTGCTCCGGATGGGGCTTGCCAAGCCGCCGTGTTGCCACGACGCTGGTGGTCTCTTACACCACCGTTTCAGCTTTTCCCTTTACGCCTTGCGGCGCAGGTGGGAGTCTTCTTTTCTGCGGCGCTTTCCGTCGAATCACTCCGCCCGGCCGTTAGCCGGCATCCCGCCCTCTGGAGCCCGGACTTTCCTCACGCGTACCGCAAGCAGCACATCGCGCGACCGTCTGGCCCACTCAGCAGTGCAAGAGTGTAGCACACCGCCGCCACAGGCAACGGCACAACACAAGCGCTCGACACGATAAACCAAGAAGCGCCCATGCGCTACAATAATCCCGTCGATGGGCAACGTTGTCAGTCGAGACGCGACCGCGCTCCGCACCCCTCCGTCTACTCGGTGCGTTCCCGCCTCCTCCCCGAGGCGGGATGTCGGCATTTTTCATGCACCGACAACCCAATAGCAAACAGACAACCCGGGCAGCATTGCGCACGGGTAGCATCGCGCGCCTCAGCAGCAAATGCAAAAAGGGACCCATCCATTGCGGACGGATCCCTTAAAACAAGTGATCGTCAAACCGATTTACTCGGCGTCGGTCTCCTCGTCCTTCTTCTCGGAAGGCAGCGGGGTAACCTCGATCTCGACGCCCAGAGTCTCAGCAGCGGACTTCATGGACAGGGAGATACGACGACGGTCGAGGTCGATCTCCATGACCTTGACCTGAACCTTGTCGCCCACGTGGGTGACCTGAGAAGGCTGATCGACGTGCTTGTTGGCCATCTCGGAGATGTGCACCAGGCCCTCGATGCCCTCGCCCAGATCGACGAAAGCGCCGAACGGGACAAGCTTGGTCACAGTGCCCTCGACGATAGCGCCGACGGGGTACTTCTTGACCAGTGCGCGCCACGGATCCTCGGTGGTCTGCTTGAGACCCAGGGAGATGCGCTCGCGGTTGAGATCGACGTCGAGAACCTCGACCTCGACCTCCTGGCCGACCTTGACAACCTCGGAAGGATGGTTGACGTGGTTCCAGGAGAGCTCGGAAATGTGGATGAGGCCGTCGATACCACCGAGGTCGACGAAGGCGCCGAAGTCGACGATGGAGGAAACGGTGCCCTGGAGACGCATGCCAGACTTGAGCTTGGACAGGATCTCGGAGCGCTCGGCCTTACGGGACTCCTCGAGCACGACGCGACGGGAGAGGACGACGTTGTTGCGGTTGCGGTCCATCTCGATGACGCGGGCCTCGATGCGGGTGCCCATGTAGGAGGTGAGGTCCTTGACGCGACGGAGGTCGACGAGGGAGGCGGGCAGGAAGCCACGCAGGCCGATGTCGAGGATCAGGCCGCCCTTGACAACCTCGATAACCTCGCCCTCGACGTTCTCGCCGGAGTTGAACTTCTCCTCGATGCGGTTCCAAGCACGCTCGTACTCGGCACGCTTCTTGGACAGGACCAGACGACCGTCCTTGTCCTCCTTCTGGAGTACCAGAGCCTCGATGGGATCACCGAGTGCAACGATGTCTGCAGGGTTAGCGTCCTTGCGGATGGACAGCTCGCGGACCGGGATAACGCCCTCGGACTTGAATCCGATGTCAACGAGCACCTCGTCATGCTCGATCTTAACGACAGTGCCGTTAACGAGATCGCCCTCATCAAAGTCGGTAATCGTACCGTCGATGAGGTTGTTCATCTCCTCCTCGTTGACATCGTCAAGAGAGAAAATGGACGAGTTCTGAATCTCACTCAAAGGTGGACCCCTTTCGAACTACGGGGCCCCGATTGCTAGGACCTACAGAAGGGTGCGACAAGCACACAACGTTTAGGAACACTCGGGAGCCGACAGATACTAATGTGACGCTTATGCAATCACGTTCGTATAGGTTACGGGGAAATGAGTTCGATTTCAAGCGTGAACTGCGATTTTTTACTCGTGTGTAGACTTTTTCGTAATCTTATGAACACACGTCTCCGCAACTTGACGATAACCAGCCAGGCATTCGGCTTTGGGGTAAAGTATCCGGAGCCAACGATTCTAGATCGATTTTTCGAGAAAGGTGCCCGCGTGCTCAAAGCAGTCGTTTTCGATATGGACGAAACGCTTCTCAGCATCAACCTCAACGCGTTCATCCTTCGCTATTTTAAGGATGTCTCTTCGATGCTCGCGGATATCGGGCGCCGCAGCCGCGGTGGCACGATGGCGCGCCTCGGCACCATCCTGGTCGACCTCAACGCCAATCGCCGCAGCGGCACGGACAACCGCACCAATCTTGAGTTTTACCAAGAAGAGGTCGAGCGCCGATGCGGGATCTGCCTCTCCGATCCCCTCATCTACGAGGCGTTTACCTACTATGACCGCGAAGTTCTTCCGTACAAGAACGACGATATCATTAACGCCCACGCCATGCCGGGCGCACACGCCGCGCTCCAGGCCGTACAGGACGCAGGGCTGCGCTGCGCGCTCTTTACCAACCCCAGCTTTCCCCAGGGGGCCATCGAGTGCCGCATGGGTTGGGGCGACCTGGCCGACGCCCCCTTTGAACTCGTGACGCACATGGGAAACGCCACCCGCTGCAAGCCCGATGCCACCTACTATCTAGAGCAGCTTCAGGTGATGGGGCTCGAGCCACACGAGGTCCTTATGGTGGGCAATGATCCCAAGCGCGACTTCCCCAGTCCCGCCTGCGGCATTCAAACTGCCTATGTTGGCCAGGGAAAACCCGGCCGAGCCACCTGGCGCGGAACCATGGAAGACTTCGCCCGCGACTTTAACGCCGTAATCGAAGCCTTCTACGAACACCAAGTAGCCGACGAACTGTCGTAGGACCCCTCGCTCCAAACCAAATATCGCCGCAGGTTGAGCACAAGTCAGCGAAAATGCCCCTAAGCGAGCAATGTGCCTTGAAAGAGGAGGGCATAGGCCTTCTGGCCATGCCCGACGATTGAAAGGCAGATTGCCGCTTAGGGGCATTTGCAGCGTCGACTGGTTACGCGGTTTGGTAAAACCGCGTAACTAGCACACCTGGGTTTTGCCGATCATGATGTTGAGGATCTCGATGTCGGTGTCCTTCATGCCCACGCGGCCTACGTAGCCCATACTGGCGATTGTTTGCTCAACGGTATCTTGGATCAGGCCCTCGCCGGCGCGGAAGCCGCGACCCTGCATGGCCATATCATGGCCCAGAATCGCCGCATCGACGGCAGCCGAGATCTTGGCGGCACAGCTCGCCTTGGCGCCGTCGCACACGATGCCGCCCACGTTACCGAGCGTGTTCGAGACGGTCGCGCCAATCTGTTCGCGCGTGCCACCGCACAGCCAGGTAATCGCAGCGCCGGCGCCGCACGCAGCGCAAATAGCACCGCAAAACGCCGAAAGCGCACCAATATAGCTCTTGATATGCACGGCGATAAGATCGGACAGCATCACGGCGCGCACCAGGCGCTCGTGGTCGCAACGCAGGTACTCGGCATACTCCATGACGGGCAATGCGCAGGTAATGCCCTGATTGCCCGAGCCGCACACAATGGCGACCGGCAGCGCGCAACCGTTCATGCGGGCGTCGGACCCGGCGGCCGCACGGGCACGGGCGCGGCAGGCGACGTCATCGGCACGAGCACCCAGCAGCGTACGGCCCACCTCGGCGCCCCAAGCGTGCGCGAGACCCTCGGCACTGATCGCGCCATTCAGCTCAATCTGACGCTCAACGGCAGCGCGGGCGTCCTCAATGTCACCGTCCTCGATAAAGTCGATGATGGTCTCGATCGACATGGGCGTGTCGGCGTTATCTGCCGCACGCTCGGCCACCACGCGCTCGGCGCAGGCGGCGCACTCCCCCGCCGACTTACCGCATACCGGAATACCGTCGAGCGTATGGCACGTGACATTAGTGTGGTGATCGGTAATCTCGACGACCGCGGTATGGCCCCCGGCCGTCGCAGTCACCTTGATGTAGAGGTTGGGCACACCCTCGACAAGCGACACATCGCAGTAGTCCGCATCGGCAAGCAGCTCGGCCACGCGGGCGCGGTCCGCGTCATCGACGCTCTCGAGCACCTCGAGCGCGCTCTTGGCGTCGCCGCCCACGGCACCCAGCACGGCCGCGGCCTCAATACCGTGCATACCGCCCGAGTTGGGCACGGTCACGCTCTTGACGTTCTTGATGATGTTGCCCGAGCAGGCAACATCCATATGATCGGGTTCGCAACCGAGCGTCTGGCTCGCCAGCGCCGCTGCATAAGCAACGGCAATGGGCTCGGTGCAGCCGAGTGCACAAACAAGTTCGCGGTTCAAAACATCGCAAAACGCGGCATCACGAAGGGAATCGGCAGGCATAGGTATCTCCTACTTGTATAACGGGCTGGGCTCTCAATAATAATTAGCTCTTTTATTTGATAACAATGCATCAAAAACCGCAACCCAGGTTCCGGTAGACGGCATTCAGGCGCAAACTGACGGCATTCATTCATGAGAAACCGGTCTTGTTGCATGCTAAAGCGTTTGACCAAAAAACGCCCAAGCGTTTACACAAAAGTCGCGCTATCATGCAGTCGAACGCGGTAAAACCTTTAGCAATCTCGCCGCACAGACCAGAGAGGAACTATCCATGAAGATCGGTATCGGTAACGACCACGCCGCCGTCGAGCTCAAGAACATCATCTCCGAGCACCTGAAGGAGCGCGGCTGCGAGGTCGTGAACTTTGGCACCGACACCTCCGAGAGCTTTGACTACCCCATCGCCGGCTACAAGGTGGGTAAGGCCGTTGCCAACGGCGACGTCGATCTAGGCATCCTGATCTGTGGCACCGGCGTCGGTATCAGCCTGGCTGCCAACAAGGTCGAGGGCGTACGCGCCGTCGTGTGCTCCGAGCCCTTCAGCGCCAAGCTCTCCCGCATGCACAACAATACCAACGTGCTCGCCTTTGGCGCCCGCGTCGTGGGCTCCGAGCTCGCCAAGATGATCGTCGACGAGTGGCTCGACGCCGAGTTTGAGGGCGGTCGTCACGAGCGTCGCGTTAACCTCCTCAACGAGATCGATCACACGCGCGCCCTTAAGATCGTCGACGAAGCCTAAACTATTCAGTGCCACAAGCTAACAGCAGGGGCCCGCTCGGAACACATGTCCGAGCGGGCCCCTGCATAGATTTTGGAATAAAAGGGCGCCGCGGATGGAGTTCCGCGGCGCCCAAGCCACACGCTAACAGCTTTAAGGAGTCAAAGCTGGTTTAGCCAAAGAAGCGCTTGATCTCAATCTCGGCGTTCTCCAGGCAGTCGGAGCCGTGGATCACGTTGGCGTTGACATCGACGGCAAAGTCGCCGCGGATGGTACCAGGAGCAGCCTCAAGCGGGTTGGTAGCGCCCATGAGGGTGCGCATCTTAGCAACAGCGGAGAGACCGGAAACGACCATCTTGACGACCGGACCGCTCGTCATAAAGTCGCAGAGACCGCCAAAGAAGGGCTTGTCGGCCAGATGGGCGTAGTGCTCCTCGACGGTAGCGCGCTCGAGCGTGGTCATCTCCATGCGCTCGATGACAAGGCCGCTGCGCTCAATGCGAGCAACGATCTCGCCGATCTTGCGGTCGCGCACGGCGTCGGGCTTAATCATGATGAAGGTCTTCTCGATAGCCATAAAAGTAGCCTTTCAAGTAGGTTCGCGCGTGCCCAAGTCCCATTCCGGCACCCGCCTGGACTGCATCGTAACAGAGTTTTAGCTGCAGTTAAACAAAAAGCTGTTTATTGAAACGTTGCAATTTATTAAAGCGCTCCATATGTGTCACTTCTGTTTCGAAGCCCGATTAGAGTACCATCCGACCGCCCATCAACCGCACCGAACAGAGCAGGCGGTCGGTTGCCGCCCGCGAACGTATCCCCTTCACAACCTGCCCAAAGGTCCTACAGAAGTTCTCGACAAGCCCCTCCCCCATAGCAACAAAATACGGGCTCCCACATCAGCAGGCGCCCGTAAAGCGAAAACGATTTATCAATACATGGCCAAAACGGCTTCAGCCAAACCTCTACTTTGCCCCGTGACCCATCTCGACGACCTTGGTCAGCGATCCAAACACGCCCTCGTCAGCCACGAGCTGTGCCTCGGCACGCTGCAACTGCACGGCAACGGCGGCAGGAGCGGTGCCGCCCTCGGTCGTGCGCGCGGCGACAATCGACGGGATATCGAGCGCCTCGGTAATGTCGCGCTCAAAGAGCGGGCTTGCCTCCTGGAACACCTCAAACGGCAGGTCCTCAAGATTGCAGCCGCGCTTCTCGCACATCAGGACCAGATGGCCCACCACGGCATGTGCCTCGCGGAACGGCAGGCCACGCTTGGCCAGGTAATCGGCAACATCGGTGGCGGCAAGGTGCCCCACGCCGCACTCGCGCGCCATGGCATCCTCGTTGACGGTCCAAGTCGAAATCATTCCGGCCATAACGGACAGGCACTGCATGAGCGTATGGGCGGTATCGAGCGCGCCCTCCTTGTCCTCCTGCAAGTCCTTGTTATAAGCAAGCGGCAGGCCCTTCATGGTTACCAGCAGCTGCACCAGGTTGCCGTACACGCGACCGCTCTTGCCGCGGATAAGCTCGGCAAAGTCGGGGTTCTTCTTCTGCGGCATGATGGACGAGCCAGTGGAGTACGAGTCGGAAAGCGTGATAAAGCCAAATTCGGAGCTCGACCACAGTACGATCTCCTCGGAAAGACGCGACAGGTGCATCGCCATGACGGATCCGGCGTAATGCAGATCGAGCAGAAAATCACGGTCGGAAACGGCATCGAGCGAGTTGGGGATCACGCCCGCAAAGCCAAGTTCGGCAGCCGTCATCTGGCGATCGAGCGGATAGCTCGTACCGGCAAGCGCAGCGGCACCCAGCGGGCAGTTGTCGGCAGCATCAAAGGCGGCCTTCAAACGCGTAAAGTCGCGCGCGAACATCCAGGAATACGCCAGCAGGTGATGCGACAGCAGCACGGGCTGAGCATGTTGCATGTGCGTGTAGCCCGGCAGAATCACCTTGTCGTACTTCTTGGCCGCATCCACCAGCACATGGCGCAACTCAAGATTGGCCTCCATGAGCTCCTTGGCCAACGCCTTGACGCCCAGGCGCGTATCGGTCGCCACCTGGTCGTTGCGCGAACGCCCGGTATGCAAGCGCTTACCGGCCTCGCCGATACGGCGCGTCAGCTCGCTCTCGATGGACATATGAATGTCCTCATCGTTGATATCGAAGGTGAAGTTGCCGGCATCGATATCCTGTTCGATTCCGGTCAGGCCCTCGGCAATCGCCTGCTCGTCCTCGGCGCTGATGATGCCCTGGGCCGCCAGCATCTTGGCATGCGCCTTAGAACCGGCGATATCCTGCTTATAGAGATGTTTGTCGACCGGCAGCGACGCGCCAAACTCCTGCGTGACCTCGGCCACTCCCGCCTCAAAACGACCGCCCCAAAGAGCCATGGAACCGTCCCCTTTCTCCAAATACCAAAACAAGCGCCCAAAGCAATGCGCCATGTCGCTAAAGCGATTTTTCAACCGCTAGTTTTACACATTCCCCACCGCGCGCGGGGCCATGTAGCTAATTTGCAAAGAAGTGACGCACCAGGCACTTGGCGCCCAACGTCTCCCTCCGGATGTTGCCCTGCGAACCATCGATCCAGGCCTTCAGGCTCATAGGAACGTCCTCGACCTTTGCAGCATCGAACTCGGGCGCGAGGGCAAGTAAGGCATGCGCGACAGCATTGAACATAATGGATACTCCTCATATATATATGGGCACAGAGTCGCCAAATTGATAGCAAGAGCCCCGCCGGACAACCCCGGCGGGGCTCGGACTCAGCCGCAGACGCGGCATCATATATGCGGGCGGAACGTAGGGGCCTCCGATGTTAAGAAGTGTCAGCAAGCATAACGAAAGGTAGGGACCCCATGCGCCCGTTATGTATCACGCGGATGGGCCGCGCGGATACCAAGGGAAGGAAAGAAGCCTTACGCCTGGGCAGCAGCGGAGCTGGGACCCTGGACCTTAGCCCACGTCTTGAGCGACAGCGTGTCGATCTCGATAAAGCCGGCGCTGGCCTTCTCGTCAAACGTGGTGTCGCGGTCGTAGGTAGCCAGACCGTAGTCGTAGAGGCTGAAGGGGCTCTTGCGGCCGACGACATGGCAGTTGCTCTTAAAGAACTTCAGGCGGACAGTGCCGGTCACGAACTTCTGGGTATCGGCCATAAAGGCATCGAGCGCGTTTTTGAGCGGGCTGTACCACTGGCCGTTGTACACGGCGGTGGCCCAATCCTGCTCGAGCTTAATCTTGGTCTTGAGCAGGTCGCCCTCGACGCAGATGTCCTCGAGCGCCTTGTGGGCGGTGATGAGCGTCAGGGCGCCGGGAACCTCGTAGCACTCGCGGCTCTTAAGGCCCACCAGGCGATCCTCGACCAGATCGAGGCGGCCAAAGCCATTGTCGCCGGAGATCTTGTTGAGGGCGATGACGATCTCGGAGAGCTTCATCTTCTTGCCGTCGACGGCGACGGGCTTGCCGGCCTCAAACTCAATCTCGGTGTAGGTCGGGGTGTCCGGCGTGTCCTCGGGGTTCTTGGTCATAACCCAAGCGTCGTCGAGCGGCTCGTTCCAGGGATCCTCCAGGTGACCGCACTCAATGGCACGACCCCACAGGTTGTCGTCGATGGAGTAGGGGTTGTCGTTGGCACCCTCGGGAACCGGCACGTTGTGGGCGTGGGCATAGGCGACCTCGTCGGGACGGCACTTCAGGTCCCACTCGCGAACCGGGGCGATAACCTTGAGCTCGGGGTCGAGGGCCTTGACGGCGGCCTCAAAACGGACCTGATCGTTACCCTTGCCGGTGCAGCCGTGGGCGACGTAGGTCGCGCCAAACTCGTGGGCGACCTCGACAAGCTTCTTGGCAAGCAGCGGGCGAGACAGGGCGGAGAGCAGCGGATACTTGTTCTCGTACATGGAGTTTGCGGCGATGGCCTTAGTCAGGAACTCATCAGAGAACTCGTCGCGCAGGTCGAGCACCTGGCAATCGAGAACGCCCAGGTCGAGTGCCTTCTGCTTCTTGGCATCCAGTCCGGTCTCTTCCTGGCCCACGTTGCCGCAGACACAAACGACATCGAGATTCTTCTCGTCCTGGAGCCACTTGACACATACGGATGTATCAAGACCACCGGAATATGCGAGAACGACTTTTTCCTTGCTCATGGCTGTTTCCTTTCGCCCTTGGTAGCTAGTTAGAACATCGGTCAGTTGCAAGTCACCTTGAGGTCAAAAACCGTGCAATATCAGGTTATTCAGCAGAATGCATCACAGGCATGCCCTAGAAACATGCGGCTATGTCGTGCTTAAAACCCAACGACCTCAAAATGACTCTGTTGAGGCATTGCGCCCCATGCGGACAGAGACGATTGTTATCGTCGTCGGGAAATTGCGCGCTGGCGTCGGATGGCATTGTCTGCAGTGGTGATGATCTTTACGAACTGCATCTGCCTCTCCTTTCACCTATCGCCGGGCGCAATTCAAATATCGCAAACGGTACCTTTTCCTCGGTAAGCGGTTGTTTTTCCGTCTCCGTTTTCGATGGTCGCTATATTACGCTAAAGTGCCCGCAGCACAAGCGACAAATTCAAATTTCTGAAAAGTTTTTTCATTACTTTGTGAAGCGTGGTGCAAATACGCTCCGTTCCTGCGAAAATACGCCCGACTACGAATTGATGGTTATAACGTCTGAAACAATCTCGAAACGAAAGGCTCGCTTTTATGCAAACTTACGAATCGGACGCCAACATCGGCAACATTAAGATTCTCGCCGTCGACATGGACAAGACGCTGCTCACCGACGAGCGCGTGCTGCCCCAGGGTCTTGATGAGCGCCTGGACAAGCTCGCCGACGCCGGCATCGTATTCTGCCCCGCCAGCGGACGTCCCGCCCCCAAGCTCGAGGAGATGTTCGAGGGCATCAAAAACCGCCTCGCCTTTTGTCCCGACAACGGAGCGTGCGTGATCTATCGCGGCAGCTATATCTATAAGAGCAATATTGACGTGGAGCTGTATCAGCAGGTCTTGAGCCGTGCCTCGGAGGATCCTCGCGCTGTCCCCGTCCTGTGCTGCTTCGACGAGTTCTACGTGCTTGCCCGCGACCATCAATACCACGACGAGATCAGCGTCTACTACAACACAATCAACTACGTCGACAGCTTTGAGGGCATTGATTTCGAGTCCAACAAGATTTCGGTCTTCTTCCCCGGCTACGACGCCGAGCCCGCTTTCCGCGAGACCTATAGCCCCGAGTTCTCGGACAAGCTCTACGTCACCAACGCCGGGCGCGAGTGGATCGACTTTATGAACCTGGGCGTCGACAAGGGCGCCGGCGTCGCGCACCTGTGCGAACACCTGGGCATCGATATCGCCGACGCCGCCGCCGTGGGCGATACGTACAACGACATCCCCATGCTGGAGCGCGTCGGTCACAGCTTTATCGTGGACAACGCCGAGGAGCACATGAACGCGCATGCCAAGTGGCGCATTCCGAGCAACAACGACGGGGGCGTACTGACGCTCATCGACGCCATCTTGGCGGCTCGTTAATCTATCCCGTCGCCATGCCCGGGGCCGACCGCTTGATTTTTGCTCGGTCAAGTCCTGGGCTCGCACGAAGAGCACATTTAGTGCTCTTCGGCTCGTGCGGAATCTACAAAAATCAAGCGGTCGGCCCCGGGCATGACCATGTTGACTTTGCTTGCCGCCAAGATGGCCTCTTGAGTGTCTAGATACTTGGCTGAATTTATTTGAACAGAGGGGAGCCCCTTTTTGGAAGGGGCTCCCCTCTGTTTTGGTTACTTTGGGGTTGTGGGCACTTCCCTATTTGGCGTCGGCCCAGGTTATGCCGGTGCTGGCTTCGGCGATTAGGGGGACGCGGAGGTCTACTACGTGCTCCATGACGTCGCGGACCATGGTGGTTAGGCGCTCGACTTCGTCGATGGGGCACTCAAAGTCCAGTTCGTCGTGCACTTGCAGGATCATGTGGGCGGCAAAGCCTTCCTCTTCCAGGCGGCGGCTTACGCGGGCCATCGCGATCTTGATGATGTCGGCGGCGGTTCCCTGCATGGGATGGTTCATGGCCGTGCGCTCGCCAAAGCCGCGGAGTTGCGGGTTTTTGGCCTTGAGCTCCGGAATATGACGACGGCGGCCGTACATGGTCTCGGCGTAGCCCGTCTGCTTGGCGCGTGCCACCACGTTGTCGAGGAACGTGCGCACGCCCGGGTAGGCCTCGTAGTAGCGGTCGATCATGTCGCGTGCCTCGGCCATCGAGATATGCAGCGACTGCGACAGGCCGTAGGCCTGCTGGCCATACACGATGCCAAAGTTCACGGCCTTGGCGCGACTGCGCAAGTCGGGCGTTACCTCGGACACCGGCACACCAAACACGCGCGCCGCCGTCTCGGCATGGAAGTCCTCGCCCTCGTTAAAGGCGCGCACCAAGTGCTCGTCACCCGAGAGATGCGCCAGCAGACGCAGCTCGATCTGCGAGTAGTCCACCGCCAAAAAGACGCTTCCCTCGCCTGCCGAAAACGCCGTCTTGACGGTACGACCCAGCTCCGAGCGCGTCGGGATGTTCTGCAGGTTCGGGTCGCTCGAGGACAGACGCCCCGTTGCTGTGATGGTCTGGTTGTACGTAGTGTGCACACGACCGTCACCACGGCGTAGCGGGCCCAGCGTGTCCAGATAGGTGGACTTGATTTTGGACTTCTCACGCCAGTCCAAAATCAGGCGCACGATCTCGTGGTCGCGGGCAAGGTCACTCAGCACCTTGGCGTTGGTCGAATAATAGCCGCGCTTAGTCTTCTTGAGGCCCTTGGTCGGAAGCCCCATCACATCAAAGAGCACATGCGACAGCTGCATGGGACTGCCAATATTAAAGGTCTCGTCACCCGCCAGGTCACGAATGCTGCGCTCGACCTCGGCAATCTGAGTCGCCAGGCCCTCGGACAGACTATGCAGACGGTCGGGGTCTACGAGCATGCCCGCGCGCTCCATCTTGGCAAGCACCGGCACAAGCGGCATCTCGATGCCGTCGAACACGTTGGTGGCGTTCTCACGGGCCATGCGGTCGCGCAGCGGTGCGACCAGCGCCAGCGTTAAGGCCGCCGTGCGAGCGGCGGGCGCGGGGGCGTCCTCGCCGGCACCCTCTGCACCGTGCGCCGCAGGCAGCGCCATCTGCAGATAGGTATCGGCCAGATACGCCTCATCGAACTCGGAGCGGTCGGAATCCAGCAGGTAGGCGGCAACCACGGTATCGAAGATGCGCGTGGAATCGACTGCCAGCGGGTCCATAAGCTCGGGCTCAGAAGAATCGATGGGCGAAAGCTCGTGCAACAGCGCCTTCATATCCGGGCTCGCCACGCGACCCTCCATAAACAGACGCGCGAGCACGCCGGCAATCACGCCGTGGACGAAGTTGAAGCCCTCAACCTCAGCCGCCGCACAGCTGTCGCCCTCCTCGAGCGCGAACAGGCCCTTGGACGTCGCCAGCCACAGCGTGCGCGTCAGTCCAAAGAGCGCGCCCTCTTCCTTGTCGTCGTCCACCACGGCGGCAACCCACTCGTCGGCATCAATCGCGCGGGAAACCTCAGCCGCAACGGCACCAAGCGCGTCAGCTTCGCCGGCGGCTGCACGAACCATCGCAGGTATCTCAAACACACTGGAGGCAGCAGCAGCCCCGCCCTCGCCGCCAATCAGCGCCAAGAAACGGTTCTGCATGGCGGTGATACCAAGCGTACCCAGCGCCGCGGAAACCTCATCGGCAGAAAACGCCGGGAAGGACGTCGCCTCAAAATCGAGCTCAACGGGCGCATCGGTGCGGATGGTCGCCACCTTACGGCTCAGCAGCGCGTCGTCGATGTGTGCACGCAGGTTTTCACCCATCTTGCCCTTGACCTCGTCGGCATGCGCGATGACCTCGTCCAAGCTGCCGTACTGTGCGATGAGCGCACTCGCCTTTTTGGGACCGATGCCCGGCACGCCGGGGATGTTGTCGGACGTGTCGCCCTTCAGACCATAAAAGTCGGGCACGAGCGCCGGCGTAATGCCGTGATACAGGTCATCCACGCTCTCGGGCGTCATAATCGCAACGTCGGACAGGCCCTTACGGGTCGAGACCACGTTGACGTGCTCGGTAACAAGCTGATACATGTCGCGATCACCGGTCACCAGCAGCATGTCACAGCCGGCCTGCTCGCCCAGGCGCGCCATAGTACCCAGGATATCGTCGCCTTCCCAGCCCTCGGACTGCAGAATCGGCACGTTGAGCGCGGTGAGCAGCTCCTTAATCATAGGGAACTGCGCATGCAGATCGGGGTCCATGGGCGGACGTTGCGCCTTATACTGCGGCAGCATCTCCATGCGCACGCGCGGCTTACCCTTGTCAAACGCCACGACCACACCGTCGGGGTTAAAGGCATCGATCATCTTAAGAAACATGTTCAGAAAGCCAAAGATCGCATTGGTGGGGCGACCGTCCGGCGCGTTCATGGTCGGCGGCACGGCGTGAAAGGCGCGGTGCATGAGCGAGTTGCCGTCGATAACGGCAAAAGTGCGGCGCTTGTCAGACATATTAAATACCTCGCTTTGGGCTGGGCACGGTTTGCTCACTCCAGTTTACACGCTCCCCGCCCCGCGGCCACCTCACATAAAGCTCCCCCGCCATCGTGAGCCCGCGCGTGATACGATGGCTCACGGTACATCAACCAGCACGATCGATCCGAAAGGAGCCTGCGTCATGGAGCGTCCCTGCGCATGGAAAAAGTACACGCCACAGCAAGTCGAGGAGCTCGAGGAGCTTTGCCGCGGCTATAAGCAGTTTTTGAGCGAGAACAAGACCGAGCGCCTGTGCGTCAAGACCGGCATCAAGATGGCCGAGGAGGCGGGATACGTCGACCTGGAGACCGTGATCGCCGAAGGCCGCGAGCTCAAGGCAGGCGACAAGGTGTACGCCGCCAATCACGGCAAGGACCTCATGCTCGTCAACCTGGGCAACGCCCCGCTCGAGCAGGGCTTTAACATCCTGGGCGCCCACGTGGACTCGCCGCGCCTAGACCTTAAGCAGAACCCCGCCTTCGAGGCCGGCGACATGGCCTACCTCGACACGCACTACTACGGTGGCGTCAAGAGCTACCACTGGGTGGCCTCCCCGCTCGCACTCGTGGGCGTCATCTGCAAAAAGGACGGTACCACCGTCGACATCAATATCGGCGACAAGGCGGACGACCCGGTCTTTACCATCTCCGACCTGCTGATCCACCTCTCGAGCGAGCAGATGTCCAAGCCTGCCAAGGACGCCGTCGATGCCGAGATTCTCGACGTGATCGTGGGCGGCCGCCCCGTCAAGTTCGATGAGGACGACAAGGACGCCCCCAAGGAGCCCGTCAAGCAGATGTTCCTGGATATCCTCAAGGAGCAGTACGACGTCGAGGAGGAGGACTTCCTCTCCGCCGAGATCGAGGTCGTGCCCGCCGGCCCCGCCCACGACATGGGCCTCGACCGCTCCATGATTCTGGGCTATGGCCATGACGACCGCGTCTGTGCCTACCCCTCCATGCTCGCCCAGATCAACGTCACCAACGTGGAGCGCACGAGCATCACGCTCATCGTCGATAAGGAGGAGATCGGCTCCGTGGGTGCCACCGGTATGACGAGCCGCTTCTTCGAGAACACCGTCGCCGAGATCATGACGCTCGCCGGCGAGGATAGCCCGCTGGCCCTGCGCCGCGCGCTCGCCCGCAGCCGCATGCTCTCCTCCGACGTGTCCGCCGGTTTCGACCCGGGCTATGCCGGCAAGTTCGAGACGAAGAACGCCGCCTTTATGGGTCGTGGCCTGTGCTTTAACAAGTACACGGGCAGCCGCGGCAAGGGCGGTTCCAACGACGCCGATGCCGAGTACGTGGCCCTCGTCCGCGACATCATGGACGAGGCCGGCGTGGACTTCCAGACCTGTGAGCTCGGTCGCGTCAACGCGGGCGGTGGCGGCACCATCGCCTACATCATGGCCAAGTATGGCATGAACGTCATCGACTCCGGCGTTGCCGTCCTGTCCATGCACGCCCTGTGGGAGGTCGCCAACAAGGCCGATATCTACGAGGCCTACCGCGGCTACAAAGCCTTCATCGAGCGAGCCTAATCCACCCTTCATCAGTTGCGGTGAATTACGGACTAAACTGGCCCATAAACGGCCAAAACAGACCGTATTCCACCGCAACTTTTTTGGCAGAGGAGAGTCCATGCTGCAGGTCATCATTTCGCCCGCCAAGCAGATGCGCGCGGCCCAAGATGCTTTTGAAGTCCTGGGCATCCCACCCTTTGTGCGCGAGACGGCTCGCCTCCACCGCGCACTGCTAGATATCGAGCGGAATGAAGGCAGCGGCGGCCTGCAGGCGCTGTGGAACGTGAGTGACAAACTGCTGGGACCTTGCCTCAACACACTGCATGAGTTCGGGCCCATCCTGAAAAGCGGCGATCTCGACAATCCCGCACTCGCCCGTCACCTCTCCCCTGCCGTCATGTCCTATCACGGCATTCAATACCAGAGCATGGCACCCGAGGTGATGGATTCCACGCAGCTCGCATGGCTGCAAGACCATCTGTGGATCCTCTCCGGCCTCTACGGGTGCGTTCGTCCCTTTCATGCCGTCGAACCGTATCGGCTGGAGATGGGCGCGAAGCTCGCCGTTGACGATGCCCGAGACCTCTACGCGTTTTGGAGCGACAAGCTCGCACGGGCCATCGCTCCGGCGGGCTCTAACACCACGATCGTCAACCTTGCCAGTGTGGAGTACGCCAAGGCCGTTCTACCCCATCTCGCAGGCGACGCCACAACCGTCACTTGTCTCTTTGGCGAAGGTGTCCGCAACGGCAAGCCCATCCAGCGCTCGACAGCCAGCAAAAAGGCGCGCGGCTCCATGGTGCGCTGGATGGCAGAAAACAAGCTCGAGGATGTAAGCGGGCTCACCGCGTTCGACGTTGGTTATCGTCACTTTCCCGAGCTTTCAAATAAAAACACTCTGGTCTTCCTGAACGAACAGGCCTTGTAGGACCACCGCTACTTTTGAATGTGCTGCCTAGGCACGGCGTCTATTCCGCCAAGCCGTCGGCTTTGGCAATTTCATTTGTCGAGCCGTCCTGATAGGTAATCTTGACATGCTCCACCTCGGACACCTTGACGCCCGACGGGGGCTCCAGGCGCCATTCCGTCAGGGCGATATCCATGGTCGTGGGCACATCTCCTTGATCTTTGAGCTTCACCGTCAGCGTTTTGAGCGCCGCGTCAAACGTCACGCGTTCGATTTCTTCACCTGGAATGGACCCACCACTCAGCTGCAACTGCACAAACTCATCGCGCGGGTACCAATAATCGCCCGGAATGGCGAGCGTATTGGCATTACCGCCGGTACTCCTCACCGTCATAATCGGTAGGCCATCATCAGCCTCGAACTCCCATACAGCGCCGCCACGACCACCAAACGTCCAGATACAACAGGCAATCACCATCACGACAAGGATCGCAAAACCGATTGCGACCAGCCCATGATGGGCACGGCCCTCCTCGGCCGACACGTCCCACTGTGTCTCTCGATATAGATGCTTGTCTTCCATGTTCGCCTCCCCACGGGCATGCTCATCGCGTCAATCGTACCCATTCGAGCTATACTTGAGCCCACCACATAAACGGGGAGCTTGCAGGACAAGACGGCAGGCTGAGACTGGGCGCGCCCGCCCTGACCCGCAAACCTGATATGGGTAATGCCAACGAAGGGAGCCGTGCCAATGAGCACACAGACCGAGCCCAAGCTCGTCACGCAAATCGACTTCGCCCGCGCCGGGCAGATCACACCGCAGATGAAGGAGGTCGCCGAGCGCGAGCATCGCGACCCCGAGTACATCCGCGAGCGCGTGGCCGACGGCCGCATCGCCATTCCCGCCAACATCGTGCATATCAAAAAGGGCATGCGCGCCTTTGGCGTCGGTGAGGGCCTGTCCACAAAGGTCAACGTGAACCTGGGCATCTCGGGCGACAAGGCCGATGCCGCCGAGGAATGGAAGAAGGTCAAGATCGCCGAGGACTTTGGCGCCGACGCCATCATGGACCTCTCCAACTCGGGCAAGACGCGCCAGTTCCGCCAGCAGCTCATCGACGAGACGCCGCTTATGGTGGGCACCGTCCCCATGTACGACGCCATCGGCTACATGGAAAAGCCGCTGGTCAAGCTCACCAAGGACGACCTGCTCGAGGTCGTTCGCGCGCACGCCGAGGACGGCGTGGACTTCATGACCATCCACTGCGGCATCAACAAGTCGGTCATCAAGACCTTTAAGGAGACCGGCCGCCTCATGAACATCGTCAGCCGCGGCGGCTCGCTGCTGTTTGGCTGGATGGAGGTCACCGGCAATGAGAATCCCTTCTACGAGTTCTACGACGAGGTGCTCGAGATCTGCCACGAGTACGACGTGACGATTTCGCTTGGCGACTCCTGCCGCCCGGGCTGCCTCTACGACTCCAACGACGCAACCGAGACCGCCGAGATGATCGAGCTGGGCAAGCTGTGCAAGCGCGCCTGGGCCGCCGGCGTCCAGGTCATGGTCGAGGGCCCGGGTCACATGGCGCTCGACGAGATCGCCGCCAACATGAAACTGCAGAAGCGCCTGTGCCACAATGCTCCGTTCTATGTGCTCGGGCCGCTGGTGACCGATATCGGCGTGGGTTACGACCACATCACCGCTGCCATCGGCGGCGCCATCTCCGCCAGCTCCGGTGCCGACTTCCTGTGCTACGTGACACCGGCAGAGCACCTATGCCTGCCCAACGCCCAGGATGTGCTCGACGGCCTCATGGCCACTAAGATTGCCGCGCACGCCGCCGATATCGCCAAGAAGGTGCCGCACGCCCGCGACATGGACGACAAGATGGGCCAGGCACGCCGCAAGCTCGACTGGGATGCCATGTGGAAGTGTGCTCTCGACCCGGTCACCGGCAAGAAACGCTACGAAGAATCCCCCGCCGCCACCGAGGGCACCTGCACCATGTGCGGCAAGATGTGCGCCGTCCGCACCGTTAACAAGGTGTTCGAAGGCACGACGATCGACCTCGGCATGGAGGACTAGCCCTATCGCCGCGGCCGCTTCTGGCGGCGAGCTGGCGCCTGTCGATTGTTGACGTGTGAACATTTGCTTACATTTGCGTAAAGATTGCATCGCCCGCCCGGGTTCGACATAGAGTCGGCCCGGGCATCTTTATAATGCTGGCTTAAAGACCCATTTGATTCCGACCGAACAAGGGAGCGAACATGGATCGCAGTAAGGTACCTGCCGTTCTATCCATCGCAGGATCCGACTCCAGCGGTGGCGCCGGCATTCAGGCCGACATCAAGACCATCACGGCGCACCGCCTGTATGCCGAGACGGCCATCACTGCTATCACCGCACAGAACACCCTGGGCGTCACCGCCGTACAGGATATCTCGCCAGATATCGTAGCCGCGCAAATTGACGCCGTTTTTGACGATATCCGCCCGAGCGCCGTCAAGATCGGCATGGTTTCTTCTGTCGAGATTATCGAAGTCATCGCCGACCGCTTGAGCGCCTGGAACGCAACGAACGTGGTCGTCGACCCCGTCATGGTCGCCACCTCGGGCGCGCGGCTGATTGCCGAAGATGCCGCCGAGGCGCTCACGCGTCGCCTGTTCCCACTGGCAACGGTTATCACGCCCAATATTCCCGAGGCCATGGCCCTGCTCGACTATGAGGTCGACTCCGAGCGCACGCAGCAAAATGCTGCCATGCTCCTCACCCGCCGCTTTGGCTGCGCGTCCCTCGTTAAGGGCGGGCATCTTGTCAACGAGGCCAACGATGTACTGGCCGAACCCGCACCACTCGATGATGAGGGCAACCACCTAGGCGATCCGCTCACCACGTGGTTCCGCCACAAGCGTATTGAGACCGACAACACGCACGGCACCGGCTGCACGCTCTCGTCCGCCATCGCCTGCGCGCTGGCCCAGGGCATGGATCTTGCCGACGCCGTCAATGCGGGCAAGGCATACCTGACAGGCGCTCTGGCCGCCGGCTTTGACATGGGCAAAGGTTCCGGCCCTGTCAACCACATGTGGCAGTATTAAGATTCGCAGCCCAAGCCACCGCAAAGGCGCCCGCCCCCTTTGCGGTGGTTTGGGGTCGCGCTACTCTCCGAGCATCTCTTGGAGCTTGGCTGCCACGGCGTGACCCAGGCTCTCATGGCTTTCGGGCATCATATGCAGATAGTCGATATCGCCCGGCTCGGCAAAGTCGGCGGCATTCAAAAAGTCGCAGCCAAACTGCTCAGCCACATGTGCGTAGTACTCGCCAAAATGCTCCGAGGCCTCGACGGAACGCTCGTCAAAATCGGTCATATATACATCGGCGATTTGCGGCTTGATCTTGATAGGCGCCATCAGCAGAATGCGCGGACAAGGCGCAGCGTCGGTCCACGGAAACGCGCGGACGGCGCGAATCAGCGCCATGGCGCCACGGGCGATATCGGAAGCTGTCACGTTAAAGACCGTCTTACAGTCGTTGGTGCCCAGCATGATCACAATGGCGTCCAGCGGCTTATGGGCCTCGAGCAGCATCGGAAGTGCGCGGATGCCGTTAAGATTGGTGTCCAGATGGCACATGTCGTCGCGTACCGTCGTGCGGCCGTTGAGGCCTTCTTCAATTACATGCCAGCCCTCGCCTAAGTCACGTTGGGCCACGCCGCACCAGCGCACATCCTGCGCATAGCGCACCGCGGTGCCGTCGCGCATGCCCGCCGGATCGTAACCATAGGTGTTGCTGTCGCCAAAGCATAGAACGTTTTTCATCGTAAGCCCCTCGCTCAGTAAAAAGCCGACGGAAGCAGCCTCTCCCGCCGGCTCGACCCATCTGTCAGCACGTACCAATTACAGGTACTTGCGCCAATCGTCCTCGTCCTCATCATCCTCGGTAGCAGCCTGGGTCTGCTCGGCGGCGCGAGCTGCCGCAGCGCGAGCGGCAACCTGGGCATAGGACTCCTCGTTGCGCTCGGGGAAGTTTGCCAGCACGTGCTCGAACTTGGCAAAATCCTCATCCCAGCGCGTAGAAGGCACGGCAAAGAAGACTTGCTTGACCTTAAAGTCGCCCGACGCGAGCTCCTTGCGGAAGAGCTCGGCCACGGCCTCGGCGTCAAAGCCGTTGTTGTCGCAGCCCCAAGCGCCCAGTACGAGCTTCTCGCGACCCAGCTCGTCGCAGATGGCAAGCACAAAGCGAATGCGGTCGCGCAGGGCGTCCAGCAGAGCATCGTCGCTCACGCGATACTCCTGGCGGGCGCGCTTAACGTTGGGCGCGGCGGCCACGATCACGTCGGCGTATGCATGCACGTGGTTGCGGTCGAAGCGCACCGCAGGCACCACCAGCGCACGGTTGCGGTAAAGCTCGCAGTTGATGTTGCGGCGACGGTTCTCGCCGTACCATTTGCGCTGCTTATCGAGAACGTTGTACAGATACGAATCGGCGCACAGCGTGGCCTCCTGGCCCAGATAGCCCTGGATATAGCAACCGCCCGGGTTGGTGAACGAGGCAAAGGCGAGCACGGCCATGTCGCAGAACTGCGCATAGCCACGACCGTTGTCCAGGATGGCCTGCGTGGCGGAGGCATCGAGCACGGTGACCTCAGGCAGAACCGGAGCGGGCTCCTCAGCAGGCGCGGACTCAGCTTCGGCGATTTCCTCGGCAGGCTCAGGCGCTGCCTCGGTCTCGGGCGCCGTCTCGGTCTCGGCAGCCTCCGCGCCCTCGACGTCCTCGGCAACCTGTTCTTCGGCGGCCACAGCACTCTGAACCTTGGCCTTCATCGCCGCGACAAAACCGGCAGGCATACCATCGAACTCGCACACGCCGGCAAGCGAACGCTCGATATCCTTGGCGCACGCTTCGGACACAGTTGCCACGTGACGCTCGGCGGCCTTGGCACGGGCCTCGCGCTTGGGATTGGGCTGACCCGCTCGGTTGGACCTGCGGTTACGGTTCCTGTTGTCGACGTCTGCCATAAGTGGTCACCTTTCTCGGTCTCTGCCGCTATCGGCTTTTCCCATCCATGATACCCCGCCGCGTACAAAAAAGACGGCCCCGAAGGACCGCCTTTCGCATCGATTTGCACGTACGGCAAGCACCGCCGCAATTCGCCACTAGTCGCGACGGCCGAGGATGTTCAGAATGCGCAGGAACACGTTGATAATATCCACGAACAGATTGGACGCCATGAGCACGGCGTTGGGCAGCGTAGGCGGCACCGTCGTGGCAACATAGGTGTCGTAGCCAATAAAGCCGGCGAACACCACGATCACGATCAGATCGGTGATGGTCTGTGAGACGCCCATGAACATCAGCACGATCTCAACAAGAATAGTAGCGAGCAGAATGCCAAAACCGATGCCATATACGCGCTGGAAAAACTTGGGGAACGTCACGCCCAAGGCGCCAAAGACAAAGGTGATGGCGGCCGTGGCGATAAAGGCAGTGTTGATGGTGGGCAGGTCGTAGTTGGCAAGGCCAAACGACGCGGTCAGGCCAAAGGTGCTCGCAAAGATTACGTAGCCCACAAGGGACAGGCCCACGGACTGCTTGCTGGCGGCGGCCGACATCATGACCATGCCGACGATGGTCAAAATAAACGAGCCAAAAACCAGCGGTAGGGCAGCCCCGCTCATCATCATGCGCGCAAACGACATGGTGCTCGTAAAGTAAGCACCGACGCCCATGGCACAAAAGCCCAAGAAGATGAGGGCAGACATGGCAAGATTATACGCACGCGGCGACATCTCCTTGGCACGGCTTGCGCCGGTTTCGATGGGGCCGTTCTGATAGCCCTGAATATCGTTCATAATTTCGTCCTTTCAAAAGCGCCGCGACAGCGCAGTAGCTGACAAGATTCCTGTCATTGTACCCGAATGCCGTACGTCCTTACCTACGGCGCTCGCCCTCGAGCGTGCGATCAAAGGCCCAGACCCACCAACGCATCACGTGTGCCTGCGAGCCGTCCGCCCGCTCGCGCGTCTGGTCCTCCAGATACAACTCGGTCGCGTGCCCGCCAAAACGCACCTTATAGGTTGCCGTACGGATGCCGTGGACCATCAGGCCAAACCCGGTGGTCGAGATAATTTCGTCAATCGTAAAGCAACGACCGTCGACCCAGCAGACGGTGACCGGCACGACCTGTCCGCCCGCGAGGATGCGAGCCACGACGTCCACATACTGCTTGTGCACGCGCCGAGTTTTGCCATCTGTCTGTCGATATTCCATGCCTCCTATTATCGAACGCATGTTTGCATATTGTAAAGCGAACAGACTGTGGTTTTGGGATGTTGGGGCACGCACACGTGTCCTCATGGTGTGTTAGCAAAAAGAACACCCGCGGTCAACAGGGCTAATATTCAATATTAGTGCCAAAAAATTCACTTCTCCCATCAGAACTCGGTAAAGAAACCCGCAGGAGGTGATACGATTTATCATGTTTTTGTAACGTGCCTGCAAACTTCGAGAAAGCCCATATATGGACGTAACGTTCTCAACCTTCCTCGGCCAAATTGTGTCGAACCCAGTCCTTGCCGTCACCGTGATCCTCGCGCTCGGCGCCATCTTCGTCAATGGATGGACCGACGCGCCCAACGCCATCGCGACCTGCGTCACTACGCGTTGCATGCCCGCCCGCGCCGCCATTCTCATGAGCGCCGCATTCAACTTCCTCGGTGTGCTCATCATGACGCACTTTAATGCGAGCGTCGCCAACACCATCTCACATATCGTCGACTTTGGCGGAAACAGCACCATGGCGCTCGCCTGTCTGTGCGCGGCGCTGTTCTCCATCGTCGTCTACGGTGCCACAGCGTCGCGTTTTGGCATCCCCACCTCGCAAAGCCACAGCCTTATCGCCGGCCTGACCGGTGCCGCTATCGCCCTCGGCGGCGCGAGCAGCGTCAACGTCCACGAGTGGATGAAGGTCATCTACGGCCTGGCGCTCTCCATCGGCCTGGGCTTTGTCATGGGCTGGGTCCTGTGCAAACTCGTCTCGATTCTTTTCGCCGCCGCCAACAGGCGACGTGCCAATATCTTCTTTAAATACGCTCAGATCGCGAGCGCTGCGGCCATGAGCTTTATGCACGGCGCGCAGGATGGACAGAAGTTCATCGGCGTGCTCTTTTTAGGCGTGGCCTTCGCAAACGGCCAGACCAGCGTCGGCGATGCCGGCATCCCCATCTGGATTATGCTGCTGTGCTCGGCCACTATGGGTATCGGTACCAGCGTGGGCGGTGAGCGCATCATCAAGTCCGTCGGCCAGAGCATGGTTAAGCTCGAGAAGTATCAGGGCTTCTCCGCCGACCTCGCGGGCGCCGCGAACCTGCTGCTTGCCACCCTTACCGGCATCCCCGTGTCCTCCACACACATCAAGACCTGCGCCATCATGGGCGTCGGTGCCGTCAAGCGCCTCTCGGCCATCAACTTCGGAGTCGTCAAGGACATGATGTTCACCTGGTTCTTCACCTTCCCCGCCTGCGGACTCATCAGCTTTGTCATGGCCAAGCTGTTCATGATGTTCCTCTAATCAAACCGAACGTCCATCCGGACCGCAACACTTCGCCCACCCGTCTTCGCCTCGAAAGGACCCACCCATGGCAAAGAAACCCGATTCGTTCTACTTTGACAACTACGTCGCTTGCGCCGACCTCGCCGTCCAGGCCGCAGAGCTGCTCACCAAGATTTTTGAGAACTTCGATCCCGCGCAGATTCACGACATGCTCAATAAGATGCATGCGATTGAGCATGCGGCAGACAAGAAGCACCACGAGCTCGAAGACGCCCTGCTCACCGCCTTTATCACCCCGCTCGAGCGCGAGGATCTGGATCTGATGAGCTGCGCGCTCGACACCGTGCTCGACCGCATCGAGGGCGTCGTGCAGCGCGTCTACTTCACCAACATCCAGAGCATCCATCCCGACGCCATCGTCATCGCCCACAAGGTGACTGACGCCTGCCGCGCCATGAAAGACCTGATGGTCGAGCTGCCCAACTACCGCAAGTCCAAAACGCTGCGCGAGCTGGTCATCCAGATCAACACCATCGAGTCCGAAGCCGACGAGCTCTATATCAACGCCATGCGCAACCTGCACGTTAACGGCAAGGACCCGCTCGAGGTCATCGCCTGGCGTGACGTGTACGCCTTCCTGGAGTACTGCGCTGACTGCTGCGAGAATGTGGCCGATGTTGTGGATTCGATTGTCATGAAGAACAGTTAATTGGGGGTACATGTCCCACCGGTCGCGGGCCCGACCACTGATAACCTTTTTCACTCCGGCTGCAAGCAGAGTCGTTCAAAAGGTTATCTGTGGTCGGGCCCGCTCCCTTATGTACCACCATTGGAACTTTGGCTGATAGGTTTAGCGCAATGGGGGGGGTTTGGCTGAAGGGACCTTTGGTATCCGTTCGGACACTTTGGCCCTTGATGAGCGTTTGACTGATTGCTGCTTTGGGTACTGTTTGGGTTACTTTGGGTTTGTTTGATTTTTAATTGTTGGAGGGCTTGTATGTCTTATTTGGATCTGGCTCGGGGTCGGTATTCTTGTCGTGAGTTTGAAGATCGGGCTGTGGAGCAGGCTGTGGTGGATGCCATTGTTGAGGCTGGGCGGATTGCTCCTTCTGCTTGTAATAATCATCCAACCCGTGTGATGGTGTTGGATACGCCTGAGCTTCTGGAGAAGGCAGCTGCTTGTCAGCCTCGGTTTGCTCGTGATGGGTCTATCTTTGGCGCTCCGCTTATCTTCCTTATTTGCAGCGTTACCGATGATGCCTGGGTGCGCCCGTATGATCAGATGAACTCGAGTGCCATCGATACTTCGATCGTCTGCGATCAGATGATGATGGAGGCCACCGAGCAGGGCCTGGGAACGTGCTGGGTATGCCATTTTAAGCCTGGGGTGGCACAGGAGCAGTTCAATCTGCCCAAGGGCGTCTATCCCTATCACATGCTCGTCTGTGGATATCCTGCCGACCACATCGCCGATCCCGAGCATCGCGAGGCCCGTACCATTCCCCTCTCCGACTTCCTCCTCAAGTAGGTTTTGGGACATGCCTTAAAACCTACCCTTGACCGCTCATCCGTTCGCCGAGTTCTGCGCCATTATGTGCAGGGCTCGGTTTTTTATGTTACGCACTCCGGCACAGTCATAAAAAAGGACCCGCAAGCTGCGGGTCCTTTCTAGGCACTAAATTGTAGGCCGAATGTTAGTCCAGGTCGTCGGCAGCAAAGTTGTCGATCGGGGCGAAGGGATCGGCCACGGGGACAACCGGGTCAGCGACGGGCAGCGGCTCGGCGGGAACAGTCACTGCAGGAGAAGCGGCAGAACCGACCGGCGTGGAAGCCATCAGATCGGCCGGGAAGGAATTCTGGGCATCGTCCATGAAGTGCTGGATGAGCTTGAGATACTCTGCCTTGAACTCCTCACGGGAAGCCTTGAGACGATCGATCTCCTCGAGCTCGGCCTGCTTCTCGGTCAGAGCCTGGCGGATAACCTCGCGGGCCTTGGCGTCAGCCTCGTTGCGGATACGCTCAGCGTTCTCGTTGGCATCGTTGACGATGGTCTCAGCGGTCTGCTGGGCAGCGATCAGGGCAGCGGAAATCTGGCGCTCCTGAGCGGAGAAGTCAGGGGCGGGAGCAGCCACGGGGGCGGCAGGAACGGCCTGGGCGGTGGCATCCTGAGCCTGGGCAAGCTGAGCCTGCGCATCGGCAAGCTGCTGCTCGGTAGCAGTCAGACGACCCTTAAGGTCGACGATCTTAGCGAGCATAGCGTCAACCTCGGAGGACAGCGTCTCCAAGAAGACGTCGACCTCGGCAGGATCGTAGCCACGCTTGGCCTCAGAGAAAGTCTGAGCCTGGATGTCTGCAGGGGTAATAGCCATAACAAGTCTCCTTTTTCATCGCCTCGGCGCTACACGCCCGACGTAAGTTACTAAGACAGTTCTACACGAGTATACCTATAAGAAGCTGCAGAACCAGCCTCTGCACCAACTGCAACGCAATAATCGCAACGACCGGCGAAAAATCGATACCGCCCATCGGCGGGATGAAACGACGGAACAGGTTGAGCCACGGACCGCACACGCTATCAAGCACCGCGGCAATATCCTGAAGCAAACCACCCTGCTTCATGGGAATCCACGTCATAAAGCAGTAGACGACAATGAGCGTGGAATAGAAGTTGAACAGCGTGTTGACCAGCTGGACGATAGTGTAGATGTTGATGGGAATCTCCTCGTCTTGTCTTTACTTAAGGTAGCCGTCGGCACGAAGCTTCTTGAGATCGGAATCTTTGACCTCGCAACCGGCGGGCAGCACCATGAACACGCGGTCGCCCACCTCCTTGACCGTGGCACCCAGACCGCAGGCAAAGCCGTAAGAGAAGTCCAAGACGCGCTTGGCAACTTCGGTGCGTACGCCCACAAAAATCAGTGCGACAGGCTGCTTGGTGCGAACGCGGCGCACCACAGTCTCCACGTCGTCATAGCTCTCGGGGCGCAGGACATAGGCCGGCAGCTGCGGCGTGGCGTTGATGATATTGCTCGCATAGGCCGAGGCATCGCTCGGTGCAGGCGCGGGTGCAGCGGCGGCACGGGCGCGGGTATTCTCGGCGTAGCTCGACGGCGTGTCATAGGCACCGGGACGATAACCGCTCGCAACACTGTCCTGCGAGCGCGAAGGCGGGTTATACGTCGTGGCATGGCGGGAGTCATCGCCGACCAGCTGACCGGAGCGCGTATACACGGCAACCGACTCAGCTTCACCGCGGCGCGTCTGACCAAGCAGGCCGTTGCTCGGCTCGTCTTGGGTGTAGAAGCCCTCGCCCGAAGCACCGCTGTAGCCGTTGCCCTGATAACTATCGTCATAGCCGTCATCGTAGCCGTAGTCGTCGTCCTGGCCATAACCCTGGTCGTAACCCTGCTGGCCGCCCAGGTGCATCTTATTTTTAATCTCGTCAAGGAAGCCCATGGTTGTGTCCTCTCGCGGTTTAGTGCAGGCGCCCCGATAATCAGTGCGCACTTCAGAGCCTTATTTTACTGCAAACTCCGGGCTAAATACTACCCTGCCCAGGCGAACGAGCGTAGAGCCCTCCTCAAGGGCAGGCTCAAAGTCCTCGCTCATGCCGCAGGAAAGCTCAGGCAGGTTCAAATCGGGATGCGCCGCCTCCAGCTCATCCCTCAGCTCACGAAGCCCCGCAAAGGTGCGGCGTGCCACATCCTTATTCCCCCGGGGCGCCATAGTCATAAGCCCCTGTACGCAAATTCCCTCAAGTTCCGCAAGCTCGCCCGCGTCGGCACGAATCTCATCGGGCGAAAAGCCTCCCTTCGACTCCTCACCACTCACATTGACCTCAATGAGCACACGCTGGGGGCCGGCGAGCTCGCCTGCCTCAATCTTGCGGACAGCACGGCTCGAGATCGCCTGCGCCAGATGCAGCGAACCCACCGAGTGAATCAGCTCGGCTGAGCCCAGCACCGCATTGATCTTATTGGTCTGCAGGTTGCCGATCATATCGAAGCGCACCTCGGGCAGCTCCGGATGCTCCGCCAGACCCGTGAGCTTGTGAACCAGCTCCTGCGGGCGATTCTCGGCAAAATGGCGATATCCCGCCTGGATGGCGGCAACGGTCTCATCGACACCAACGGTCTTGGACACGGCAATGAGGCGCGCGGCGTCGTGGGGACGGCCTGCGCGATCGAGCGCCGCATAAAAACGTTCCAGAATCTGCTCGCGGCGAGCGCGCATCAAGTCCAAATAGTTATCCATTGCCAATCGCCTCCGCTGACAGCCAAACAAGTAGTCCCATGCTATCGCAAGAGCGCGGCCCCGCATGTGCAAGACCGCGCTCACTTAGGTATTTACAATCTTTCGACGAACGGAATTACTTACTCCTCGTCGTCCTCGCCATCGTCCTCGTCCTCAAGATGATCGAGCAGGTAGCGAAGACCCTCGCTGACCTCGTTAGTGGGCACCTTGGCAACGTAGTGAGCGTCGACGGCGGGCCTCATGATAACACCCTCGCCCGAAGGCACGCGCATGCTCTCGAGCTCATCCTCATCAGTGCAGGCGATATCACCGGCAGTCATACGCTGTCCGGTCAACAGGAAGGTCAGACGGCAGGCGGCATCGATGGAAATCGAGGCGATGCGATCGAGATAGCGCGATACCATGATGGCGCGGCGCAGGTCGTCATAGTTGCTGTCGTCGTCCATAAAATCGCCCGTGTCCATGCGGTTAAAGGTGCGGAAGAACTTCTCGTAGGCGGTGTGCACTGGCTCGTCCTCGACGGCCAAGTTGCAGATGATGGACATGTCGTTGGTGACGAGCGCAGAAAGCGAAGAGCCCAGCACCTGGTAGACGGCCTCAGCCTCGGCCTCGACCGTGCCGACAAGCTCCTTGGGCAGCGAGATGTCGGCCTTGATCATATGACGCGTGGCGCGGCAAATCTGGCGAACCTTATCGGTCATGCGCTGCAGGTTAAAGTCGACGTAGATGATCGTCTGCAGCAAGCGGAAGTCGGAGGCGACCGGTGACTGCGTGGCAATCAGGTTGTAGCAGACGGCCTCCAGGTTGGCGCAGCGTGCGTCAATCGAAAGCGTGCGCTTCTTGGTCTTGGTGGCGAGCTTGCGGTCGTCGGTCACATAGGCCTTCACGGCATCGTGGAGGGCCAGATCGACGGCCTCGTAGATGCTCAGCATCTCGTGACGGGCCTCGATGAGCTGACGGGAAAACAGTTTGCGCATGGTTCACTCCAATCAGTTGGGTGCGGTCATGCCGCCCGCACAGTGAATACGCACCGGACCAGATCCGATCGGCTTGGGACTAGTCGCACCGATCAGCCAAAGCGGCCGGTGATATAGTCTTCCGTCCGCGAGTCCACCGGGCTGGTGAAGATCGCGTCGGTTTGACCATACTCGATGAGCGTAGCGGGCTCGCCGGCAACTTCCTGCAAGAAGAATGCGGTGTAGTCGCTAATGCGAGCTGCCTGCTGCATTGAATGCGTGACGATGATGATCGTCATCTCGGGCGCCAGCTCGGCCATCAGATCCTCGACCTTAGAGACGGACGTGGGGTCGATGGCGGAGCAGGGCTCGTCCATCAGAAGGACATCGGGTTGCACCGCAAGCACGCGCGCGATGCACAGACGCTGCTGCTGACCGCCCGAGAGCGCCAAACCATCCTTGTTGAGCTGATTGGATACCTCTTTCCAGAGGTTGGCGCGCTTGAGCGATTCTTCCACGATGTCATCGAGGTCACTTTTGCTAGTCACGCCCTGCAGACGAGGGCCAAAGGCGACATTCTCGTAGATGGATTTAGGAAACGGGTTGGGCTGCTGAAAGATCATGCCCACGCGACGACGGAGATCGACCGGGTCGACACCCTCGGCATAGATATCGTTGCCGTCGAGCGTCATGGTGCCCTCGACGCGCGTGCCCTCGATCAGGTCATTCATGCGGTTGATGCAGCGCAAAAACGTCGACTTGCCGCAGCCCGAAGGGCCAATGAAGGAGGTGATGGCGTTTTTGGCGATGTTGAGGTCAAGCCCCGTCAGCGCATGAAAGTCACCGTACCAAAAGTTGAAATCCTTGGCCGTAATGGCCGCTTGCTCCAACGCGGGAGCGGACTGATAAACGGACATGGGACTCCTTAACTAGCGACGCTTGCGCGACAGGAAGCGCGCAAACAGGTTGAAGGCCAAAATGATCACCATCAGCAAGAGCGCGGTGCCGTAGGCTGCGTTCATGTTGATGCCGTCGTTGGCAAGCAGGTACAGGTGAACGGTCATGGGGCGGCCGGAATCGAGCGGCGAAATAGGCAGGTTGATGGCCTGGCCCATGGTGTAGAGCACCACCGCGGTCTCGCCGATGGCACGGCCAATGGCAAGGACGATGCCCGTGGCAATACGGCCAAAGGCAGAAGGAAGCACGATCTTGGAGACAACCTGCCACTTGGTGGCACCCAGGCCGTACGCGCCCCAACGGATATAGCGCGGAACGGCGCGAATGGCCTCTTCGGTGGTGCGCATGACGATGGGAAGCATCAAGAGCGCGAGTGCCAGGGCGGCCGAGACCATCGAAAGGCCCAGGCCCATGGCCTCGACAAACAAGGCGTAGCCAAACAGGCCCATAACGATGGAGGGCACCGAGGCCAAAGCGTCAGCAGCGTAGCGAATGAGCTCGACGACCTTGCCCTGCTTGGCGTACTCGGCCAGATAGACGGCCGCTAGCACGGCGATCGGCGTGCAGATGAGCATGGCGAGCGCCGTCACATAGACGGTCGAGACGATCGTAGGCCAAATGCCGCCCTCGGCGTTGACGCCTTGGGGCCAACCGAAGATAAAGTCGAGCGAGATATGCGGCAAGCCGTTAACAACCACGTAGGCGATGATAGCGACCAGCACCAGCGTGGTGATGTAGGCCGCGGCGCGGAACACACCGAGCATGATCTTGTTTGACAGGTCCTTGTTGATACGGCCCTTCTTGCCGTGGGAAAGGGCACGCTTGATGCGCTCGCGCGACGAGGTCGTATCGACCGTCGTGTCAACGAAATCGGACATAGCCTACCCCCTCTTCTTCTTGGAAATCAGACGGACGATGCCCACCAGCGCGGCGGAGATGATAAACAGGACCACGCCCATGCCGAACAGCGCCGAGCGATGCAGACCCGAGGAATAGCTCATGTCGAGCGCGATCTGGCTCGTGAGCGTCGAGATAGGGCTCGCAATGCTGTCGGGAATAACCGGGGCGTTACCCACGACCATGAGCACGGCCATGGTCTCTCCGATGGCACGGCCCATACCCAGCACGATGGCATCCACGATACCCAGCTTAGCGGCAGGTAGCACGACCTTATAGATGGTCTGCCACTTAGTAGCACCCATGGCATACGATGCCTCGCGGATGCCCATGGGAATGGAATTGAGGGCATCGATGGTGAGCGTGGTGATGGTGGGGACGATCATGATGGCAAGCACGAACCACGCCGTCAGTGCGCCAAAACCAAGACCGCCGGTCAGTTGCGCGATAAACGGACGGATAATGATCATGCCAAAGAAACCATAGATGATAGAAGGGATGCCGGCCAACAGGTCAACGGCAGGGCTGATGAGCTTGCGCACGCGCTTGCCGGCGATCTCGACCAGGTACACGGCCGTACCCACACCTAGCGGCACGCCCATGGCGAGCGCACCGACGGTCACCAGACCTGAGCCGGCAAGCAGCGACATGATGCCGTAGTGGCCCTCAGAGGGCGCCCACGTAAAGCTAAAGAAGTCCGCCAGACCGATGTCGGTAAAGACGGGCAGCGCCGAGTACGTGGTAAAGACAAAAATCAGGATGACGGTAACGACCGCCAAGAACGCGCAGGCAAAGAAGATCCACTGCAGCGCCTTCTCCTTGATATAGGTACTGCGCGATACGAGCGCCAGCTCGCGCTTCTTGGGCGTCTGAACATTCCGCTCAGTCTGGGAGTTTTCCTGTGCTTCCATGCTACTCACCCCCCTTCTCGTCGTTGGTGACGGGGATAAAGCCCGCCTCGCGAATCTGCTTGTCCATCTTTTCGGACGTCACGTAGTCGATGTAATCCTGCGCCTGCTGCGAAGGCGCACCCTTCACAAAGAAGTAAAGGTCGCGCGAGATGGGATAGCCGCCGCTCGCGACCGTCTTCTCGGATGCCTCAACATGATTGACCGAGACGGCCTTGACCGAGGTCTTGGCGTTGAGGCTCTCGACAAAGCCCAGCGAGATGTAGCCAATAGCGCCACGCGAGCGGGACACGACATCGCGTACCTGGCCCGTACCCGAAAGAACAGCCGAGCGGCGATCGAAGGGGGTGCCGTCCATCACGATGGTACGGAAGGCCTCGCGCGTACCGGACGCCTCGTCTCGGTTGATGACCTGAATCCTCAGGTCCTCGCCACCGACCTCTTTCCAATTGGTAATCTTGCCGGCGTAGATATCGCGGAGCTGCTCGGTCGAGAGGTTATCGACGGGGTTGTCGTCGTTCACGATGACCGCAATACCGTCGTGGGCAATGACGATGGGAGTCAGGCCCAGATCCTGTTCGTCGGCATTGAGCCCACGGGAGGAGCTGGCGATATCGGCCGTGCCGGCGCTGACGGCCTCGATGCCAGCGGAAGAACCCAATCCGGAAACGAGCACGTCGATGCCGGTCTCCTCCTTAAAGCCCTCGGCCGCAATCTCGGCGATAGGAAGGCAGGTCGTGGAGCCAGCGACAGTAATGGAAGAGGTAGAAGATCCCGAAGAACAGGCGCACAGCGTAAGTGTAAGCACAGCGGCGCTCAGGACCGATACGATCTTTCTCATAGCATCACGCCGATCGCAGCATGGCGCCCACAGGTGCCGTCCTCGTTACGGTAGGAATAAAAGCGGTCGTTCTGACGCACGGTCGAAAGCTGGGTATCCACGATATTATCCGCGTCGACACCGACATCTACCAGCGCCTCGCGAATGGCAGCGGAAAGATCGAGCATGCGAGAGGTACTCGCATCGATGCAAGAGAACTCGGCGGCAAAGCGATCCATGAGCTCCTGGGATACTTCATATTCGTCACCCAAGATATGGGGGCCGATATAGGCGGAAACGTCGCTCGCATCGCAGCCGGCAGCATCGCAAAGCGCCTGGCACGCCTTGGCGGAAATACGTGCAATCGTACCCTTCCAACCGGAGTGCACCACGGCAAATCCGCCAGGGGCCACCAGCACCACGGGAACGCAGTCGGCAAAGCAGAGCAGCACGGGCACGTTATGCGCCGTACAGACGATGGCATCGCAGCCCTCGGCAATCTGCTCGCGGACGTCCTCAAGGTCATCGGCGCCGTTCGAGGTCACCGCAACGATATGGTCACCATGGACCTGATTGGGAACGAGCAGGTTGTGCTCGCACTCGGCGGCACCCATAGCCTCGAGCGCGCGACGACGATTTTCTTGAACAGCAAAGGGGTCATCGCCAACATGCGAGCCCAAGTTGAGTGAGGAGTACGCATCTTCGGAAACACCACCGGCGCGCTCGGTGAAGGCAAAGCGAACATCGGATGTTGCGCCTTCCACCAACGTAACTCCATCATGGTCGACACGCGAAACGTTGTCCGCACGTGCTGCCATACTAAAGCCTCCTAATAACACAAGTACCGCGGCATCGCCGCTACAGCCCGCGTTTATACGGCTGTCATACTTCTCTAAAAGGATACCTGCTGCGCTGGAGGCAATCGTAAAGGGAACGTAAAGAGATTGGAGGTTCTAGTTTACAAAGTCGAAATAAAAAGGGCGCGTCCATACGGACACGCCCCTGTGCGCAACAATGCAAAGAACGACTTAGAAGCTACCGCGCTTCAGGAAGTCGGGAAGCTCGAACTGATCGTTGCCGAAGTTAGGAAGCTCGGTGCCACCGACGTTGCGGGTCGGGGCGGCCTGAGCCGGGCTGGTGGCCGGAGCGGTGCGCTGCGGCTCGGCGGAGGCAGCGGCCTTGCTCTGAGACTGCTGAGCGGCAAAGAGCTCATCCTGACGGTTGACGTTGGAGTCGGAGAAGCCCGTAGCGATGACCGTGATACGCACCTGATCGCCCAGGGACTCGTCGACAACGGTACCGAAGATGATGTTGGCCTCGGGGTCGACGGCGTTGGCGACAACGTCGGCGGCGTCGCTGATCTCCTGGATGCCCAGGTCCTTGGAACCGGCGATGGAGAGCAGCACGCGTGTGGCACCATCGATGGAGCTCTCGAGCAGCGGGCTGGAGATGGCCTGCTGGGCTGCGTCGACGGCACGGGTATCCCCAGAAGAGGTACCGATACCCATCATGGCGGTACCGGCCTGCTTCATGATGGTCTTAACATCGGCGAAGTCCAGGTTGATGATACCGGGGACGGTGATGAGGTCGGTGATGCCCTGGGTGCCCTGGGAAAGGACGCCATCGGCAATCGCGAAGGCCTCGAGCATGGTGGTCTTCTTCTCGGCGATGTCGAGCAGCTTATCGTTAGGGATGACAATCATGGTGTCGACGCAATCGGAGAGGGTCTTAATGCCCTCCTCGGCGCTCTTCTTGCGCTTGCGGCCCTCGAAGGTGAAGGGCTTGGTCACGACGGCGACGGTCAGTGCACCGACCTCGTTCATCGCGATATCGGCAACGATGGGAGCAGCGCCGGTACCGGTGCCACCGCCCTCGCCGCAGGTGATGAACACCATGTCGGCGCCAGCAAGCGCCTCGGCAATGTCGTCGCGGGACTCATCGGCAGCCTTGCGGCCAACCTCGGGGTTGGCGCCGGCGCCCAGGCCGCGGGTAAGGTCGGTGCCGATGTGCACCTTGATATCGGCATCAGAGATCGCGAGTGCCTGAGCATCGGTGTTGATGGCAACAAACTCGACGCCGCGGATGCCCTCTTCGATCATTCGATTGACCGCGTTGGTACCGCCGCCGCCGACGCCGACCACCTTAATGACGGCAAGGTAGTTGTTGATCTCTGTCTCGTGCATGTCGGTCCTCCGAACAAAGGTTATAGCCATAGCATGGGTCGACCCCTGCGCACATTAACCTTCAGGTTGAAAGTAAATGCAAAGGTAAACCGTATTATGTTTGCACATTATGAACGTATCAGTCAAATAATTGACCGTGAAAACCAAACAAACCAGATAAACGGCGTGGTATGGCCCCTCAACAAAGCATCAACCAGCGCTACGAGGTCGGAGCATTCCTAAATGTGTAGTTGCCCGGAGAGCGCACATTGATATACGTTACGCCCTCTACCTGCGAAAGCAACTTGGTGACTACGCGTTCCTTCTTGGCGATATCGTCCGAATCGCCCAGCGACACCTCAATGCCGTTATTGAGGTTTGCCGAGATGGCTTCGACCGAAGGCGTGGAAATATCCTTGACTTGTCCCAAGAACTCGCTCGAAAAACCACGCACATAATCCAAGCCGGCCTTAACGGCCTTGGAGCTCACTGCCTGGCCGGAAACCGGAGCGACATCCGCCGAAACATCAGTCAACAACACCGCGCCATAATGCTTAGCGAGCGCCAGCGCGGCATCGATTCCGGTCAGGGTATTTGAACCCTGCCCCGTCGTGATGACGTTGCCCTGGTCGTCCACTTCGACCGACGTCGACAGTGGGGCGATCCAGGTGTCATCATCCCCGATGGCCCAGGCAAGGTCATCGGAGCTGATATAGGCAATTGCGATGACCTTGCGCTCCATCGGCGTAATGATGAGCGTATGCGGGAACTGACGCTGGACATCCACGCCCGAGACCCACGGGTTCTGCTTGAGATCCTCGGTAATCTGGTCGGGATCGACGTTAAAAAGCGACGTTCCCTCGGGCAAATCGATCAGCTGGATAGCATCGTGCTTCGTCACATGCTCGCTGCCTTGAATCTGAATATCAGTGGCGGTAAACAATCCAGAGTTGATCACCACGATGGCAACGACGACGAGCACGGCCAAGACGGCCAGAACGCCGCCCACGATTTTGCCTTTGCCTGTAACGACAGAAGCGGCGTCTGATGTTTTATTTACCATCGCCCCAAGTGAAGACAACGGGTTGACGCCTTTTTTACTCGAAGGCTTCTTGGCGGTAGCCGGCACCGATGTCAGCGAGCGCGGTTTCGATGCGCCCAGCGTGCGACCTGGACGCGGCGCTTTAGTTCCCGTCGAGGGCTTGGGGGTTGCCATGGGACGGGCAGGCTTGGCGCCCATAACAGGCTTTGACGTCACCGAGGGACGCGAGGACTTTTTTGCGGCCGGACGATTACCGAGCTGCGAGCCGACGACCGGACGACTGGTCTGTCGAGCATGCCCGACAGACTTAGAGTGCGCAACGGTATTACGTTGAGGTTTGGCAGGCACGCCGGAACGCCCTCCGGCGCGGCGGAAGGTGGGTTTCGATGCTCTAGAAGCCGAGGAATTTAACTTCCGGTCTGAGCTCGATGCCATACGCCTCCCTCACCTTTCCGTGCACATGTCTGATAACCGCGGCAACGTCATCGGCCGAGGCAGTTCCGTTATTAACGATAAAATTAGCGTGAACGGGCGAAACTTCCGCGCCGCCAATCGAAAAACCCTTTAATCCACAATCCTCGATAAGCTTGCCCACACTCGCATCGGGCGGGTTGCGAAAGACCGAACCGCAGGATGCGCGACCCATGGGCTGCGTACGCTTGCGCCTCGTCAGGTACCGCTCCATGCACTCGCGAATGTCGGCCTTGGGCGCCGGTTTAAGCTTGAGCACGCACTCGAGGATGATCTCATTGCGGGGAAGGCTACATTCGCGGTAGCCCCAAGTGATCTCGGACCCCGCATAATGCTTGATACCGGATGCCGGGTCAAACGTTACGACATCCTCAACCAGCGAGCCAATCCACTCGGTCCGTGTGCCGGCATTCATAGATATCGCACCGCCGACCGAACCAGGGATGCCAACGGCAAACTCAAGGCCCGAGAGGCTACGCGACAGGGCATCGTTGACCAGACGCGCAAACATCACGCCCGCTCCGACCGTCAGCGTGCAACCGTCATCGGCAACAACCGTGCGCTGAAACTCACGTCCGAGCGAAATGACGGCACCGCGATAACCGCCATCGGCAACCAGCAGATTGGAGCCCTTGCCGATGATGACCCACGGCACCTGCTCGCGATCGAGCACCGCCACGGCGCGGCGAAGGGCATGATAGCTATGGCACGTCACAAAGAGGTCGGCCTTGCCGCCGATACGATAGCTCGTATGGCGCGCAAGGCGCTCGTCCTCGATGACATCCGTGTCGATCATGCCCGAGAGCGCCATGACGGCGTTAAACAGACCCATTAGACTTAAGCGTCTTTCTTGGCAGTCAGATACTCGATAAACTCAGGACCGACGGTCGTAACGTCACCGGCACCCATGGTGAGCAGCAGGTCGCCCTCGCCCACCATCTGCTCGAGCTCCTGATTGAGCTCAAGACGGCTGGAGCAGTACACGACCTCCTTGCCAGGATGCTTGGCGCGCACGGTATCGGCGAGCATCTTAGAGGTGACACCCGGAATGGGCATCTCGCCAGCCGAGAACACATCAATCAGCAGCAGTTTATCGGCATTGGCAAATGCATCGGCAAAGTCGTCGCACAGGGCCTGCAGGCGCGAATAGCGGTGCGGCTGGAACACGACGTCGACGTGCTTGTAGCCCAGCGACGAAGCGGCAGCAAGCGTCGCCTTGATCTCGGTGGGGTGATGGCCGTAATCATCGACCACGGTGATGCCATCGATATCGCCCACGTGGGTAAAGCGACGGCGGACGCCCTCAAAGCTCGAGAGCGCCTTGGCGGCGGCGTCGATGTCAAGGCCTAGGACATGGGCGACGGTGAGCACCGCCGTGGCGTTGAGCATGTTGTGGCGACCGGGATTGCTCTTGATCTCCACAGCATGCTCAGTGCCGTCCTCAAAACGAACGATAAAGTCGCTCTGGATGCCCTTGACATCCGGGTGCATGCAGACGATGTCGTTGCCCTCGGCAAAGCCGTAGGAAAGCACGTGACGGCCCGTCGACTTGGCGAGCTCGACCAGATGCGGGTCCTCGCCGCAGACGATGACAGTGCCGTCCTCGCCCACCAGGCTCATGAATTTGGCGAAAGTCGCCTCGATCTCCTCGATACCCGAGTAGTGATCGAGGTGGTCGGCCTCGACGTTGGTCACAATGACTACGTTGGGGTTCAGGAACAGGAAGGAGCTGTCGGACTCGTCGGCCTCGGCGACAAAGTAGTCGCCAGAGCCGTTCTTGCCGTTCGTGTCATAGCCCTCAACGATGCCACCGATCAAGAAGCTCGGATCCAGACCCATGCGGTCGAGCATGGTGGCGCACATCGAAGACGTGGTGGTCTTGCCGTGCGTGCCGGCAACAGCGACGGTAGTGTAGCCGTGGCCCAAGGCAGAGAGCATCTTGGCACGGGGCCACACGGGAATGCCCAGCTCGCGAGCGCGCACGAGCTCAGGGTTGGACTCCGGAATAGCGGTGGAGACAACAACCACGTCGGGCTTGACCTCGTCGATCGTGGCGGCCTCATGGCCCACATGCACCTTCACACCAGCGCGGGTAAGCTGGCGGATATAGCGTGACGTCTTAAGATCGGAGCCGGTAACGGCATAACCGCGCTCGTGCAGAACGAGGGCGATGCCGCTCATGCCGGCGCCGCCGATACCGATAAAGTGGGCGCTCTTAAACTCGGGCGCGGAGGTTGCAGTCTGGGAATCAGCCATGTGCTCGTGTACTCCTTGCGTAAACACTGCCTGTAACCCGTTAACTGTACCGCACCTACCGCATCAGCGCGAGGGCGACCGACGATATCCCGTCTAACTAACGCAAACCCTCTACCGCATCGGCCAGAAGAGCGGCGGCCCTATCCTGAGCCAGACCACGCGCCGCCTGACGCATGGCGTCGCGCGCCGCCGCGTCATCGACCAGGTGCAGCAGCTCATCGGCAAAGGCAGAACCGTCGATATCGGCATCGGCGCAGAGCACGCCGGCCCCGGCGTCGACCAGATACCGGGCATTGGTGGTTTGGTGGTCGGCCGTCGCATGCGGATACGGCACGAGCACCGAGGGCACGGCGAGCGCCGCGATCTCGGCCACGCTCGATGCGCCCGAACGCGAGAGCACCAAATCGGCAGCAGCCAGCATATCGCCCATGTTGTCGATGTAAGGCTGGACGCGGTAACGCTTCGCCTCCTCAGGCGTCAGCGCCAAAGCGCGCTCGGTCTCCTCAAAGCCGTCGGCACCCGTCGAATGCAACACATAGAGGTTCTTGCGCGAAAGCAGCTCGTTTTTGAGCGAAACCACACGCTCGTTGAGGTGCTGGGCGCCAAGTGAACCGCCAAAGACGAGCAGCAGCATAGCGTCCTCGGGAACGCCAAGTGCCTTGCGGCCGCGAGCGCGATCGCCCTCGATCACCGAGCGACGTACGGGGTTGCCGGTCATGAGCACGTGGCCGGGGTCACCTTCGCGCTCAAAGACCGAGCGCGCTGCCGGCACCGAGATGCACACGCGGGCGGCATGGGAGTTCATCATCTTGTTGGCCAGGCCCGGAACAGAGTTCTGCTCATGCAGCAGATACGGAACGCCCGCGCCCTTGCACCACCCCAGCAGCGGAACCTCGACATAGGCACCAAAACCGATGGCGGCATCGGGCTTGCCGACCTTTGAGAAATGACTGGCGAGCGCACGCTTGGCCTTGTTGACACGCCACAGCGAGGTCAGCGCCGTCCAAGGACGGGAGCGGTCGAAGCCCGTGACCGTAATGGGCACAAAATCAAACCCAGCCTCGGGGACCAGACGACCCTCGAGCTTGCGTGACTGGCCCACGAACACAACGTGGTGGCCACGGTCACGCAGCTCTTCGGCCAAGGCAAGCGCGGGGTTGATGTGCCCTGCCGTGCCGCCGGCTGCAATAGCAACGGTCATCTTATCGGTCATGGTAGTCCCTTCGTACACGCGGTCCCTGGTCGTCGGTGCGCAAACGCGCCGACGGGTCCGAGTTCAAATCGATTCGATTATATCCGCCGCCCGCATTGCGAGGAGAGGGGCGCTGCGGACGGCCTTGCGGCGCTGTTCGCTGACGCGGACGGGCTGCCGGCTCGGTCGCAGAGCCATCCAGAACGGTAAAGCCGTTACGCGAAGATCGCTCGCCGCGCACGTGGGGCACGCCGGCGGTACTCTCATCCATAACGGCAAAGCTCTCGCGGCGACGGTCGTACTCATCGCGACGGGCGCTCTCGTACGAAACGCGCAGGATCAGACCGGCAAGCATAAGCGACACAATAATCGACGAACCGCCGTAGCTAATAAACGGCAACGGTTTGCCCGTCATGGGAAACACGTTGAGGATGCCCAGCGCATTGATCAAAAACTGCACCGCGAGAATGACCGCAGAGCCAGACGCCATGAGCGCGCCCCGACGATCGGTCGCCTGCTCGGCAATGCGAAACGCCGAGTAGATCAGCATCGCAAACACCAAGAAGAACAGCACGGTTCCGACAAAACCGACTTCCTCGCCAATGATGGCCAGGATGTAGTCATTGTGCGCCTCGGGCAGATACGAGTACTTCATGGTTGAGTTGCCGATGCCACGGCCGAACAGACCGCCCGAGGCAAAGGCCATGATGGCAAGCGTGGCCTGATAGCCGTCACCATACTCGTCGGCCCAAGGGTTCAAGGCAACCTGAATACGCACCATACGGTACGGCTCTGCGACAAGCGCAATCACGATCACGAGAATGCCGAAGATTATCACGCCGATGATAAATCTGGGGTCGAGACCCGCAAACAACGCCATGCACATGAGGGTCAACAGGATGATCAGGACGGTACCGAAATCGGGCTGGATAAAGATCAGAAAGAGCGAAATTCCCAGGTAGATGCCCATCTTGCGAAGGAATTCGTTGATGTTGCCACCGGGCGAAAAGAAGCGATCAAGCATGATGGCCGAATACGCGATGGCGAACGGCTTTAAAAACTCAGACGGCTGGAACTGAATACCGGCGATGTTGAGCCAGCGCGTGGCGCCACGACTGCCGCTACCCATAAAGAACACCAGAACCAGTAGCCCTATCATGCCCATGAGGAAGATCCTGAGCACGTCTTCCCCAAACCAACTGTCCGGCAAGACGCGCACGATGGCAACCATAGCCAGCACGCCAACTCCGGCAAACGCGGCCTGTCGAAACAGGAAAAACATCGCCGAACCATTCTCGTGCAGCGCCTCGACCGAAGATGCCGAGTACACCATTAGCAAGCCAAAGCAAACCAAGCTAAACAGGCAAGCCATAAATATCAAACGGGGGCGCATGATGCGGGCGGGGACGCCGGCAATATAGCGCTCACCGAACGTCTGCCCGCCGCGTCCGGAACGCGGCGTGCTACGCAGCGAGGAAGCACGGTCCGAGTCGGGCCTCCTCATATCACTTCGGGGGCTCTCCTCTCTCACCGGCAACCCCTATTCCGTTTGCGATTTCGCTGCTGCGGCAAGCTGGACAACGTAGTCCTTAAACACGCGACCGCGCTCCTCGTAGCCCGAGAACTCGTCGAACGAAGAGCAGGCGGGCGAAAGCAGGATCACGTCGCCGCGGCTCGAGAGCGAGCGGGCAACGTCAACGGCATCGCGCAGATCATCGGCCTGGGCGATATCCACGTCACCATCGACATCGGCCTCGTCCATAGCGGCGGTAAAGCGCTCGCGCGCATCGCCAAAGCAAACGACCGAGCGCACGTTGTCCATAACGACGCGGGCAAAGTCCGCAAGCGGCGTACCCTTATCGTGGCCGCCGAGCAGCAAAATCACGTCGTCGTCGGGAAACGCCGTCAGGGCCTTTTCGACCGCATCGGTGTTCGTTGCCTTGGAATCGTTGACGTAGCGCACGCCATCGATCTCGCCGCAGGGTTCCACGCGGTGCTCGAGCGGCTGAAACGATGCCAAACCGCGGCAAACGCCCTCGGGATCGGCACCGACGGCCAGAGCAGCCGTGGCGGCACATAGGGCATTAATGACATTGTGATGGCCCGAGATCTTGAGCTCGGACGTGGCGACAAGCTGAGTCTCGACGCCCTTCAGGCGCACGACCATCTTGCCATCGCGCACAAAGGCGGCGTCTGCACCCTCGGGCTCGTCAAAAGCGACCTTGCAGATGCGGCGACCCGGTGTGTAGATGTACTCATCGAACTCATGGATGCCGGCATCCTCAACGTCGATAACCACGAGGTCGTCGTCGACCATATTCTCGAACAACTTGATCTTGGCAAGCGCATAGTTCTTGTGGCTCTTGTGCCAGCCCAGGTGGTCGGGCGTGATGTTGAGCAGCACCGCCACGCGAGGATGAAGCTCGGCTGTCGTAGCAATCTGATAACTCGACAGCTCGGCCACAAACCACTCATTGTGTGCGCGGCCGTCGATCTCGTTCACCGGCGGCTCACCGATATTGCCGACGGCCACGCTGGCTTCACCGGCGGCCTTGAGCAGATAATCGGTCAGCGACGTGGTAGTTGTCTTGCCGTTGGTGCCCGTGATGGCGATCCAATTTTGGGGAGACAGGCGATAGGCAAACTCGGGCTCGCCCATAATCTGAGCGGCATGCTCACGCCCGGCCTTAAAGAAAGTCGAGAACTCCGAGATACCCGGGCATGTCACGCACACGTCATAGGCACCCTCGACCTGCTCGGTGCCGTAGACAAACGACGCGCCCTGCGCCTCAAGCGCACGTGTGGCGTCATTGGGCTCGGAGGTACCGCCGCCATACACGGTCGTGGCGCTCACGCGTTCGGGGTGAGCCAACGCCCAACGGGCGACATCGAGACCGGATTTACCCTGCCCCAAAACAAGCAGGCTAAAGACATCAGCAAGAGGCATGAAAGACCACTATCCCAACTGGAAGAACAGGGCGAGGCCAACGGCGCCAAAGGCCGCGGCGATAATCCAAAAACGGATAACGACCTTGGTCTCGGCCCAGCCCTTCTTTTCGAAATGATGATGGATGGGCGCCATAAGGAAGACGCGCTTGTGCGTAAAGTGGAAATAGACGACCTGGATCATGACCGACAGAGTCTCGACGATAAACAGGCCACCGATGATAAGGGAAACGACTTCGGTGTTGGTCATGATGGAGGTGCAGGCAAAAGCGGCACCCAGGGCAAGCGAGCCGGTATCGCCCATAAAGATGCTCGCCGGGTAGCAGTTGAACCACAAAAAGCCCAGGCAGGCACCGGCGCACGCCGTGCAGAAGATGGACAGGTTCACGTCACCGTGCAAAAACGCCATGGCGGCCATGGCGAGCATGGCGATCATGGAAGTGCCGCCGGCAAGGCCGTCCAGACCATCGGTCAGGTTCACGGCATTGGAAAGACCAGCGATCATCAGCCAGCAAAATACAATGTAGAGCCACGGAAACGAAAGGCCGCAGATGGTGGTCGAAAGAACACCGAGGTCAATCGTCAGGCCGCCGGGAAAACGAATCTCGGGGGCGACGCCGCACCAATTGACGGCGAGCACGGTAAAGGTGACGCAGATGATGGTCAGACCGATCATCTTGGCGTGAGGCGTCAGGCCGAGCGAGCGACCATGCGTGACGGAGGTCAGATCGTCGATGAGACCCAGAACGCCGGTGGTCAGCGTTGCAAGCAGCACGAGCACAAGCTCGGTGGTGAGCTTGCCCATCAGCAGGCAGGTCAGCGAGATCGCGACAAGGATGATGACGCCGCCCATGGTCGGCGTACCCTGTTTAATCAAATGACGCTTGGGGCCGTCGGCTCGAACCTGCTGGCCGATACCCTCGACCTTCAGCAGCTTGATCCACCACGGCATAAGCAGCAACGCAATGGCGGCAGCGATGCCAAGTCCCAAAAAGGCCTGATACGTAGGATACGAGGGATTGCCGAACATGGGCTAGCACACACCTTCCACAAAGCGGTCGAGCTCAACAAAACGGGAACCCTTGACCAGTACAACATCATGATTTTCAAGCGCGCCGCCCATGCGGTCGAGCACCTGCTGATAATCGGAGAACACCTGGATGCGGTCCTCATCCATACCCATCATACGTGCGGCATCGGCCATGAGCTGAGCCAGCTCGCCGCCGACGCACGCGAGCATGTCGAGCTTCTTGGCGGCGGCATAGGCGCCCACGAGCTCATGCATGCGGGGAGCCTCGTCGCCCATCTCGCCCATCTCGCCCAGGATCGCCATGCGCGAACCGTCACAGATGAGCGAGCACAGCAAATCGAGGCCGGCAGCCATAGACTCGGCACTGGCGTTATAGGAGTCGTCGATGATGCGCGCTCCGCTCTTGGCGCGCTTGATCTCCTGGCGGTGGCCGGTGATCGTAAGACCCCTAAAGGCAGCATCGATCTGCTCGGGCGTCACGCCCAGACGATAGGCGACCGCGGCGGCCTTGACGGCATTGGGCACGGACTGCACGCCGGGAATGGCCAGCATGGTATCGACCGTGTCGCCCTGACCAAAGTCGAGCGTAAAGACCGGATGGCCCTCGTCGTCGACGCGAATGTCGCGTGCGCGTACCTCGTCGTCGTCCGAGACACCGGCCAGCATCACGTCAATACCCGCAGGCTGGGCGAACGTATCGCGAATGAACGGCGTAAAGTCGTCCTCGCCACCCAAAACCAGCAACGGCGAGAAGTCGCCGGCGACGCACATGCCCTGGACAATCTCGGACTTAGCGCGGGCGATGTTCTCGCGGCTGCCCAGAATACCGATATGGGAGGTTCCAATCTTGCTCACGATGGCAAGATTGGGGTTGGCAGACTGGGACAGGCGCTCAATCTCATGAAAATGGTTCATGCCCATCTCGAGCACCAGAACCTCGGTATCGGCCGGAGCGGAAAGCACCGTGAGCGGCATGCCGATCAGGTTGTTGAAATTGCCCTTCGTGGCCCAGACGCGATAACGCTTGGCGAGCACGGCGGCGAGCACGTCCTTGGTCGTCGTCTTGCCAATCGAACCGGTAATGCCGACGACCAGGCAGCCAAGCTCCAAGCGATATACATGCGCCAGGCGCAGCAAGAACTCCTCGGGGTCGTCGGTCAGCAAGATGGCGCATCCCTTGTCCTGCGCCAGCGAAACCAGCTCGTCATCGGGTTCGCGCGTCATCACGACGGCACCGGCACCCGACTCGATGGCACGGGAGGCAAAATCGTTGCCGTCGACCTTTTCGCCGGGGAAGGCGACAAAGATCGTCCCCTCCTCGACCTGACGCGAGTCGATAACGCACCCGCGGCATACCCGATCGACTTCTTCCGTCACGGTTCGGGCCCCCGTTGAGGCCGCGAGGTTGTTGACGGCGATCTCTATCATTGCAGCTCCCCTGTAAACCTAATAATGCTATCGGCGTATTGTATCCCAGCGCCGCACATGCGTGGTGCAGGGCATGTGAACACCCTCATATGGGACAACAAACAACGCCCCAAAGATTGTAACCCCCTACTTCGTGTGCGGGATACCCAGCACGTCGAGCGCGTTGGCCATAATGGACTGGAACGGCACCGCAGCGGCATCTGAACCGCTCGGCGTTCCGTCGAGCGTGATATAGCACAGCACTTTGGGCGATTGTGCCGGTGCAAAGCCCATAAAGGACGACATGTAGTTCTCCTTGAGGTAGCCGCCGTTCTCGTCGGCACGTTCGGCCGTACCGGTCTTACCCGCCACGTCATAGCCGTCAACCGCGCCGCCAACGCCCGTACCCTCGGACACGACCGTCTGCATGCACGATGTCACCTGGGATGCGGCATCCTCAGAAATCGCGCGCTCGCCTTCGCCCCAGTCCTTCTCGTCGCCCTTGCTGGACTTATAGAAGTGCGGTGTCATCATCACGCCGCCGTTGGCGATGCCGCCCACGGCACGTGCGATCTCAATTGGCGAGACGGACAGTGCCTGTCCAAAGCTCATCGAGCCCAGCGTGGCGCCGTCATACTGGTCACGCTCCTTGACGATACCCAGGCTCTCGCCCGGAAAATCGACACCCGAGCTGTGACCGATGCCCCACTTGTCCACATAGGCGGCAAAGTCGTCGGCACCGATCTTGCGCCCCACTAGGACAAAGCCCACATTGGACGAACGGCGCATCATCTCGCGCACATCCATGGTCATGGCATAGTCGCGCTTGTCGGCATCGGTGACGGTATCGTCGCCCACCTTGATGCTCGCCGGCACCTCAAACGACGTACTCGATCGCACGACACCCAAGTCGAAGCCGGCGCCCGCCACGAGCGTCTTAAAGACCGAGCCGGGCTCGTAGGCGTCAGTGACCAGGCGCAGGTTCATATCCTCGGTCTTGGCGTTCTCCAGATCGGTCTGGTCGTAAGTCGGGTACGAGCAGGCGGCGAGAATTTCACCAGTCGTGGGGTCGGTGACCAAAGCCGAGCCGTTCTTGGCCTTTGTCTTCTCGACAGCCTCTGCCAGGGCATCCTCGGCCGCTCGCTGGATATTGACGTCGAGCGTCGTCACGATATCAACGCCGTCGACCGCAGCCACCTTTTTATAGGCACCGCCCGCGATATAGCTGCCGTCCCTCGCGCGCTCGCGCACGAGGGTACCATTCGTGCCGGTCAGAAGCTTGTTGTATTGCTTTTCGAGACCCGTCAAGCCGTCGTTGTCTACATTCACTACACCCAGCACCTGCGATGCCAGATTGCCGTATGGATATACGCGCTTCATGGCCTGCTCAAAAAGCACGCCGGGCAGGTTCTTCTTCTCCAGCGCCGCAGCATCGTCTTCGTCCACCTGGCGCTTAATATACACCCAGGTGCCATCGGACTCGACGAGCTTGCGGCAGGTCTTTTTATCGATTCCAGTTGCCTTGACCAGCGCCGACACCGTCTTGTCAACATCCTCGACAAGCTGCGGGTTCACGGCGATGTTGCGACATTCGACCGACGACGCCAGCACGTTACCGTTGCGGTCGTAGATGGTGCCGCGTTTGGCATAGAGGGTCTGTGCAAGCAGGCGGCGCGCATCGGCACGCTCGCGCAGTTTATCGGCTTCGACAATTTGATAGTCGGCAAGGCGAAAGACGCCCAAGCCCAAACCAAGCCCGATGAAGCCCATGATGGCTTTGCGGCGAGGCAGAGGCGTGCCTGTGAGCCATTCGGTCGACGAACTCTTGCGCGACCTGGTGTTATGCATTTGAGGGCCGTCCGAGCCGCGAAGTCGCGACGCCGGGTCGTTGCCACGGGACTGCCCGGCGTTGTAAGATTGCCGACCCGTTCCTTGATAACCAGAACGTCCCCGCGACGAGGGACGTCCAGAACCGCGGCCCCCATCGGAACCGCGGCGATAGTCATTTGTCATACTCAGCTACCGTCTTGCTACTGAGCGGTCGCGGTCGCGTTGGCGCCCGCGGCTGCATCCTGCGAAAAGTCAAGTGTAACGCTCTCGCTGGGCTCCACCATGCCATAAGCGCCCGCAAGGTCGCGAATGCGCGTGTCGGCGCCATAGACCGAATGCATGACCTCCAGGTCGGAGCTCTCATCGGTCGCCTTTTCGAGCGTGTTGGTAAGCTCGGCGTTGCTGTTGAGCACCTGGGCCGTAACGCCGGCGAGTGCCACGCGGGCGACGCCGATCGTCATGAAGATAGCCGCAATGATGCAAAACGTTTTAAGAACGCTCATGAAAACCGGGCTTACCGCCTGGTTTGCCTGACGGCCCGCGCCCGTGTAGACATCAAAGCGCGGCGTGCGCTGCTCACGGGGAGCAACGGGGGCCTGCGGCGTCTCACGATAGGCGGGCATGGCGTTCATATCATAGGCAAGTGCTGCGCTTGAAGTGTTGTAGCCCATGATATGCCGCCTCCCATCCCGAGTACGTTGGTAGTGTGTTTAAGCTTCGTTTATGGTGCGAGCGGGAGGTCCAATATCGCGCGGTCGCGCCTACAGACGCTGCGCCACGCGGATTTTGGCTGATCTCGCCCGAGGGTTGCGCTCAACCTCATCAGGCTGGGCAACCAAGGGTTTGCGGGTGATGACCTTGAGTATCGGCACGTTGCCGCACACGCACACCGGAATCTCCGGCGGACACGTGCACCCCTGGCTCATCTCCTTAAAGTGGTTCTTTACGATACGGTCCTCGAGCGAGTGATACGAGATGACGCAGATACGTCCGCCCGGGTTGAGCCACCTGGTGGCGGCATCAAGCCCTCGTTCGAGCACATCGAGCTCGTGATTGACCTCGATGCGAATGGCCTGGAAACTTTTCTTGGCCGGGTGTCCACCATGCCGACGAGCGGCAGCCGGGATACCCGCCTTGATGATCTCGACAAATTGGCCGGTGGTTTCGATCGGTTCTTGCTCGCGGCGGCGCACGATCTCGCGCGCGATCTGCGAGGCGAACTTCTCTTCGCCGTAGACGCGTAGAATCCGGGCGAGGTCGTGTTCGTTATAGGTGTTGATGACCTCAGCTGCGTTTAAGGTGTTATTACCCGGATCCATCCGCATGTCCAATGGGGCGTCCTCGTTATACGAAAAGCCCCTGCCAGGGATATCGAGTTGCGGCGACGAAACGCCCAAATCGAACAGGAAGCCATCGACCCCGGGCACCTCGGCCGAGCAAAGCAGCTCGTCCAAGTCGCCGAAGTTGCCCTTCAGGAGCTGGTGCGGAACGCCGGGAACCTCGCGGTCCAGACGGGCGCCAGCGGCCTCGAGGGCCATGTCGTCCTGATCGACGCCGAGCAAAAGGCCCGTCTCCCCCACCTGCGCGGCCATCTTTACCGAATGGCCGGCACCGCCAAGGGTGCAATCGCAGACAACGGAGCCGCTCTTTAGCCGCAGCGACTCAAGCACTTCGCCGAGCATGACAGGTTCATGCCGATATTCTTGTGTCAAGATCCCACGCTCCATCCGTTACCCGTGCCTTGCCCTTACGAGAAGAAGAGGTCCAGCAGGGCCTCATCGTCATCGTCCTCATCGGCCGCGGCGCGATCCCAAACCTCAAGGTGGTCGTAGTTGCCCACAACCGTGACCTCGCGGTCGAGGTTCGCCTGCTTGCGGAGAGACTCGGAAAGACCGATACGACCGGCGCTGTCCACGTCCATCGACGTGGTGCGCTTGTTGATCGCCCTCATGAGCTTCTGGTCATTAATGTCACGCGGGTTAAAACCCTCGTGGCCCTCACGACCCGCGAAGAGTCCTTCGACCCACTTATCGAAGGCCTCGGCAGAGAACACGTACAGAGCATCGACATCCAGGGCTTTGAACACGCGAACGTGCTCTCCAAGCTCCTCGCGAAGGGGTGCAGGCAGGGACAGACGACCTTTTGCATCGAGATTGCGCTCGTATGCACCCGTCATTCCCATGTGCGCCCTCCCCTCGGTTACTCAGATGGCACGTACGCGGGGAACCACCCCGCCTGTCGACGTCATCAATAATATGGGGAACCGCCCCATTTTTCAACATCTTTCCCCACCCCTTCCCCCACCCCACCCCACCACTCCACCCCTATATGTTGCAAAACACCCCCGAGCATATGTTCGAAAACACAATATGTTGTGTTTACAGCAACGGCGGGATGCCACCTGTGGCATCCCGCCGTTCAACCTCAACCTTCAAGTTGACCTTGAGGCGATTTTGCGTCCCTTTATATGCCGTTCACATCGCCCCCAAACTCCCCCACCCAAGGCACGTGCGGCCCACCACCGCGATGCCAAGTGGCGAAAAATGGGACGGGCCCCAGATTGCCCATGCGCGCGCAAAAGCACGCCGTGGCAATCTGGGGCCCGTCCCCAAATACCTATAAATTTGCAGGTCAGCGATGAGTTAACGATGCGCCAGCGGGTGCGCCGCCAGATAGACCTCGGTCAGTTGCGTACGATCGACATGCGTGTAGACCTGCGTGGTCGATATATCGGCATGTCCCAAGATCTCCTGTAGCACACGGAGGTCTGCGCCGCCCGCAAGCATATGGGTAGCAAAGGAGTGACGCAGCGTGTGGGGATGGAGTCCCACCAGCCCCACCTGGCGCCCGTAGCGCTCACAGATGGCATGGATGCCCTGGCGCGACAGACGGCGGCCGTTCTTATTTAAAAAGACCGCCGAGGTCTCGGTTCCGCGGGCATGGGCCGCCAAGCGAGAACGCCCCTCAGTTACATAGAGCATCAGAGCTCGCGCCGCGCTTCCCACCAGCGGGGACAGGCGTTCCTTTGAGCCCTTACCGCGAACGAGCACAAAACCATCGTCGATATGGATATCGCCCACATCGAGCCCCACCAACTCGCTCACACGTAAACCGCATCCGTAGAGCACTTCCAAGATGGCATGGTCGCGCAAGCCCATCTCGCCCTCGGGGAAGTCTTGATCGAGCAGCGCCGAGACATCCTCCACCGATAGATACTCCGGCAAACGCTCAGCCTTTTTAGGCAGGCGCAACGCCGTCGTTGGATTTTGGGCCACAGCCCCATCGCGCACCAAAAAGGCATGCAGGCCCTTTACGACCGCAAGCGCACGCTCCACCGAGGCATCGGAATAGCCCCCATCGCGACGGTCGGCGACAAAGCCCTCCACGACCTGACGAGTCACCTCTTCAAAAGACACAATACCCGCCCGCTCCAGATAGGCGCAGTACGTCGTCAGGTCACGACGATAGGCCGCAATCGTGTTGCGCGCCAAACCCCGCTCGACCGCGAGGTAATCGAGATACTCCCCCGCCGCCACGGCGAGCGACGAGGGAGTAGCTTCGGTATGTTCCTTATTCGACGGCACCCTTAGTCCGTAGCAAGGTTCATGGGCGTCACCTGCAGACGGTCGACACCCTCGTGCTGGCCGATCGAAGCGCGCACGAACTCGCGGAACAGCGGCTGCGGGTTGGTCGGGCGGCTCTTGAACTCGGGATGAGCCTGGGTTGCCACATACCACGGATGCACGTCGCGCGGCAGCTCGACCATCTCGACCAGGCGCTCGTCGGGCGACAGGCCCGAGATAACCAAACCGGCGTCCTCGAGCTGGTCGCGGAAGGCGTTGTTGAACTCAAAGCGATGACGGTGACGCTCGTAGACGAGCTCCTCGCCATATGCCTCGCGAGCGAGGGTATCGGCGGCGAGCTTGCACGGATAGGCGCCCAGGCGCATGGTGCCGCCCTTCTCGGTCACGTCCTCCTGCGAGCTCATCAGATCGATGACACTATACGGGCCATCCGGATCGAACTCGGAGGAGCTGGCGCCGGCAAGGCCGACGACGTTGCGCGCAAATTCGCACACGGCCACCTGCATACCCAGGCAAATGCCCAGATACGGAATCTTGTGCTCACGGGCAAACTCGGCCGCGAGGATCTTGCCCTCCAGGGCGCGCTTGCCAAAGCCGCCGGGGACCAGGATGCCCGAGGCGTCGCCCAAAACCTCGGAGACATTCTGCTCGTCGAGGCTCTCGCCGTCGACCAGCTGGACGTCCACATGGCGATCGTAGAAGACGCCCGCATGGTGCAGGGCCTCGATAACCGACAGGTACGCATCGGGCAGCTGCGTGTACTTACCCACGACGGCAATCTTCACCTTGTCGGCGTGATGGTTGGCGTGATTCTGTTTGCGCAGGAACTCGTTCCACTCGCTCATGTCGCGCTCACGCGGGTCCAGACCCAGGCGCTCGCAAATGCGCAGGTCAAAGTCCTGCTCGGCAAGCAGCTGCGGAACATCGTAAATGCTCGCGCAGTCCTCGTTGGTAAAGACACAATCGGTGTCGACGTCGCAGAAGCTTGCGATCTTTCCGCGGATAGCGTCATCGATATGGTGGTCGGAGCGCAGCACGATGATATCGGGCTGGATGCCAAAGCTGCGGAGCTCCTTGACGGAATGCTGCGTGGGCTTGGTCTTGACCTCGTGGGCGGCGGCGATATAGGGAACGAGCGACACGTGGATGTAGCAGACGTTCTCGGGGCCGGCCTCCTTGCGGTACTGACGGATGGCCTCGACAAACGGTTGGGACTCGATGTCACCGATCGTGCCGCCCAGCTCGGTGATGACTACATCGGAGCCGGTCTGCTCCTCAATGCGGCGGAACTTGTCCTTAATGGCATTGGTGACGTGGGGAATCACCTGCACGGTACCGCCCAAAAAGTCGCCGCGACGCTCGCGGGCGATCAAGCTCTTATAGATGGCGCCGGTCGTAAAGTTGGAATCGCGGGTCAGGTTCTCATCAATAAAGCGCTCGTAATGACCCAGGTCCAGGTCGGACTCGTAACCATCCTCGGTAACGAAGACCTCACCATGCTGGAAGGGGCTCATGGTACCGGGGTCGACGTTCAGATACGGGTCGGCCTTCTGCATCGTTACTTTGTAGCCACGCGACTTGAGCAGACGGCCCAGCGAGGCCGCGGTAATACCCTTGCCCAGGGACGAAACCACGCCACCGGTTACGAACACATGCTTGGTCATATTGAGTTACCTGCGCTTCCCGTAGAAGTTGTTTATCCACATCTTACGGGTCTTCATTGTAATACTCGCGCCGCGGACCGTTCGCAATTTTTCTCGCGTGCGATTGCATTTCTCAATCTTGAAACAAAACGCCGCCCGGTTTCCCAGGCGGCGTCGCTATGGCAAGGGTTACATGCTGCTATCGATCAGCAACCTCGTCCTCGAGCATTTCTTGAACGAGCATGCCGGTACGGACGCCCTCAAGATACCACTTGCCATGTTCGGTGAGGCAAATGCCATTTGCAAGCTGACCGCCGTCGCCGCTATAACGCGAGACGACATCAATCATGCCTTCGGAATCCAAGCGATCGATTGCGGCGCGGGCACGATACGGCGAAACCCCCACGCGCTCGGCAAGCGTTTTGCGCGAGAAACCATACGGCCCGCCATTGTCTTCGGTTTGCCGGTCGATCTCCATCAACACCAGCACCTCGACACGCTTCATATCGTTGACACTCGCACGACCCTTGCCCGCCATAGCAGCCTCCTCAAACCGAGCACGAGCATCTAACGCGCCGTGCGCGACCGACACACCTCACGATGGCAGGTAATATCCATCATGTGGCATCCCGCTAAGGATGAAACAGTTATGGTTATTGTATACCGCTCAAATTGTTTCTAGGCAGGTAAACAGCTATTTTTCGCCGAAATAGGCGCTTTATTGATCAAAAAGCCGTACCGGGCGCTAACCCGATACGGCCAAAATGCAATGCAATTACCGCGGTGCTTCAAACTTAGCGATGGAAGAAACCGCGGCGCTCAAACTTGGGCTCGCAGCACACGTTGATACCCAGTTTGCGCAGTACCGTCTCGTCCGTCGGCGAGATAATCACGCTAAAAAAGGCATCGCAACCGCGCAGCTGCTCCAGGCCCGAAAGGACGCGAGCGGCCGTCTCACTCGTGGCCGAGGTGATCGACAGCGCCATAAGCGTCTCGTCGGTGTGGAGGCGCGGGTTTTTGCTGCCCAGGAAATGCGTCTTGAGCTTGCTGATGGGCTCGATCGCCTCATCGCTGATAACCTCGAGCTCAAGGTCGACGCCCGAGACGTGCTTGAGGGCGTTCATAATGAGCGAACTTGCGGCGCCCAGGCGCGTGGAGGTCTTACCGGTCACCACGGAGCCATCGGGCATGACCATGGCCCCCACGGGACCACCCGTCAGCTGCTCCCTGGTGAGGGCCGCCGAGCGCGCCGGTGAGTAGTTCTTATCGATGCCGGCTTTCTTCATAATAATCTTGAGACGGTCGACTTGCTCATCGCCCACGCCGGTACGGCGCACATTTTCGACCGCGGTAAAGTAGCGGCGGACGATCTCCATCTTGGAAGCGTCGCGGCAGGCATCGTCATCGGTGATGGCAAAGCCGACCATATTGACGCCCATGTCCGTAGGACTCTGGTAGGGGCTCTTGCCCAGGATCTTTTCCATCAGAGCACGGACCACCGGGAAGGCCTCGACGTCGCGGTTGTAGTTGACTGTGGTCTTGTTGTAGGCCTCAAGGTGGAACGAATCGATGATATTGGCGTCGTCGAGGTCAGCCGTGGCGGCCTCGTAGGCAATATTGACCGGATGCGTCAGAGGAAGATTCCAGACCGGGAAGGTCTCAAACTTGGCATAGCCGGCGGCCGTGCCATGCTTGTGCTCGTGATAGAGCTGAGACAGGCAGGTGGCAAGCTTGCCCGAGCCAGGACCGGGGGCAGTGACCACGACGAGCGGTCGGGTGGTCTCGACAAACTCGTTCTTGCCGTAGCCATCGTCGGACACGATCAGATCGACATCGTGCGGATACCCCTCGATGGGATAGTGCAGCTTGGCGGGAATACCGAGCGCGTTCAGGCGGTTGCGGAACACATCGGCAGCAGGCTGGCCGGCGTACTGGGTGATGACCACAGCCGCGACGGCAAAGCCGTTGCCGCGGAACAGGTCAACCAGGCGCAGCACATCCTCGTCATAGGTAATACCGAGGTCACCACGAGCCTTGTTTTTTTCGATGTGGTTCGCGTTGATCGCGATGATAACCTCAACGTCATCGGCAATGCTCTTGAGCATGCGGAACTTGCTGTCCGGTTCAAAACCCGGCAGCACGCGACTCGCGTGATAGTCGTCAAACAGCTTGCCGCCAAACTCCAAATAGAGTTTGCCGCCAAACTGCGAGATGCGCTCCTTAATATGAGCGGCCTGCAGCTCGATATATTTCGCGTTGTCGAAACCCTGGCGCATGTATGGCTCCCGTCCCGTTTCCAATTAATGTTCTAGGCGATTATAACGGAGCAGACCCTCCCCAACGCCCAAGCAATCAACTGGCACCAACCAAACACGCCATCGATAAGTTGCGGTGAAATAGTTCCCGTTTAACCCCTCAAGACGGCCAAACAGGAACTATTCCACCGCAACTTCCCCTTTTTGGTTCAAACAAACCTGGCCTTTGTATCAATAATGGAAACGTCGCAGGTTGAGCATAAGCCAGCGAAAGCCCACCAGAGTAGGCAAAGCGCCCTCTGCACCAACAATGGAAAGCGCCGCAGGCAGAGGACGGACAGCGAGCGCCGTCCAGAACGTACAAGTTGGCATGAAAAAGGCGAGGCATAGACCTTTTGGTCATGCCTTGCCTTTTGAATGACAAATTGTCGTTCTGGACGGCGCGTAGCGTCGACCGGTTCCGCGGTTTGGTAAAACCGCGGAACAAAAAGTCGCCCCCTCCCGCGCACGGAACGGGAGGGGGCTAAAGGTAGGAGTCTACCGGTGGGTTGACCCCACCGGACAGACGATGACCAGGTGATCCTTTACAGGATCGTCAAGGTTTCCGTGGGGTACCCGTTGGGTACTTAGATCAGCACGCAGGCAACGGTCAGGATGACGGCGCAGACGACGGAGAGAGCGACAATGAGCTTAAGGGCAAACTTGAGCCAGGTCGTCCACTCGATCTTGGCCAGGGCGAGACCGCCCATGATGGCGCCGGAGGTCGGGGTGAACAGGTTCACGACACCGATGGCGGCGGAGAAGATCATGACCATGACCTCGGGCGAGAAGCCGAGCTTAACAGCCAGCGGTCCCATGATGGGCATGGAGACGGTAGCCATACCAGAGGTCGAGGGGATCAGGAAGGACAGGCCGAAGTAGACCAGGAAGCTCATGGGAGCGAAGATCACGCCGGACAGGCCAGCCAGAGCATTGGCGGCAGCGTCGAGGACGAAGACGTCGAGGCCGGTGTTAGCCATGAGGACGGAGATACCACGGGCGAGGGCGATGACGAGAACAACGGACATCATGTCGGCAGCGCCGGTGATAAAGGTGTTAACGATCTGCTTCTCGGACAGGCCACCGATGATACCGATCAGGACGGCCATGAGGAAGAACCAGGTGGAAGCCTCGTCGAAGTACCACTGGCCAATGGGCAGGCCGGTGATCAGGGCAGACCAGCCCTGGACGACGGCGTTACCGTCGGCGTCGTAGACAGCGCCAGCGTCGAAGAAGTTAGCGACGCCCTCGTTGAGGTCGGCCAGCGGAATGAAGCCGACGATCATGACGACGAAGGTGAAGGCGAAGGCAATCAGAACACCCTTCTGACGACCGGTGAGCTTGACCTCCTTGTGGACCTCGGAAGCAGCCTTGCCGTGAGCCTCTTCGGCGTCCTTGAGCTCCTGCATCGACAGGATGGTGGAACCCTTGTCAGCCTTGACCTTCTTGGCATAGTTCATCACGAAGAAGATGGACATAGCGGTAGTGACAATCCACAGGACGGCACCGAGGCCGATGATGATGGACTGGTTGACCTCAATGCCAACGCCGGTCAGAGCGTCGACGGCAGCGCCGACGGCGAACGGGTTAACCGTGGAGCCCAGGCAGCCGCAGCCAGCGCCGAGCAGGACGGTAGCGGCACCGACCATGGGGTCGAAGCCAGCGGCCATCATGGTAGCGGCGAGCAGGGCGTAGAAGGGAACGGTCTCCTCGCACATACCATAGGTGGTACCACCGAGGGAGAAGATGAGCATCAGCACGGGAATGAGCATAATCTCGTTGCCCTTAAGCTTCTGCACCAGAACGGCGATGCCGTTGTCCAGGGCGCCGGTCTCGGTCATCATACCGAGGAAGCCGCCCAGGATCATAACGAAGAGGCAGACGGGCAGAGCGTCAGCGAAGCCCTTAATCGGGGCGGTGCAGAAATCGCTCAGACGGGCGGCAGTAACCGCGCCGCCGGACGTGCCGGAGACGATAACGGTAATCACTGCGACAATTGCCAGCAGAGCAAGAAGAATGGTGAACGATGAAGGCATACCGCGCTTTTTCTTAGCGGTCTCAGTCATAGTTCTCATCCCCCCTTCATAAATCATTTAACTTTCTCGTGCGAAGCGGATCTTCCGTGCCGTGCCCACCGCCCGACGCGAGATATTTACCAGACACAGCCGCTCGGGGTGTTCAACAATACACCCCGAGCGAGATGCTAGATGCTCTTACTTGAGCGTGGCGTACATGACAGCCTTGATGGTGTGCATGCGGTTCTCGGCCTCGTCGAAGACCTTGGAAGCGGGGCTCTCGAAGACCTCGTCGGTGACCTCCTGCTCGGTGATGCCGAACTGCTCGCACTTCTCGGCGCCAATGGTGGTGTTGGTGTCGTGGAAGCTGGGCAGGCAGTGCAGGAAGATGGCACCCGGGTTGGCCATAGCCATGACCTCGGAGGTAACACGATACGGAGTGAGCTGAGCGATGCGCTCGGCCCAGACCTCGTCGGGCTCGCCCATGGAGACCCACACGTCGGTGTAGATAACGTCGGCACCGGTGACGCCGTCCTTGACGTCGGTGGTCAGCTTGATGGTGCAGCCGTTGGCCTCGGCGATGGGCTTGCAGGCCTCGATGACGTCGTCGGCGGGCATGCACTCCTCGGGGCCGCAGGCCACGAAGTTCATGCCGAGCTTGGAGCAGACAACCATGAGGGAGCGAGCAACGTTGTTCTTGCAGTCGCCCATGAAGACGAGGGTCTTGCCCTTGATGTCGTAGTTGAAGTTCTCCTGGACGGTCAGGATGTCGGCGAGCATCTGGGTGGGATGCCACTCAGTGGTCAGGCCGTTCCACACGGGCACGCCGGACTTAGCAGCGAGCTCCTCGACGTCATCCTGGGCAAAGCCACGGAACTCGATGCCGTCATACATGCGGCCGAGAACGCGGGCGGTGTCCTCGATGGACTCCTTCTTGCCCATCTGCGACGAACCCGGATCGAGATAGGTCACGCCCATGCCCAGGTCCATGCCGCCGACCTCGAAGGCGCAGCGGGTACGAGTGGAGGTCTTCTGGAAGAGCAGAACGATGTTCTTGCCCTCGAGATAGCGATGCGGAACGCCAGCGCGCTTCATATCCTTGAAGTTCTTGGAGAGCTTGAGCAGGTACTCGATCTCCTCGGTGGTGAGGTCGAGAAGCTTGAGGAAGCTACGGCCGGAGAGGTTAACACCCATGGTTCGATTCCTTTCGAAGAAATGAATTACGTAAGTATCAGTGTTGCCCGTTTAACGGGCGAAGCCGGTGCGGTTGTAGGGGGACCGCACCGGAAACGGAAAGACTTAGAGGTCCTCGCGCCAGAAGGGCATGCTCATGCAGCGCGGGCCGCCGCGGCCGCGGGAGAGCTCGGCGGAGGGCACGACGAGAAGGTCCAGGCCCTCCTTGTACAGCACGTCGTTGGTGACGGTGTTGCGGGCGTAGA
>JAXJNG010000034.1:0-25567 GCA_036312785.1 Collinsella sp.
ACCTTCTGCTCGTATGTGTACCTGCCCTGCTTTCCGTCCATGCGCAGCAGCACCTCGCTCCCGAACGCGCGGTATATCTCCTGCCATCTTCTCACGGCTTCCGCGGGAAGCGAAAGGGCAATCGCGGCAGATTTATACCCGTGCCCGAGCTCGAAGAGCCCTATGGCCGCCTTCCTGGCCTCGACATCATGCTTCACCCTCAAATCAACGCGCATAAAGAAATGGAGTGGGAAGGATAAACTGGACTTTCTTTTAAGGATCCTCAAGCGTATTGCCGCTCGTATTCCACTGGAGACATGTAGCCCAGGGTGGAATGCATGCGCACCCTATTGTAATAGAGCTCTATGTACTTGAAGATGTCCTGCTTGGCCTCGTCCCTCGTCCCATAGCTCCTCTCTTTCACCAATTCCCTTTTCAGCGTCTTGAAGAACGACTCGGCCACCGCGTTGTCCAGCGGCGTGCCGGGCCTTGATACCGACTGGACTATGCCATGCGAGTCCAGACACCGCTGGAATGAACGGGAGGTGTACTGCGCGCCCTGATCGTCATGGAAGACGAGGCTGCCGTCATCTGGCGGACCCTCCCTGCCGACCGCCTGCTCCATCGCGTCGATCGCGACCTTCTCGGTGATGCGCTCGGACATCGACCAGCCCACGACCTTGCGGGAGAAGGCGTCTATCACGGCTGCGAGATAGAGCCACCCTTCTCTTGTGGGTATGTAGGTGATGTCGCCCACCCAAAGCCTGTTGCGCTCGCCCACGGTGAAAGCGCGCTCTACCAGGTTCAACCGAGGGTCTCCCGGCTCGACCTTCTTCTGGATGCGGTGTTTTCGGGTCGCGCCCTTTCCGGCAAGTCCGAGCTTCTGCATGATGCGGAGCACGCGCTTCTCGCTCACGACGATGCCGCTTTTTCGCAGTTCGCGGTTGATGCGCCGGTAGCCGTAACGGCCCTTGTGCCGCTCGAAGGCCTCGACGACGAAACCTTCGATCGCCTCCCGCTCTATCTGGGCGTCGGACTTCTTCCGGCCGAGATACTCGTAGAAACCGGATTTCGAGACTTTCATCAGCCCGCATGCCTTCTTGATGGGGCCGATCTCGCCCCTATGCTCTTTGAGGAACTCGAACCTCACGCATGGTCTTGACTCAAGAAGGCCCGGAAATTTTTTAGTATCTCGTTCTCGCGCTCGAGCTCCTCGACCTTCTTCTTGAGCTTCACGATCTCGTAGTCCTTGTTGATCTTCGGGGAGCCGTTTCCGGGGAACGCGCCGTCTCCCATCTCCTCGTATTCGCGGGCCCACCTTCTCAGCGTCGAATCCTTTATGCCGAGTTCCTCCGATAGGCCTTTGACCGTCATTTCCCCGGACAGGACCACCTTTGCCGCCGAGACCTTGAACTGCCTGTCGTATCGCTTTCTTCTTTGGGTCATCTTGAACACCTTTCGCTCTTAACTAGGTGTCCAATTCATCATACCCACTCCAACTAGTCGCTATTTAGGGCGTCCAAGATTTGGGGCGCAGTTCATACCCGCGGCAGGGCTTTTTCTGTCCTCCTCCAAGTTGCGGTGAAATAGGGACTGAATAGGGGCCGGCGGGCGCAAAACAATCCCTATTCCACCGCAACTCATCCGGAGATAGTCATTGGGGCGTTCTTAAACGACTAGGCATTGGGGACAGTCTTGGTGCGCTCCGTTCGTCTTGCCGTTCGGTTTTTCGCTGGGTGGGTATACTTCCATCCGCAATACAGGCCGGAATGAGGAGGTATCCAAATGCCGGACAACGGATCGATTCAAAAGAGAGACGCGAACGAGATGGCTCATGGGCGTCCTGTCCAGATAACCGAGCACACGACGGTAACAGAGCTGCAGCCCAGCCTGTCCGATGTCGTGTGCGCAAACAAAAAGCTGCAGATCGGTATCATCGTTGCCCTTGTGGTGCTGGCGTTGCTGTCGGGCTTTGTGGCCCGTCCGCATTTCGCCGATACCAAAACTTGGGACTCCACCATCGAGGTCATCGATCAAAAGAAAGGTAACGTACTGGCGCTCACGACCTCGTGCGTGGCGCTGTCTGCGGGCATCACTGCGCTGCCGGGCGATACGGGAACGCCGGTTGCCGAGCAGCTCGCACAGCTTTCGGGTAACTTGGGCATCGTGCTTGCCGTGCTATACCTCGAGAAATATTTGCTTACGATTTTGTGGTCGGTTGGTCTGGGCATCCTGATCCCGTTCTCGTTCGTACTCTTCGCGGTGTCGCTTGGCATTCACGGACGCTGGAGCACCAGCGCCGTCCTTCGTCGCGTGGCGACGCGCGTGCTGGTGGTCGCCATGATCGGCATGGCGTTGGTGCCTGCAAGTGTATGGGTGTCGCAAAAGGTCGACGAAACGTATCGAGTGAGCATCGAAGCGGCTGAGCAAAAGGCGACTGACGCTGCGAATGCGGAAGATAGTGATAACTCCAAGGCAAGCAAGAAAAAGGCCGAGTCCACAGAGTCCAAGAACGTGCTTGAGCAGCTTGCCGACGGCGCCTCGGGTCTTGTCACGTCGGTGACCAGCGGCGCCAAGCAGATGACCGATGAGATTGTGCAGCAGGTGACCGATCTCATCGAAGGCGTCATCGTGATGATCGTGACCTCGTGCGTGATTCCATTGCTGGTGCTCGCGGCGTTTCTGTGGCTGGGGCATGTGCTGCTGGGGATTGATATTTCCGGCCCGGCGAACTATTTGACGGGCCGCTTTCTGAGTGCTCCGTCCAAGCACACCAAAAAGGGTAGGCAGGTCGAGTAGCTAAAACAGCTGTATTTGCTGGGGCATACCGCAAAGGGACGGCCGAGACTCGTTCTCGGCCGTCCCTTTTGTTTGTTGAAGACGTGCCAGGACGAAGCTTTCACGATCCCAAACGGTCAACAATCATCCGTGAACGGTATTTGTTCAAAAAAGAACAAAGATAAACAAATAGTTGTTGCAGTTACTGTTCGAATGTGTTCAAATAAACATGAACAGTGAAGAACCGCACATTCAGATGCCCGGACCTGAACGCGATTCAACACTTCCAAACAGAAACTACGCACCTGCGTATCTCTCAAGGAGGATGTCATGAGGGTTGTAATCGCTTCCGATGCCGACGGTATGTCGATGAAGGAGTCCATCAAGGAGATGCTCATCGCCGACGGTCACGAGGTCGTCGACTATTCCGAGACCCCTGCCGCGGACTTTGTCGATTCCGCGACCGCCGTTGCCAAGGACCTGCTGGAGCACAAGGATTCCCAGGGCTTCGCATTCGATAAGTACGGCGTCGGCTCCTATATGGCCGCCGTCAAGATCAAGGGAATGGTCGTCGCTAACATTTCCGACGAGCGTTCCGCCTACATGACCCGCGAGCACAACGGCTCGCGCATGGTCACCATGGGCCCGGGCGTTGTGGGCACCGAGGTCGCCAAGAAGATCGCCCGCGAGTTCCTGCGCGCCCAGTACGCCGGCGGCCGTCACCAGATCCGTGTCGACATGCTCAACAAGATGGCCTAACGAGAGCCACCGAGAACTCGAACTTCTACCTCAACTTGTGAATTCAGACGAAAGGACGTTCTGATGAAGAAGACCATCGCAATCGGTTGCGACCATATCGTTACGGACGAGAAGATCTATCTGGCCGACCGCCTGGAGCAGGCTGGCTACAAGGTGCTCGACTGCGGCACCTACAGCCACACCCGTACGCACTATCCCATCTACGGTAAGGCCGTGGGCGAGGCTGTTGCCAGCGGCAAGGCTGACTTTGGCGTGGCCCTGTGCGGCACCGGCATCGGCATCACTAACGCCGTCAACAAGGTTCCCGGCGCCCGCTGCGCCCTGGTTCGCGACATGACCTCTGCCCTGTATGCCCGTCGCGAGCTCAACGCCAACATCGTGGGCTTTGGCGGCAAGATCACCGGCGAGTTCCTGATGGCCGACATTATGCTTGCCTTCCTGGAGGAGCCCTACGAGAAGACCCCCGAGCACGATGCCCTGATCGCCAAGATCGATGCCTGCAACAAGGCCGACGCCGAGGCTCAGGCTGACCCGCACTTCTTTGACGAGTTCCTGGAGAAGTGGGACCGCGGCGAATACCATGATTAGCGGGTATCCGGCGTAATTTACTAGTCCGTTGACGGCTCGCGTTTCTGTGAGGGGGCGCGGGCCGGTTTTCTATCGGCCCTATTGACTTGGCGGGCTGTCGTAAGAAAGGGAAGGCTCCTATGGAGTTTGTTCTTGATAACGGTTCTATCCGCGTAGCACTGAGCACGGCGGGCGGGTCGTTCACTTCTATTGCGGCCAACGGCCGTGAGTACCTGTGGCAGGGTGATTCTTCGGTCTGGTCGGGCCAGGCACCCATTTGCTTCCCGATCTGCGGCGGCCTTCGTGACGGTCGCGCGATGACTATGGGTGGTCGCGAGGTCAAGCTCGCCCGCCATGGTTTTGCCCGCAAGCAGGAGTGGAAGCTCGAGAAGCAGAGTGACAACATGGTTGCGCTGAGCCTAAGCTCTGCCGACCATGCCGAGTTGCTCGAGCAGTACCCGTATCCGTTTAAGATCGTTGCTCGTTACACGATCGATTCGGAAAAGGTGGCCGTGTCGTACGAGGTGACCAATGAGGGCATCGAGGATATGCCATTCTTTGTGGGTGGTCACCCCGGCTTTAAGTGCCCGCTCGACGAGGGCGAGTCCTACGACGACTATGAACTTCGTTTCGATCAGCGTGAGGCGACCGAGCTTTGCACCGCTGTTCCCTCCACAGGCCTGATCGATGTCGAGCACCGTAGCAAGAACCCGATGGTCGGCCACGATCTGCCGCTTACCCATGAACTCTTTGACTTCGCGGAGACCATCTTCGACGTGCTCGAGAGCCGCGTGGTTACGCTGACCAAGAAAACCGAGAACAAGGGCGTGCGCCTGACGTTCCCCGATATGCCGTACCTGATTGTGTGGAGCAAGCCAGAGGGCGACTTTGTGGCTGTTGAACCGTGGGGTGGTCTGTCCACCTGCTCCGACGAGGACGATATCCTGGAGCACAAGCGTGGCTGCCTGGTGGCTAAGCCGGGGGAGACTGTTACCCGCGGCTTTGAGATCGAGATCCTTTAACGAGTTATCGTATGTTTGGGGCGGGTCATGCCGCCCCGGAACAGGAGTTCAACATGATTCTGACCGTTACCATGAACCCGTCGATTGATACGCGCTATCAGCTCGACAAGTTGATCATCGACGACGTGAACCGTGTGACGCCCGAAAAGACTGCTGGCGGCAAGGGCCTCAACGTGAGCCGTGTGCTGCTGCAGCTGGGCGACGACGTACTTGCAACCGGCCTGCTTGGCGGTCACATGGGTGCCTATATGGCCGAGCTTATGGATGCCGATGGCGTCAAGAACGACTTTGTGCCCATTGCCGGTGAGACGCGCATTTGCCTGAATATTCTGCACGAGGGCAATCAGACCGAGCTGCTGGAGAGCGGCCCGCAGATCGCCCCGGCCGAGCTCGAGGCCTTTACGGCCAAGTTCGCCGAGCTTGCAGCGAAGGCGGACGTTGTGACGCTTTCGGGCTCGCTGCCGCGTGGTGTCGATGTCGGCTACTATGCCGAGCTCGTCAAGATCGCCGAGGAGGCGGGCGCCAAGGTACTGCTCGACACCTCGGGTGCATCGCTGGAAGCCGCGCTGGAGTCCGACGCTAAGCCTGAGCTCGTAAAGCCCAACCTGACCGAGATTAACGGTCTGCTGGGTACGTCCTTTACGACCGACGATGTCGATGCCCTGCGCGAGGCGCTTGCCGCCGATGGACGCTTTGCCGGTATTCCCTGGGTTGTTGTCTCGATGGGTGCTGCCGGTTCGGTGGGCTTCCATGAGGGACACGCGTTCCGCGCCAAGACGCCCGCGATTGCGGCTGTGAACGCGACAGGTTCCGGCGATTCGACCATCGCCGGCTTTGCGCATGCCATTGCTGCTGGTGCCGACGACGTCACGGTGCTCAAGACCGCCAATACCTGCGGCAAGCTCAACGCCATGGATCCCAAGACCGGCCACCTGGTCATGGACCGCTGGGACGAGGTCTACAACAGCGTTGTCGTGACTGAACTCTAGGAGTCGCGACGCCGAACACTCAAAAACGGCGCCCGTCGGCGATGTTGCCGGCGGGCGCCGTTGCCTTGAGGACGAAATGATCCGTTTTCCTCCGTCCCCAAGGGATCATTACAGTGAGTCGATAAAGCGCTGTTGGGCGGCGCGGCCGGCTTCGTCCCACTTAAAGACGCCGGCGTTGTCGAGCACGTGGCCAAACACCACGCCCACCTCCTCGTGCAGGATATCGATGGCGTTATCCGCCGTAAGCTCGTCGGAACGGCGGACATAGACATCCTCGGCCCACGCGGCATGGTTGCGGCAAAGATCATCGCCCTCGAGCGCGCCGGCAAGGTCGTAGCTGGCATCCGCCTTGGCCGCCAGCAGGTGCTCGCGGACAGCGCCGAGCTCGGGAACCAGGCGCGGCGGAAGAATGGCCAGGCCCATAACCTCGATCAGGCCGATGTTCTCCTTCTTAATGTGGTGATACTCGGCATGCGGGTGGAAAACGCCCAGCGGATGCTCGTCGGTCGTGATGTTGCAGCGAAGCGCCAGGTAGGCCTCGTAGATCTCGCCGCCGGCGTTGCCGCGGGAGTCGACGCGGCGGATGACGGGCGTCACGGTGTTGTGCGCTACGCCGTCGGCCGTGTGCGCGACGACGCCAACCGACTCATCGGTCCACTCGCGCCAGGCGAGGATAATCTTCTCGGCAGCGTCGAGCAGCTGAGCGCGGTCATGCGAGCGCAGGCGCAGCACCGAGAGCGGCCACCGCAGCACGGTACCGCTGACCTGGTCAAAACCGGGCACGCTAAACTGCAAGACCTCGGCGGCATGCATCATGGGGAACTCGTGTGCGCCACCCTGGAAGTGGTCGTGCGACAGAATCGAGCCGCCCACGATGGGCAGGTCGGCGTTGGAGCCGATAAAGTAGTGCGGGAACAGGTCCACAAAGTCGAGCAAACAGGAGAGGCTCTTGCGATCCACGTGCATCGGACGATGCTCGGAGCTCATGGCAATGCAATGCTCGTTAAAGTACGCGTACGGGCTGTACTGGAAGCCCCAGCGCTCGCCGTCGAGCTGGATGGGGATAACGCGCAGATTCTGGCGGGCGGGGTGAGCGCCGCCGTCGGCTGCGGCGGAGCGTCCGGGGTAGCCCTCGTTTTCGATGCAGAGCTGACAGGCGGGATACTTCTCGCCCGTGTTTTTGGCGGCACCGGCTGCGGCAATATCGCGCGGGTCCTTTTCGGGCTTTGACAGGTTGATGGTGATCTCCAGGTCACCCCAGTTGGTGGAAGTGCTCCATTTGATGTTGCGCGCGATGGCGGCGCGGCGCACGTAACCGGCGTCACAGCACAGGCCGTAGAACCAGTCGGTCGCGGCGCGGGGCTCGTTGACGCCCATGCGGCCGTTGAATTCCTCGTTTACAACCGAAGGTCTCGGCATCAGCGCGCCCATGATGCGCATGGCGATGCGGTCGCGGCCCGATGCCGTGTCCTCGGCGGCACCGCTGACAACGGCGACCTCGGAAAGCGCGGCAAGCGTGCCCTCCAGGTCAAAATTGGGGAGCGTATCGGGGTGCAAGAGCGAGAGCTTCTCGTTCTGCAGCGCCCAGGTCATGTTGAGCGCGGGACCCGTGGCGCCTATGCACTCCAGAATGGTGTTGTATGCCCAGATGCGATCGTCCTGACCGATCATCGATCGGTGGATAGCGTATTCGATCAGGTTCTGCGCGGCCTCGCGCACGTCAGTCATTACAGCCATGCCGCGTAAGCCCCCTTGTCAGAGATGGCGTAGTGACGGGCAGAGCCCTTGCCCAGCCAGCCGTTCATCTTGGTAATGAAGGTGTCGACCAGATCGAGCGGCACAAAGGCCTGGATGGTGCCACCAAAGCCGCCGCCATGGATGCGGACGGCGCCGCGGCCGTCAAGCACATGCTCGGCAAGAGCAAGCGCGTACATGGAAGGTTGCTCGGCACCCAGTTTGGCAACAACGTTCTGCAGGTACATGGCAGAGCTGGCGCCGGACTCGCGCGTCAGGACCAGGAACTGGTCAATGTCACCGGCGTTCAGGGCCGCCCAGCGCTTATCGACCAGGCCGTTCTCGTACCAGTAGTGAACGGCGCGCAGGCAGGCACGGTCGCCCAGCTTGGCGCGCAGCTCGGGGAGCTTGGCGTCAAAATCGGCAACGTTTACCTCGCACAGGCGTGCCTTGCCAAACTCGGCGGCGACGTCTTGCATCTCGCGCGGAACGGCGGCGTAGTCGTCGGTGGCTGCCACGTGGTCGGCGCCGACCTTAACGAGCACGAGCGCATAACCGTGATCCTCAAAGTTGAGCTCGAGCTTCTGGGTTTTAGGCTGAGCCTGGTCCTCAAAGTCCATGTAGGCGAGGCCGCCCAAGCAAACGGCGGCCTGGTCCATAAGACCGCAGGGCTTGCCATAGTAGTTGTTCTCGGTGCGCTGGCTCATCTGGGCGAGTGCGACGGGCTCAATTGCGGGTGAGCCCCAGAGGGTTTCCATGGCGCGGCCGTATGCCGCCTCGACAGCAGCAGAACTCGAAAGACCGCCGCCCGAAGGGACGGAGCAGGTAAAGGCAAAGTCGAAGCCCTTGGGCTCAACACCAAGCGCTGCGACCTCGTGGGCCATACCGCGCACGAGGCTTGCGGACGTGCCCTTCTCGGACTCCTGAACATCCAGCGTGTCGAGGGTAATCTCAAACGTGGGGTAGCCTTCGTCGGCGACGCGGACCTTGTTGGAGTCGGTTGCCACGGCGATGCCGTCGACGGCTACATCGAGCGAGCCGGCGATAACATGGCCACCCTCGTGATCGGTGTGATTGCCGCTGATCTCGGAACGGCCGGGTGCGTGCACGTAGAGCACCTGGCGGTCGCCGATGGGGCCAAACTCCTCCTCAAACAGCTTGGTGAGGGCGGCGAGTGTCTTTTCGTCGGGGGCGGTCATACGGGTCCTTTCCTTGACGCCGGAGAGACTGGTCCGTGTCATTATGAGTACGTTAACAATTATGAGCACCACAAACCAGACGGTCGCGGTGCTGCACGTTAATGGGTATGTTAACGTACTCATAACACAACGCATATCTATTTCTGAGAATCTGGTAATCGGTAGATTTTCGGCCGTGAACGGTGTGGCCGTATGAACATATGGAGCAAAAGAACCGCTGATAGAAAAAGTAGAGTACGTTAACATGCGTCCGACGATAGCGGGCCTCGGTGCGGGGCGTGCTTCCGCTCGGGCCGACATTCACGCTATTCAGATCTTGCGAGAGCGAAGGTGATTTTGTGGCAAGGCGCCCTTCCAACGATACAGGTACGCGCCCGGTTTCCATGGCCGACGTTGCCCGCGCTGCCGGTGTTTCGCAGCAGACGGTTTCGCGCGTTGCCAACGGCCTTCCTAACGTCAACGAGCAGACGCGCCAGCGCGTGCAGGCCGCTATGCAAGAGCTCGGCTTTCGTCCGAGTTATGCCGGTCGCTCGCTGCGCGACGGCCGTTACCATTCGGTCGGTCTGTGCGTCAACGATGTCACCAAGTTTGGCAACCTCTCAATGATCGACGGGATCGCCAGCGCTGCTCGCGAGCATAATTGCGCCATCACACTGGTCGAGATGTCCAAGACCGAGGAGTTTTCGCTTGCCGAGGCCACGCGTCGTATGGCCGCGCTGCCCGTGGACGGCATCATTATCGGCATGAGCCGTATGGCTCCCGATTTTGAGACGTTCAATCCACTGCCGGGCATTGGCACGGTTATCGTCACCATGTACGCGCATCCGCGCGTGACCACGGTCGATTCCGACCATTACGGCTGCTCGCTATTGCTTATGGATCACCTGTTTGAGCTGGGACACGAGCAGATTCGCTATATCGGTGGCCCGTCGTTCTCGGTCGACGAGCAATTTCGTCGCGCCGGTTGGCAGGATGCACTCGAGCGTAAACACATCGAGCCGGCAGAGCCGCTCGAGGGCGACTGGTCTGCCAACAGCGGTTACGAGGCCGGCAGATATCTGGCCGAGAACGACCGCACCATGACGGCGATCTATGCGGCAAACGACCAGATGGCAAATGGCGCGATTGCAGCGCTGCGCGATAGCGGTCTGCGCGTGCCCGGGGACGTGAGCGTGGTGGGCGTCGATGACTCGCTCGACGACTTTGTCGCGCATAACGAGCTCACGACCGTTCGATTCGATTTGCATCAGCGTGGGCGCGAGGTATTCGAGCATGCGGTTCCCAAGGCGGGGGCATCGGGCAAAACCGTCGCCATTCGCATTCCCGGTCAGCTCATCGTTCGACATACCACGGCAGCTCATCGCGTATAGTTTTTGCAGGTCAACGGCGGTATATTCCGCCTAAATAACAATCGGTAAGGATGCCGGCAGATGGCCGTGGCTACGAGGGCGAGTGCTATGATAGACGGGCTCTTTTGTCTATCTAGGAGGCTTTGCCTGATGGAGATCACCAAGGATATCCGCTACATTGGCGTCAACGATCACGACATTGACCTGTTCGAGGGCCAGTACGACGTGTCCGAGAACGGTATGGCATATAACAGCTACGTTATCTTGGGCGATAAAATCGCTGTCGCCGATTCGGTCGACGCTGGCTTTGTCGACGAGTGGCTCGGCAACCTCGAGGCCGTGCTCGATGGCCGTACGCCCGACTACCTGGTTGTCCATCATATGGAGCCCGATCACTCTGCTGGCATCGCCGCCTTTATGGAGCGCTATCCCCAGGCGCAGATTGTGGCCAGCGTGGGTGCTTTCCGCATGATGGTCAACTACTTTGGCACCGACTTCCCCGAGCGCAAGATGGTCGTCAAAGATGGCGACGTGCTCGACCTGGGCGGCCACAGCCTGACGTTTGTCGGCGCCCCCAACGTTCACTGGCCCGAGGTGCTCTTCTCCTACGAGTCCACCGACAAGGTGCTCTTTAGCGCCGACGGCTTTGGCAAGTTTGGCGCCAACGACATCGAGGATCCCGAGGGTTGGGCCTGCGAGGCACGCCGTTACTACTTTGGCATCGTTGGAAAGTTCGGCAAGTTTGTGCAGGCCGTGCTCAAGAAGGCCGCCAATCTGGACATCCAGATCATCTGCCCGCTTCACGGTCCTGTTCTTAGCGAGAACCTGGGCTATTACCTCGACACCTACAACACCTGGTCGAGCTATCAGCCCGAGGACGAGGGCATCACGATTGCCTATGCGAGTGTGTATGGTCATCTGAAGGCTGCCGTTGAGGAGCTCGCTTCTGCGCTCGAGGCTCGTGGCCAGAAGGTCTCCGTCTTTGACCTAGCTCGCGACGATATGGCCGAGGCCGTTGAGGACGCGTTCCGCTATGACCGTCTGGTGCTCGCCTCCATTACCTATCAGGGCGAGATCTTCCCGTTCGTGAGCACCTTTATCCATACGCTTGCCGAGCACGCCTATCAGAACCGTACGGTGGCACTCGTTGAGGCTGGCTCCTGGGCGCCCACCGCTGCCAAGGTTATGACCAAGGAGCTCGAGGGCATGAAGGACATCACTCTGGCGCAGAACAAGGTGACCGTGCTGGGCTCGCTCAACGACGCCTCGCGCGCTCAGATCGAGGCCCTTGCTGACGAGCTGTCCAAGTAGCGATATCTCGCTTTTAACGAGCAAAACCACCACAAAGGTACCTTTGTGGTGGTTTTTGTTTAAGCGCCGGCGATGACGAGATTCGGGCGGGCGTCGTCGGCGGTCTCGGCGATTGAGGTGGCGACGGCGCCATCGGGATCACAGTCCATCACGATGGTGTCGACGTCGGCAAGCTCGGCAAAACGATACATACCGCGTCCGTTAACCTTGCTGGCGTCCATGAGGGCGACGCTTTGATGGGCTGCGGCGATCATAGCCGTTTTGGTCTCAGCCATCTGGGGAAAGTCGGTCGTAAAGCCGCAGCCGGGAACAAAAGCTCCAGGGCACATGACGGCAAGATTGGCGTGGACCATTTGGAGCGCCTGCATAGTGAGCGGTCCGTACAGATAACGATGGCCTTTGCGCAGCGCCCCGCCCAGCATGACGACATCGACTGAGGGCATGCTCTCGTCGATGTAATCGGCAATGGTAATGTCGGCCGTGATGACGGTGATGCCGTTGCGCTGGTCGAGGAGCCGGACAAACTCGAGCGCGGTGGTGCCTGAGTCGACGAGCAACGTGTCGCCGTCATTGACGAGCTTGATGGCGCTTTGCGCGATGGCCTGCTTGGCGGCGACGTTGACATTGATGCGGCGATCCTGCGTGGAGACGGTCAGTCGCTTCTGGAGCGACACAGCGCCACCATGCGTGCGGCGCAGCTTGCCGGACTCGGCGAGGGCGTCCAAGTCGGCGCGCGCCGTGACGGAGGACACGCCAAAGGTCTGGGCGATTTCTGCTACCTGCACCGAGGCGTTGTGCTCGAGCATCTCCATGATGGCGGCACGACGCTCATCGGCGAAAGCGCGGTTTGTTGCGTGGGTCATTGCTGCTCCATCCTGAACCGAAATTTGCAGGAATTATGTTGAAACTATTTTCGTTCATTTTCTTTTTTAGTAAGAAAACGCCTTTCGATTACTTATCTTTTCTATAAAAGAAAGATGATTCGCTTGAAAACTTCAATGTCGTATAGAGGGATCCGGCGCGAATCCCTTCCGTTTGCTTTTCAAAAACGAGTGTCTTGACCTGTGTGCCGGTGATATCTCATGCGTGCGACACCGTCGCTTTTCATACAATGAGCGCAGCAAAACGCAAGGTAAAATGCCTTGTGAACAACTACGCCCGATGTCCAGATGCGGGCGAGGGAGAGGAGCAAACGCTCATGGCACTTGTTACCACCGAAAAGATGCTCAAGGACGCTCAGGCCGGCCACTACGCTGTTGGCGCTTTCAACGTCGAGAACCTCGAGTTTGTTATGGCCGTTCTGGCCGCTGCCGAGGAGACCAAGTCCCCCGTCATCATGCAGACCACCCCGGGCACCATCAAGACCGCTGGTCTGGACTACTTCTACGGCATGGTCAAGGCTGCCGCCGAGCGCGCTTCCGTGCCCGTCGCCCTGCACCTCGATCACGGCGATGGCTATGACCGCTGCATGCAGGCTTTCCGCACTGGCTACACCTCTGTCATGATCGACGGTTCGCACGAGTCCTTCGAGGACAACATCGCCCTGACCAAGTCCGTCGCCGATGCTGGCCGCGCCATGGGCGTGCCCGTCGAGGCTGAGCTCGGTAAGGTTGGCGGCAAGGAGGACGACGGTCCCGCGGTTGAGGGCGAGAGCCCCTACACCGATCCTGCCGAGGCCAAGGAGTTCGTCGAGCGTACCGGCTGCACCTCCCTCGCAATTGGCGTTGGCACCAGCCACGGCGTGTACACGAGCGATCCGCACATCGAGCAGTCCGTGGTCAAGGCCATTCGCGACGCCGTCGACGTGCCGCTGGTTCTGCACGGCACCTCCGGTGTGCCCGATGAGCAGGTTGCCGAGGCTGTGAAGAACGGCATCTGCAAGGTTAACTACGCCACCGAGCTGCGTCAGGCCTACACCAAGGGCTTCATGGCCTACATGGCCGAGAACCCCGCCTGCTTCGACCCCAAGAAGCCGGCCAAGGAGGGCATGCGTGAGATCACCGAGCTGGTTAAGATCCGCATGACCAACCTCAACTCCGTGGGCAAAGCAGAGTAACAGCAAGGGTACTCTGATCCCACCGGACGGTTTGGGCGGGTCCCGTACTTAGTTTCCAAAACGTCCTCGCGCATGAAGGCCCCCGTTGTCTCCCTTCTTCGAAGCGTTGACAACGGGGGCCTTCGCGCTGCGGAATGATTTTGGAAACTAAGTACGGGACCCGCCCAAACCGTCCTGCTCAATCGCCCTTGTGGCGTTAGTGTCGGAAAAATAAGACGTTGCTTTTTGCCCCCTGCGGAAAGATTGGGGAACTAAGCCCTCGTCCCTCCCAGGTTGACCTACTCGAGGTCGTCGCCCTTGTGGCGTTGGGGCTGAAAGGGTGGGGCGCGGGGGTTACTTGGTTGTTAGGGTTAGCAGGTCGTTGGGGGTTTCGAGGTTGTAGGTGGCATTTGGGATGTCTTGGTGTGGTCCCCATGCCGCTCTGGCAAAACTGACCCCTGCCGAAGTTGCGCATTGTTCGTCGTAGACGGTGTCGCCAACGTAGACGACGTTGCCAGGATTCGCGCCCGTACGCCGGAGATATTCGAGCATGGGAGCGGGTGCGGGTTTATGTTCGGTTGTGTCTTCGACAAGGATGATGTGCTCAAAATACTTATCGAAACCAAGGGGTGCAATTTCTTTTGCGTATTCGTCGCGCGCACGTGAGGAGACGATGCCAAGTTTGCAGCCGCTATCGGCGAGTGTTGCGATGACTTCAAGCAAACCTGGAAACACGTTGATGGTGCTTTTAAAGCTGGCGGCAACTTGGCACCAGCGATCCAACGTTGCCTGCGAGTAGATCCCAAGTTTCTCAAGGGCATCCTTGCCGGGTATGCCGAGGGCAAATTCAAGCTCGTGTCGGGGGAGCGTTTTGCCGGTTTCTTCTTGGACAATCTGGTCAAGCGATGACAGCACGCTTTCTTCTGTATCTGCCAATGTCCCATCAACGTCAAACACGATATAGTCAAAGTACTTCATATAGTAGCTCCTATCCATTGTTTGCCTGCAAGTTTGATGCAGTGACAGAAGAAGGGCTAGCGGGATTTCTGCCTGGTACTATCGAGATTCTGCCTCGCTGCTCGATAGCTCGAAGGAGTGCATCCCATTTGTTCTTTAAATACCTGGCCAAGATGGCTTGCTGTCGCAAAGCCGCATTGGCGCGCGACTGTCTGGACCGTTCGCGTGGTGTGTGCCAAAAGTTCGCAAGCACGGTTTACGCGGTATGCGCGCAGATATGCCGCCGGGGTCGTTCCTGCGCAAGCTTCGATAATGCGGTAACACTCTCTTTCGCTTACGCCGGCTGCAGATGCCATCTGGGGCACATCTATAGCGGCTGCATAGTTTGCGCGGATATAGTCCAGGATTGCCTTGAACTGTACGTCGCGGTTGGTCATCCAAGAGGCGTTGTCGGAGGAAAAGAGCGGTTCGGCCTTGGCGTAAATCTGAATCCAGAGCTCTGACAAACTATTTCGAAGCGCCATCTCGTTCTGCGGCCGTTGAAGGTCGTGGTTAAAGGAACTCTTTAGCAAATCGATAAAGGGCATATCGTCGGGGTTGGTGGGCGACCATTTGAGCACATCGACGCCTCGACATTGCAGCAAAGGATTGATATAGCGCTTTTGAAGGCGTCCCGCGGGATCGCCGAGCATCGACGGCTGAAAGATATGCAACATTTGAATGGCTGGTGCCGAATTGGGTGATTGCAGCGTGCTGTGCAAAACGCCGCCGTTGATAAAGCCGGCGGACCCTTCCTCAAAGCGTACGTGCTCATGAGCCGCGCGCGTTCGATAGTCAATCGCTCCCTGCTCCATGTAGAAAAGCTCAACTTCGGAATGCCAGTGCCAGGGGACGGAATTGCCCGGATAGCGAGCGAATTCTGCGCGTTCGGCAATATAGGGCCAGTCTTCGGCGGTCTCGGGAAACGCTTCCTCGCGTCCTCCGCGGTGCAATTCTATGTGATCCATGTTTCGCATGGCATCAGTATAAAGCGCGATGGGCTTAGATTGCTCTTGCCTGTTCGGGGAACGCCTTGTCTAGGGATGCTTGGAGCTTTTCGAAGGATGCTCGTAAGTTGAGGCTCTGATCGGCTGAGCGCTTGGTTTTTGTGGTGGGGGAGTCGAGGAGACCGTTTCTCTGTGTCGGGGGGAAGGAGAAAAGGTCTGCATGTTTTAGGGATGGCTGCTGTGCTGCGTCATTGGAAGAATGCATGCTTATGCGGCCTCCTCGATGTCCACCAAAAGGTTGCGCTCGGGGTATGCTGCTAGGCCCCGTGCGTTGGCAGTATTATGCCGCGGCTGCCGCAAAGAAGCGCTAAAGAAAGGCTTAACCTGGTTTGGTGTTACGATGAAACCGCAGGTCAAGGCTATTGAGTAACACTCTTGAAAGGTTTTGAGCTTAAGGACTTTCTAAGGTTTGTGGCGTAGACGTGGCGCGGACGTGCGGAGCGTGTGAATGCTCGCTGTTAGCGTTGCGGTGCCGCGGCACGCACCTGCTCGATGACCTTTTCCATCGTGGCGTCGATGCGGTCCTTTTTGAGTTCGCATTCCCAGATGGTTATGGGCGTCCAGCCCATTTCGGTGAGCGCTGCCACGGCGGCACGGTCGCGCTCGACGTTGCGACGGAACTTTGCCTCCCAAAACTCAACATTGCGCTTGGGCTGGCTGGGGTTGCACTTGGGGCAGCGGTGCCAAAAGCAGCCGTTGACGAAGATGGCGATCTTGCGGCCGGGGAAGGCGATGTCGGGCTTGCCGGGAACCTTCCATTCCAAGCGATAGCCCGTAAGACCTGCTGCCCGCAGGCGCTGGCGAACGAGCAGCTCGGGTTTGGTGTTGGCGCGCTTGTTGCCCTTCATGGACTTTTTGATGGCGGCGCGACGGCGCACCAGTTCGCGCTCGTCGGCGGAAAGGTCCGAGGTGTCGATGCCGTCGAGCAGGCCGGGCTTGGCGCGCTTTTTGCTGCGGCGTTTAGGTGCGCGCTTGGGCTTGGTGGCGGGGTGTTCGGTCGTGGCGGCCTCGGCGTCGTTGACAGTGCCGTTGGCCTCGAGCCGGTCTTCCTTCAGCTCATTCAGGGCATCGATGAGCCCCTTGTCTGCGGGCATCCATTCCACCGTGGCAAGCGAGGTGCGCGGAATCCAGCGGATATCAAGCTGGCGGTCGTGCTTCTGAGGCTTATCGGATTCATCGGCGAGCGAGCAGTAGTAGCACTCCATGGAGAGATGAAAATCGGGGTAGTCATACTCAACGGTGTAGAAATCGCGCAGGTTGGTGACTTTTACCTGCAGCTCCTCCATAAGCTCGCGGCGTACGGCGTCCTCGGGCGTCTCGCCGCGCATGAGCTTGCCGCCGGGGAATTCCCAAAGTCCCTGCATGTCGCCATAGCCGCGCTGCACGGCAAGCAGCTCATCAGATCCTTCCTTGCGAATGATCACAGCGGCAACATGAACAGTCTTCAACAGGAGTCCTCTCTCAATATCAACACGTGGCAGGCTGGCTACCCGTACCTTACACAACGGTAAGGCAAGCGTAAGCCATATCGATGGTAGCCGACTCGTCTTCTTGCGACTATAGATGCCGTAGACTAATCGCAAGAAAGGACTCGGTATGCAAACCACGCACATGGCGACCCCGGTACTGGAGGTCGCGCATCTCGAAAAGGTATACGGCGCGTTGGGCAACGTGACCCGCGCGCTCAACGACGTCAGCTTTACCGTCAACCGCGGCGAGTTCGTTGGCATCATGGGCGCTTCGGGCTCGGGCAAGTCGACGTTGCTCAACTGCGTGTCGACCATCGATAGCGCCACAAGTGGCACGATCCGCATCAACGGGCAGGACGTGACGCGCATGAAGCAGGCCAAGCTCTCGCAGTTCCGCCGCGAGGAGCTGGGCTTTATCTTCCAGGACTCCAACCTGCTCGATACGCTCACGGCACGCGAGAACATCGCTCTGCCGCTCACCATCGCCCGCACAAACTCGGCAGAGATCTCGACCCGCGTGCAGGATGTGGCAGCGCGCCTGTCTATCAGTCAGGTGCTCGACAAGTATCCCTACCAGATGTCCGGCGGTCAGCAGCAGCGCGTTGCCGCGGCTCGCGCGCTCGTTACCGACCCCACCATGATCATGGCCGACGAGCCCACCGGCGCCCTCGATTCCAAGAGCGCTCGCCTGCTGCTCGAGAGCCTGGAGGCCCTTAACCGCCGCCTACGCGCCACCGTGCTCATGGTCACGCACGACAGCTTTGCCGCCAGCTACACGAGCCGTGTGCTGTTCATTCGCGACGGCAAGATCTTCACCGAGCTGCGCCGCGGCGACACCGACCGCCGAGAGTTCTTCGACCGCATTATGGAGGTCGTTGCCATGATGGGCGGTGAGGGCTCCGATGCTCTGTAAACTCGCTTGGGGCAACGTCCGCCGCGCCGGCCGCGACTACCTCGTCTACCTTTTGACGCTCACCCTGGGCGTCACGGTCTTCTATGCTTTTAATACCATCTCGATGCAGGTCGACATCGCCGGAATCGATGAAGAGGGCTTGGCGCAGGTTATGGGCAGCATGCTCGGCGACCTGACGTACTTTTTGGCCGGTGTCATGGCCTTTTTAATGGTGTATGCCAATAACTTCATCATGAAACGCCGCAAGAAGGGGTTTGGCCTGTACCAGGTGCTCGGCATGGGGCGCGGGCGCGTCGCCACTATCATGGCGCTCGAGACGGTGATTGTCTCGGTGGTGGCCTTTGTCGCCGGCATTGTGCTGGGTGTGGGACTCTCCCAGCTCATGACGTTCTTTACGGCCTCGCTCTTTAAGACACAGATCGCCAATTTCCACTTCTTTTTCTCGATGCATGCGTTCAATCTGACCCTTGTCTGCATGCTCGTAATGTTTGTGCTCACGCTACTGCTGAACCTTCGCGCCGTGCGTCGTACCAAACTCATCGAGCTCATGGGTGCCGAGCGTCGCAACGAGAGCATCAAGACACGCAACCCCTGGATCGCGATTGCCATCTTTGCCGTGGGCGTGGCGCTTGTGGGCGTGGCCTATTACCGTCTGCTACGTGATGGGTTCCCGCTAACCGCGACGGACAGCAAGCTGGAAGAGGCCATGAGCCAGTTTGGTATTACGACCGCTATGGTTACCGTGGGCACCTTTGCGCTGTTCTGGGGACTCTCGGGCATGCTTATCAAGCTGCTGCAGAGCCTGCGCGGCGTGTACTGGCGCGGCCTCAATATGTTTACCGTGCGTCAGCTTTCGGCCAAGGTCAATACGGTGTGCTTTTCGATGGGCGTCATCGCGATGATTCTGTTCCTCGCCATTACCTCGGTGACGTGCGGTATGTCTATTGCCAATGTGATGAACGAAAACCTGGAGCGCTGTAACCCTGTTGACGTGTCTCAGACGTATGTCTATTACACGCCCGATACGCTCGACTACTACAAAGAGTATGTCAATCCGTCTGATGTGGCTGATCGCATGGCGCTGGCCGATACAACGGTCGATTTGTACGCTGCATGGCATGGCGAGCGCAAGTCGGCGGACAACAACGACGAGACCGGCAAGAAGGTCAATATCGCCGATGTTGCCGGTGAGCATGTGCAGATTGATTCGTATCTGAGTTACCCGCTTGGCGGCTCGGATCCTTCGGTGACCCCAAGTGAGATGTGCAAGATCATGGGCGAAAAGCTTCCCAAGGCGTTCGGGGGTAGCAATGCCGATACGATGGGTCTGTTTGTGACGCCGGCGAGCCAGTACAACAAACTGCGTCAGATGATGGGCGAGGAGCCGGTGCACATCGGTCACGACCAGTATCTGCTCACATGTGATATGGGCGGCGAGCTGGTCGACCTGTACACCAAGTATATGGCTGGCGGCCATGCCCTTACCTTGGGCGGGCATACGCTCAAGCCCGCAACCGATAAGTCGGACGAAGATACGGCGGCCATCGCCAACTCGGCGATGGGCGGTAATCCGGGTACCGTCGTCGTTGCCGACGAGCTGTTGTCCCAACTTAATCTGCAGCCGTATTCCAGTAGCCTGCTCGTTAACTACAAACAGGGGATGGATACGACTGAGGCAGACGAGAGCATTAAAAACACTGTGCTCGACAATCTGCTCGTTGACGGCAAGGAGCCGGGGTCGTGGGGAATCTTCATCACACGCTCCGAGATGTACACGCAAGCAGCGCAAATGAACGGTCTTATTAGCTACCTAGCCATCTACATCGGCTTTGTATTGGTCGTTGCATGCGCGGCGATTCTGTCGATCCAGCAACTCTCCAACGTGGCCGACGGCAGCCGCAGCTATCGTGTGCTGGCACAGATCGGCTGCGACGACCGCCAGATCCGCCATTCGGTGATGGCGCAGCAAGCGGTATTCTTCCTGTTCCCGCTGTCAGTGGGCCTGGCGCACTCCTTTGTGGCACTTAAGGTGATCATCGAGATGGTGAGCATATTCGGAAATATGAGCATCGGCGGCACCGTGGGCCTCACCTGTGCAATCTTCCTGGCAGCATACGGTGGCTACTTCCTGGTGACCTACCTCATGAGCGCCGGAATGGTACAAGCTGCCATCGCCACCCGTTACAGCGAATAGCCGACTCAAAGCAAAACAATCGCAGGTTGAGCATAAGTCAGCGAAAGCGCCCCTAGACGAGCAAGGTGACGTGAAAGAGGAGGGAAGCGTACTTCGGTACGCGACCGACGATTGAACGTCAGATTGCCGCCTAGGGGCGCTTGCAGCGTCGAGCCGTTACGCGGTTTGGCATAACCGCGTAACTTCATCGTAGAAGCGCGTTTGCGGGCGGCGGATGCTCGTCTCCTGTCGCCCGCTCACCGAGGCTTGGCAATTGTCTTAATATCTTAAGGGTCTCGATTTGTCCAAGACTGAGCGAAGGAGCTCATCATGAGCGACGGAAAGAAGAAGCTTTCCTTCTTGACGGTCATTTCGACCATCATCTGCGTCGTCTTCGTTTGCGAGGCCGCCGCTCCCGCTGCTGCCATTGGCAACCAGCAGTTCTTCTGGTGGATCTTCCTGATCCTGACCTTCCTGCTCCCTTATGGCATGGTCGTTGCCGAGCTCGGCACCACCTATGACGACGAGGGCGGCATTTACGACTGGGTACGTGATGGCCTGGGCGACAAGTGGGGCGCCCGCATCTCGTACTACTACTGGGTTAACTACCCGCTGTGGATCGCCTCGCTGGCTACCATGTTCCCCGACATTCTGGGCATGGTCTTTGGCGTCGAGTTCAATCTGATCGCCAAGTTGGGTATCGATCTTGCCTTTGTGTGGATCGTCTACCTCATGGGTCGCTCCAAGGCGGCCGACTCCGAGTGGGTCCTGAACGGCGGCGCCATCATCAAGGTTGCCGTTGCCGTTATCGTCGGCGCTTTGGGTATTTGGTATGCCATGGAGAACGGTTTTGCGAACGACATGTCCGCTACCACCTTCCTGCCCGAGCTCACCAACACCAACGCGCTCGGCTACCTGTCGATCATCATCTTTAACTTCATGGGCTTCGAGGTCATCTGCACCATGACCGACGATATGGCCGATCCCGCTCGCGATATCCCCAAGGCTATCATCGTTGGCGGCCTGTCTATCGCCGTGATCTACCTGTTCGCTGGTTTTGGCATCGGCGCTGCTGTGCCGGCCGATTCCATCGATCCCGACTACGGCATGATCTACGCTGTCCAGACCATGGTGGGCGACTCCATGATCTTTAAGATCATCTGCATCGCCTTCCTGATCACCCTGTTTGCCAACATGGCTGCTTGGTCCTTTGGTGTCAACTCCGTTGCTCGCTACGCTGCCGAGCACGGCAACATGCCCAAGGTCTTTGCCTCGATGATCTCGGATGACGATATGCCCAACGGCGCCAACCTGGTCAACGCCATCGTTGCCTCCCTGGTGCTGTGCCTGCAGCTGGTTCCCATTGACGCCATCTCCAACGGTGTTTTCTGGATGCTCTTCGGCACCTCCGTCGTCTTTCTGCTGCTCACTTATATCCCGATGTTCCCGGCGTTCCTCAACCTTCGCAAGAACGACCCGAACCGCGAGCGCATCTTCACGTTCCCGTTTAAGGGTGCCATGATGAAGGTCATGCTGGCTATTCCCTGCATCGAGCTGATTCTGGCTATCGTTGCAACGCTGATTCCGTTCTCTGTCGATGAGATTGGCGATAAGGTCCCGATGATCGTTATCTTCATCGTGCTTTTGCTTATTGGCGAGGTTGTCCGCGTCGTCAGTGCTAAGGGTCGCGAGACCGAGTACAAGGGTCTCACCCCCGAGCTGGCTGCTCAGCGTCTCGCTGAGGAGGCCGCCGAGGCCGAAGAGGACTAGAGCACCCGGATTCGGGGCTCCAACCCTCCTCGCTACTTGACCATTCCCCGGGGTGGGTGTGAACGATAGCTCTGGTAACCACCGCCCGCCCCAATCTCTCTTCCGTATCCTTCGTGCGTTTTGTCTCCGCGCGCCAGGTTACGTCGTCGCTTGCCGGTGCGACTCCGTGAAAACCGGCGCCGGGCGCCCCGACCTTTGCCGGGGAACGGGCGTCCGCCACCTCTTGGTTTTAGGCTGCGGGTAACCCGCCTGCAGCAAGCGATCGTTCGATTTGGAGGAAATCTTATGCGTACGATCACCGAGTCCGAGTCCACCCCTAAGGCCGACGGCTACTTTATGCCTGCTGAGTTCGCTCCGCAGGATCGCGTGTGGATGGGCTGGCCCCATCGCACCGATACCTGGGTCCATGGCGCCAAGCCGGCTCAGAAGCAGTATGCCGCCATCGCTCGCGCTATTGCGGAGTTCACTCCGGTTACCATATGCGTCAATCAGGCCGACTACGCCAACTGCAAGGCCGTCTTTGAGGAAGACGAGAACGTTACCGTTATCGAGATGACCACCGACGACGCTTGGTTCCGCGACACCGCTGCCACTTTTGTTATCAACGGCAAGGGCGATAAGCGCGCCAACCACTGGCACTTCAACGCTTATGGCGGTCTTGTCGACGGCCTGTACTTCCCGTGGGACAAGGACGAGCAGATCGCCCTTAAGATGGCTGAGCTTTCCGGCTGTCGTCGTTATCGTCCCGATGACATGATCCTCGAGGGCGGTTCCATCACCGTCGACGGCGAAGGTACCGTGGTCGTGACCGACCAGTGCCTGCTTTCCCCGGGCCGCACCTGCTCTGCGGTTCTGGAGGAGGAAGAGGATCCCGAGTCCATCTGGCCCAAGTTCAAGAGGAAGTTCGAGCCCTGGAGCGAGGAACTTCGCGCCTATATGGACGAACACCTCAAGGATTATCTGGGTGTCGAGAAGGTCATCTGGGTCAAGGAGGGCATCGACCCCGAGGAGACCAACGGTCACATCGATGACGTCGCCACGTTCATCGCTCCGGGCGTCATGGCCTGCATCTGGACTGACGATCCCGAGTATCCGTTCTACGAGCAGTGCCATGCTGTCTACGAGACCCTTTCCAACGCCGTTGACGCCAAGGGCCGCAAGATGAAGGTCTACAAGCTCTGCATGCCTGTGAACCCGCTGTTCATGGACCAGGCTTCCTGCGACACCATCGACGCCGACGAGAACGCCGAGCCGCGCGTTGCCGACGAGCCGCTGATCGCCTCCTACATGAACTACCTGGTCACCAACCACGGCGTTATCGTCCCGCAGTACGGCGACGAGAACGATCAGCTTGCCGTTGACACGCTCCAGAAGATCTACGACGAGGTCTGGGGCGAGGGCGTCTACAAGTGCGTCGGCGTTCAGTCCGAGCAGGTCGTCTTCGGTGGTGGAAATATCCACTGCATTACGCAGCAGGAACCGTCCGCTTAATCGTCCGGCTTCCCGAGGCACCCCATCTCGCCGCTCAAACCGTCGCTCGCGTACCAAAGTACGCTTCGCTCCTCTCTCGCGGCGACCTGGGGCACCTCGGAAACCCAGCCGGTCAAGCGGACCGACGTAGCTAGTTACCGCATTAGTCATTGGTGCCAACCTTGGCAACAATGCAGGTCGAAAAAACGTCAGCGAAAACCCGCCAGAGCGAGCAAGGTGCCTTGAAACGAGGCGGCATTGACCTTCTGGTCATGCCGTCGAAGCTGAAAGGCAGATTGCCGTTCTGGCGGGTTTGCAGCGTCGAGCCGTTACGCGGTTTGGTAAAACCGCGTAACTAAATACGTTCCGCGATCTCGTGGATGAGGTAGTCGGTCTTTTCCCAGCCCAGGCACGGATCGGTGATCGACTTGCCAAAGACGCCGCCGTCGACCGGCTGGTTGCCGTCCTCCAGGTAAGACTCGATCATAAAGCCCTTGACCAGCTTGGAGATGGACTCGTTGCGGCGGCAGCTGTCGAGCACTTCCTTGCAAATGCGATACTGCTCCAGCGGACGCTTGCCCGAGTTGTCATGGTTGCAGTCGATGATCGCTGCCGGATTGGCATAGCCGGCATGCTCGGTATAGCGCTCGGCCAGGCGCTCCAGGTGCTCGTAGTGGTAGTTGGGGTAGGTGCGCCCATCGAGACCGATGTAGCCACGCATAACGGCGTGCGCGAGCGGATTGCCGTCGCACTCGACCTCCCAGTTGCGGAAGATGAAGCTCTGGTGCGCCTGCGCGGCGTAAATGGAGTTGAGCATAACGGTGGTAGAGCCGGCAGTGGGATTCTTCATGCCAACGGGTACCGAAATGCCGCTCGACACCAGGCGATGCTCCTGGTTTTCGACCGAGCGTGCGCCCACGGCAACATAGCTCAGCAGGTCAACGAGGTATTGGTAGTTGGACGGGTAGAGCATCTCATCGGCGGTGAAGAAGCCGGTCTCCTCGATGACGCGCAGGTGCATGTGGCGGATGGCCTTGACGCCCTCGAGCAGGTCGTCGGGAGCCTCGGGGTTGGGGTTGTGCAGAAGACCCTTGTAGCCGGTGCCCTTGGTGCGCGGCTTATTGGTGTAGACGCGCGGAATGATGATGAGCTTGTCCTTGACCTCTTCGGCGGTCTTGGCCAGTCGGTTCATATACTCGAGCACCGAATCCTCGCGGTCGGCAGAGCACGGGCCGATGATGAGCACCTTACGTGCGTCCTCGCCGGTAAAGACTTTGGCGACCTCGGCGTCAAATGCCTGCTTTTTGGCGGTAAGCTCGGCAGAAAGTGGCATTTCCTCGCGGATCTCCATGGGGATCGGCAGCCTGCGTTTGAATTCCATGGCCATAGGGGTCTCCTCAATCTATAGAAAGAGCAATAAGCGTATTGTCGAATGCTCGGCATTATCCGCTGTCGCACGCTAAAGTGCAAGCCCTTGTCACCCCGAAACCTACCAAAAAGGGACAGGTTTATTTTGGCAGGTTTTATCTGGGTAAACGTCGGCGGATGCCGGGAGGGAGCGGCGCCGCGCGGGACCCTAAGGCTGTTGTCGGTTCCCTAGGAAATACCCTGTGGGCAAAAAATGCCAAATATGAGTACGGTTGCTATCTTAGTATCATATTGCCTTCGCAAAATAATAGACATAACAGCAAAATATGTTCATTAACGCAAACACATATAAGTCCGCTATGGTGCTGTTTGATCAATTTAGGGACGCGTGTAAGCCGTGGGAGCGGCATTTGAGGCGGTTTTGGCTGTTACTAAAAAGGTAACAGTACTCATATTTGCCCTTTTTTGCCCACGGGGTCTGGAAAGCGCCGTCAGTGAGGTCTCAGGGAAGGCGTTTCGAGGCTCGAAGGACACAAAACGGTGGCGCGCGCAGACGTGGTGTAAGAGCGTCCTGAGGTCCGTCGCTGCAAGTCCTGATGTTACTCCTTCTTGAGACCGCGCCTCTCGACTATCTCGTCCACTATCTCCCTGGCGCGCCGCCCGAGCGCGCGGCGCCTCC
>JAXJNG010000035.1:0-10846 GCA_036312785.1 Collinsella sp.
ATTAAGTTTCCTGCTCTACAGTCCTGCGCAAGACGGAAAGCACATTAAGTGCTTTCCTTTGCGTGCGGAACTCGCGATAAACTTAATTACGCGCCGCTCCCCGCCCACGCCGGGCAAACATCGTTGGACTTATCACTGACATGAAATAGGCGCTTGTATATCGTCCGCTAGCTTGGCACGGTACAATGCTTTCAGCTTTCAATTTGTAAATTAGTGGGGTTAATTCATGGCAGAATCTCGTGCGGAGCGTAAGGCTCGTCGTGCTTTGATCGAGGCGGCTGAGGGGTCAGAGGAGAAAAAATCTTCTCAGAAATCCAAGTCGTCTCAGGACGCGAAGGGTAAGTCGGCCAAGGGCAAGGCTAAGGCCAAGCGTCCCGGCTCTCGTCGGAACGAGGATAAGGCATCTCAGACTCGCTCCAAGCGCTCGCATAAAGATCGGGTTTCGTCTGCGCGTAAGGCTGTGGACCCCAAGTCCCCCTGTTCGATCATGAAAGCTTGCGGTGGGTGCACGGCGCTCAATCGTCCTTATAAGAAGCAGCTCGCCGCCAAGCAGGCTGCTATGGAGGAGCTTTTTGCTTCGCTTTGTGAGCGTGAGGGCATTGCTGTAGATCCTATTCGTGGCATGGGTGTCACCCTGGGCGACCCGGGCAAATATCCTGCACCGCGTGGCTTTCGTCATAAGGCTGCCACTCCCTTTGCTCCCGGTAAGGAGGGCGCCGTCCGTTGCGGTTTCTTTGAGCGCGGCACGCACAAGATCGTTGCCGTACCCGAATGCCCCGTCGAGGCACCGGGCGCCCGTCAGATTCTCAACGGCATCGCACGCGAAGCTGAGCGGCTGCATATTCCCGCCTTTAATGAGGACAAGCATCTTGGTTTGCTTCGCTATGCCGTCGTCCGCTGCGGTTGGCGTACCGACCAGGTCATGGTCACGCTCGTGACCGCTCAGCGCGACTTGCCGCATGCGCAGGAGTTCTTTGAGGCTGTCGCCGCACTCGATCCGCGCATCGTCACCGTCGCCCAAAACATCAACGGACGCCCCGGCAACGCCATCCTCGGCGAGGAAACCCGCATCGTGTATGGCGCCGAATGCATGCGCGATCAGCTGCTCGGCTGCGAATTCGACATCTCCCCCACCGCGTTTTATCAGACCAACCCGCAACAGACTGAGCTGCTCTATCAGCTCGCTATCGACGGCATGGATTTGCACCAGGGCGATGTGCTCATGGATGCCTACTGTGGCAGCGGTACCATCGGTCTTTGCGCAGCTAAAGATGCCCAGAACAAGGGTATCGGCATTATGCTGCTCGGCGTGGAGCGCAACCCGGCGGGCATTGCCGACGCACGTCGCAATGCCGAGCTCAACGGCCTCACCCGCAGCGCTTGGTTTATGGCCGACGACGCCACCGACTACATCCTGGATGCCGCCGACAACAACGAACGCGTCGACGTTCTTTCCATCGACCCGCCGCGCGCCGGCTCCACGCCCGAGTTCCTCGAAGCTGCCTGCGCACTTAAGCCGCGCCGCATCACCTATATCAGCTGCAACCCCGTGACCCAAGAGCGCGACCTGCACCAGTTCCTCGACGGAGGCTATCGCCTGCTCAAGATCACGCCAGTCGACATGTTCCCTCACACCGACCACACCGAAACCGTAGCGGTCCTCGAACGCCGCTAACCAACCTCAGTAGATTTTTGGGACAAGAAAGGGGGCGACCCGCCTGGGCCGCCCCCTTCGCTTGGTTTATAAACTCCGCTACATCCCATTGCGCAGATCGCACACGCCGGCTGCCGCCATCTCGCACAGCAGCGTCTCGCGGTCGCGCGTCACGATCAAATCCAGTGGGAAGTGAATCTCGTCGAGCATCTTGCGCGCGTGATCGAGCTTGCCAATGGCCATGCCAATGTGGGCATCGGTCGACACGCCAATGCCCACGCCCAGCTCGGCGCAGCGCTCGGCAATCTTGCGGCATACGGCCCAATGCTCAGTGTCGACACCGTGTTCAAGACTATGGTTGTTGATCTCGATAATCTTGTGCTTGGCCTTAGCTGCCAACAGCACCTCGTCGATATCGAACGGCACGCCCGAACGCCCCGTGTGACCCAGCATGAACACCTTGGGGTGCTCCAGGGCATTGATATACATCTCGGTCGTCTGGGCCAGCGTCGCGCCCTCAGCAATCTGCGGATTATGCACGCTCGCAACCAAATAATCCAAATTACGCGTAACCAAATCGAACAGCGAATGCTGACGGCTGTACGAATCGCCGGCAATATCGAGCGTGACAGGAGTGTCCTCGCCAAACAGGCTTCCGTCCAGCGAAACGATATCGGCCTCGGCACCACGCAGCACCAGCACGCCGCTCCAAATGCGCGGCCAGATATCCTGGTTGATAAAGAACTGGTAACTGCGCAGGTCATTGGGGCAAGCCGTAACCATAGAGCTCAAATGGTCGGCAGATCCGAGCACCTGCAGACCACGCTCTGCCGCCCAGTACACATTCTCCTCAATGGTCGAATATGCATGCGCAGAGAACATCGTATGGGTATGAATGTCACAAGAAAGCAGGTAGGGCATCAGGTCTCCTTATCTGGCACGGCCGTCGCTTATATTCATTGTACGCATAGCCTTCGATAGTCGTAAAACCACTCCATCCCAAAGACACAACGTCCATGACAACGGGGTCCGGCTTAACACCAAACCCCGTTTCACGTAAAACATTGTAGGCAGAGCGCTTTACTTTTAACGATACTCGTCCGCCAACTGTTTCCAAGCGGGTAGCGAATTGACAATCGTTTCGTAGCTCACGCAATAGCCCAGGCGGAACCAACCCGGCATACCAAAGCTGTCCGAGGGAACCGCAAGCAACTCATACTTCTTTGCGCGCTCGCAAAACGCATTCGCATCGGGCTCCAATGCTTTCACCCATAGGTAGAACGCGCCATCCGGCTCAACATAGGTGTAGCCATACTCCGCTAGTGCGTCGGTAAGCGCGGTGCGGTTGCGTGCATAGGCCTCAACGTCACTCGGCTCATCGATGCAGTCGATAATTACGCGCTGAAAGAGCGCCGGCGCGCACACGAAGCCCAGCGTACGGGCAGCACCCGCAACAGCCGGCATCAGACGGGCAGCCTGCGGATTGGTGTTGGGAACCAAGATCCAACCCACGCGCTCACCAGGCAGCGACAGCGACTTGGAATACGAGTAGCACACGATGGTGTGCTCGTAGATCGAGGGCACCCAAGGCACCTCGGCACCGTACACGATCTCGCGGTACGGCTCATCCGAGATGAGCATAATCGGATTCTCGGAATCGCGCTGAGCGTTGGCCTCGCGCAGAACATTGGCCAGTCGCGTCAGCGTGTCGCATGTATATACGGCACCGGTCGGATTGTTGGGCGAGTCGATAATGACGGCAGCCGTCTTATCGGTGATCGCCTTGAGCACGTTGTCCACGCTCAGCTGGAACGTGTCTTCATCAGCAGGCGCCTCAACACACGTGCAGCCGGCCTTCTCAATCCAAACGCGATACTCCGGAAAGTACGGGGCAATAACAATAACCTCGTCGCCCGGATTCGTAACGGCGTTGAGTGTACAGGTGAGCGAAGCCGCGGCGCCCACGGTCATAAAGACGTCCTTGCCCTCATAGCTCGTACCAAAGCGGCGGTTGAGCGATTCGGCGACAGCTGCACGACATTGCGGCAGGCCTGGTGCGGGCGTGTAGCCGTGCAGCTGGTCGCTCGGCAGCTCCAGGGCCTTCTTAATGGACTCCGCCACAGCAGCGGGTGCCGGAACGCTCGGATTGCCCAGCGAAAAATCGAATACGTTTTCCGCACCGATCTGCGCCTTGCGCTCAAGGCCATAGCTAAAAATCTCACGGATGATGGAGCTTTCCGCACCGCGAGCATACATAGTTTCGTTGATCATCTGTTCCCCTTTCGCATAGGCGTTATTGTACGCTTTAGCCGAGCAAAGTGCCGCAGCAATGTTGATCGGGGACAGACTTAAATGCGTGAAAACGCTCATTTAAGTCTGTCCCCGATCAACAGATGGCCCCATATCGCTCAAAAGAAAAAGCCTCCGCAGGTTTCCCCGCGGAGGCTTTCGCCACAAAGACTATTTGTCGGCGTCGGTGTCGGCATCGACGACGGCATGGTCATCGTCAGCATCATCGGATGCGGCTTCGGCATCCTCCTGCATGGCCGCCTGCGCAAAGGCCGCGGCATCAGCCGCCAGCTCCTCCTCGCTCATTCGAGGCACGCGCTTCTTGGTCGGCATGCCGGCCGCCTTGGCATTGCGCTCCTCCTTGGCCGCCAGGATATCGCCCTCGCGCTCAAGGTAGGCATTCCACTCGTTGTCGAGTAGGGCGTTCACGGCATCGCCCTCGACAGTCTCGCGCTCAAGCAGCACCTTCGCCATCAGATCGAGCTGATCGCGACGGGCGTCCAGGATCTCGACCGCACGACGATGGGCCTCACGCATAATGCGCTGAACCTCGATATCGATGCGGCGCGCCGTCTCCTCGGAGTAATCCTGGTGATCGGCGTAATCGCGACCAAGGAACACCTGATGTTGCGCCTCGCCAAACACTTGCGTGCCCAGCTCCTCGCTCATGCCCAGGCGCGTGACCATCTCGCGCGCCATCTTGGTTGCGCGCTCCAGATCGTTGCTCGCGCCCGACGTAATGTCATCGCACATGAGCTCCTCGGCAACGCGACCGCCCAAGAACACGGCGAGCTCGTCGAGCATCTCGTTCTTGGTCTTGAGGAAGTGGTCCTCCTGCGGAAGCTGCAGCGTGTAACCCAGAGCCTGACCGCGGCTGACGATCGAGATCTTGTGGACCGGATCGGAGTGCTCCAGGATGTGGCCCACCAGGGCGTGACCGCTCTCGTGGTAGGCAATCGTGGTGCGCTCGGCCTCGGTCATCACGCGACCCTTGCGTTGCGGTCCGGCAATCACGCGTTCCATCGACTCCTCGACCTCGTCCATCGAGATCACGGAACGATGGCGGCGAGCAGCCAGCAGCGCAGACTCGTTGAGCAGGTTTGCCAAATCGGCACCGGTAAAGCCAACGGTCATCTGGGCGAGCTTCTCAAACTTCACGTCCTCGTCCATCGGCTTGTTCTCGGCATGCACGCGCAAGATCTGCTCGCGGCCCTTCACATCCGGACGGTCGACCGTAACCTGACGGTCAAAACGACCGGGACGCAGCAGCGCCGGATCCAGAATGTCGGGGCGGTTGGTGGCGGCGATCAGGATGACCGACTCGCTCTCCTCAAAACCGTCCATCTCGACAAGCAGCTGGTTGAGCGTCTGCTCGCGCTCGTCGTGACCGCCGCCCAAGCCAGCTCCGCGCTGACGTCCCACGACATCGATCTCATCGATGAAGATGATCGACGGGGCCTGGGACTTGGCCTCCTTAAAGAGGTCACGCACGCGGCTGGCGCCGACACCTACGAACATCTCGACAAAGTCGGAACCCGAGATGCTAAAGAACGGCACGCCCGCCTCGCCGGCAACGGCCTTGGCCAGCATCGTTTTACCGGTACCCGGAGGGCCAACCAGCAACACGCCGCGCGGGATCTTGGCGCCCAGTTTGCGATAGCGATCCGGATCGCTCAAAAAGTCACGGATCTCCTCGAGCTCCTCGACTGCCTCGTCCACGCCGGCAACGTCTTCAAACTTGACCTTGGGGCGTGTGGCCTCGTTGGTCTTGGCGTTGGTCTTGCCAAACTGCATGTTCCTGTTGTTGGCGCCCATCATCTGGCGCATAAAGTAGAACATGATGGCGATCAGGGCGATCGTCGGAAGCACACTCATCGCCAAGTCGCCCCAAAAATCGGGATCGTTGGTGTTGACGATGTACTTGGTATCGGGGTGCTCCGCCATGAGCTCGGCAAGCGAATCGGAGCCGACATAGGTCGAAGAGAAGCTCTTGAGCTCGCTCGTATCGCCCTTGTCCTTTTTTGTCTTCCAGTAATGACCCGTCACGCTTCCGTCTTGAACCGTATAGGTCAGATCTTCGACGCGATCCTGCTTGATGGCGCTGACCATCTCGCTCGTCGCGAGCTTAACGGTATTGCTGGAGCTGGCAAAGCCGGAACCCATATTAAAGAAGGCATAGCCCAGAAGCGCGCAAGCCAAAAGAAAATACAGCCAGCCCGTACGCGTGGGCTTCTTGCCTCCGGGCATCCCCGGGATCTTTGGGTCCCGGGGAGTCTGGGAATTGTTGTCGTTACGGTCGTCGGGCATCTTACGAATAAACCTCCGGTTTCAAAATGCCCAGATACGGAAGGTTGCGATAGCGCTCGGCATAGTCGAGGCCGTAGCCCACCACAAAGGCATCGGGGCAATGGGTTCCAACATACTTGGGCGTGATGGCCGAGACGCGGTCCTCAACGTCCTTCCACAGGAAGGCGGCGACCTCCAGAGAAGCGGGCTTGCGGCTCTCGAGGTTCTTCATCAGATACTTGAGCGTCAGGCCCGAGTCCAGAATGTCCTCGACGATCAGCACGTCGCGACCGCGGATGTCGATATCCAGGTCCTTAATGATACGCACGATACCCGAGGACTTCACACCGTCGCCGTAGCTCGAAACAGCCATGAAATCGATGTTGGTCGGCAGCTCGATCTTACGCATCAGGTCGCCCATAAAGACCACGGCGCCGCGCAGGACCGCAATCAGCACCAGATCCTTACCCGCGTAGTCGCGCGTAATCTCCTCGCCCAGGCGAGAGACGATACCGTCGATATCCTCCTGCGTAAACAGAACCTTCTCGATATCCGGATGTTGAGAAGCCATGACAACCCTTTCTTGTGCTTAATCGCCCACACACCGCCGTATGGACGCGAACTACACATTCTAGCAGCGCACGGGGTATATTTTCCAGCCCGCGCACCATCAGCGCGGGAATACCGTCAACGCCGCACAGAATAGCTGGCGTAGGACGCTATTCCGCATCGACCACACGAAGCAGATATGCCACGCGCGTTGCGGCCGTGCACTTAAAACGCTCGTCCGCGCGAACTCCGGCGACCCACACCACGGCACCTCCCGGCGCCGTCCTCACCATGGGCACGCCGGCGCGCTCGGAAACGGGAATGCGAGCCTCGCCTAGCAAGTCGGATACTTTCTTGCTTCGGCCACTCATCCCTAACGGGCACATCACGTCTCCCGGTGCGGGACCGTCCACCCACAGGCGCGCCAATCGCGCCTCGACAGGGATCTTGCCACGCGAGCCCGCCAGGATCCGCTCACTATCGCTGTCGGCAAAACCCAGGGCAGCCGCGTCTACCAAAGCTGTCACTTCCCCGGCAGCCGCAAGCTCACGGGCGCGACGCACGATATCGCATCCCGGCTCAACGGCCATCGGTTCTGTGACCAGCATACGTCCCCCGCCCAACGGCAAACGACCGGGTACGGTAACCCAGTCCGCGACCAGGCCCTCGCGAGCCGCCGGCGCCTTAAACGCCAGCATGCCAAACTCAATGCGTGCGTCAATCCCCGCCGGAAGCGTGACCGAGCCGGCGCCCTCGGCAACGCAGGAAAGGACTCGCTCCACATGTCGCATCTCTGGACGAGCGTCCGGATCGATGCGCTTAATCGCCAGTCGCACGATGCGCCGCGCGATTACCACCTCGGCCGCAGCAAGGCGTCTGGCATCGAGCACTAGCGCGCCCGCCGCCTCCTTGCGCAGGCAGCTTCGAAACGCCTGCGCCGACAGCTGGGATAGAAACGCGTCTTCGTCACCCAAGATCTCACAGGCGGCGCCAATCGTCTTGCACACGCTCGCATTACGCTGTGCCACCACTGGCATTACCCGATGGCGCACGTAGTTTCGCAGATACGAGATATCCTCATTGCTCTCGTCTTCACGCCACGGCTGACCATGTACCTGTAGATAGCCCACAAGCTCGCCATGAGTTAGGTCGAGCAAGGGACGCACCACGATATTCCTCCGGCGAGGAATGCTCGATAGACCAGCGGGCCCCGAACCCTTAATCGCGTTCATCAAAAACGTTTCCGCGCGATCCGAAGACGTGTGCGCGGTGCAGATACGAGCCGCCGTTCGCGGTGCCCCCGTCTGGGCGCAGAGTTCGCGAACATACCTCCGCGCCGCGGCATAGCGCACCTCGCGGGCCGCGGCCTCAATATTGCCCGACTCCCCATCAAAATAAGCGTGCTCCACACACAGCGGTAAACCATATTGCGCGCAGAGCTCACGCACAAAGGCCTCGTCGCCATCGGACGCCTTGCCGCGCAGATGATGGTTTACATGCAGCACGTGCAGTCGCTCGCGCGCGATGGGAGCTACACCACGCCCATCCTGAATATCCAACTTTGATGTGCACGCCATAAGAAGCAGTGCCGTCGAGTCCGCACCACCTGATACCATGAGCACCACGGGGGCAGCCGTCTGCCGCGTTGCCAGAGCTTTATCATCAGCCCACGATGCAGCATGGTGTCCATAATGCTGAGATACCGTTGGCATTTGCTTCCTCCTATATTCGTTCGCACCCATTGTATCCTTTGGAATCTTATGTCTCGTCTGCACCTTCATATCCTTGGCAGCGGCTCAAAAGGCAACTGCGCGCTCATCGAAGGCCCCCGGGGGCTCATCATGATTGACGACGGTCTTTCTCGCCGCGAGACATTAAAGCGCATGGCAGAACTGGGGCTCTCGGCAGACAACGTCTCGGCTCTTCTCATTACTCATGAGCATAGCGATCACATCAAGGGTCTCGATGTCTGGTGCAAGCACTGGCACGGCCCCCTCTTTGCCAGCAGGGGCACACTTTCGAGCAAAGAAAATCTTTCGCATCTGCCTGTCGAGGAATTCGATCCCGGTGACACCCTATCCATTACCGGCATCCACGTGCAAACCTACTCAACATCACACGATGTCATCAATCCAGTCGGCTATCGATTCGATGCCCTCGATGATTCCATCGGCATTGCCACCGACACCGGAGAGCTATCGAGCCAAGCCATGAACACCCTCAAAGATTGTCGAGTCCTCGCGCTCGAAAGCAACCACGATGTGACTATGCTGCGCGAGGGAGAATATCCCCGCTTTCTTCAGGAGCGCATCCTGTCTGCAAGGGGACACCTCTCCAACGACCAAGCCGCCGAAGCCGCGCGCGAACTTGTTACCGATCGCACCGAACAGCTCATTGCCATGCATATCAGCCAAGATAACAATCGTCCGAGCCTTACCGTCAAAAGCTATGCCAAAGCTCTAGCCGCAACCCTGGATGACGAGGTCGGTAGCTCCGCCACCCTTCTCCAAGGATCGCGAAAACTCTCGATACGCCCTGCAAGTCAGTATCAACCGACAACCATTGTATAGACCGCTCAATAAAACAAAAGGGGCCGGGAATCAAATCCCAGCCCCTTTATCTTGGCTCAAAAGCTCTGACCATCGGAAACGTTAGTCGATGGAGATCTTCGTAACGTTCTTCTTCTCGACGATCTTGGGAACCGTAACGGTCAGGATGCCGTCAGCATACTTAGCAGAGAGACCCTCGCTCGAAGCGTCCTTCAGATATACGCCACGCGTCGCGCTGTACGAGCTGAACTCCTTCTGCAGGAAGTTCTTGCCCTCGTTCTCCTCGTCTTCCTCGACATTCACGCTAATGGACAGACGGCCCTCATTAAGCTCGACATCGATATCGTCCTTGGCGACGCCGGTCAGATAAGCCTTGACCTCATAGCCATCGCCCTTATCCTCAACGTCAACGGGAAACGCCTTGGAGGCAATAGAGCTGTTCGCCAGGTCACTCATATCATCAAACAGATCGAACAGCGAGCTAGCAGAGGGACGAACGCCAAAAACCGAACGATAAGGAACCATGCTTGCCATGTTTACCACTCCTTTATAGGACTGCCGAGTCATCTTCTAGGTGACTGGGACTTCTTTTGACGTTCTTATATATGCCCACCCGGTGCTCATATATACACCGACTATAAAGTTTTTTGAGTCCAGTACTATAAGCATATCTAAGTGAGTAAGACTCAGGTTTTTGGAAGGTTAAGGTTCTTTGAACCAGAGCTTAAATAACGAGTATGTCCACAGCTACAAATAACAAGGGGCTTACAATGAGCGCGTACACGTTGTTGGTAACGAGCTAAAGGGCATCATGGACGACCAAAACCAGAACAATATGTTTATGCCGACGCAGGGGGAAGATATTTCCACGCAGCCGCCACGGTTCCGTCGCCCCCACATCTCGCAAGAGCCCATTAATGATGCAGAGCCCGAATATGTGACGAGAAATCGATATCAAACGCTCGAGGATGCCCAAACGGGACGTAAGCATATGGGCGTCGCCTCGGGAGACCCTGTATATCTGAAAGACGCACCATTATCTAAAAACAGCGCAGCTAGTGATGAGCCGATGAAAGCATCCGCCACTCATCGACAAAGAGGTCCTCGACCAAAGCAAACCTTGACGCATTCGGCTCGCTATCTCGAAACGCCAAAACAGGGAAAATCAATCTTCGTTTCGACAAGTAAACGACGCAAGCAGCATCGACTGACAATCCTGCTTTTGATCATTGCGGTCATAGCAGTTGCCCTTGTTATTCGATTTATTTTCTTTAAATAAAAGCTCAATACCAAAAACGATAAGATCGTCTGGTGTAAATGAGTCATTTACGCCCCATAAACGCAAAAAAGGGGGAGGCCGCGAGGCCTCCCCCTTCCAAGTTCAAGCGCACGGCTCGGTGCCGTCCACCGGTCAGCGGCGCCCTGGCCTCCCACGGGCTGACCCCGCAGTACTCTCGGCGCGATGGGGCTTAGCTTCCGGGTTCGGAACGGGACCGGGCGTGCCCCCCATGCTCTGGCC
>JAXJNG010000036.1:0-72772 GCA_036312785.1 Collinsella sp.
CCGGGTCGGATACCCGATCGGAGCATAGTTCCGTTAGCGCAGTTGGTGAAAGTACGTTAGCGGGGTCGGCGAAAGCGCGTTAGCGCATTCGGCGAGATGCGTTTGCGAAAGTGGTCAATTTTAGATTAGCGCTAACAAGCACGGTCGCGGGCACGCCCAGCGCCGAGAACGCGTGCAGCATCCCGATGAGGAGGTTCTCCTGGCGCGCGTTCGGGAAGAACTCGACGTGGGCGCCCCCGCAATGGTGGCAGACCATGGCGAAGCAGGCGATCCGCGCCCGCTCCCCGCCAGGGCGCTCGACCGCGACGAAGCCCCAGTCCATCTGGTAGGCCTCTCCGGGCGCCGTCCTGAAGCGCTGGCCGCGGCAGCCCTGCGGGGCCGCCTGCCGCCTCTTCGCGGGCACGAGGTCCCGGTGCGCGGCGATGTAGGTCTTCACCGTGGTGAGGCCGCCGGCGTAGCCCTGGCCGAGCAGCCGCTCGAATATCACCTGCGAGTTGGTGACGCCCTTCCGCAGGAGGTCGTCCACCAGGCCGGTGTGGCCGGCGAGCACGCCCGGCGCGGCCCTCCTCCCGCTGTTCCCGTGGGGCAGGGCCCTGAACCCGTGTGCCCTGACCGTCCTCGCGCGGGAGCGGGTGAGCCCCGTCCTCCTGCAGAACTCCGCGAGGTTGCATGCCTGCGGGTCGAACCCGTCGCCCTCCTCCGCGGCCATCTCCCGGAGCGCCGCGCCTATAATCTCCTGTAGGTCATCGTGTCTCTCGTTCACCTCAATGGTCCTCCTAACGCCGGCGTGTTGGCACCACCAGCGTAGTGGCGGCGGGGAGGCACGGTGGCCATTATTCGGTGACCGGGATTGGTCAAAATCGTTTGACTATTAGCGGCTAAAATCGCCCGGCGCTAACAAAACTGAGCGCCGCCGACCAGACCGACTTTTTTAGCAACAAAACCGCAGGTCACAAGGGTGCAAAAGAGCCGTGTGCTCGGAGATTCGGAGTTTTTCCCCGCACTTCCGAAATCCGAGTCCGCGAAAGGTGCCGGCAAGGCCAATTACGCAACATATATCCAGTAAAAACGGGTGGCAGCCGGTATGGCCGCCACCCGTTTTTCTCATACCAGCCTAAAGCAGGCATGTTACTTCTTAATGCCGCCCCCAGACGCTCGGCGACCGATGCCACGGCATCCTCGCTAACCGAATCGCAGGCAGGCGAAGGGCTGCGTGCAGATGATATTGGGCGCACCGTGATCGATTAGGTCGAGCATCTCGGCCGTGAGCAGCCAGCCCTCGCCCATGTTATTGCATACCGAAAGCACCGTGCGGGCTTTATCCGCCATGGTGCCAACACCTGAAGATTTTGAAGATTTTGTCCGTAACTCAAAGAGCTAGGATGTTGATAAAATCCAGAGACATCATGGCTAAAAGAGACGGACACACTGTCCCTGTTTTTCGCACGAGCAGCGCAAAAATAAGGCCCAGACAAAGATAGCCCCCCATCATTGCAATGATGTAATTTGTGGGTGCCCCGATTAAACACTGTTGAGTCACGAGAAGCAATGACCATAGCATCGACTGTATAAATGCCCTTATGCAAAACGGCCGAACTATTCCGACGATTGTGCATTCAAATAAAAATACGTACCTAAATAACAGCTCATGCAAAACTGAGACCGAACAGACCAATACCCATCTGGATATTGATTTTCCACCTATATCGAGCATAGAGGCCATAATAATAAATACGATGAAAATGAACTGCCATCCCAAAAGAATCCCACGCCGTTTGGGCTCATCACAAGAAACAGCGCCCCGAGTTGCAAAAAGATAGACTACCAACGCACAAAAGAGCGCCCCTGTAGAGCACAGCCAAGCGGGGGATCCTTTTGTAATAACCCAAATAGCCCACGGCACGCTAGCAACCATCGTGCCCAGTAGATAACGTGCCCCCAGGCGCATTATTTCAGTCGCTTTTCCCAAGCTCTACCACCTCATCACTAGCATCTATTAGGTCCATATCGTGTGTAATTGCAATGACAATCTTGTGCTTTCGCATTTCCTTCATAGCTTTTATCAGAGCTTCTTTATGAGCAATATCGAGTGATGCTGTTGGCTCATCGAATAAATAGACGTCTGCCTTCTTTTCTAAGACCCGCCTAATTTCCAGTTGTTCCAGTTCCCCGGGAGACATTCCTCCGCACCTCTTCCTTTCGATAGAAGGAAAGTTTCTATCGCAAAGAATATCCTTTACTGATATCGGAGTTTGTTCAGCAAACGAAACTAGCTTCTGCCTAAGGAGCTCACAGTTGATTTCTTCTTGGGCCTTACCGTTGTAGGAAATAGTCCCAACGTAATCCGAATTGAAACAACCCATCAATAAGTACGCAAGGGTCGTTTTGCCCGAGCCATTAATCCCTACAAGAGCATAGAGCTTTCCTTTTTCAAACCTGACATTCAAGTTGCTGTAGAGACACTTTCCATTTAATGTAAAGCCGAAATTATGCAGTTCGATGTAATCGATCTCCAAGAGCTCCTCTCCAGCAGCAGCCGAAGGCAATTTAGAGGCATTTAGACGGGATATCGATGAGAAGCAGTCTTGTGCGCTGCTACCTATACCGTAGATTGACCTCACGGCAGATAGCATTAAAGCCATGTAGCTCGAAACAGCAACAAGTTGGCCTACACTCATGCTTCCATGCATTACATAAAAAGCCGAAATCAAAAGAATGGTCACCTGGGACACAGCCGCAGCAAAGGAATCAGTTGCCTGAAATTTCGAAACGACACTTTGATAGGCGACTCCGGCGTGCAGCAAAGACGAAAAATAGCTATCTATGGATTTCAATGCTCTTTCGAACAGCGCATTAACATACAAAAATCTCTGATGCGCAAGTAGGGATTCCACTTTTCCGAAATACAGGGACTGCTCTTCCTTAAAGGTCAGACCTGAAACAAAAAGCGGTTTTTTAAATGAAGCATATGCAATTGCATACAAGATGCAAAATGTCACGGAAACCCAAAAGAGCGCTGTGGAACATCCATAGAGAAAAAATAAACTGATACCTAGCTGGACAATCGCAAGGAGTACCGTCTGGAGCATCGACAATCCGAAGGACGCCACAGTATTGGCATCTGAACAAATCTGTTGAGTTTTTTCAGCAGACTCCTGCTCAAAAAACAACTCAAAAGGCATCCGCACGAGCTCATCGATTTTTCTTCGAGCAATCGAGAATGCAGCCACGGTCGTTATCCGCATTGAAAGAAGGGTGCTTAAATAGCTGACAACAATATCGATTAATGCCGCGAAACCAATTAACGCACTGTCAATCATAATAGCACCATAAGGAGCTTTTTTAGATATATTATCAACCAGAGCGCTCGTGAGCAGCGGGGATACAGAGGCCATCATTCCAGATATTATTAAGCACAACGTAAAGGCTATAACCAGAAGCAATTGGGAAGAAAACCCAAGTCTGAAATATGGCAGATAGTCGAAGATCGCCGTTGAATCCGCATCACTTCTTATGCTTGAGATCATAGGCCGCCCTCATTACTTTTATACAGTTCTTTCTTGCGGATACACAGCTTGTCTTATTTTCATACAGCCTGGTGAAGGGACAGCCACCCATGCACATAGGAAGAAGTGAGCAGTTAAGGCATTCTGAATCTGAACAAAAGTCGTAAGCATTCCATATGGAAACTTCGGATGCGCTACTCGTTACATTTTCAAAGATGCTCCCATAGCTTCTGTCGGAATATCCTATTTCATTCCAGCATTTATATAAGGAACCGTCTGGTCCAATAACTTCTGAATATTTATTGACGGCTCCGCATATGGTCGGATTAAAGCCTGGAAGAAATGGATCCATGTACCCTGTCATTTTATAGCGAGACAGACAGGATGCTTCAATCGAAGCAAATTCATCCTCTGAATAGCATGGAGAGTTAGCGCACGTCCCATTTATATCATCTACTGCCGCTAAATATAGTTTTACTTTATTACGAAGACCTTTACGATCAAGCGAATCAACCAAACGATCAATCTGATCACCGTTCGACGGATCAACATTGACTCTTAAGATGACATCAAAGTACGCACTAGCCCTTTTTACGTTATCAATAATACGGTTGAACGTATCGCCGCCAGAAGGAAGACATCTTCTTCGATTGTGTATCTCAGGCGGACCATCGACAGTTACCTGAACGTGCGTAACCCCATTTTTTGCAAGCAACTCCGCCGTTTTCCCATCTAAGAAATAGCCATTGGTCACCATGCTGGCGTTAAATAAGATTTCATCACTTCGGATTCCGCGCGTAATCTTCTCCACAGTCTCAATCGCCAATAAAGGCTCGCCGCCATACCAGGCAATCTGCAAACTTTCCGCCTGATTGTCTATAACCATGCCATTGATATGCTTTATTACCTGATCGACGCATCGGTCGCTCATTGAGCCATAACGCTTGCCGTTCTCATAACAATACGGACATCTGAAGTTACAATTCAATGTCGGGGCTATCGTAAATGAAAGTGATTTTGATTGCATGCGACAGGCCAACGATATCTCTTTTAAATGTTCGATCTCGTCAAGTCCGTCGGGAACCAACAACCCCGCGTCCGTCAAATTATCGACAATTTCCGAAGGGCAATTAGCTCCATTCTCAAAAAGCCCCTTCTCGTATTCTGCATCCAACGCAACGATTGCACCAGAGTACGAGTTATATGCCAGCGTAGGTTGATTCCCTTTATCGATTACATTAAAGCGAGACTGTTTCATTTCTACTCCGTTGCATATTTCAATATTTCAACCTGCCATTAGGAGTAATTCCAGCCACAAAATTTGGTAATGCAGATCCTCAGGCCACACGGTCCTCCCCCTGAATAACTCCAACAAATATGTGCTGCACAGGACACACACGTAGAAATATCTCGAGACGAAGCAGGCATCTGAGTATTCACTGGCTTTTGAATATATTCCATCGGAGCTCCTAGCTAACGTGTATACCGCAATGTTGAAATGCGCGGCAATTCCCGCCCGTGTACACGGCACACATCCCCCAGGGATTACAGCGCCCTTGACATTTTGCGCCCTGACAAGGACACCAACTTGATAGCAAAGCAATATCGTTAGGTGTTTGAGTTGGCTGTATCCAATCCACAATGGCTCCTTTCTCGTTCTAGGCCTAGTTATACTTTGGTCAAAAAGTCAAAAGCTGTTTGATAACTTTTTGTACTAGATGAAACAATTTGTTTGCCTTGTTTAACATTATTTAATTTACACTTAGACTGATTTAAAATTCAACCTAAGGAAATTCTGGTGAATGTTGTTCAGCTGCAGTATTTCATAAAGGTATTTGATTATCAGAATTACTCGGATGCAGCAACTATATTAAGCGTTTCGCCGCAAGCTGTTTCAAAAGGCATTCGAGCATTGGAATCTGAACTTGGTCTGAAGCTGTTCGAAAAAAGAGGCAGTATTCTACATCTAACAAACTATGGAGAGGAAATCCTTCCTATAGCATTAGATGTACTAGCTTCAGTTGAGGGAATTCAAGCGTATGCGCAAATCACGCGTGAAAAGATAAAAATAACCCAGACACGTTTGACACGCGTTGCAGTCGGACTAGCACCAATACTCGCAAGCTGGTTCAACCAGCCCACACTGAACAGGCTTTCGAAAAAGTATAAGGGCGGTAAGTTTACTGTTTCCAGATATGACGACGGCGGAACGTGTTTATCCCTTCTACTTGACAGACAAATCGACATTGCAATTGTCGCTGGACAAGTAGACACCAATCTTTTTGAATCACATTTTTTATTGAATGCCGAAGTCAACCTCTTAGTTGAAAGCAGTCACCCATTAGCTAGTCGCGCAACGGCAACTCTAAACGCGGTGGCTCGATATCCAATTGCAAACACCTGTGACATTCGATATTGTCGAAAGAGAATAAACTCAGTATTTAACCATCTGGGCCTTTCCCCTTCCTACGAGAATATTAACTTAGCAGACCAGCAAAATTTGTCCGATTTTCTGATTCATAAGCATGGGATTATTCTGACCATAGCCTCACAAGCGTCTCAATTCAGGATAGGCTATCCAGCAAAAATCGTTTGCCTAAGCGAACAAGACAGAATATCAATCCCTTTTTACTGCGTTTCAAATTCAAACGATACCCAAGCGCAGACTCATCACGCGATAAGCTGCATTCAACTTGAGGCACGCCAGCTCTCTCGATGTTTAAAAAGCGCTGAAAGAGGAGACCTTTCCAGCTGAATATGACGGGCATGCTAATTTCATGCAAAACAGCAATGTATTCCGCCAGAACAGAAGCGTGGGTCAGCCCATGTATTTTGAAGTATTCCGAGAGAAAACAACGAGGGCCTGACAGACTCTTGCCAAATCAGTGACCCACTCACCACCCGCAAGCCTGTGCCCCACTTCCGAAATATATGGCTCAGCCCCACCTTCTCAGCGGGTTGAGCCGAGCACTGACCGCACCATTCATTGTCAGCACCGCCCCAGACCAAGCCAGAGAAAGATGGCGCGGCGACAGCCAGATGGCCGCCACCGCGCCTCACACATTATTTCGGCAAGCCGCTGTTAGCGTCGGAATAATTTAGCTACTTCACACCGCGTCCCAGACGCTTGGCGACCGATGCAACGGCCTCCTCGCTGGCCGACCCGCAGCTCACGCAGCCGTCATGGGCACGCATCTGGCCGGTGACCTCGTCCATCGCGAGCGGCGCCACCTTCTCAAGCTTAAAGCCCTTACCGGCGCGCATGTTCTCCTTGGCCACGCTGATCATGAGCTTAATGCGGTTGAGCTGGTTGACCTCGGATGCGCCGGGGTCGTAGTCCACCGCGACGATGTTGCTCTCGGGGTGCTGACGGCGCAGCTCCTTGATCACGGCCTTGCCCACCACGTGGTTGGGCAGGCACGCGAAGGGCTGCGTGCAGATGATGTTGGGCGCACCGTGGTCAATCAGATCGAGCATCTCGGCCGTGAGCAGCCACCCCTCGCCCATGTTGTTGCACACCGAAAGCACCGTACGGGCCTTGTCCGCCATGGTGCCGATGCGCTCGGGCGCCTCAAAGCGGCGGGACTTTTCGAGCATCTCCTCCACCGGCGTGCGCATCCAGTCCACGAGCTTGATGAGCGCCTGCATACCAGCGCGCGTGGTAGCAGAGCTACCCAGCTCGTCCTTCTGCAGCTCGGCATTGCTCATGAAGTACAGGAAGAAGTCAAGCAGTCCCGGCACCACAGCCTCACAGCCCTCGCGCTCAATGACATCGACAACGTGGTTGTTGGCCGTGGGATGGAACTTGACCAAGATCTCGCCAACCACGCCCACGCGCGGCTTGGTGCCCTCGCCCACGAGCGGCATGGTGTCGAACGCGCGGATGGCCTCACGCGCAAGCTTGGTGTAGTTGTGCCTGTTGAACTTAGGCGCCAGCTTGCGGGCGCGCGCCATGTACTCCTCGTAGAGCGCGTTGGCGGCACCGGGCGTGGCCTCGTACGGGCGGCAACGGTAGAGCATCTGCATCATCACGTCGCCAAAGAGCACCGCGTAGACTGCCTGTTTAAGCAGCGCCGGCGTAATCTTAAAGCCGGGGTTGTCCTCGCCGAGCGCCACGGCCGAAAGCGAGATCACCGGAATCTCGGGGTGGCCGCTCTCGCGCAGGGCCTTGCGGATGAGCGCGATGTAGTTGGTGGCACGGCAGCCGCCGCCGGTCTGGCTGATGACCACGGCCGTCTTGGACAGGTCGTACCGACCGCTCTCGATGGCCTCCATGATCTGGCCCGTCACCAGGATCGACGGATAGCAAATATCGTTGTTCACGTAGCGCAGGCCGGCCTCGACGGCATCGTGGTCAGTCGAGGGCAGCAGTTCCAAGTTATAGCCAGCACCGCGGAACACCTCTTTGACCAGGTCAAAGTGGATCGGCGCCATCTGCGGGCACAGGATGGTGTAGCCCTCCTCGCGCATCTGCTCGGTAAAGGGCACCTTGGGCCATGCGGTCGAAGCACTCTTGCGCTGCGCCTCGAACGTGTACTTGCGGCTCGCGAACGCGGGGGCATCCGTGGAGGGCGCCACCGGCGCGGCATCGCCCTGCTCGTAGGCCTCGCCCGCGGCCGTGGCCTCGGCCAAGCGCTCGGCCTCCTGGTCCTTAAGCGCGGCCATGAGCGAGCGGATGCGAATGCGCGCGGCGCCCAGGTTGGACACCTCGTCGATCTTGAGCACGGTGTAGATCTTACCGCTGGCCTCCAGGATCTCCTGCACCTGGTCGGTAGTCAGGGCGTCCAGGCCGCAGCCGAAAGAGTTGAGCTGGATCAGGTCCAGGTCGTTGCGCATCGTCACAAAACGGGCGACGGCGTACAGGCGGCTGTGGTACATCCACTGGTCGACGACGCGGATCGGGCGCTCGGGCTTTACCAGATGCGCAAGCGAGTCCTCGGTAAAGACGGCAAAGCCAAAGCTCGAGATAAGCTCGGGCAGGGCGTGGTTGATCTCGGGATCGTTATGGTAGGGACGACCGGCGAGCACGATACCGTGGCCGCCGTGGTCCTCGACCCACTTAAGGGCCTCCTCGCCCATGGTCTGGATATCCTCGTGGAAACGCGCGTCGGCCTCAAAGGCAGCGTTGACGGCGGCGTCGACCTCGGAGCGCGTGATTTTGGGACCGCGCACGCGACCGCGACCGGCCTCGGCGTCGGCCACGCGGTCGACGGCGAGCACCTGGTACAGGCGGCGCTTGAGCTCGGTCTTGTCGTGATACGGCACAAACGGGTACAGGAACTCGATGTTCTGCTCGCGGATCTCATCGATGTTGAGCGCCAGCGCCGTGGGGTAACTCATGACGATGGGGCAGTTGTAGCAGTTGCCGGCGGTCGGATCCTCCTTGCGCTCCCAGCGCACGCACGGCATCCAAATGAAGTCGACATCGCGGTCGATGAGGTTCATCACGTGGCCGTGGCTCATCTTGGCCGGATAGCACACGCTCTCGGACGGCATGGACTCGATGCCCGCCTGGTAGGTCTTTTTGCTCGACTGGTCGGACAGTTGCACGCTAAAGCCCAGGCGCGTAAAGAACGCGTGCCAGAAGGGGTAGTTCTCGTACATATTGAGCGCGCGCGGGATGCCGACGGTGCCGCGCGGGGCCTCGTCGGGGCTCAGGACCTCACGGTTAAAGAGCAGCTCGTTTTTCTTTTTGAAGAGGTTAGGAGCCTCGGTCTTCTGCTTCTTGTGGCCGGCGCCCTTCTCGCAGCGGTTGCCGGTGATGAAGCGCCTGCCGCCACCGAAGTCGTTGACGGTGAGCTGGCAGTTGTTGGAGCAACGGCCGCAGCGGACGTGTTTTTGCGTCACGGTGAGGTGCGCGATGTCCTCGGCCGAAAGGATGGTCGAGGTGCCGTCGGCGCCGGCGCGATCGCGAGCGAGCAGGGCCGCACCGTAGGCGCCCATGCAGCCGGCGATGTCGGGGCGCACGGCATGAACGCCGGTGAGCTGCTCAAACGCGCGCAGCGTGGCATCGGACATAAAGGTGCCGCCCTGGACGATCACCTGGCTGCCGATCTCCTTGGGGTCGCGCAGCTTAATGACCTTGAACAGGGCGTTCTTGATGACGGAGTAGGACAGGCCGGCCGCGATGTCGCCCACCGTAGCGCCTTCCTTTTGCGCCTGCTTGACGCGCGAGTTCATAAAGACCGTGCAGCGGCTGCCCAGGTCGACGGGGGCCTTGGCGTGGATGGCGGCGTCGGCAAACGCGCGCACGTCCATGTTCATAGACACGGCGAAGCTCTCGATAAAGCTACCGCAGCCCGACGAGCAGGCCTCGTTGAGCATGATGTGCTCGATCACGCCGTCCTTCACGCGCAGGCACTTCATGTCCTGGCCACCAATGTCCAGGATGAACTCGACGCCGGGCAGGAACGCCTTGGCACCGCGCAGATGCGCGACGGTCTCGATCTCGCCGGAGTCGGCCTTGAGGGCCTCGATGAGCAGCGCCTCGCCATAACCCGTAGTGGTCACGTGGCCGATGGTGCAGCCTGCGGGGATGTGGTTGTAGAAATCGGCCATGATGACCTTGGCCGTACCCAGGATGTCACCGTTGTTGTTGCCGTACCAGGTGTGCAGCAGCTGGCCGTCCTCGCCCACGAGCGCGGCCTTCATGGTGGTGGAGCCGGCGTCGATGCCGATGAACACGCGGCCGGTGTAGCCGTCGAGCTTGCCCTTGGGGACGACCTCGGTGTCGTGGCGGTTCTTGAACTCGGCAAAGTCCTCGTCGGTGGCAAAGAGCGGATCCAGACGCTCGACCTCGGCACCCTGCGTGTCACCCAGGCTGTCGATAGCCTCGATGAGCTGCGGGAACGTGCTGAGCTTGTTGGACTCGTGCGCCATGGCGGCGCCGCTCGCCACAAACAGGTGAGCGTTTTGGGGCACGATACGGTGCTCCTCGTCCAGGTTGAGCGTGAGGTAGAAGCGGTGGCGCAGCTCGGAGAGGTACTGCAGCGGGCCGCCCAGGAAGGCGACGTTGCCGCGGATGGGACGGCCGCATGCCAGGCCCGAGATGGTCTGGGTCACGACAGCCTGAAAGATGGAGGCAGCCACGTCCTCGGGGCGGGCACCTTCGTTGAGCAGCGGCTGGACGTCGGTCTTGGCAAAAACGCCGCAGCGGCTGGCGATGGGATAGATGGTGGTGGCGTTGGCCGCGAGTTCGTTAAGGCCGCTGGCGTCGGTGTGCAGCAGAGTGGCCATCTGGTCGATGAACGCGCCCGTGCCGCCGGCGCAGGTGCCGTTCATGCGCTGCTCGATGCCGTTGTCGAAGTAGATGATCTTGGCGTCCTCTCCGCCCAGCTCGATGGCGACATCGGTGGCCGGGATGAGGGTCTCGACGGCACGCTTGCTGGCGATGACCTCCTGGACAAACTCCAGGTCGAGCCACTGGGACAGCAGCAGGCCGCCCGAGCCGGTAATGGCGCAGGTCATCTGGGCCGTCGGCAGCACGGTCGCAGCGCCCTCGAACAGGTCGCGGGCGCAGGCACGGACGTCGGTGTGGTGGCGCTGGTACTTGGCGTAGACGATCTGGTTGTCGTCGTTGAGCACGGCGAGCTTAACGGTGGTGGAGCCCACGTCGATGCCCAGGTGCAGATTGCCACGAGCGTTCTCGGGGTTGAAGATCGCGCCTTCGGGGGCCTGGGCGGTGGTGGCTACGGAGTTGGCGGCGCTGGATGCGGTTGCGTCATCAGCGGCGGCCTCCCCCGCCGCATTCTTGGCCTCGGCAACCGCCTCGGCAACTTTCTCGGCAGCGGCGGTCGCGGCCTTCTGCGCAACGTCCACCACGGCAGGCGCGGCCTCGCGCGCGGCAGCAACCATGCGGTCCTTAATGCCTTCGACGAGTTTGCTCATCAGTTTCTCCTCTTAGTAGTTGGACTCGACGGCTGCGGCGGTGTCGACCGCGTCCTCGAGCTGCAGATTCAATAGCTTCATGCCGTATTCCGGCACGTTGATATCGATGGGTTGGCCATACAGGTCGCCGGGGCGCACAAAGGCGAGGACCGTCATGATGCGTGCCATGGTTTCGGGCGATTCGGCGAGCCCGCGCTCAAACCAGTGCTGGATCATGCCGACCTCGGCGCTCACGACGTAGGTGACGTAATAATCGAAGAACGTGCCCAGTGCCAGGCCCAAAATGCCCGTCTGCGCACGCGGCACCACGGCCTCGCGCGCAGTATCGATGATCTTTTTAATGAAGGCTTGGTCGCCGCCAGGGCCCAGCAGGGCACCGATAAGATCGCGATTGGCCGCGAGATAGCGCAGCAGTTCAACTGACCCGGGCGCCGGCTCGAGCTCGTCGATGTTGCGGTAAAGATCGGGCAGCTTAGCTGCGGTGATGAGCTCCACGCGCTCGCGAATCTCGGCCAGCAGGCCGTCCTCGATTTGGTTGATAAAGTCGGGAATATCGCGATAGTGCGAATAGAACGTACGGCGCGTGAGGCCGGCACGCTCGGTAAGCGACGCGACATTAATGCGCGAAAGATCGCCGCTTTCGGCAAGTTCGCTGGCGAGTGCCTGGCGAAGGGCACGCTGCGAGCGAAGGGACCGGCGGTCGCATTTCTCGAGCTGGGACAAGCGTCCTCCTTGTTACTCAGCCTGTGCGCTATTGCACAGTGCGAGTATTATTGCACACCGTGTGCATCAACACGTAAAGGCAATATTTGGAATGTGACGAGGGGGCAGTCCCTTTGTCACAACCCGCCTGGCTTTTGGAGCGGCATTACCGATTGTCCAAAATGTCATTCGTGGGTAGAATAGTGTCGACGGCAGCCCAAGTTGTAGCTGGCTGGGCAGCGCCGTTGTTTGCATTAGGGGGTCAACGCCTTAGCGGCGGCGACCCCTTCTGTTGCGCTTCGAACGCTGCTTGAGTGCCTCGGAAAGGCCGACAAGCGCCGTGAAGAACGAGACCAAAGCGGTCAGAAGTCTCACGAAATCAATCAAATCGGTCATGCGCATCACCTCCCATCAAATGGAGGGCGCTGCCCGGCACATGGAACTGCCGTCAACGATACCGATTCTACCAGAGGCTAGTTATATATACGAATATATGTTCGTATTCCAAGCACACAGGCCCCTGTGACAAAGGAGCTGTCCCTTTGTCACATTATTCGATGACGGTGCGGGAGTTTTGCTTGCGCATGGTGGCGAGCATGTGTTTGGGGACGGCGTGGACCATGCAACTGCCGATAGTTGCGCTCGCGGCGGCCTTAGCTGCATCGCTTGCGTTTTTGGTCGCGTAGCTGTGGCGGAAATGCTTGAGCATGGCGATGTCGTTGCCGCCGTCGCCGTAAACCGCGACCTCGTCCTCGGCAATACCGTAGTAGCCCGCCAGCCAAGCCACACTCTCGCCCTTGTTGCACGCCACGTCCGTGATCTCAAACATCACCGGATCGAACGGCGCGTTGACCACGCGGTCCGAGCGCTCGGCCAAATACGCCTTAAGGTCGCGCTCCAGCTCGGGCGAGGTCACGCGGCAGTTGATCTTGCACACGTCATGGCGCAGGATGTCACCGATCGACTGGTCGAAGTACTGTTCCTCGTGGTACCCGCCACGCGCACGCATGCCACGCATCACGATACGCTTGATAGGGCTGTCCTTTTTAAAGCCCGCCTGATGCATCTCGAACGATCCGCTCGAGAACATGCCATCGGGCGTTGAGCAGTCAAAACAGATATCCGGAAACTCCTTGAGCAGTTCCTCGGTGATCTGCTGGTCGATGGTCCAGGTCTTGAGCACCTCGCCGTGGCTGTCGCGCACGATGGACCCATTGGAGCAGCAGGCATCGAGCGCCAGCCCCGTAAAGCCATGCTCGCCGATCGGCAACGTCGAGCGTCCAGTCGCGGGAACCACGTGCAGGCCAGCCTCAGTCAGCTCGCGAATGGCGCGGCGGATAGTCCCATCTGCCTCGTGCAGGGCGTTCAGCAGCGTTCCGTCTAAGTCACTCGCAAACATCTTGATCATGGGCATGCCTCTCTTTCGTCTGCACGATATTTTAGACGAAAGAGAGGCATGCCCATACAAGGGTGTTCCAACGCGCCTGGACATTCGCTTCCGCAGGGCAACGGTGCCCCAGCGCGTTAAGGCAATCGCCGCAAGCGATTTTTCAGCCGATAAAACAGCGCCGTCGTCAACGTCAGCACCGCCAACATAGCTGCGAATACAATCGCCGGTGTCCATCGATCATATGCAACCCCGTACGCCAATTGGCCGATAGGTGTTGCGCAGGAAAGGACCATGTAAACGACCGAAAGCACTTTTCCGCAGAGCTCAGTCGGCGCTGCCCGCTGAACAAACGCGATGATTTCAACCGACGCAATGCTTGCCCACACCATGACCCATGCCGAACCAACCGCAAACACGGTGAACACGCATGCATCTGCGCCGAACAGTTGCGCGACAATAATCAGTGCGACTCCAAAACAGATCATCGCAACATATCGACATATGCCATTGAAAGAAAAGCGATGCGGCCAAATGCCGACCATGCCACTGCCGGCAAGACCACCCAAGCCCATAGTAACCTCAACTATCCCAACGCAGGACGATTGCATGCCGAGATGCTTTGTAACAATAATGGGAGCGCCAATCGTCAGCCCAACCAACGCAAGGTTCAAAACGGCCGCAAGCAAAATCACAGCGACCAATGATGCATTTTGCAACAGATACCGAATTGACTCCCGAAAATCGTTTCGGCATGTCGTGCGAGTTGCGCCGTCTCTCATCGTTTCAGATGAGGCATTTTGCTTGAGTGCGCCCCCAAACAACAGAGCTGACATCGCAAACGCCACCGACGCGGTTGTGCAAAGAGCATCGATGCCAAAGCACCCATAGACTGCCGTCCCGACCACAGGACCCAAGATATTGCTCACCATGGTCACCTGCGAAACCAATGCAGTGGCCCACTCAACCTTCTTTTCACCCGCCATGCGCACCGTCTCCATTTGGAGCATTGGCTTCAGCAGCGATTGAACGCCATATTGAACACAAAGTATCGCAACTACGACGACCGCAAGAGGCAATGAGTGCTTCATGGGGATAGACAGCAGTGATGCAGCCATCAGAGCAATGCCGAGGGCCACGAGGACCTCGCGATGTCTTCCCCTATCCGCCAAGATTCCGCCAACCGGAGTTGCAAGTACGCCGGGTATGAACGCTATCGCCACGACGACGCCATATAACGTTGACGATCCACTGCAATCGAACAAGTAAAGTGGATACGCAAAGCACAGCGCCGACAGCATCGAATACGTGCACAGCTGCGCAACCAGAAGTTCCGCGAGCCTGATTGACCGCACTGTTTTTGATTTCAACGAGACGCCGACGTCTCTCAGCCCAGCCATAAGTCCGCCCCCCATACATACCGCTAGTATGTATTTATCGACCTGAAAAGGGCAGCCGGAGCTGCCCTCACAAATCAATTACATACCGTTGGTATCTATATTACCACCCGGCACGGTCCCATACGTCCCAAATCCGTGCCGTTGTCTGGAGCACTTCCTCACCCAAATCGAGTCCCACCGCGGCGGCCATCTGCGCCAAACATTGAGCGCGAGCGAGCATTCGATCCTTGGGCTCGAGCGGACGAAACAGTGGCAGCAACCAGAGATTCGCCAGCAACGATACGGCCTCTGCCGCTTCGCGCGGGCATTCGCACGCAATGGATCTGTCGGCGATGCCCTCCTCGATCACCGGCAAGAGACAGCCATCGGCCGACTCGTCAAATGAGCCCTGGTACTGCATCGCCAGTAGACGCGAGCTTTTTACCGGATCTGCTGCAGGACGCATACGTGCCCATAGCTCAATTTGCGGAACAACGGACTCGGGAGCGTAAAGTCGTTTGAGCTTTTGAGCTCCCGTCATATTGCCAGCAACGAGTGTCGCGCGACGGCGCTCAGCAATCGGAGCCGTTGCCCGATCAAATGCGGCGTTGAAAATCTCCTCTTTGCTCTTAAAGTGATGATAGACAGCACCCTTGGTCATGCCATCGAGGCGGTCGACGATGTCTTGAATGCTCGTCCCCTCATAACCCTGTACGCAGAATAACTCCAGCGCCGCGTCGAGAATCTTCGCGACCGTCTCCTCGGGATATTTATTACGACCCATAATCCGTCCATCCACAACGCAAGTCTTATGCCTCATTGCAGCATTTTAACGTTGCGGATGGTAGACGGTCGATTCTACACCGCGGCGGGGCCGTGTTCGCCGGTACGGATGCGGATAACCTCCTCGACCGGCTCGACCCAAATCTTGCCGTCTCCAACGGCACCGGTGCGAGCAGCGTTGCAGATGATGTCGACAATTTCGTCGACGTGCTCGTCGGCACAGATAAGGGTGAACTGCACCTTAGGGATCGTGTTGACAAGCAACTCGTTGCCGCGCACGTATTCCTTCCAGCCATGCTGCGCGCCGCAGCCCTGCACCTGGTTGATAGTCATACCGCGAACATCAGCAGCAAACAGCGCGTCTTTAAGAACCTCAAGCTTCTCCTGGCGCACGATAGCCGTGATCTTTTTCATAATGAATTCCTCTCAAAAATCAACGTATCCCTTTACATGAGACGCGGGTTTCCCAGGTGCCGCAAACCAACCTCAGAAATCAAAAAGTTCAACTGACTGGTCTTAGCAGGTTTCCCAAGTGCCGCAGATTGCCGTGAAAGAGGAGCGAAGCGTACTTAAGTACGTGAGCGACGATTGAACGGCAAGGTGCGGTGCTTGGGGAAGCTGCTAATCGAGTCCGGAGAAAGAAGGATAGGCGCTCTCGCCGTGCTGACTCGCATCCAAGCCCAGCGCCTCGTCGGCCTCGTCCACGCGCAGGCTGCCGTGGAACAGCGCCTTGACCACCGCGGCGATCACCAAGTCGAGCACCAGTACAATAGCGACCGTCACCACAATGCCCAAAATCTGCGAGATGAGCAGCGAGACATCGCCCGTGTAGAACAGGCCGCCCTTACCGGTCCACGAGAGCTCCGGCACGCAGAACAGCCCCGTGAGCACGCCGCCCAGGATGCCACCGATGCCGTGGCAGCCAAACGCGTCGAGCGCATCGTCGTAGCCAAATTTGGTCTTAAGATGGCTGATGGCCAGGTAGCAGACGGGAGATACGATCAGGCCCATGACCAGCGCCGCCCACGGCTCGACAAAGCCCGCGCCCGGCGTGACCACCACAAGGCCCGCAACCAGACCGGTGCTGGCGCCCACCAGCGTGGGTCGACCGGTGTGCACGCGCTCGACGGCAAGCCACGAGACCATGCCCGCCGCGCTGGCCGTCACGGTATTGAGGATGGCAAGTGCCGCCACGGCGTCGGCCTTGAACTCGCTGCCGCCGTTAAAGCCAAACCAGCCAAACCAAAGCAGGCCGGCTCCCAGCGCCACAAACGGCACGTTATGCGGACGGTAGCTCACCATGCCAAAGCCGCGACGACGGCCGAGCATTAAGCAGAGAATCAGGCCCGTAAGACCAGACGAGATGTGCACCACGTCGCCGCCGGCAAAGTCGAGCGCGCCGATGATATCGCCGATAAAGGAGCCCTCGCCGCCCCAAACCATGTGAGCAAGCGGCGCATAGACCACGAGCAGCCAAATGCCCAGGAAGGCCGTCGTGGCACCGAACTTAACGCGGCCGGCCAGGCTGCCCGTGACGATAGCAGCCGTGATCATGGCAAATGCCATCTGGAAGGCGATGTTGATGATCTGAGGGTAGACGACACCGTCCGCAGCATTGCCCTCGGCCGCCTGCAGCACCTGGTTGAGTACCGGCAGGCACAGCAGCTGGTCAAGGCCTCCAATAAACGGACTCGAACCGTCGCCGCCATAGGCCAGAGACCAGCCGGCAACAATCCACAGCACACCAACCAGACCAATGGCGCCAAAGCACATGAGCATGGTGTTGATGACATTTTTGCGCCTGGACAGGCCGCCATAGAAAAACGCCAGACCCGGTGTCATTAAAAACACGAGCATGGTGCAGATGAGCATAAACGTTGTCGATCCCGTATCGTACATTCGCTCTCCCTTGGTCGCATGAACGTTGTCGGCGCCCATAATGCGGCCGAGGGGCAACTGGTGTAGACCAGATACGGCGTTGTTAAACGCGGCGTTGTCGAATGGAAACGGCGCCGCAATCTTGGAAACGGCGCGGCAACGGACGCGAAACGAACGGGAAATACGCGAGCAAGGAAGCCGTGAGCGCGCCCGTCCCGGCTAGTGGCGGAACAGCTCGCGGGCTCGGTCGCGGAGATTAGTTGCTCGAATGACGCCTTCGTAGCGATTGATGCGCAGACGCGGGAAGGCGTTAAAGAAGCGTAGGTCGCGGCGGCTGAGCGACACGCTTGGCACCGGACGGCTCATGCGCTTGCCGGCAAGGCGACGACTGAGCGACGGACGCGGCATGTTCGGCGCGGCATCGGCCACGCGGCGGGCGGCAAGCGCCAGGCCGCGAGCACCATCCGCGATAAACGTCGGCATCGAAGCCTTCTCGCGCAGGGCATCGAGCGCGGCGTCACCCAGCTCGGCCAGCCACGCGTTAACGGCACGGCTACGGATGTGCGTCTGTGCCACCGAGTCAATCGTAGAATCGGGAATACGTTCGAGCATTGAGTCCGAGGCATCGGCAAGCGACTCATTGATGCGGTCGGCAAGGTCGGCCCGGACGCGCTCCAGCTGATCGGACAGACGCCGCCAGCTCGCCAGCGAGCACAACGCGTCGACCATCATCGCGACCGCGACGATAAAGGCGGACAGCCGCACAATCAGCACCGGCAGATGACCAAGCAGCCCCAGCAATGCCGGCTCCACTAAACGGCAAATGCACAGCGCACCCAGGCCAAACGCGCATGCCCAGTACAGGCAGATGCGTCCGTGCAAGTTAAACGGCAGGTGCGAGTAATCCCAAAAGCGAGCGCCCGTTGTTTTTTCCAACAGCACGCCTACGCTGTACTCAATCACGCTGCATACGAGCGCTGCAGCGACAAACTGGCTCGACGCGTCAGGAATTCCGCGCAACAGCAGCCAGCAGGCAATGCCGCCCGCGCCATAGATGGGGCAACACGGTCCCAGCAAAAAGCCGCTGTTGGCAAAGCGTCCGTGGTTGAGCATGGCGCAGACCGTCGATTCCCATGCCCAGCCGCAAAACCCGTAGAAGGCGAACGAGAGCACCAGTGCCGAAAGCGGACAGGCGGCAAGCGTCGCGCCGTCAAATGCCATGTCGATCGCGGTCCCCACCGTCTACCCTCTCCTCTTTTCACTCGAATCTTTGCTCGAGCCGTCGCTCGAGCCCTCGCTCAAATCGTTCGCGTCGTCTTTGCGCGGCAGGCGGCCGGCGACCGTCTCGCGCAGAGCACACCATTTATCCGCCAGGCACACAATCCAAGCCTCACGACACGTCGGCGGCACCGGCACCAGCGGAAACATATGCCGCACGATAATATTCCGTTCGCGCGACGTCAGCTCAAAATCTTCCTCCGCGCGCGCTAGGGCAAAAAACGGGTGGCGAAAGCCATGCAGCCGATGGCTTGGGTCGGGGTCGTGCCAATCGTAGAGAAAGTAATCGTGTAACAGGGCTCCGCGCAGCAGCGAGGCACGGTCAATCGAAATGCCAGCACGGCCCAAGTGCTCAGCAAAGGACAGACTTGCCCGTGCCACCGAGGTCACATGTGCATAGACCGTCACGTCACCATGCTGGATAAACTCGCGTGTCAGGTCCAAGCGGCCCGACTGGGCGAGCTGGCGGGCGGCATAGTCGACCTCGCGCGCGATTTTCTCGGCACGAACGGCATCGGACATGCTGCCTCCTTCCAGCGGCTCACGGCGGCAAGCCACGGCCTGTGCACAATCGATAAAAACATCATGGAACACATCAGTATGGCATCGGACAAAACGTTTTGCCCCACCAGTTGGCGAATTACCGCGCCGCCGTCACATATCAAACGCCAAAATGTGCGAGACTGTCTTGTGCAATTGTGTCGGCCGAGGGAGCGCCGACGCTCGATTCGCATGGAGTAACCCACAACGATGCTGCTTACGCAAACGACAACGCCCGAGGACGTCAAGGCTCTTAATCGTGCCGAGCTCCCGCAGCTCTGCGACGAGATTCGCCACGCCATCCTCGAAAGCTCCGCCGCCGTCGGCGGGCACGTTGCCCCCAACCTGGGCGTCGTTGAGCTTACGGTTGCGCTTCATCGCGTGTTTAACTCCCCCATCGACAAGATTGTCTTTGACGTTTCGCACCAGACCTACGCCCACAAGGCGCTGACGGGGCGCGCGTACACTTATATCGATCCGGAGCGTTATGGTGAGGCTTCTGGCTTTGCCAATCCCGACGAGTCCGAGCATGACCTGTTCGCCATGGGCCACACCTCCACATCGGTGAGCCTGGGCTGCGGCTTGGCACACGCCCGCGATCTGGCGGGCGACAGCTACAACGTCATCACCATCATTGGCGACGGCTCGCTTTCGGGCGGCTTGGCGTTTGAGGGCTTCAACAATGCCGCCGAACTCGACAGCAACCTGATCATCATCGTCAACGATAACGACCAGTCCATCGCCGAGAACCACGGTGGCCTCTATCGCAATCTGGCCGAGCTGCGCACCAGCAACGGCACCTGTGAGCGCAACGTTTTCCGCGCGATGGGACTCGACTACCGTTATTTGGACGCCGGCAACGACGTGTTGGCCCTGGTCGACGCGCTGCAGGAACTGCGCAATATCGATCATCCCATCGTGCTGCACGTCTCCACCGCCAAGGGCAAGGGCTTTGAGCCGGCCCAGAGCGACCCCGAACGCTGGCACCACGTGGGTCCGTTTGACATGGCGACTGGGCGCAAGCTTTGCCCGGGCCATCCGAGCGAGCCCGCGCCGCGCACCTATGCTGACATTACGGGCGAGGCACTCAGCGCCGCCATCGAGCGCGATCCACAGGTCGTTGGCATCACGGCCGCCACGCCCTACATTATGGGTTTTACGCCCGAGCTTCGCGCTGCCGCCGGCAAACAGTTCGTCGATGTGGGCATTGCCGAGGAGCACGCCGTGACCTTTGCCACCGCGCTTGCGCACTCGGGCGCCAAGCCAGTCTTTGGTGTGTACGGCACGTTTTTGCAGCGCGCCTACGACGAGCTGTGGCACGACCTGTGCCTCAACGACGCCTCCGCAACCATTTTGGTGTTTGGTGCGTCAATCTTTGGCACCACGTCCGAGACACACCTTTCGTTCTTTGATATTTCCATGCTGGGCGGTCTTCCCAACATGCACTACTTGGCGCCGGCCTGCATGGAGGAATATCTGTCCATGCTGAGCTGGTCGCTCGACCACCGCGAGCATCCCGTGGCAATCCGCGTACCGGGCATCGGCCTGGTGAGCCGTCCCGACCTTGCGCCCGCCGAAGACACCGACTACAGCGCCGTTCGCTATAACGTGGTGCGTCAGGGCCGCGACGTTGCCGTGCTCGCGCTCGGCGATTTCTTTGAGCTGGGCGAGCGCGTGGCAAACCGTCTGACTGCCGAGTACGGCATCGAGGCCACGCTCGTCAACCCTCGCTTTGCGGCCGAGCTCGACCGCAAGTTCCTCGACAGCCTTGTCGCCGAGCATCGCGTTGTCGTCACCCTCGAGGACGGCATCTTGGACGGCGGCTGGGGCGAGCGCGTGGCGTGCTACCTGGCCTGCACGCCCGTGCGCACGCGCACCTTCGGCATCGCCAAGGGCTTCCCCGACCGCTACGACCCCAACGAACTGCTCGCACAGAACGGCATGACGGTCGAGAACATGGCCGCCGAAGCCGTAAGGCTACTGAACGAGTAAAAAACCTCCGCAAGGGAAGCACCCCTGCGGAGGTTTTTATTTTCGCGGCGCGAAAAACGAATAACCGTTCATACGCGATCTCCTTACTTATATATGTGTCGCGTTGCCGCCATTATAGCGACCGCCGCGAGCGACCACGCCGTCCGCGAAACGCCGTCTCAGCAGTAATAACCGACGTTTTCCCAGATAAAACCTACCAAAATAGACCTGTCCCTTTTTGGTAGGTACAATAACCCATAAGGTAAGTATGTTTCTGAGTTATTTCGTGTTGAACCATTTGAGCGGGATGGGGTATAACTCTACTCAACCGCTAGGGATTTTATTGAGAAAGGTGTTCTACCATGAGCAAGAACCTCTCCCAGCAGGTCGTTCTCGACCGCCGCGGCTTTGTCGCCGCTACCTTCGCAACCGTCGCCGGCCTTGGTCTTGCCGGCTGCTCCGACACCAGTGCCGAGGCCGACAAGGGTTCCGCCGCCGGCTCCTCCAAGAGCTCCGAAGATACCGAGGCTTCCACCACGCTCGACGCCAAGGCATTCGACAAGCTCGTCGACAACGGCCCCAAGGCCGACGACGACGCCATCGCCGCCAGCACCTGGGCGACGGCCGTCAAGGACGCCGGCGTCTTTAAGATCGGTGGCGTTCAGACCTCCACGCTCTTCTCCCTCCTCAACGAGAAAGACGGTCAGACCCGCGGCTTCGACGCCGGTATCGCACAGCTCCTGTCCAACTACATCCTGGGCGAGAACAAGGTCGAGATCACCCAGGTGACCTCGGACACGCGCGAGTCCGTCCTGCAGAACGGCCAAGTCGACGCTGTCTTTGCCACCTACACCATCACTGACGAGCGCAAGAAGCTCGTCTCCTTCGCCGGTCCCTACTACTACACCCAGCAGGCCATCCTGGTGCTCACCGATAACGACGACATCAAGGGCGTCGACGACCTGGCCGATAAGAACGTCGCCGTCCAGTCCGGCTCCAACGGCCCCGCCATCCTGGAGGAGTTCGCCCCCAAGGCCAGCCAGCAGGAGTTCAAGACCGACGAGGAGGCCCGCCAGGCACTCCAGCAGGGCCGCGTTGACGCCTACGTCATCGACAACAACATGCAGCAGAGCGCCCTGGTCCGCGAGCCCGGCAAGTACAAGATTGCCGGCAAGCCCTTCGGCAGCAAGGAGCCCTACGGCATCGGCCTGCCGCTCGATTCCGACGGTGTCGCCTTTGTCAACGACTTCCTTAAGAAGATCGAGGACGACGGCACCTGGACTGAGCTGTGGCAGATCTGCATCGGCGACCGTACGGGCGACACCAATGTTCCCGAGCTGCCCGAGATCGGCGCCTAGTCAGCGAGCCTGGTAACGGCCGCAACGAAACCATATGGAAACGCACGATGCGCTTTATTGCGGTAAACTGTTTCCTCACTGAGTTGTCGGGGCTTCCGTACACACGGGAGCCCCTTTCCTTATCGGCGGGAGGTCCGCATGAGTCTCTCCGAACTCTGGTCGCTCTATGGCCAGAACTATATCGACGCGCTGCTAGCAACCTGGGGCATGACGCTTGAGTCGTTTGCCATCGCCATGGTACTGGCCGTCGCCGTCACCGTGATGCGCGTGTCGCCGCTCAAGCCACTGCGCGTCTTTGGCGACCTGTATGTCCAGGTCTTCCGTAACATCCCCGGCATCGCGCTGCTTATCATCGTCGTCTACGCGCTGCCGCCGCTCAAGGTCGTCCTACCCTACCGCACCTGCGTTATCGTCGCCACGGTCCTTTTGGGCTCGGCCTTTGGTTCCGAGAACTTTATGAGCGGCATCAACACCGTCGGCGTCGGCCAGGTGGAAGCCGCCCGCTCGCTGGGCATGAGCTTTAATCGCATCCTCGCCAAGATCGTGATTCCGCAGGCACTGCGCTCGAGCGTATTGCCCATGACCAACCTCTTTATCGCCGTCATGCTCACCACCGCGCTCGGCAGCCAGGTGCCGCTTAAACCGCAGGAACTCACCGGCGTGGTGAGCTACATCAACACGCGCTCGCTCGGCGGCGTCGCCGCGTTCTTTATCTCGGCGCTCGGCTACCTGGGCACGGCCTTTGTGGTGAGCCACATTGGCAACTACATCGATAAGAAGGTGAGGATCCTCCGATGAGCAAGCACTCCACCTCCGCACTCACCATGCGCGATGCGCTCTACGAGGCTCCCGGCCCCAAGATGCGCGCCAAGATTCGCATCGGCACCGCCATCTCGCTTGTTGCCGTCGCCGCGCTCGTCGTCCTCGTGCTGCAGCGCTTTTATGTGACCAGTCAGCTTTCGGTCCACTATTGGTATTTCTTTACGCACCTCACCACCTGGAAGTTCCTGCTTGCCGGCTTTGAGGGCACCGTTAAAGTCGCACTCACCGCTGGCGCCATTGCGCTGGTGCTGGGCTTAGCCCTTATGCTCGGCCGCACCAGCGACATTAAGCCGCTCCAGCTGGTCTGCCGCGTGCTCACCGATTTTTTCCGCGGCGTACCGAGCCTGCTGTTCATCTACTTCTTCTTTTTGGTGCTGCCCCAGTACAAGATCGCACTGCCATCGTTTTGGATGCTCACGCTTCCCGTCGCGCTCGCCGCCGCCGGCGTGCTGGCCGAGATCTTCCGTGCCGGCGTCAACGCCGTGCCGCGCGGCCAGGTCGAAGCCGCCCAGGCGCTCGGTCTCTCCAAAGCTAAAATCACCTTTAAAATCGTGTTGCCGCAGGCTATTCGGTTTATCATTCCGTCCTTGATTTCACAGCTTGTGGTCGTAGTCAAAGACACCACCGTCGCCTATGTGGTGAGCTACCCCGACCTCATGCAAAATGCCCGTGTGCTCATTACCAACTACGACGCCCTCGTGTCGGTCTACCTGGTTATCGCGGTCATCTACATCCTCATCAACGTCGCAATCAACAAGGCCGCTGTCTACGTTTCGCACAAGACCGGCGCGACCATCATCCGCTAACGCTTTACCATTTCGAATCATAAGGAGCCGAGCACCATGGCACAGAGCACCTCTTCAACCGGCAATCAACCGCTGATCGAGCTCAGACACGTCGATAAGCACTATGGCGAGCTGCACGTTCTCAACGACATCAATCTGTCGGTCGACCGCGGCGAGGTCGTCGTGGTGATCGGACCCTCGGGCTCGGGCAAGTCGACCATGTGCCGCACCATCAACCGCCTGGAAACCATCGACTCGGGCGAGATCCTCATCGAGGGCGAACCCCTGCCGCAGGAAGGCAAGGACCTTGCCCGCATGCGCGCCGAACTGGGCATGGTGTTTCAGCAGTTCAACCTGTTTGCACATATGACCGTACTGCAGAACGTCATGCTGGGGCCGGTCGACGTGCTGGGCGTGTCCAAGGAAGAGGCTCGTGAGCGCGCCATGGACCTGCTGAGCCGCGTGGGCGTGGCCGAGCAGGCCGATAAGGTGCCCGCACAGCTCTCGGGCGGCCAGCAGCAGCGCGTGGCCATCGCCCGCTCGCTTGCCATGCAACCCAAGGCCATGCTCTTTGACGAGCCCACGAGCGCCCTCGATCCCGAAATGATCAACGAGGTGCTCGAGGTCATGGTCCGTCTGGCCCAGCAGGGCATGACGATGATCGTCATCACGCACGAGATGAACTTCGCCCGCCGCGTTGCCGATCGCGTCGTGTTTATGGCCGACGGCCAGATCGTGGAGACCGGCACGCCCGACGAGTTCTTCGACCATCCCCAGACCAAGCGCGCCCAGGACTTCCTCAACTCCATCAAGGGCCACTAGCCAGACCGCCCACCCGCCCGCCATGCCCATCCAAACTCGAAAGTTACACCCATGATCGGAACACGTACTTCCTCGTCCTATACCCCGCACGTCGACGTTGCCCCCGCCGACCGTCCGCTCATCCTCGTCGCGCCGCGTTGGGAAGAGGCAAAACCGTTTTTGAGCGAGACGCTCTCCCCCAACGAGGAAATCGCAAGTGTCTTTGTCGATGCCATTCTTGCCGCCGGCGGCCTGCCGCTGCAGATGTCCATCACCGAGGACATTGAGGTTATCCGTCATTACGTCGATATCGCCGACGGCATCGCTATTCCCGGCGGCCCGGACGTCAACCCCAAGCGCTGGGGCGACGAGCGCCCCTACGACCCCACACTGTGCTGCGAGATTCGCGACCGTTTTGAGTTTAAGCTGGTTAACGAGGTGCTCCGCGCCAAAAAGCCACTCTTTACCACCTGCCGCGGCACGCAGCTGCTCAACGTCGCCACCGGCGGCACCCTGTGCATGGACGTGCCGAGCCTGGGTGCGCGCGAGGGTCGCACGCAGTGGCGTCACACCCACGTGCTCAACGATCCCGTGCACCCCGTCGAGGTCGTGCCGGGCTCGCTGCTGGAACGCGCGGTTGGCGGGCACAGGCTAATCCAGACCAACTCCGCACACCACTGCTGCGTCGACCGTCTGGGTAAGAGCACGCGCTTGGTCGCCAAGGCAACCGACGGCGTTCCCGAGTGCATCGAAGTCGAAGGCCAGCCTTTCTGCATGGGCGTACAATGGCACCCTGAGTACACGTGGAAGACGCTCGAGACCGACTTTAACCTCTGGAAGTCGTTTGTCGAGGCGGCAGCCAAGGTCAAGCAGGCCCGCTAGCACGCGAACCACAAAACAGATAAGGGCGCCCCGCCGGCCACATGGTCCGGCGGGGCGCCCTTTCACCTATATGTGGCCGGCAAGCAGCCCAAGGCTCGCAACCTCTTACTCGCCCGCCTCGCGCAGAGCCGACATCGTAGCCGCATATTGCTGCTGCAGCGCATGCATTCCCTCGCGAGCGCCGTCAACGGCATCGGCGCCGCGCAGCGCCTCGGTCACCACGACCGCCGGCTCGTACAGATTATCAAATCCCAGGTTCTGGCTCACGCCCTTGAGCGTGTGCGCTGCCATAAACGCACCTTCGGCGTCTCCTGCCGCCATGGCGGCCTCCAGCTTGTCCATGCTCTCGTCATCCAAAAACTTGAGGGCAAAGCGGGCAAGCATTTCCTCGCCCATCAGCCGAGCGCACGCGTCATCATAATTAGCGCCGATCTTCTCATACGCCTCACGCATGGAAATCATGGATTAAAACTCCTTAGGTCAAACTAAATCGTGGGAAACGCGACAACGTCGGCGGGGCGTGCCAACGTCTCGGCAATATGGTCTTGCACCTCGAGCAGACAGTCGAGCAACAGCGGGTTAAAGGTGCCGCACTTACCGTCCAGGATCATCTGGATCGCCTCCTTGTGCGGAATAGCGTCCTTGTACACACGCACGCTCGTCAGAGCATCGTACACGTCGGCCACCGAGACCACCTGCGCGGCAATGGGAATATCGTCGCCCTTAAGGCCATCGGGATAGCCCTTGCCGTCCCAGCGCTCGTGGTGCCAACGCGCAATCTGGTACGCATATTCCATAAGCGCATTGCCGACGTGATGGCGACCCAGCTCAAGCAACATGTCGGCGCCGATCGTGGTATGCGTCTTCATAATCTCGAACTCCTCGGACGTAAGGCATCCGGGTTTGTTGAGAATCGCATCGTCAATCGCCATCTTGCCGATATCGTGCAGCGCCGAAGCCAGGGCAATCGTGGAGCGTTCCTCGTTGTCGAGGGAAATGGTGTCGCTACGCTGGACTAGACAGCCAAGCAGCAGCTCGGTCAGCTTTTCGATATTCGTAACGTGCCTGCCACTCTCGCCATTGCGAAGTTCCATGACGCCGGCCATGATGTCGATGAGCATGCGACTGTTCTTGACGCGCTCGTTGTACTGCTGGGACAGCAGGTTCGTCAGGCGGCGCTGCTTGGCGTATAGGCGGATGGTGTTGCTTACACGGCGGCGCACGACACGGGAGTCAAACGGGCGGTTGATATAGTCCGAGGCGCCCAACTCGTACGCGCGCAGAACCATATCATCGGAATCTTCGCTCGAAATCATGATGACGGGCAGATTGTCACTAACCGATCGGCGCGACAGATCGGCCAGCACCTCAAAGCCGCTTACGCCCGGCATGACAATATCCAGCAGCACGAGCGACAACTCATCGCCATAGCGGTCGACCATGTCGAGCGCCGCACGACCGTTATCGGCCTCGAGGATGCAATGCTCGTCCTTGAGCATCTCGCTGAGAATGGCTCGGTTCATCTCGGAGTCATCGACAATAAGCACCGAAGGCTTTTCGCTTTGGAAGGCCTCGATGGAATCGGCATCGGTCACGACCGTACCGGCTTTTGCCTTAGCGCGGCTCAATAACTGGACAGCGCGGCCAACGCCCTCATCGACCGTCTCGCCATGAATGCGAACGCCACCAACACATGCCGTCAAGCTCACGTACTCATGGCCCGGAACAATCGTGGCATGAACGGCATCGGACACCTGATGCAGACGACGGGTGAAGTCATCGGAGGGAATATTGGGCATGACGACCACAAATTTGTCGCAGCCATAGCGTACAGGCTCGTCAGTCGAACGAATTCCGCTGCGTATGGCCGTCGCCACGGCACCGAGCGCAAGGTCGCCGGCATGACGGCCACACGTATCGTTGAAGACCCTAAAATCATCAAGGTCGATCACCGCAACGCCGGCCTTCATGCGGGCGCTACGGAGCTTTTCCTCGTAATATCGGCGATTGCGCACACTCGTCAGCACGTCGGTGTAGACAAGGTCCTCTTCTGCAGCCTCTTGTTCATCGATCGGACGCACCATCAGCAAGACACGAGGCTCACCCTCGACCTTTAGAGGGCGTAGGCGAGCGCGGTACTCAACACCATCGTTGAGCAGTTGCTCCGACACCTCATCGGAGTCTGCCAAAGCCTCAAGACTCGACTGACGCAGACAAGGGCAGCGATCGCCGGCGAGCAGGCAGTTAGGCTCGCTCTTAATCTGATCGGCCGACAGCAAACGCACCACGGGGTAGGTCTTCGCGACGCAGGCGACCTCGGCGGCAGCCTCCTCGCCGGTTAGATTGACCTCGTGATCATTGAGCATATGGGGCCCTTTCGATAGTTTCGCATGGTAGCGGTGCATATCAATTGGTACAAGGGTAGCATCTAACAGCTGAAGGCAAACGCGCGATTATCGTTACATTTTTATGACCTGGCAAACGGCGGTAATGGAGCCGCGGGCGCGCGGTTATGGGCGCATTCGTTAACAATGACGAAACGCTAACAGCCCCTCTCCCCGCAGGTCATCGAGCGTGCTAACGCTCCAAGACATCGCGAACGGTGTTTGCCGCCGTAACGGGGCGATCGCGCAGACCGTTATGCGCGCCCGGGATCGTCACAAGGGGGCAATCGAGATATTCGGCAGCCGCTCGCGTGCCAGCCTCGCGGGGCATGCCAATCGAGAGCTCGCCCAGGAGCACGGCGGCCACCGTTTTTGACGCGCGAACGCTATCCCAATCGGGAACGCAGGTCATAGTAATCCCGTATTCGTTTGCCATGAAACTGCGGCCGTTGCGCAGGGCATGCTTGGCTTCCGCTTCGGTCGTTCCAGGAGCCTCGGGGTCCAAGTCGCCGAGGGCTCCCAAGAAAAGCCGGAGCGCCCTTGAAACCTTTCCAGCCGCAATCATATCGAGCAAAACCGGAGCTGCGCCCATGCCGACGCCTTCGGCCGACACAGCCGGCTCATGCAGAATCGCACGGTCGACGAGATGGGGTTCAGTGCGAAGAAGCTCCAGCGCCACCAACGTACCGGCGCTGTGCGCAAGCACATTTGTCGGAGCGCCGACGTGTTCGATCACGGCCTGCAGGTCGGCGGCCTGAGCGGCAAGATCATAGCTGCCGTCTGCCGCTTCGCTGCTGCCACCACAGCCGCGGCGGTCGTAGGCAATTACGCGGTAGTTGCGGCTGAGCTCACAAGCGATGCCGTCGAAAAATGTGCCGTCAACACAAGCGCCGTGCACGCACACCAAGGCAGGAGTATCAGGCGACACATCCGGGCCGGCATATTCGCGACAGGCAATCGTGGTGCCCGCATTCTCGACCGTAAAATCCATGTTGTGCCCCCATCATCAATGCCCATCCAATTGCACGTCAGTACGGCTGAATGGTCCCGCATTGCCTTACGACTTGTTAACAGATTAACTGTACCCGACCCGAGGCTTTTCATGGCACGGCATCATGAGCGACGTGAAAAAACGAAACTTGTAAAGCAAGAGCCCGCACCTCGCTTTGGAGCCGATGCTATGCTTAGGCGCAATAGTCTTGAGGAGCATATGCCTATGTCTACATTTTTGAATGCCAGCCCCATCTTTGGACCCGTTCGCAGCCGTCGCCTTGGTCTCTCGCTCGGCGTCAACATGATGCCGGCCAGCGGCAAAATCTGCACGTTCGACTGCATTTACTGCGAAAACGGCCTCAACGCCGAGCGCCCCTGCCACGAGCCGTATAACACGGCTGCCGTGGTACTCGACGCGCTCGAGGCAAAGCTGCGCGAGATGGCAGCCGAGGGCGAGCTCCCCGATGTAATCACGTTTGCCGGCAACGGCGAACCCACCGCCGCACCGGAGTTTCCGCAGGCCATCGCCGGCGCTGTCGCGCTTCGCGATCAGCTGGCCCCAAACACCAAGATTGCCGTGCTTTCCAACGGCACGCGCGCCGACCGTCCCCAGGTGCACGATGCGCTCATGATGGTCGATGACAACATCCTCAAGCTCGATACGGTCGATCCGACATTTATCCAGCTGCTCGACCAGCCCGTTGGCCCCTACGATGTAGAGCACCAGATCGAGACGTTCGCGAGCTTTAACGGTCATGTCATTATCCAGACGATCTTTTTGACCGGCGAGTATCGGGGCAAGCCCCTCGATAACACTAGCGAGGAGTACGTTGGCCTTTGGCTCGCGGCGCTCGAGCGCATTCGTCCGCAGGAGGCGACCATCTACACGGTGGCGCGCGAGACGCCAATCGCCGGCTTTGCCAAAGCGGCGCCCGAGGTGCTCGACGCCATTGCCGCGCGCGTGCGCGCCATCGGCATTCCCTGCCAGGTGAGCTACTAGCAAAACCACGCAGCAGCTAGCACCCGCCATCCCGCCCCATCAGTTGCGGTGATATAGTTCCTATTTGTGCTGTTAAACCGCTTAAATCGGAACTATATCACCGCAACTTTTATGGACACGTGGGTGGGCTATACTAGCTGCGGATGAAAGGAAGTTAGCCATGTTTGACAACGGACCCGTGCCTGGCCGCAACGACGCTTGCTGGTGCGGCAGCGGCAAAAAATATAAGAAATGTCATAGCGCCTTTGATGAGCGCCTCGAGCGCTTGTGGGAAGAGGGCTGGGAGGTCCTGCCCCGCACGCTCTACAAGACGCCCGCCGATATCGAGGGCATCAAGCGCTCGGCCGCCATCAACGTGGGCGTGCTCGACTACGTGGGCGAGCACATCGCCGCGGGCATGACCACCAACCAGATCGACCAGATGATCTACAACTACACCGTCGAGCACGGCGGCACGCCGGCCGACCTCAACTACGAGGGCTACCCCAAAAGCGTGTGCACCTCGATCAACGACGTCGTCTGCCACGGCATTCCCTGTGATACGGACGTGCTGCACGAGGGCGACATCATCAACGTGGACTGCTCCACGATCCTAGACGGCTACTTTAGCGACTCGAGCCGCATGTTCTGCATCGGCGAGGTATCTGCCGAACGCCAGCGCCTGGTCGACGTCACCCGCGCCAGCGTGGAGGCGGGTCTGGCGGCCGTCAAGCCATGGCTGCCACTGTCCGTTATGGCCGAGGCCGTGCAAAAGACGGTCGAGGACGCCGGTTTTAGCGTGGTGCGCGAGTACGGCGGACACGGCATCGGTAAGGAGTTCCACGAGGACCCGTTTGTGGGCTTTACCACCGAGGCACCCGATGTGGACACCATCATGGCTCCGGGCATGGTCTTTACCATCGAGCCCATGGTCAACGCCGGGGCGCCCGACATCAAGATTAGCAAGGGTGACGGCTGGTGCGTGCGCACCAAGGACGGTAGCGATTCGGCCCAGTGCGAGGTACAGCTCGTGGTGACCGAGGACGGCTACGAGCTGCTGAGCTGGTAGCCGTGGATGCGCCGGGCTTCGCGATGGATATGTTAACCATCGCGAAGCCCGGCATTTTTATAGCGTTTTACCTGATAAAACCTGCCAAAATAAACCTGTCCCTTTTTGGCAGGTCAAGCGGAGAGGACTGCTTGTGAACATCCTGGTTTTGCTGCCCGTCAACGACCGTCATCGCGCAATTCTTGAGTCGAGTGCTCTGGGCGAGGACTTTATCTACACAAGCTCCGACGCCGCCACGCGCGAGCAGGTCGCCGATGCCGACGTGATCTTGGGCAACATCGACCCTGACATGCTCACGGCATGCGAGCATCTTCAGCTGTTGCAATTGCAGACCGCCGGCTATGACGACTACCTTGCCGCCGGCACCGTGCCGGCCGACGCCAAACTGTCTTGCTCGGTGGGTGCCTACGGCCAGGCCGTAAGCGAGCACATGTTTGCCATGGTGCTGTCTATGATGAAGCGCCTGCCCGGCTACCAGGACCTGCAGCGCGAGCATCGCTGGGAGGATTTGGGCCCGGTTACCTCGCTCAAAAACGCCAACGTGCTGGTGCTGGGCGCGGGCGATATCGGCGGCCACTTCGCCACGCTCTGCCGCAGCATGGGCGCGCACGTCCGCGGCATCAAGCGCCATCCGCTCGTCTACCCCATTGTATTTGAGGACATGGACGGCATGGACGCTCTGCCCGAGCGCCTGGCGGAGGCAGACGTCGTCGCATCCTTTATGCCGAGCACACCCGAGACCCGCGGGCTGGCAAACGCCGAGTTCTTCGCCGCGATGAGGCCGGGCGCTTTCTTTGCCAATGGTGGCCGCGGTGACCTTGTTGTTGCCGACGATCTGGTTGCCGCTCTTGAGTCCGGACACCTTGCCGGCGCCGCGGTCGACGTCACCGACCCCGAGCCGCTGCCTGAGACAAGCCCACTGTGGGATGCGCCCAACATGCTCATCACGCCGCATATCTCGGGCTGGTTCCACTTGGAGGCTACGCTCAACAATGTGGTCGACATTGCCGCGGAGAACTTGCGTCACCTGCAGGCCGGCGAGACGCTTCGCTGCTGGATCGAACACTAAGAATTACGCCGTTTTACAAACGGCGTAATGAGCCGACGCTGCGAGCCCGCCGTTTGGCCAATCTGCCGTTCAATTTCAAAGGCGCGACCAGAAGGTCAGCGCCTTTTCATTTCACGGCACCTTGTCTCAAACGGCGGGCTCTCGCTGACTTTTGTTCGACCTGCGGCGCTTTGCTGGCGCGGCCCTACCTGTGGGCTCTCGCTGGCCATTATTCGACCAGAGGGGTCTAGCGCTATTTAAGTGTTGTTAGATAGTTTCTTGCGTTTTCGACGTTCATTGCTGCGACGGGCGCATGCGAACAGAGCTTGACATCGTTGGTGACAAGTAAATCTGCTTGGGAGTGTATCGCTGCCGCAATGATTAAATCGTCTTCGTAATCGCTATGGAGCTCACGCTGCCTGCTCGCCATCCATATATCGCTCAGGTCACAGGGCACTGGCGTGGCAAGCTGCGACAGCACGCTAAGACAATCCCATGCAAGCGAAGTCGCCGCCACGGCGGCATCTTGGGATAGTGAGCCATGCTCTCGCCGATACCATGCCTTATGTTCACTTGAAATCAAATAGAACAGATCTTTGGACGATGTCGCCGCATACAGCAAATCCACCTGCACCGTGCATGCATCGCGTAAAAACTCAATCGCCACCGAACGACCACGTCGTGAGGGAATGAAGTAATCGAGCCACACGTTGGTGTCAACCAAGATGCGCCTTGGAGCCTCACTCATAGAGCCAGCTCATCTCCTCGCCATAGCGATCAGCATAGGCGTTCCGTTTGAGCTCTTCGTCGTCCGATGGCTGAGCCTTGATCATATCGATTCCTGACTCACGGCAAGCGGCAGCGAACAGCTTCGACCCCTGATCCATGAGCTCGAGCTTACGTTTGGCGGCCTTTTCGCGCTCGCGCTGTTCCGCCCGGGCACGACTGGGCAGCAGGATATCCTCGAGCGCACCGGGGCGATCGGCCAGCGACGCTGCAAGCTGCCAGAGCGCTCGCACCGCTTGGCTCGGCGTCATACCGGCCCTGGAGAGAGCGGCGTCCCCACTCCTTTTGAGATCGGCATCGAGACGCACGTTGATCTGAGCGGCTGTTGTGGGCATGACCCCTCCTTAATACTTCAAAACTATCATAAAACTCTATGGTAGATACGTAAAGCATGTATAGCATTGATAAGCATTAGCCGTACTCTGTACACAAAAAGCCGCCGAGGCTCACTGCACCTCGGCGGCCACGTATCACAGATCTAGTTCGGTTTTACCCTTTGCATTCGCCCAGATAAAACCTGCCAAAATTAACATCCCTTTTTGGCAGGTATTAGAGTTCCACGCTTTCGGCGCCGTTGATGGTTAGGTCGCGCTCGTAGAAGGCGGTGAGGGCGCGGATGGCGTACATGACGTCGCGTACGCCGCCGGTCTCGTAGCTTGAGTGCATGGCAAGCTGCGGCAGGCCCACGTCCACGGCGTGCATGCTCGCCTGCATGTTCGACAGGTTACCGAGCGTGGAGCCGCCGGCCATATCGCTCTTGTTGGCGAAGGCCTGCGTGGGCACGTCGGCGTCATCGCAGATGGCCTGGAACACCGCGCGGCTAAAGGCATCGGTGCAGTAGTGCTGGTTGGCAGCTTCCTTGATAACGATGCCGCCGTTGAGCACCACCTGGTTGCGCGCATCGCACTTCTCGGCATGGTTGGGGTGCACGGCATGCGCGTTGTCGCAGCTCACGAGCATCGATGCGGCAAGGGCGCGATGATACGACTCGTCGTCAAAGCCCAGCGATCCGTTGATGCGGCGCAGCGCGTCGGCCAAGAACGTCGACATGGCGCCCTGCTTAGTCTCGGAGCCAACCTCCTCGTTATCGAAGCAGCAGAAGACCGAGACGTCGTGCGCGTTCTCGGCGCCCAAAAATGCCTGCAGCGAGGTATAGGCGCAGGCCAGGTCGTCGAGCTTGGGCGTCGAGATAAACTCATCGGCCCAGCCCCAAATACGCGCATCCTGTCGGTTGACCAGGAACAGGTCGCGGCCCAAGATCTGCTCGGGCTCAACGTCCAGCTCGTCGGCGATCAGGGCGTCAAAGTCACCCTGCTTAAGCTCGCCGGCGCTGATGAGCGGGCACAGGTCAACGGCTCGGTTGGGAGCAAAGCCCTCGTTAACGCCGCGGTTCATGTGGATAGCAAGGCTCGGGATAATAGCGACCTCGCGCTCGGTGGCAAGCAGACGGCTCTCGATGCGGTCGCCCTCGCGCACCAGCACGCGGCCCGCGAGCGCCAGTGGACGATCGAACCAGGTGTAGTCGATCATGCCGCCGTAGGCCTCGGTGTTCAGGCGCAGCGTCTCGCCCGCGCCGTCAAGCTCGGGCACGGCCTTGACCTTAAACGTCGGCGAATCGCTGTGCGACGCCGTGAGCTGAAAATGATAGTCGCCGGCAACGCCGTCCTCGCCCCACGTCGCGGCCAGGTCCTCGCCCACCTTAAAGGCAACAACACTCGAGGTGTTGCGCTGCGTGTAATAGCGACCGCCCGGCTCGATGTCCCACGCCGCGTTCTCGGGCAGGTAGGTAAAGCCCGCCTCGTCGAGCTCGGCCATAATGGTCGCCGCCGTATGGAACATGCTGGGGCATGCCTCGATAAAGTCGATGAGGTCGTTGGCGGCCTCGATATCGTCGGCCGTCACATGCGCGCGCTCGGGCGTTTCCTGATCCGTCATGCTCTCCCCTTTCGCTGGGTTGATGGTCCCCTCCAGCATACCCCGCCACGCCAGCGCCGCACTCTTCATTCCGTGCTTAATTCCGCACCACTCACCAAGTTGAGCCATCATGCCCGCGCTCCTTTTGCGACAATTGCGCTAACAGGACGAGAGGAGCCGTCATGAAGCCACGTAACATTGCCATCGCCTGCGGTGTCGCGGGAGTCGCCGTCGGCCTTGCCGCTGCCGCCGGCATCGTTTACCGCAAGCAAATCAAGTCCGCCGCGTCGCTCAAACGCTTGACCGGCTACGCGGATGGCTATGACCTGTACGCAATCGGCATCGCTTACGACTACGACCTCGACCGCATCATCGCCGCTGGCGTGCGCGACGACCAGGCCTACATCGATGCCGTGGTGGCGCAGGTGCTGCCCGGTGTGCCGGCACATGTCCAAGCGCCGCAGTTTGCCTGCAGCGCTTTTGTCGCCGTAGATGCCAAAGGCCGCGTGCGCACCGGTCGCAATTACGACTTTAAGGACGACACCTCGGCGCTGCTGGTGCGCAATCACCCACGCGACGGCTATGCCTCCATCGGGTTTGCCGCCCTCAATAACCTGGGCGCCAACACTCCGCTTGACTCCGTCACCGGACGCGCCGCGGCGTTGATGGGCCCGTTTGCCCAGCTCGACGGTGTTAACGAATGCGGCGTGTCCATTGCCGTACTCACCCTGGACTCCAAGCCCTGTGACCAGGACACGCAGCGCCCCGTCATCAATACCTCGCTCGCCATCCGCCTGGTGCTCGACCGTGCCGCCACCACGCAAGAAGCTGTCGACCTGCTTTCCGCCTACGACATGCACGCCATGGCAGGACGCGATTACCACTTCTTTATCAACGACGCCGCCGGTGACGCGCGCGTAGTAGAGTGGGATCCGCGCGATCCGGACCGCGCTTTCAAAGCGACTCCTGTACGCCAGGTTACGAACTTCTACGCCTGCTATGGTGACGAAGTGCTGCCCAACCAAAAGAATGGTGAGCTGGGCCATGGTAAAGAGCGCGCCGTCGCAATCGCCGATGTCCTTGACGCCCATGTCGGTGCCCAGGACGAAACGATTGTCTGGGAAGCCCTGCGTGCCGCAGCGCAAGAGCCCAATCCGGAAGACATCACCAGCAATACGCAATGGTCGGTCGTCTTTGACAATACCGAACCCGCCGCCGCCATTACGCTGCGCCGCCACTGGGGCGACGTCGACGCCTTCGCACTGTAAGGAGCCAGGCCCGTCGACCTTACGTTCCCTGACGTTGCTTACATTTCCATACGCTTGAGCTAACACGTTTACCCCCGTATCAACAGTGTGCGGGGGTAAACTTATGCGCATGTTATAACTTGCCCGGAAGGATTCATCATGCTCAGGATCGGTCTTCTTACCAGTGGCGGCGACTGCCAGGCGCTCAACGCCACCATGCGCGGCATCGTCAAAACGCTTATGACCAATAGCGAAGAGCCTATCGAGATTTATGGCTTTGAGGACGGCTACCAGGGCCTTATCTACAGCAGGTTCCGCGTCATGTCGCCCGCCGATTTTAGCGGCATCCTCACCCGCGGCGGCACCATCCTGGGCACGAGCCGCACGCCGTTCAAGCGTCTGGATATTCCCGAGGCCGATGGCATCGAGAAGGTACCCGCAATGGTCCACACCTATCATAAGCTGCAGCTCGACTGCCTGTTTATGCTGGGCGGTAACGGCTCCACCAAGACCGCCAACCGCCTGCGCGAAGAGGGCCTCAACGTTATCGCCCTGCCCAAGACCATCGATAACGACACCTGGGGCACCGAGCTGACGTTTGGCTTTACAAGCGCCATCGACGTCGCCACCAAGTGCATCGACGACATCCACACCACTGCGTCGAGCCACGGCCGCGTGTTTGTCATCGAGATCATGGGCCACAAGGTTGGCTGGATCCCGCTGTACGCCGGCGTCGCGGGCGGCGCGGATGTCATCTTGATTCCCGAGATTCCCTACGACATGGATAACGTCATCAAGACCATTGAACATCGCATGGAAACCGGCAGCCGCTTTACCATCGTGGCCGTCGCCGAGGGCGCTATCTCCAAGGAGGACGCGGCGCTGTCCAAGAAGGAGTACAAGAAAAAGCTCGCCGAGCGCACGAGTCCGTCGATTGTCTACGACATCGCCAAGGAGATCGAAGCCAAGACTGGTCGCGAGACCCGCGTCGCCATCCCCGGCCACACGCAGCGCGGCGGCCAGCCCGACGCCCAGGACCGCATCTTTGCGACCCAGTGCGGCGTCGAGGCAGCGCTCGGCTGCCTGCGCGGCGAGTTTGGCTACATGATTGCCCTGCGTGACGGCAAGATGTGCCACATGCCGCTCGAGGATGTCGCCGGCAAGCTCAAGTATGTCGATCCCCAGAGCGACCTGGTGCGCGAGGCCAAGGCGTTGGGCATCAGCTTCGGCGACGAATAGCCTCGGCTGTAACCGCCCCCATCGGAGGCCCCAGGGCTTACCTCCCAAATCGTCCTCGGACATGTCAGGACCCCGCCGTGCGCTTCGCGCGGCGGGGTCCTTCCGTCCTGCGGAAAGATTTGGGAGGTAAGCCCTGGGGCCTCCTGCGGTAACTAGGGAGGCCGAGGCTGTTCGTCTTCTTGCTGCAAGTGCCTGGGGTAGGATGCGGCGTGCATTTTTGGGAGTATTCAGCAGCCGAGGGCACCTGCATACTGGATTTTGGGCGAAAGGCAGGCGCCATGGGCCGCATCCCGTAAAAAACGAGCGGCTCTTGAGGCGTTGGGGGCTCAGAATCAGGACTTTAAGCGCTGTTTTGTGCGCCCGCTCCCACACTCGCGGACTCCGGGATGCTGAATTCTCCGGAATTTGCACGCCGCCCCCTGGGGTACCCGCGGGCAAAAAGCAACCGCCCCGCCGAAATATGCAATCGGCGGAGCGGTTTATGCAAAAATGCGGTTGTGGTACATTACAGCTCGCTACAGCTTGAATCCCAGGCAGGTTACTCGGCGCTCTTGAGGGCGCCGACCATGTCGATCTTGTTGAGCGTTCGGTTGGTGGCGAGGTTGACGATAAACGTAAAGCCAAAGGAAAGCACCACGGCGAGCACGTAGCTTAGCGGCTCGACTTCGACGTCAAAGTACAGCGACGGCATCTGCAAAATGTACGTAAAACTCTCGGCCAGCAAGCCGCCCAGTGGCACGCCCAGCGCGGCGCCAATTGCCGTGAGGATCAACGTCTCCTTGTTGACGTAATGGTGCACCTCGCCACGGCGGAAGCCCAGCACCTTGATGGTCGCCAGCTCGCGTTCGCGCTCGGAGATATTCGTGTTGGACAGCGTAAACACCACCACAAACGACAGGCATGCCGCCATAAAGGTCACGAGCACCACGACCGAATTGATGATCGCAAAGTTCGCCTCGTAGTTCTGCCAATGTTCGGCCGTGCTCGAGATGGTGAGCCAACCGTCGCTCTTAAGCTTCTTGCTAAACGCAATCTGGTCGGCCGACGAGCCCTTAAGCAGCACAAAGATACCGTTGAGGCGTGCGCTTCGACCGAACACGCGCTCATAGGTGCCCTGCGTCATGTAAAGCGTGTTGCCCAGATAGTTGAGCGAAATGTCACTGACTTTGACCTTGGCAACATTGAGCGACGAATCCTGGACGTGAGCCGTATCGCCCGGCTGAATCCCCAGCACCAGCTGTGAACTTTTGCTCAGATACACGTCTCCGTCACGCAAAGACAGCGGTTCTTTGGACTCATCCTCCAGGCGCACGTAATCGCCCAAGTCACCCGTGCGGTCATCGGGCACCACGATCAGCTGCACGGTCTCGCTCTTTCCGCCGAATGTAAAGGTGACGTTGTCGGTCATAATCGGCAGCGTCGAAGTCACGGTCACGTTGGAATCATTGGCCGCGCTGCGCTCATCCAATGCCGCGCACGTCTGCGAAAAATCGTCGGGATTGGCAACCGCCAGCAGGTCGTAGCGTGTGATGTGGCCGTACTGCTTGGGCGAAAGCGCGACCGACGTATCACGAATGCCCATGCCGCAGATCACGAGCGCCGTGCAGCCGGCGATGCCGAAGATGGTCATAAAGGCGCGCTTTTTGTAGCGGAACAGGTTACGCGCTGCCACCTTGTTCAAAAAGCCCATGCGGCGCCAGATAAATCCGATACGCTCGAGCAGAATGCGTGAGCCGGCACGCGGCGCCTTGGGGCGCATGAGCGAGGCAGGGGTCTCGGCCATCTCGTGGCGGCAGGCGATAATCGTGGCGCCCACCACGCCCACGGCAAACAGCGCCACCGAAACGATCGAGGACACGATGTCGTACGAAAGTAGCATCTGGGGCAGTGAGTACATGTCGTCGAACACCGTAAACAGGAACAGCGGCAGGCCCACAAATCCGATGATGTTGCCGAGCACGCCGCCGATCAGACAAGCCCACAGCACATAGTCCACGTATTTGGACAGGATGCGCCCGCGCGAATAGCCGAGCGCCTTATACAGGCCGATGAGCGTGCGCTCCTCCTCGACCATACGCGTGGCGGTGGTAAGGCTGATGAGCACGGCGACGATAAAGAAGATGAACGGGAACACCGTGGCGATAGCCTCAATTGACGAGCTATCGCTCTCCACGCTCGAGTAGCTTGCGATATTGCCGCGGTCCTGGATGTACCAGGTGCATTCGCCCAGATCGGAAAGCTCGGCGCGGGCATCGGCAAACTGCTGGTCGGCGGCGGCGCGGCGCTGATCCAGGTCGGTCTGCGCTTGCACGCGCTCCTCGCTGCCCTCTGCCATGCGATTGATGTTGTCCTGCTCAATCCCAAAGAGCATATTCGCCTGACGCTCAGCCGCGTCCAAGCTCGCCGGCGTGTCGACCGTCAGCTCCTGGGCGCGCGCCTTCTCACGCTCCTCGCGGATCTTCTCGATATTGCCCTTGACCTCATTGATCTTTGCCGCGTAGGAATCCGAATAGGAGTTGAGGCTCTTGGCTCCCTCGACGATCACGTGGACCGCGGAGTAGGAAGAAGATGTCGCGGCGTCCTCGCTCACATAGAACTTATAGTCCGCCGCCGAAGCAGCGCGAAAGGCGTTGACTGTCGAGTCAGAACTTACATCAGTGGGGTCGAGGACCTCAGCCGTAATGGTGTAATCGCCCGCGGCAAACTGGTCCTTGGCGCTTTGATTGGAAGAGCTCGCGTCATTGGCGGCAAAACTCACCGTATCGCCGATTTTCTTGCCCGATGCCTTCAGGAACTTCGAAGTCACCGCGACTTCATCGGCGCTCTCGGGCAAATCGCCGTTCACGAGCACCGGCTGATCGATGTTCTCCTTGGAGAGACTCTGCACGACCACGCGCTCGCGCGTTGTGCCCACGGCGGTGTAGGCGGTCTCGGTGTAGATGCCCTCGGCCGTTTCGACGCCATCGACCTCTTGTATGGCGTCGAGATCATCGTCAGTCAGGCCATAGGTCGACTGCACGTTAATGTCATAGACATTTTGCTGGTCGAAGTAGGCATCAACCGAATCACACAGGTCCTCGCAACCCGCCTTAAGGCCGCACATCACGCTCACGCCAAGCGCGGTGATGACCACGATTGACAAAAAGCGCTTAAGACTGCCTCGGATTGTGCGGTAGATGCCACGGCGAAAAACCGTCGGCACCATATCGTTTGAGCTTTGGGCAGTGCGGTAGGTCGTAAAATCCTGCTCGCGCTCCGTGTTCTGCGCGTCGCGGCGTAGGCTGTTTTGGCGGTCTTGGTCCATGGGCGCTACCACTCGATCGTCTCGATAGGCACGGGATTTTGCTGGACCGTCTCGCTCTCCACGCGACCGTTCTTAAAGCGGATCAGGCGATCGGCCATGGGCGCCAGCGCGGAGTTGTGGGTGATGATGATGACCGTAATGCCCTGCTTGCGGCAAGTGTCCTGCAGCAGCTGCAAGATCTGCTTGCCGGTTTTATAGTCAAGTGCGCCCGTGGGCTCGTCGCACAAAAGCAGCTTGGGGTTCTTTGCCAGTGCGCGGGCAATGGACACGCGCTGCTGCTCGCCGCCCGAAAGCTGCGCGGGGAAGTTGGCGAGGCGCTCACCCAAGCCAACCTGGCAAAGCGTTTGCTCGGCATCGAGCGAATCAGGGCAGATTTGCGCCGCAAGCTCAACATTTTCGAGCGCCGTCAGGTTGGGGACCAGATTGTAGAACTGGAAGACAAAGCCGACGTCGGCGCGGCGGTATTCCACGAGCTGCGCCTCGTTAGCGGAGCTCACATCGCGCCCGTCCACCGTCACGGTGCCGGAAGTCGCCGTATCCATGCCGCCCAGAATGTTGAGCGCCGTGGTCTTGCCGGCACCCGAAGCACCCAAAATGATGGCGAGCTCGCCGCGCTCGACCGTAAAGCTCGCGCCGTCGAGTGCGTGAATGCGGGCGTCGCCCTCGCCGTATGCCTTGATGACGTCTTTGAATTCGATATAAGCCATCGATCGGTTCCCATCTGGTCGGATAACTCTTTAGTATTACCCATTTCGCACCGACTAAAAAGGGACGGGTTTATTTTGGCAGGTTCTATATGGGGAAACGGCAGCTATAGATGAGGCGCCGGGGAGGCAGAGAAATCATCGATGGGGCCAGGCCGACCGCCAAACACAACGCACGCATCTCAATCTGTCAGCCAAATCATTCGAACAGCTGTTCGTTTCTATGATATGATTCCGCTATCTAAGCAGGCCAATACGCAGAAAGGCGGCCAACATGGCGTTCGACTTTAAGAAGGAATGCAAGGAGCTCTACAGACCTGCAAGCAAGCCGAGTATCATAACTGTCCCGCCTATGAGCTACGTTGCCGTTCGCGGAAAGGGCGACCCAAATACCGAAGGTGGCGAGTATCAAAATGCCCTGCCGCTGCTTTACGGCATCGCCTATACCGTCAAGATGTCAAAGAAAGGCTCAAGGAGTATCGAGGGCTATTTCGACTTTGTGGTACCGCCGCTCGAGGGCTTCTGGTGGCAAGACTCCCCGAGCGGCGACATCGATTATGTACGCAAGGACGATTTCAACTTTATCTCGTGCATCCGCCTGCCCGATTTCGTCACTCAGGATGACTTTGACTGGGCGGTCGCGGAAGCCACGGCCAAAAAGAAACTGGACTTTTCTGCCGTCGAGCTGCTTAAAGTTGACGAGGGTTTCTGCGTTCAATGCATGCATACCGGACCCTACGACAGCGAGCCGGCAACCGTAGACGCCATGCATGAATATGCGACAGAGCAGGGCTATGTCCCCGACTTCTCAGACACCCGTTTACATCACGAAATCTATCTTTCCGATCCACGCAAGTGTGCGCCGGAGAAACTTAAGACTGTGGTTCGTCATCCTATCAAGCGCGCTGAATAGCGTGGAGCGTCATTTCACGCGCTGGGTTTTAAGCCAGCCAACCAGCCGCCTCCTAGGCCGTCCGGTAATTATCTTGACGCGGCCCGTCGCATCTTATAAGTTTGTTTTGCTAAAGCTGGAAAGCCTCTCAACGATGCGCAACACCAGCTCTTTTTATATCAAGAGGCTTAAATGAAATACCAGAAGTCGTGGATATCCATCAACGAACAGATGGCACTATTGACAGAAAACAAGGGTCTTAAGTGCTCTGATCAAAGCGAACTCGAGCGAGCTTTGGTCGAAGCCAACCACTACAGACTGTCGGCCTACTGGTTTCCCTACAAAACCAAATGCAAGTCCGGGATTACCATCTTTCGCGAAGGCACAACATTCGAAACCATCATCTACACGTATGAATTTGACCGAGCCCTCCGGCAGTTAATGTTTGATGCGGTCGGCAGAATTGAGATCTACCTCAGAAGCAGAATTGCCTATCTTGCCTCTGAGGAACGCGGGCCTTTCTGTTACCCAGATGTCGCCATAACGAGGCTCAACTCGGCATGCCCGTCGAGCTCTGCGCCGCACTGGGCTACGCAGCCGCCTTTGGCAGCGCCACCAATACACTGCTCGCACCCATCCTTATTGGCTGCGAAGTCTTCGGCTTTGGTAACTTGCCGATGTTCATTATTGTCTGCGTTGTGGCTTACCTGTTCAACATGGATAAGTCCATCTACGCCCTGCAGGAGCGGGCGTAGATCGATGTCCAGGCAGGTGGTCTCAGCCGGAAACGGTGTCCCACTCTGAGGCTGTATTCCGGGACACGGTTTCCGCTTGGAACGCCATTCGGAAAGCGCATCCCGCTTTAAAACGGAATTCCGGGACGTAGTTTCCGTCTGAGCCTCCATTCGGAAAGCATGTCCCGTTCTTTCACGGCATCTTGGCTATGCAAAGCGCTCGAGTGTTACTCCTCGTACGCGCCCTCAAGCCGAAGCAGCCACTCCTTGCGATCAAGCCCGCCGGCATATCCGTTAAGCGAGCCGTCGGCCGCCACCACGCGATGGCATGGCACAATAATCGAAACAGGGTTGCGAGCGACCGCGGCCCCCACGGCACGGGGAGACACAACGGGTGTCTCATTTCCCGGCACACGATGTCGAGCCGCAACACGCTGGGCGATCTCGCCATACGTAGCGACCTCGCCACGCGGAATAGAAAGCAGCTCGTACCAAACTTCACGCTGAAACGCCGTGCCAATCAAATGCAACGGCGGCGTAAACCGAGGTTCCTGCCCTGCAAAATAAGCATTCAGCCAAGCCCACGAACGCTCAAGCACCGAAGAAGCCGCACCATTTGCAGGACTCGCCGACGACATGCCGCCAGCACCAGAAACTGCATCGGCGCCTTCAACATGTTCAGGATCTTCTTTGAGAAGCGTGGAGCCAAAATGCTCCTGTCCCTCAAACCAAAGCCCCGTCAGACCGCGGCCATCAGCGGCAAGCAAGATTTCGCCCAAAGGCGAAGCAAACGTCGTCGTGACCACCAGCGGCTCCTTTCAAAACTCCGCAACATAATACCGCGAATTGTGCAGACAACCCCAATCGACCCCACAGTCCCCAAAGGCGGCAGGCGCGAAGCGCCGGGGCCGCCGCCGGGACTAGGGCCCGCAACAGCCACGTGCCCCCACATCAGCCCAGCGGCCCCAACCAACAACGGCCCCATCGCAGACCGCTCGCAGCAGCGCCACCGCAGGCGGGGGCCGGGCTTAGTTTTCAGAACACTCCGCAGACCAGTGTGGCGCCTTGTCCGCAGCTCCGAAGGAGCAGGACAAGGCGCCACACATGGTCGAGGACGTTCTGAAAACTAAGCCCGGCCCCAGCCGGACAGGTCCACCGCTACTCGCAGAGCAGCTTGGCGATTTGGACGGCGTTGGTTGCCGCGCCCTTACGGATTTGATCGCCGCAGCACCAGAAGGTGATGCCGCGCGCAGCCTCGGGGTTCGAGATGTCGCGGCGCACGCGACCGACCCAGATCAGATCCTGGTCGGACGTATCCATCGGCATGGGGAAGCGATCGTGAGCATCCTCGGCGCTCATGTCGTCAACGAGCTTCACGCCCGGAGCGGCAGCCAGCGCGGCACGGGCCTCTTCCACCGTGATGTCGCGCTCAAACTCGAGCGTAATGCTCTCGGAGTGCGAGCGCAGCACGGGCACGCGCACGCAGGTGCAGTTCACGCGCAGCTCGGGCAGGTGCATGATCTTGCGGCCCTCGTTTTGCAGCTTCATCTCCTCGGAGGTAAAGCCCTCCTCCTTGACGCCACCGATCTGCGGAATCAGGTTGCTCGCCAACTGGGCGGCAAAAGCGCGCGGCTCGGGAATCTCTTCGCCACGGCCCAGGGCGGCCAGTTGAGCCTCGAGCTCGGCCATGCCGGGAGCGCCAGCGCCCGAAGCCGCCTGGTACGTCGAAACGATCATGCGCTTCACGCCAGCGAGCTGATGCAGCGGCCACGTGGGAACCAAGCCGATGATGGTCGCGCAGTTGGGGTTGGCGATCAGGCCGTGATGCCACTTGATGTCATCGGCATTGATCTCGGGCACGACCAGCGGCACCTCGGGATCCATGCGGAAGGCGTGGCTGTTGTCAACCACGACGGCGCCGCGCTTGACGGCCTCGGGCAGCAGCTCCTTTGCGATATCGTCGCCGGCGGCGCCAAGCACAATGTCGCAGCCCTCAAAGGCCTCGGGGCAAGCCTCCTCAATCACGATCTGCTCGCCGCGGAACTCGACGGTCTTGCCCGCAGAGCGTGCGCTCGCTAGCAGCTTGAGCTTGCCGACCGGGAACTCCTGCTCATTGAGGCACTCGAGCATCTGGGTGCCCACGGCTCCCGTCGCGCCCAAAATAGCAACCGTGTACTGTTTCATGCTTCCCCCTTTAAAGGTTGTGGCTTTTGCCCGCACGCCGAGCAGGCCGATAATTGTTGCCAGTGTATACAAGAACGGGGCGGGCACGAAACCCGCCCCGCCGAAACGAAACCGAAACGAAACGCCCCGCAGTTGATTTTTGGCACTTATCCCAAAAATCCACCGAGATAGCAGCTACTTATGGAGCGCAGCCAGGGCGGGATCGGCCGGCGCGGGAGCCTCTAGGTCAGAGACCTTCACAATGCCGTTCTCATCGGAGAAGGCACGGTAAATGGTCTGAATCGCCAGGTCGAAGTCTTTCTCCTCGACACCGATAATGATATTGATCTCGTCGCAGCTCTGCGAAATCATACGCACGCTCACGCCAGCCTGGCCAAGCATGCCAAACAGATGACCCGAGATACCTGCACGACCGCGCAGGTTACGACCGACGGTCGCGATAAGCGCCAGGCCCTCGACAACCTCGATCTCGAGCGGTTCGACCTCCTGCTGAATGTCGCCTACAAGCGAGTACAGCGAATCGTGAACGTCCTGCTCCTGCACCACGGCGCCAAACCGGTCGACACCGGTGGGCATGTGCTCGACGGAAACGTCATAGCGCTCGAACACCGAAAGCGCACGGCGCATAAAGCCAACACGGGGCTTGGTGCGGTCGCGGGCGACGTTGATGGCGACAAAACCGCGCTTGCCGGTCACGCCGGTAATGATGGGCTCTGCCTCGCCCTCGTCAGCCGTCTCGCTAATGATGGTGCCGGGGTCCTGCGGCGCATTGGTGTTCTTGATGACCAGCGGAATGCCTGCCTCGCGCACGGGGAACACAGCCTCCTCGTGCAGGACGCTCGCGCCCATGTACGAAAGCTCGCGCAGCTCCTCGTAGGTAACGCGCGCAATGGGCTGAGCCTCGGGCACGATGCGCGGGTCGGCAGAGTAGAAGCCCGAGACGTCGGTCCAGTTCTCGTACAGATCGGCGCCCAGGCACTTGGCCAGAATCGAGCCGGAAATATCGCCGCCGCCACGATCGAGCAGCTTGATCTGACCCTCACGCGTCGCGCCGTAGAAACCGGGCATTACAAAGCCGCCCTGCTGGCCATACTCCTGCACCAGCTCGGAGGTGCGATTCATGCTGAGCGTACCGTCGTGATGGAACGCCACAACCGTCGCAGCGTCCAGGAACGGTAGACCCAGGTACTCGGCCATCAGGCGAGCGGTGAAGTACTCGCCACGGCTCACGAGCTCCTCGGTAGAGTAGCCGCCCGAGCGGGCGCGCTCGGCAAAGGCCGCGAACTCCTCGCGGATGGGATAGGTGAGCTCCAGCTCGTCAGCAATATCAAAGTAGCGCTGGCCGATGTCCTCGAGCAGCTCCTCGCACGACACGTGATACTTAACGTGCGCGTTAACCAGGTAGAGCAGGTCGGTCACCTTGGTGTCGCCCTTAAAGCGGCGACCGCAGGCAGAAACCACCACAAAACGGCGGGCCGGGTCGGCATCGACGATGGCCTTGATCTTCTTAAAGTGTTCGGCGTCGGCGACCGACGAGCCGCCAAACTTGGCAATCTTAATCATGGGCTGGAGGTTACCTTTCTAAAAAGCCTCTGCGAACCTATTTTGCGCGCTCTGATACCATGGTTTCACCGATTGGGACCAAGGCATCCGAGGAGCAGTGTTATATGGGAACTTATCATAGTACACGAGGACGCACTTTATCGTGCTCAAGTAAGGTGGCAATCCGTACCGGCATCGCTCCCGACGGGGGTTTGTTTGTCTCGGACGAGCTCGGCACCCAGCAGGTCGATATCAGCTCGCTTGCAGATAAATCGTACTTTGAAATCGCTCAAGATGTGTTGGGAATGTTACTGAATGATTACACGGCCGAAGAAATTTCGGCGTGTGTCGACGAGGCATACCGCGGCACGTTCGCGAGTGAAGAGGTTACGCCGCTCGTCAAACTCGACGCTGCGCCGGGCGCTGACGCCCCTCAGACCTATGTGATGGAGCTCTTTGGCGGTCCCACGAGCGCCTTCAAGGACGTCGCCCTGCAGATGCTCCCCCGCTTGATGGCCCGCACTTCCGCCAAGGACGGCGGCGCCGAGCGCATCATGATCGTCACCGCCACGTCGGGCGACACAGGCAAGGCAGCACTCGCCGGCTTTGCCGACGCCCCGGGCACGGGCATCACCGTCTTTTATCCCGAGGGCAAGGTCAGCCGCGTGCAGAATCTGCAGATGTCCACGCAGGAGGGCGATAACATCGCCGTCTGCGGCATCCGCGGCAACTTCGACGATGCCCAGAGTGCCGTCAAGCGCATCTTTGCCGATAAGGAGCTTGCCGAGCGTCTTGAGGCCGCCGGCACGGTGCTTTCGAGCGCCAACTCCATCAACGTCGGCCGCCTGGTGCCGCAGGTTGTCTACTACTTTGCCGCCTATGCGCAGCTGCTGCGCGCCGGCGCCATCGAGGCCGGCGATGCCGTGGAGTTCTGCGTGCCGACCGGCAACTTTGGCGATATCCTGGCCGGCTACTATGCCAAGCGCATGGGTCTGCCCGTCGCCAAGCTCATCGTCGCGAGCGACAAGAACAACGTTCTGGCTGACTTCCTGACCACCGGCGTTTACGACCGCAACCGTCCGTTCTTCACGACCATCTCGCCGTCGATGGACATCCTTATCAGCTCTAACCTGGAGCGCATGCTGTACTTCCTGTCCGATGGCGACTGCGAGCTTGTTGCCGGCCTTATGGAGCAGCTTGCCCAGACCGGTCGCTACGAGGTGCCTGCCGCGCTGCTGGCCAAGATCCAGAGCGTATTTGGCTGCGGCTGGGCCAGCGAGGACGAGGTTCGCGCCGCCATCAAGAGCTGCTGGGATGCCAACGGCTACGTGATCGACCCGCACACCGCTTGCGGCTATCACGTCTTTGAGCAGGTCGCCCCCACCGAGGGCGCCAAGGCCCGCGTGCTGCTTTCGACCGCCAGCCCCTACAAGTTCCCGCGCGCCTGCTGCGATGCCCTGGGCCTCGACGTTCCCGAGGACGACTTTGAGGCCATGCGCGTGCTCGAGCAGGCAACCAACACGGTCGCCCCAGCCCAGCTCGCCGAACTCGAGTCCAAGCCCGTCCGCTTCGAAGACGTCTGCGACGTCGATGAGATGGCAAGCTACGTCGAGTCCGCAGCAAAACGAATGAGCACCAACTAGATCCCTCATTAAGCGCCGGCGAAAGCCGGCGCACCTTCTTTTTATTTAGCTTTTGGGATAATGACGAGCATGCGAGCGGGTCTGGCCGTTTAGTTCGTCGCGAGTTCCGCACGAGCCGGAAAGCACTTAATGTGCTTTCCGAGCGAGCCAGGACTGCCCGAGCAGCGAACTAAACGGCCAGACCCGCCCAGGAGGACCCACATGATCAAAATCACCGTCCCAGCAACCAGCGCCAACCTAGGCATCGGCTACGACACCCTCGGCATGGCCGTCAGCCTCTACTCGCACTTCACCTTCGAGCGCGCCGACAAACTCACCATCACGGGCTGCCCCGAGGAATTCCAAAACGAGAACAACCTGGTCTACGTGAGCTTTGTCGATGCACTGGCTGCATGGGGCGAGCCGGCTTTTCCCGTTGCCATCGACATCCAGACCGACGTGCCCGTCGCCCGCGGCCTGGGCTCCAGCTCCACCTGCGTCGTCGCCGGCATTATGGCCGCCGCCGCACTGACAGGCCACACCGTCGACCGCGCCGAGCTGGTTCGCATTGCCACCGAAGTCGAGGGCCATCCCGATAACGTCGCCCCCGCTATCCTGGGCGGCGCCGTCTGTTCCTTTACGCCGACCGATTCGCTCCCCCAGTGCCTGCGCTACGAGGTGAGCGATCGCCTGCGTTTTATTACCGTGATTCCGCCCTACGAGGTGCATACGAGCGAGGCGCGCAAGGTTGTGCCGCAGGAGATTCCACTCTCCACCGCCGTGTGGCAGATGGGCCGCATCGCCGGCATGACGCGCGGCTTGGAGACTGGTGACCTCGACCTGATTGCCGCCGCCAATGACGACCGCATCCAGGAACCCTATCGTCGCCGTCTGATTCCCGACTACAACGCCGTGCGCGACACCTGCCTTAACGGAGGCGCCAAGACCATCTGGATCAGTGGCTCCGGCTCGACCCTCATGGCCGTGACTGACGACACCATCGTGGCAAAGTTCCTACAGGTCAAGCTGCGTGAACAGTTCCCCAAGTGTGACACGCATATTCTGACGTGCGACACGGAAGGCGCCCAGATCGAATACCTGTAGTCGCCGTCCCGTATACTCGCCGGGGAGGCCAGGGGGCTTTGCCCCCAAATCGTCCTCGGACATGGCAGGACCCCCGCTGCGCACTTCGTGCGGCGGGGGTCCTGCCGTCCTGCGGAAAGATTTGGGGGCAAAGCCCCCTGGCCTCCCCTATGTTAACTTCGCCGGCGGCGGCTACAGAGACCTACGCTCTGGAAAGTCGCCGGGCTGATAGTTTGGCTTTTTATTGGTAGGGGCTCTTGCTAGGCTGGAGCACTTCCTAGAGGCGGGCATCGGCTGCGTGCCTGGTTTAGGCGGCGCTGGTTTCTTTGTATTCGAAGACTGGCTCTAGGAGGTCTTCGATGTTGCAGTGTAGGGCTTTTGCTATATCCCTTACGGTTGTTACCGAGGCTTCGTTGATGTTTCTCTGGCGTTGTTCGTACATTTGGATTGAGCGGAGGGACACGCCCGATTCGTATGCCAGGTCTTGTTGGGTTTTCTTAAGCTTCTTTCTTGCTAACGCAAGTTTGGTTTGCCTGGACGCTTTTTTCGCCATATCGCAGACGAGGCGAGCCACGCGTTCCTCCGAGGCTTCATGCCAGGGATAGTACAGACTGCGCAGTGCGTCAAACGGAACGACATGCAGCAGGTCTTCGAAAGACTCCCCTAAACGCCACTGCAGATATGCCAGTATCCAGCCTGTCCAATACTCTGGCGTCTTCTCAAAACGATAGGTGCGATCCGGTATAGACCCGCTCTGATAGCCGGACCTTTCAGCGATAAGCGCGAACAGCTCAACGCCCGATTTTCCCGATACGACCCATGCGTTGCCGCGTTCGAACTCGCGAGCTACGCCGCTCAGGCAAAAGAGTTCAGCAACTTCCGATCCTTCTGCTCCATAATCGTTAACGGCATAGTCAAAGCAGTCGCCGAGGTTGTTCATTGCATCCTCGAGGTAGTAGACGGGGTATGTCCTACTCGGCCCACAATCCGTTAACTCTTGGATCATTTAAATCAACCCTCCCTGCCATTAAATTCCTAATGTCGATACCTTCGGAATCGAACCCGTTAACCGTATCCAAGTATTTGCGTCGAGCATTCTGCTCTCGCTCAAAACGCTTGGGATAAAACTCAGACCCCAAAGCCTGCTTCCAATCGCAGAATCTAATCGCCGAAAATGCGCACTCGCTCATAAGAGCATATTGGATACCCAAATCACCCAAGCGCATGATACGTTGCAGCTGCCTGAGCGAGATCATGCCGCTGACAAACTGTCTTGCAAACGAAAAATAGGAGTCGTCGGCGCGATAACCTCGAATTACGTCATAGGGAGAAATATCAATCAGGCAGTTATCCAGCAGATAGCGAAGTCCTTCGCGCGCCAGCGGTGTCGAAACATTGAACTCCCTATTGTTAGCCAAAATCGCAAGCCAATTGAGAATTGAAAACTCCCCGGACTCCAAATCCAAGACTGCGAGACCATCCATATCGAGCTCATATCGATTTGCAATGCCATCAGACTCAGTCCGACATGCCCACTCCATTGCCATTTCCTCATGTGGCGTGCAATAAAACCCACACCCATAGTCATTGAATTGTCTGCATTTATCCAACGACGGATGCTCGACAACAACCTCCGACCCGTGCCAAAGCTCCATATCGACCTCCAAACAAAAATATCACCCCAGTGATAGTGTACCAATAACTATCACTGGGGTGATATAGATAGATGCAAACTATTGCCTGCCAAGAACCCTTACTAGAGGCAAGCCTCGGCGATGCGCTTTTTGAGTTCGTCGATGCCGGTGCCGGTCTGGGAGCTTGTGATGATTACGTTCTCGGCCGGAACGTTGAGCTGCTTTTTGATGGCTGCTGCCTGGCGGGCCTGCTGGGTGCGACTGAGCTTGTCGGCCTTGGTGAGGCAGACGATAAAGTTGAACTCATTGCCCTGCAGGTAGTCGATCATGTCATGATCGAGCTTGCTGGGATCGTGACGAATGTCCACCAGCGAGACGACCAAGTTAAAGCTGCGCTCGGAGTCGAAAAAGTCGCCGATAAGCTCGGCCCAGCGGTCGCGCTCGGCCTTGGAGCGACGGGCGAAACCGTAACCCGGCAGGTCCACGAAATGCACGTCGTCGGCCTCAAAGAAGTTGATGTTGCTCGTCTTGCCCGGCGTACTGGAAACCTTGACTAGGTTCTTGCGGCCAAATAGCTTGTTCATAATCGACGACTTGCCCACGTTGGAGCGGCCGACAAAGCTCACCTCGGGGCAGGTGGACTCGGGAATCTGCGAAACCTTGCCATAGCTGGCGACGAACTTGGCAAGCTGGTAGTTAATGGAATCGGCCATGGACACTCCTTGGTCGTAGGTTCTTACAAATAGACGCGCTATTGCGCAGCGGCAATGCGGCGGACGATATCGAGCGTAATGTCACTTGCGACACGCGCGTACTCGAACAGATCGAACTCTCGCTCGCAAATTGCATCGTACGCCTCGTCACAATTATCGCTGATAGCGCGCAACACCAGGCAATCGACACCATTTTTGGTTGCGACATGGGCAATTGCCGCGCCCTCCATGCCGACACAATCGGCATGCGTCGCCTCGATAGCGTCGTTGCGCATGGCGGCGCCCGTCACAAAACGGTTACCCGTGGCAATCGTGCCGACCAGGAACTGCTTGGTGCCCTCATTCGAAGCGACTGCATTTGTCGAAGCGTCAACAAACCCACGCTCAGCAAGCACGTCGGCGGCAATATCGACCAGCGCGGGCGTCGAGCCAAACTCCTCGAGCCCCGGTGCGGACTCGGCGATAAGCGCGGTATCGGTATCCAGATAGCGTAGGCGTTTGCCAATGACCACGTCGTCGATATGGAGCTTGGGGTTCAAACCGCCCGCAATGCCCGAAAACACAACAGCCTGCGGAGCATACTTGCTAATGAGGTGCTGTGTTGCAGCGGCGGCGTTCACCGTGCCCATGCCCGCCGTTGTGGCGACAACTGTCAGGCCGTCGAGCTCACCGCTCACAACGGTCAAGCCTGCCTCCCGTGCCTCGCAAACGTCGCTCAGCTCTTCCTTAATCTGCATGATCTCTTTTTCGAGCGCACCGATAATCGCGATGGTAGCCATACCATTCCCCAAACCTATACGAAATTCTCAACCAAGGTATGGTACCAGCATTTTGTTTGACCTCGCCAAACGAACACGCTAAGCCAGTGCAGCTCGCGTATCAAACAGAGCCTTTGCAATCGCAGCCGTAACCTCGCTCGAACGGTCGCTCGATGGCATCGATGTCATGACGCTCATGACATAGGTACGGCCATCGATGTCGATGAGGCCTGCATCGCATGTCGAATAGTAGCCGTCCTCGCTGATCCAACCCGCTTTGTTGCGCACCAAGACCTGATCGTCCGCAATGCCATCGCGAATAAACGAGCGCGATGTTGATGCCAAAAGGCCTGACAACCACTGTGAAGTCTCGGTATCCATGCTCAGATACTCGCTCATCTCGCGCCATAACCTCGCAGAAGTGCGCGGGCAGTAGGTCGGAAAATCACTCATCGGATTCAGTGCCGTTTCGTCATCAACACCCAGATTGGCAATCCAATCCTCATAGCCATCATGGTCAAACGCCGCGCGTAACGCGATAAACGAATCGTTGTCTGAGTTGACGACGGCATTCTCGATAAGGTTGCGCACCGTCTGCCAGCCCATGCTGTAACCACCATACGTGGCTAAAGGCCCATCGAGCGACACCTGCCCCGATTCGACCAACGTCTCGCAAATATAGAGCGCATACAGCGCTTTGTAGCTGCTCGCTCCATACACCTCGACATCGGCGTTATACGTCACGCCCCTACCGCTCGATAGGTCGTAGAACACTACACCCACATCGCCCAGCTCCTGCGCCCGACACAGGGCATCCTGGAGCGAGGCAAGGTTCTCATCCTCCAAGGCAGGAGTCTTGTTATCCACCAACGAGAAGGTCCGAACGGTATCACCCGAAGGGATATCGTTGAAGTCCGCCTTCGAAAGTCTCGTCTTGAGATCTGCCGTCGACAGAGCTTGATCTGCCGACGCTTTGGACTTTGAAACCTTCTCGTTTTGCAGCTGTACCGTTGACGCATCTGGGCGCCCCGTTCGCTCCGAGGCGTAGGTTTTAACGGTAATTCCGAGGATAATAACCGCCGACGTTAGCATCCCAATAGCGGCAATCTTCCTCACGCGGATGCGAGCGCCGGCAAGGCCACGCGAAGACGTGCCCTTCGTCTTATATCTGCTGCCATGCTGCGGCACATACTCGTCCCGCGATGCGATGTTTCGCACGTGGTCTCCTGACTGCCACCGTTTATATACGAGCAACATGATACCGAGCAGGCATTTCTTTCCAAAGATATTCAGCAGCGTTTAAGGTGTCTTTAAAGAAACCACAAGCGTATTTATCCAAATGGCACGATTCTGTTGCGCATCTCTACCCAAAACGAAGTTGCGGTGAAATGGTTCCTGTTTGGGCGACATGGGCCTAAAAACAAGAACTATTCCACCGCAACTCAGCTGGGAACGAGGGGATATGAGGGCTATGGCATGCTATCCGATAGCGTTTTTGAGCTCCGCACGGCGCTTTTTCATGCCGGTCATGACGGCGCTGCGCAGCTCGGGCATGCGCGCGGTATCCATCTGTGGAACGCCCTCGAGCTTATAGGGAATCCCCAGCTGCTCGTACTTGACGACACCCATCGTGTGATACGGCAGCATTTCCAGACCGACCACGTTATGCCACGGGGCGATTAGACGACCGAGTGCCTCGCACTCCTCAACCGTATCGGTAATGCCCGGCACCACCACGTGGCGGATAACGACCTTAATCTTGCGACGGGCAAGTTCATCACCAAACGCCAGAATGCGTGCGGGATCGCAACCGGTCAGCTTTTTATGCTCGACGGGATCGGCGTGTTTAATGTCGAGCAGCACCATATCGGTCTCGTTGAGTACGGCATCGAACTTCTCGGGATGCATGGGGTCGAACGCATAGCCGCAACTATCCAAGCAGGTATGTACGCGACCATCGGGGTTATTGTGCATGGCGCGGAACAGGTCGGCCAAAAACTCAGGCTGCAGGAGCGGCTCACCGCCGGATACCGTAATACCACCGCTGCGGTAAAACTCATGGTTGCTCTGGAACTCGTCCATGAGGTGCTCGACAGTCACCATGGTACCGCCGTTAACAGACCAAGTATCGGGATTGTGGCAATACGCGCAGCGCATGGGACAGCCTTGGACAAACACTACGAAGCGGATGCCGGGACCGTCAACCGTACCCATCGTCTCAATCGAATGTACGCGGCCTAGGGCAAATGCGGAGTCCTCGGGACGAGCGTCCACACCCTCGAGCGTCATCTCAGCCATTCCCGCTACCTTGCCTCTCATTGGTTTTGGTTACATAAATACCAGAGCCATTCTAGCCCATACGCATGATGACGAAACGGTTTAGGGGTCAATTAGGTCGTCCTATTTGACTTCACGCAAAAGCGGCGGGAAGGTTGTCACAACCCACCCGCCGCCGAGGCAATAGAAATCGATAGACGCCAGGCCTTACGCTTTAAGCGTGAGCACCGCGCCGAAGGCGGTCGGGCCGCAATGGCTCGAGATGACGCCGCCGACCTGAGTCCAGGTAACGTCCTTAAAGCCCAGGTCGTGCGCATAGACTTCCATGTCGTCGCGCAGCTCCTCGGAAAGGCCTACCGAATACGCCAGGCCAATGTGCGAGTAGTCAATCTCGCCCTTCGCAACCATGTGGTCAATAAAGGCACGGGCGCATTTGAGCATAGAGCCGCGAAACTTCTTGGTTGCCACGAACTTGCCGCCCGTTACCTCAATGCAGGGCTTAATCTTGAACAGGTGGGCGCCAAGGAATGCCACGTTGGACAGACGACCGCCCGCCTTAAGGAAGGCTAGGTCGGTAGGAACAAAGCCCAGCAGCACACGGTCCATGAGGGAATTCGTGAAGGCGAAAATTTCGTCAACGGTGGCATCGGGATGAGCCTCGATGTATTTGGCGGTCTCGACGACAACGAGCGACTGACCCACCGAAACAAAACGCGTATCCATGGAGTAGACGTAGTCGCGGCCCTTAGCTGCAATCTTGGAGGACTGATGTGAGCAAGTCGTGACTTCGGAGTACGCAAGATGCAGAATGGTCGCATCGGGCTGCTCGGCATGGATACGGTCATATACATGTGCAAAATCTGCCGGCGCACAGCCGCTGGTCTTGGGCATTACGCCAAACTCGTTGCAGCGTGAATAAATCTCGAGCGGATCGATCGAACCGTCCTCGACGGTCTCGTCACCAATCGTGACATGCATGGGCACGCGCACGATGCCGTAGCGTTCGCAAAGCTCCGGCGTCACATCCGACCCAGACTCAACCACGATTACGTACTTGCCCATTATTATCACGACCCATCTCGACATTGGCTTTTCAATACATGGCACGCGCCGCCGCACTGTTGCACAACGGCGGCAGAGCGCCAAAGAGACGCCGCCCCTTGCACACAACAAAGGACAGCGTCTCCCTGGAAAACTCCATGCTAACCTGAGATTCTACACGGTTTATTACTAAGTGTTACTTATTCCGCAAACGGTCGCTATATATGCGGTAAGCGGTAGTTGGCCGCGACAACTGCGACACATTCCGTCCAGTAAATCCAATCGTGCTCCACGCACGGTTAATGCACGAGGCGGTAGAAATTCATCGATGCCGCACCCTCGGCGTGCAGCTCCATCGCCGGAACCGCCGGCGAATAGGTACGGCTCGTAAGTGCCGCCTCGCCGCCATTTGCAAAAATCTCGACCATCGTAGTGTCCGAAAGCACGCGTAGGTCGCGAAGCTCGCCGAGCTCAATCGACCTCTGGTCGCGCCCATAGCCTTCGTCACCCATATCGAGGGTAAGCATCCCGTCCGTATAACGCACAAAGACACCCTTGCGGATTTCGAGCTCGACCATCTTGGCGCCCTCGCAGGAAACCACAAGATCAAACAGGCGGCCCGGCTCCTCAACGGTTTCACCGCCTGTCGCGCGAACGCAGTCGCCGCGCATCCTCTCAATCTCGTGCGCCGGCTGCTGACAGAGCTTACCATCGCGCATGCTCAGTTCTCTCGGCACCGTCAACGCGCACTGCCACCCGCGTGCCACTGTCGGGCTTTTTGCCGTCGCATCGGGGCAACCCGACCACCCGATCATCAAACGCCGACCCGCAGCATCCTCAAAGGACTGTGGTGCGTAGAAATCAAAGCCGGCATCGACCATCGGGGGCATGCCCTGCCCGGTGATCTTAAAACTCGGTGCCTTCCAATCGGCCTCGATGGGAAACCACACGCACTGGTGCGGATCGCGGTAACGCCAACCATCGGCGGGCACGCCCTGCGGACAGCAAACGAGAATAAGCTCGCCATCAAGCTCAAACAGATCAGGGCACTCCCACATAAAGCCAAACTTCTCGCCCAGCTCAATGCGCGTCGCATAGCTCCAGCCCTCTAGATCGCGCGAAGTATAGACAAGCACACAGCCACGGTCGTCTTTCGTACGAGCGCCCAGAACCATGTAGTAGATACCATCGTGCTCAAGGATCTTGGGGTCGCGTACGTGCGTACCGATATCGTCGGGGTAATCGACCGGCCCAACAGCCACACGCTTCTTGCCCAATTCGTCGGGATTCTCGGCAACTATATGAATTTGGTTTTGCTCACGGCCCGTCAACACGTAGTCGTAATCATCGCGGTCAAAATGCTTGACGTTGCCGGTATAGAAGTAGTGAATCTTGCCGTCGTGTACAAAGGCAGAACCAGAATACGCTCCACTCGCATCCAAATTAGAATCGGGGAACAGCACAGGGCCGCGATTCTCGTACGTCACAAAATCCTTTGTCGTCAGATGGTTCCAAAGCACTGGACCGCCATGCGCAGCATCGAACGGATCGTATTGATGATAGATGTGATACGTATCACCAATCTGAACCAAACCGTTGGGGTCGTTGAGCCAGCCAAGCTCAGGCTCCACATGGAACAGGAGCCTATCGGGGTCGGACGCGATGCGACCCGCCGTCTCATCCTGTCCGGCACGCCACTGCTCATAGTCCGCGCGTGTCACCTTATTTTTTTGATTAAACATCGCCGTTGACTTTCTCGTCTATGGGGAAGGACGCTCGACTCACACGAGTCGAACGCCCTTCCTCAAATGGACTTATCCTCAGATTGCACTGAACGGCTCAACTAGAAGCTAACGTCGAAGCCAGCGCCAGCGCCCTCTTCATCGGTGGTCGGCACGCCCTTTGCCTTGTTGTAGGCAAAGATCAAGACGATCGGCACGATAAAGGCGATGAGATTGCCAGCCACATACCACACGAGCGTCTCGGGCGTGACGATGAGCAGGCCAAGCACTCCGGTCAGACCCTGACCGATGGCGCGCACCTCAAAGAGCTTCACGAAGGCACCGCCGCAGCCTGCACCGATGCAAGCGCAGACGAACGGAATGATCGAGTAGCGCATGTTTGCAGCAAAGATTGCGGGCTCGGAGATACCGACCAGCGTCGGGATAAAGGACGACATGCAGATGTTGCGCTCTTTGGAGTGCTTCTTGTGAATGAGATACATGCCGATGGCGCCGCCGCCCTGGGCGATGATGGAAACCGACCAGATGGCCTGGATGTAGTTGAAGCCGGTCGTGGCAACGAGGTTGGCCTCAATACCCTGGATGAACTGATGCGTACCGGTAACGACGAGCGGCTGCAGGAACGCGGCGAAGACAAAGGCGCCAAAGACGCCCATCCTGTTGTACAGGACATCGATTACGCCAGCGAGAACGTCGCCGATCAGGTTGCCGAGCGGGCCGAACACGGTGAACAGGGCAACGTTAGCAAGAATCAGGGTAACGGTCGGGACAAAGACAAACGAGACGACCTCGGGGATGTACTTCTGGGCAATCTTTTCGACCTTGGCCATAAACCAGGCAGTCAGGATTGCAGGGAATACGCCGCCCTGGAAAGCAACCATGGGAATGGAGAGCGGACCAAAGTTCCAGTACTCAGCACCCGTCGGGTCCATAACGAACGTGTTGCGGTTCATAAGGCTCGGGTGAACCATGACGATACCGACGAGGATGCCCAGGATCGGGTTACCGCCAAAACGCTTGACTGCGCTGTACATAACCAGGACAGGCAGGTAGTCGAACGTGGTGGCGATAATGGCAAAGAAGCTTGCGAGGTTCTTGAGGAACTCGCTGTGGTCGGCGAGGCTGCCCTCCATGCCAAAGAGACCGTTGGCAACGATCAGCGACTTAAGGCCGATGATGATAGCGGCACCGACAAAGGCGGGAATGATGGGGATAAAGATGTCCGAGAACACCTTGAGGACAGAGAAGAACTTGCCTTTCTTGTCCGCCTCGGCGCCCTTGACCTCGGAAGCACTGATCTCCTTAACGCCCGTCAGAGCCATAAACTCATCGTAAACCTTGTTGACGGTACCGGTACCGAAGATGATCATGAGCTGGCCGCTGTTGTACAGCACGCCCTTGACGCCATCGATGTTCTCGAGCTCGGCCTTGTTGTATTTGCTCGTATCCTTGAGCACCAGACGCAGACGGGTCACGCAATGCGTGGCGCCCTCGATGTTCTCCAGTCCGCCGACGTTGTCGACGACTTGCTGGGACACTGCCTTGTAGTCCATGTTCCTCTCCATTCCTTTTCTAAATCATAAAACGGTTCGTTGCCGCTACAGAGACGCGATCGTTGCGTTTGCGCACTTGAGCGCACCGTCGGTGACGGTAAGCGCCACACCCTGGCCCTGCTTATTGCAGAAGCGAGCGTTGAGTGCAACATCATCGACAAAGATGGTCGCGATGTCGTCGTCGACGACCAGACGCACATGGTGAGTGCCCTCGCCCTTAAAGAACAACGGACGCTCGAGGCCCATGTTGTTGACCTGGAACCACGGGTACTGGGGAGCCGGCGTGAACTCGAGCTTGCCCTCGCGCAGGTTGGCGCGGAACTCATAGGCAAGACCGGTCTCGGCGTCCTCGGCGAACTTGACCGAGAAGCCGGCAGCGTTACCGCCGAGCTCAATGTCGGCATCGAGCAAGTAGGTGGAGCCGGCATCCGCGGCGAGCACCTGCTCGACCTTGCCCGACTCGCAGGAAAGCTCAAAGGTCTCGACTGCCTTAGCCTCGCCAAAGGCGCCAAGCATGCTGTCGGGGAGCTTGGTGCCGAGCGTTCCGTCGGCACGCTGAACGATCTCGAGGGGCATAAAGGTGCCACCCCATAGGTAAGAGCTGGGGTCGCCGCCCTCGTCACGCGTAGGAACCCAACCAAAGAGAACGCGACGCTCGCCATCGAATGCGGTGCGAGCGGCGTAGTACGCGCGGCCGTCGAAGGAGTCGTCAGCGGGGGTAATCCAAGGACCGTTGATGGACTTGGACATGCGGTAACGGGTCTTGTTGCCGTCGCTGTACTCGGAAAAGACGAGGTACCACCAGTCGCCCATCTTAAAGAGATCAGGCATCTCAAACATGGTGTACAGGCCCGGGTTCCACCAGTCGCCCTGGAACTCCCAGTTGGTCAGATCCTTGGAGGTGAACTTGACCAGGCGGCCGGTCATCAGACGCTTGTCCTCGCCCACACGCGTGCCGAGGATGAGCATGTACTCTTCGTTCTCCTCATCCCAAAGCACAAAGGGATCGCGCCAGTTGCGGTCATCGTAACCCTCCTGGGGCGGAAGCAGCGTCTCGGCGATGTTCTTCTCCCACTTGACGGCGTCGTCGCTCGTTGCGTGAAGAAGAACCTGCTTCATCAAACGTGCGCGGACCTTATCGCGATTGCAACCAGTGTAGAGCGCATGGTACTTGCCGCCCACCTTAAACACCGTGCCGGCATAAATGTACTGGTCGACTTCCTCGTCGCCGCCACGCTCAAGGCTCTCGCCAAAGTCCTTGTAGTTGACGAAATCCTTGGTCGTAGCGAGTGCCCAGCCAAACGGCTCTCCGAAAGGTTCGGGGTTACGCGTGTCACGCTGATGATAGAGATAGAACGTGCCGTCCTCGCCGTACGGCATGATGTCGCCTACCCAAATTCCCTCAGGCTGGTAATACACCTTGTGCATCCGAGACTTCCTTTCCACGACATACTAACTCGGTACAATGGCAAGATATGTCAATCGTTTTCATATGTCAAACGTTTTCATATCAATACGTCTTTTCGCAGTTCCAGTCGTCGGTAAACGGTTGACATATGCCGGCGAACGGTCATCAGAGGCGTTTGAGGAATTCTTTTGGCACGGGATGAACTACGCGGTTTTGCCCTCAATGAGTTCAACGGGGAGCTTGATATTCGATTCGGGATTATCGCCGTTAATAAGAGCGATGATGGATTGCGCCGCGAGCTCTCCGATGCGATCGATATCTTGACGTACGGTTGTTAAGTCAGGCATAAACGTCATAGTTCGGCGGGCACCATCCGCGCCCACGACCTTAATATCGTCTGGAGCGCTCAAGCCACGCTGCTTCATCACGTTGAGACAGATGGCCGCCATCGTATCGTCTCCCGCAAAGATGCCGTCAATATCGGGGTTCTCATCGAGGATCTTCGCAACGACCGCGCCCTTTTCGTCGTCGGGCTTAACGAACTCAACCTCACGGACAAGCGCGGACAAACCGGCCTGCTCAACAACATCGAGGTAGGCATCGGTACGCTTATTGGCAGGCATGCGCATGCGGCTATTGCTGCGCAGGCACAGGATACGCCTGCAGCCGTCATCAATCAGACGGCGCGTGGCGAGCTCGCCAATGCCATAGCTGTCACTTGCAATCTGGACAGAGCCCTCGCCAAGATCGCAGTCGATGCCAACCAGGCTCAAGCCCATCTCGGCATATGCCTCGGCACCGATATTGAGGGAGTTGACGATGACGCCGTCGACCATATTGCGGCGGAGCATGTCAATATAGGAACGCTCAAGATCGGGTCGATTGGCGCTGTTGCACAGCAACATCTTAAAGCCGTTTTCCGCTAACGTGCGCTCGACCGCCTGCACAACCTGAGCATGGAACGGGCTGCTCACAAAGGGAACGATCATACCGATAAGATTCAGGCGACCGTTGAGCATGGCACGGGCGATATCGTTGGGCGTATAGTTGATGCGCTCCATCGCGGCATGGACCTTATCGCGGGTCTCTTGGCTAATATAGCCGCGATTATTAAGCACGCGAGATACCGTAGTAGGCGAAACCCCCGCCACCGCTGCAACTTCCTTGATGCCAGGCTTAGCAGAATCCTTAGAACGAGCGCCCTCGCGAGCCATAGCACCCTCCCCCATCAACATGTCAAACGTTTACATACGAACAAAGCATACCCCAACAACAGCGGGAAGACGGTAACAGCACAAGTAAGTAAACGGCTCATCCAAATAATTAGGAGAGTTCCGCCTAAAGGGTGACTACACAGGACCCCAGCCGGGCCGCTTTGGGTTACTTTCCAAAACACTCCGCACTGATATCTTCTGTATTGAAGACGTCGATGATGCACCCGTATACCATTGACGTCGACACCATCAGATGCGGACCGCGCGGTGACCCCACATTCCGCTGGCGCCCACGGGGCTGCCCTCGTTTCCTGACATGTCCCGCGCGGGCCGCGGCGAGCCGAGACCGCCGCATGACCTAATAGGAGCATGGAGCGATACCGCGGACCCGAACAACCGCATTCTATCGCGCCCCGTCAGTGTGCCGTCTGCCCGGTCCAGGCGAGCACGGAAAGAACGGAGCGAGACATGCAAAACGAATCGACACCCGGCGCCCGCGGGCCGGTCTTCTGCGGGGTCGACACTGGCGTACCGGGCGCTGATGCACCCGCACGAGATAAGGAGGCCGGCGGACGCGTCGGCCCTCGTGGCGGCAAGGCGCGCGGCGAGGGTCAGCCAGGTGCGGGCGGCTTCGATACTCGGTACCAGCGAGAAGTACATCTCGATGCTGGAGAGGGGCCAAAGGGACCTGAAGCCAATAAGGAGGGCCTACGAGGCGTGGGTCGAGGCGGGGCTCCCGCTCGATTGGGACAGGCAGGCGTTCGAGGCCGAGCGCAAAATGGATTCTAAAAAACACCTTGCCAAATAGGAGCGTCAGGACGCAAAGGGCTCCGCCGCGCGAAGCGCGCAGCGGAGCCCTTTGCATGTCCGAGGACGTTTTGGAAAGTAACCCAAAGCGGCCCGGCGATCCTGCGGGAGTTAAACCCCTTTAGAACTTGTCGTGGAAGGTACGCGCAATGACCTCGTCCTGCTGCTCCTTGGTGAGCGTGTGGAAGTTCACGGCATAGCCGGAAACGCGGATGGTCAGCTGCGGGTACTTCTCGGGGTGAGCCTGAGCGTCGAGCAGCGTCTCACGGTTGAAGACGTTGATGTTCAGGTGGTGGCCACCCTTCTCGGCGTAAGCGTCGAGCATGTGGACCAGGTTATCGGCCTGAGTCTCGGAAACTTCAGAAACCTTCATAATGTGTCTCCTTCGATTAATAGGCGCCGGCCGAAACCGGCGCACTAATCAGTAATCGTTATTGTTAGTATAGCACTAACAATAGTTACTCGCCCAGCTGATCAAGGTCGATATCGCCAAAGAACACCTGGTCCTCCTTGCCGAGCGCACTCGGGATGATGGAGAAGGTGTTGGAGATGCCGTCCTGAGCATCGCGGAACGGGAGCTTGGAAACCGAAGACAGCGAAGCGATGGCGCCGTGGCTATCGCGCTTGTGCATGGGGTTAGCACCCGGGGCGAACGGCTGGCCAGCCTTGCGGCCGTCGGGCGTGGAGCCGGTCTTCTTGCCGTACACGACGTTGGAGGTAATGGTCAGAACCGAGGTCGTGGGCACGGAGTTGCGATAGGTGTCGTTCATGCGGATGTACTCCATGAACTGGTGCACAACGTCGTGAGCGATCTGGTCGACGCGGTCGTCGTCGTTACCGTACTTGGGGAACTCGCCCTCGGTCTCGAAATCGACGATGATACCGTTCTCGTCACGGACGGGGTGGACCTTGGCATACTTGATGGCGGACAGGGAGTCAGCCACGACGGAAAGGCCAGCGATGCCCGTAGCGAACCAGCGGTGCACGTGCTTGTCGTGCAGAGCCATCTGGATGCGCTCGTAGCAGTACTTGTCGTGCATGTAGTGAATGATGTTCAGCGAGTTGACGTACACGCCAGCAAGCCACTTCATCATGTCGTTGTACTTGGCCACAACGTCGTCGTAATCGAGCGTATCGCCCTCGACGGCGCGGTACTTGGGGCCGACCTGCTTCTTGGAGACCTCGTCAACACCGCCGTTGAGTGCGTACAGCAGGCACTTGGCCAGGTTGGCGCGGGCGCCGAAGAACTGCATCTCCTTGCCGATGCGCATGGAGGACACGCAGCAGGCAATACCGTAGTCGTCGCCATGATAGACGCGCATGAGGTCGTCGTTCTCGTACTGAATCGAGGAGCTGGCGACAGAAGTCTTGGCGCAGAACTTCTTGAAGTTCTCGGGCAGACGGGTCGACCACAGAACGGTCATGTTGGGCTCGGGGCTGGTGCCCATGTTCTCGAGCGTGTGCAGGTAGCGGTAGCTCATCTTGGTAACGAGCGTACGGCCGTCAACACCCATGCCGCCGATGGACTCGGTGACCCACTGCGGATCGCCGGTGAACAGGGCCTGGTACTCGGGGGTACGGGCAAACTTGACCATGCGGAGCTTCATGATGAAGTGATCCACGAACTCCTGGATCTGCTCCTCGGTGAAGGTACCGTTGGCAAGGTCTCGCTCAGCGTAGATGTCGATGAACGTAGAGGTACGGCCGATGGACATAGCGGCGCCGTTCTGCTCCTTGACGGCAGCAAGGTAGGCGAAGTACATCCACTGGATGGCCTCCTGCGTGTTGGTAGCAGGGTTGGAAATATCGAAACCATAGGTCTCGGCCATCATCTTGAGCTCACCGAGGGCGCGGATCTGCTCCTGCAGCTCCTCGCGATCGCGGATGTTGTCGGCGGTCATGACCGTCGGGGTGGAAGCCTTCTGGGCCTCCTTGTCCTTGATCAGGTAGTCGACACCGTACAGGGCGACACGACGGTAGTCGCCGATGATGCGGCCGCGGCCATAGCCATCGGGCAGACCGGTGATGATGTGAGCCGAGCGGCAAGCACGCATCTCGGGGGTGTAGACATCGAAGACGCCAGCGTTGTGGGTCTTGCGCTCGAAGGTGTAGCGCTCGACAACGTTCTCGTCGACCTTATAGCCGTGCTGGCTGGCAGCCTGGCAAGCGATGCGGATACCACCGTTGACGTGCAGCGCGCGCTTGAGCGGCTTGTCGGTCTGGAGGCCGACGATGGTCTCCTTCTCGCGGTGGGCGTTATCGATGTAGCCAGCGGGGTGGCTCACGATACCCGTGACAGTCTTGGTGTCCATATCGAGGACGCCGCCCTGCTCGCGCTCCTTGAGCAGCAGGTCGAGAACCTCGCCCCACAGCTCCTTGGTACGCTCGGTCGGACCGACGAGGAACGACTCGTCGCCCTCATAGGGGGTGTAGTTCTTCTGGATGAAGTCTCGGACGTCAACCTCTCCCGTCCAAATGCCTTCCTTGAAGCCTTCCCATGCCTCCTGCATTGTGTAACCACGCTCCTAGTTACGTGTAATGCGGCGCTCTCTCACACCGCTGCTTATTGAATTCTTGAATGTTCGGCTTGCACTACCGGCTTCTTCCGTTCTTCACCACACGCTGATGCAGAGAAAACGTTTGTCCACCTTGGAACTACAACCCAAAACCCAAGATTTCACCCGTCTGAGAAGGATAACATAGCGACCCTCTCCATCTGGGCTGTTATATGTTTCTTTTTTTATATCATAAGGGCGTTTTTTACAAACCCGCAGGAAATGCGAGCGCGAACAACTACCGTTCACCGATTTGTATGTTATTTTTCCTTGCCTTTGTACGACGTTCGCTCTAGCTGTTATGCCAGCTTTAGCAGGGTAAAGTGTCTCAGAGACCCTACAGAAACTGCAGGGCGGCCACGGGATCCCCCATGGCCGCCCTGTGGCGTAGCTAGTTTTTAGCTTTGATTGCCGCTTGGCATTAGGCGGCTGCGGCGGCCTTGTCGGTCGTTGCCTTGCTATTGCCGTTGCCCTGGCCCTCAAAATGCTTGTAGCACCAGCTGGTGACCAGCGGGGTCAAAATAGCCGTCACGATTGCGCAGGCAGCAACCTGTGCCGTAGCCGTCGCGAGCACGGCGCCGCCGTACATGGCCCCGTTGACGCTTGCCATGGCAGCAGGCGTGGCCACATTGGCTCCGGCGCAGCTCGAAATGGCCGCACCTGCGACACCCGTACCACCCGTGAGCTTATCGACCGCGATGACGGGAATTGCAAAGACCACCGAGCAGATCACGCCGAGCAGAATACCGGGGAGACCGCCATTAATGAGCTGGCCAAAGGTCATGGTCGAGCCCATGGCAAAGAAGACGAGCACGATGATGGCGGAAAGTGCCGGTGCCATCATCTTCTTAAAGCTGGGGAACAGGTTACCTAGAATAATGCCGACGACGATCGGCAGGATGGCACCCACGAGCGACCAGCCGATCGGAGCCTGGCCGGCAGCGCCGAGCACAATCATCGTGACCGGAGGGCCGACAACGAGCGTGGTGATGGCGACAGCGCCACGCTCGGCCTCGTTGCCCATGGTGCCCATCAGACCAGCGTACATAGCGTTGTTGGCGCCGGTGCAAGCCGCCAGCATCACCATGGCAGAGATGCCAAACAGGTTGTCGTTGAACACATAAAGGATGAGCAGCGACACGGCAACGACCACGATCTGCTTGACAGCGATGATGATGGCGCCGCGTGCAGCGGCGGCGGGAGCACTCTTAAACGAAATCGTCGTACCGACGATGAGCAAAAAGGCGCCAACGAGCGGGCCTGCACCCTGCTGGGTCATGCCAAGCGTAAAGCTACCGAGCGTTTTAAACAGGTCGGGGAATAGCGTGTTGAGCAGGCAGCCCAACAGAAGCGGCACCAAGATATTGGCGCCCGGGATGGAGGACATCTTAAAGAACGGCTCCTTTGCCGCCGGCGCCTCCACCGCAGTCGATTCACTCATATATATCTCCTTTGGATGCATGCGAATCGTAGCCGCACGCGCCTATGTCAGAAAGAAGGCGACAACCCCGAGTCGCCAGGGTCGCCGCCAAACGATCACCGCGGGGTATTACCCGTCCAGGACGATGCCGCCGTCGCAGTCACCAATCTCGCCGTTCACGAAGCTGGCGAGGTCGGAAGCGAAGAACAGCACCATCTGCGCAGGCTCGCTGGCCTGGGCGGCGCGGCCCAGAGGAATACCGTTGATGATGCGCTGAGAGTTCTCGTCAGAGAGAATCGAGGTCATATCGGTCAACGTGAGCGACGGGCACACGGCGTTGCAGCGAACGCCAAACTTGCCGCCTTCCTTGGCGACTGCCTTGGTCAGACCGTTAACGCCTGCTTTGGAGCTCGCGTAAGCCGCGGTGCCGAGCAGGCCGCCACCGATCTTGCCCGCAACGGAACTCACGTTGACGATAGTGCCGGCATGGGCCGCCTTAAAGTGCGGGTAGACGGCGTTCATCATGGTAAAGGTACCGTTGAGGTTGATGTCGATGGTGCGGCGCCACTCGGTGTCATCGATCTCGTCGAACTTCTTGGTGCTGATGACGCCAGCGCAGTTGATCAGGATGTTGGTTTGCGGCAGGTCCGTAAAAATCTGCTCGACGGTCTCGCGCGCCTTGGGCGCATCGGCGACATCGAGCTGATAGAACTTGTTGCCCTCGCCAAGCTCGGCCACAGCGGCCTCGCCCTTAGCAGCGTTCCTTGCGATGAGCGCGACATGTCCGCCGCCCGCGACGATGCCCTTGGCGATCTCGAGGCCAATGCCCTGAGTGCCGCCCGTGACAATCGCGGTCTTGCCCGTGAAGTCAAATGCCATGACTCCATCCCCCTTTATGTAAGGTGTCTCCTTGCGGGAAGTTGGAGCATCGCACGTGGCGATTATATGAGTCCCAGTCGTCATGGTGGTGACAACCCCTCGCCTAACCGCGGGCATGATAGTTCTTTGAAACGCTTTAGCAATTGAATGATTTTAAGTCTTAATGAGCTCTTAATATTGCCTACTGTATGAGGCCCGCGTATGGGGGTATCATCTTTCACCGAAAATAGTTTCTAGTGTTAGGGGTTTTCGGTGGAAGATACCGATTTCCGTGAACTTGGGCGCCAGCTCCTTACCGAGTTCGGCAGCATGCATCAGCGCATTTCGCGCTTTGCGGACAAAGCCCTCGGCGGCGAGATGGCCGTCATGCGCGCCCTCATGCGCGCCGGCGGTTCGCTCACGCCGAGCGAACTCGCTGATCGCGCCTGGGTCTCGAGTGCCCGCATCGCCAATATCCTACGCGCTCTCGAAGCCAAGGGCTGGGTCGAGCGCGAGCACTCAAAGACCGACCGTCGTCGCGTGCACGTCACGGTGACCGACAAAGGATTCCAGGATCTCGAAATCAAACGTCGGGAATTCGAGAACCGCACCGCGGCCTTCCTCGAGCAGCTCGGCGAAACAGATACCCAAGAGATGGTGCGTCTTCTAAGGCGTGCCAACGAAATTATCGACCGTAATCAAGAAAGGAGAGATGCCGAGTGAGGATTCTCAAGCTCTTTAAAAAGCATATCCTGGCACTGTTCGCAGCTATCGTACTTATCGTAATCAGCTGCAACGCCGATCTGGCACTGCCTACCTACATGAGTGATATCGTCGACGTGGGTGTGCAGCAAGGCGGCATCGCCTCGCCCGTGCCCGACACCATCCGCGCCGAATCGCTCGATGACCTTGAACTCTTTATGAGCGCCAAGGACGCCAAGACGGTAGAGGCTGCGTTTGGCAAGGCAGACAAAAACGGGATTCGCACGTACAAGGGCACCGAGGACGAGCGCTCCGACGGCGGCAAGATTGCCGACATCATGAGCCTGCCTGAGACCGTCGTCCTTTCGTTCAACCAGGGCATCGATGCCGACTCCATGGGCGACATGATGGGCACGTCCGGTGAGAAAGACAACAGCGGCGCTCAGGCCATGCCCACCCCCGAGCAGATGGCGGCAATGACGCCCGAGCAGCTCGCCGAGATGCAGCAGAAGGCCGCAGCGGCGCAGAGCATGCAAAAGCAGATCGACGCCGACGGCGGCAAGATCACCATGAAGAGCCTGCGCCTAGGCGTTGAAGGCGGTCTTATCGATCAGGGCAAGCTCGTCGAGGGCGCCAACGATATGGCGGACAAAATGGGTTCCATGTCGGGCTCCATCGTGACCCAACGCGCCGTGAGCTATGTACAGGACGAGTACAAGGCACAGGGCATCGACCCCGCCGATGTGCAGAACGCCTACCTGAGCCGCATGGCGACCACTATGTTTGGGCTGTGCCTGGTGTCGCTCGTCGCCACCATCCTGACCGGTGCCGTGGCTTCGCGCACCGCCTGCTCCATCGCCCGCGACCTGCGTCGCGAGACCTTCAACAAGGTTATGCACTTCTCGCCAGCCGAGGTGGGCAAATTTAGCCAGGCCTCGCTCATCACCCGCTGCACCAACGACATTCAGCAGATCCAGATGGCCGCAACCCTGTTTATCCGCATGTGCCTGATGGCCCCCGTCATGGGCATCGTCGCCGTCATGCGCGTCCTGGCCAACCATACCGGCCTAGAGTGGACCATCGCCGTGGCCATCATCGCGGTCTCGGCCGTCGTCGGCGTGCTTATGGGCCTCACCATGCCCAAGTTCAAAAAGATGCAGAGCTTTGTGGACCGTGTGAACCTTACCGCCCGCGAGCTGCTCGACGGCCTTATGCCTATCCGTTCGTTCAACCGCGAAGAGCATGAGCTCGAGCGTTTTGACAAGGCTTCGCTCGACCTGATGACCACACAGCTCTACACCAACCGCGCCATGAGCTTTATGATGCCGCTCATGATGCTCGTCATGAACTGCATCACCGTGCTTATCGTCTGGTTTGGCGCGCAGGGCGTGTCCGACGGCGTGATGCAGGTCGGCAACATGATGGCGTTTATCTCCTACACCATGCAGATCGTCATGGCGTTTATGATCCTCACCATGGTTTCGGTCATCCTGCCCCGCGCCGAGGTCGCAGCCGAGCGCGTGGAAGAGGTCGTCACCTGCCCTACGAGTATCAACGACCCTGTCTCGCCCAAACTGCCTGCTGCCAGCGCGCCGCGCGGCGAGCTCACCTTCCGCGACGTGAGCTTCCAGTATCCCGATGCCCGCGCCGACGTCATCAGCGGCGTGAACTTCACCACGCATGCCGGTCAGATGCTCGGCATTATTGGCTCCACGGGCTCGGGCAAGTCCACGCTCGTGCAGCTGATTCCGCGCCTGTACGACGTCACGGGCGGCAGCATTTCGCTCGACGGCATCGATGTGCGCGACATGACCCTTTCCGAACTGCGCCGCCGCATCGGTTATATTCCGCAGCAGGGTCGCCTGTTCTCGGGCACTGTCGAGAGCAACCTCAAGTTTGCCGGCGACATGGTGAGTGACGAGGATATGCGCCAGGCAGCACGCGTCGCCCAGGCGGAGGACTTTATCGCCGAGCGCGAGGACGGGTACGACTCCCCTATCAGCCAGGGCGGCTCCAATGTTTCGGGTGGTCAGCGCCAGCGTCTGGCCATCGCCCGCGCGTTGGCCAAAAAGCCCGAGGTCGTGGTGTTCGATGACTCGTTTAGTGCCCTCGACTACAAGACCGACGCGCGTCTACGCGAGGAGCTGGCCAAAAACGTTACCGACGCCGCGCTCGTGGTCGTGGCCCAGCGCATCGCGACCATCATGCACGCCGACCAGATCATCGTGCTCGACGACGGCCACGTAGTGGGCACCGGCACGCACAAGGAGCTGCTGCGCAGCTGCCCGGCGTACCTGGAGATCGCACAGTCGCAGCTTTCCGCCGAGGAGCTGGGGCTTACCCAAGAAGAAATTGCAGCCGTCATGGAAGGAGGCGAGCGCTAATGGCAGACGAGACCAAGACTCAGATTCCCAAGCCCACCCGCCAGCGTGGTCCCATGGGCCGCATGGGCGGCATGCGTCGCGGCGAAAAGGCCAAGGACTTTAAGGGCACCATGAGGCAGCTGCTCGGCTATATCGGCCAGCACAAGATTGCCGTGTTTGCCGCCGTCGCCTTTGCCGTGTGCTCGGTCATCTTTAACATTGTGGGGCCCAAGGTGCTCGGCCAGGTTACCACCAAACTGTTCGAGGGCTTGGTTGCCAAGGTCAACGGTACCGGCGACGTTGACTTTGACTGGATCGCCAAGACGCTCGGCTTTTTGCTCTGCCTGTACCTGGCGAGCTCTATCTGCAGCCTCATCCAGGGCTGGCTCATGACCGGCGTCACGCAAAAGATCTGCTACCGCATGCGCAAGGAGATCGCCGCCAAGATTGCCGTCGTGCCGATGAGCTACTTCAACGGCCACAGCAAGGGAGACGTACTCAGCCGCATCACCAACGACGTCGATACGCTGGGTCAGTCGCTCAACCAGAGCGTGACGCAGCTCATCACGTCGGTGACGCAGATTATCGGCGTGCTCGTCATGATGCTTTCGATCAGCCTGCCGCTTACCGGCGTCACCGTGCTCACGCTGCCGGCCGCCGCGATTATCTTGACCGTAATGATTCACTTCTCGCAGCCGTACTTCCGCGAGCAGCAGCAGGTTCTGGGCGCCGTCAACGGCATTATCGAGGAGGACTTTGCCGGCCAGAACGTCATTCAGGTGTTCGACCGCGCCGAGGCCTCGATCGAAGAGTTCGACCGTCAAAACGACCGCCTCTTTATTAGTGGCTGGCGCTCGCAGTTCCTGTCGGGCCTGATGATGCCGCTTATGAGCTTGGTGGGCAACATGGGCTACGTGGGCGTCGTCGTGGTGGGCGCGCAGCTCGCGCTGACCGGCAATGCCACGCCCGGCGACATCCAGAGCTTTATCCAGTACGTTCGCAACTTTACGCAACCCGTGCAGCAGCTGGGCAACGTGAGCAACACGATGCAGTCGATGGCTGCCGCCACCGAGCGCGTCTTTGAGCTCCTGGCCGCGCCCGAGGAGGAGCAGAAGGCCGACGCGCAGATTCCCGAGAAGCGCCCCGGCCACGTGGTGTTTGACCATGTCAAGTTTGGCTACACGCCCGACAAGATCATCATCCACGACTTTAGCTGCGAGGCGCAGCCCGGCCAGACCATCGCCATCGTCGGCCCCACCGGCGCCGGCAAGACCACGCTCATTAAGCTGCTGCAGCGCTTCTACGACGTGGACGGCGGCTCGCTGCGTGTCGAGGGCGTCGATGTGCGCGACTGGGACCGCGCGGCACTGCGCGGCGAGTTTGCCATGGTGCTGCAGGACACCTGGCTGTTTAACGGCACCATCCGCGAGAACATCCGCTACGGACGCCCCGACGCGAGCGATGCCGAGGTCGAGGCCGCTGCGCGCGCCGCACGCTGCGACCACTTTATTCATACGCTCGCCGGTGGCTACGACTTTATGATCAACGAGGAGGGCACCAACCTGTCGCAGGGTCAGCGCCAGCTCGTGACCATCGCCCGCGCCATTTTGGCCGACCGTCCGGCGCTGATTCTGGACGAGGCGACCTCCAACGTCGATACCCGCACCGAGGAGCTCATCCAGCGCGCCATGGATGCGCTGATGCAGGGCCGCACGAGCTTTGTCATCGCGCACCGCCTGTCCACGATCCGAAACGCCGACGTGATCTTGGTGATTCGCGACGGCGACATCGTCGAGAAGGGCACGCACGACGAGCTGCTCGCCCAGGGCGGCTTCTACGCCGACCTGTACAACTCGCAGTTCGACGAAGCGGCGTAAAAACCGGCGGCAAACAACCGCAATGCCAAGAAAACGGGGGCGCAGGACAACCTGCACCCCCGTTTTGTGGGTAGCGCACAGAGATGTGGTGTAAGAGGCGGGGCATGCCCCGCCTCCGCCCTTTCTTGAAAGGGAGGGGACACCGCCTAGAATTCGTCGTTGGAGTA
>JAXJNG010000037.1:0-29514 GCA_036312785.1 Collinsella sp.
CGGAGGGGTGGCTTTGTAAAGCCGTTTGTCTCCACCCGCGTAGCGGGTGGTTTAAAGCTGGCCGCTGCGCGGCCAGCGGACTAAAGTCTTGAATGAAAGGGCGCTGACCTTCTGGTCGCGCCCTTGAAATTGAACGTCAGATTGCCGCTTGGGGCCGTTTGCAGCGTCGAGCAGTTACGCGGTTTGGTAAAACCGCGTAACTATAAAGCCTCGAGCGCGTTGGCGATGCGCTTCATGGCGGCATCGGCGGATGCTTGGTCGGGCGCCTCGGCCAGCACGCGGATAACCGACTCGGTTCCGCTCTTGCGCACGAGCACGCGGCCCTCGCCTGCCAGCGCAATCTCGGCCTCGGCGATGGCGTTCTGCACGCCCATGTTCTCGAGCGCGGCGTCCTTGTCCGCCACGCGCACGGCCACCTGCGCCTGCGGCAGCAGCTTGCACGGAGCCGTGAGCTGCGAGAGCGTCTCGCGCTCGGCACGAATCACTTCCATCACGCGCAGCGAGGTCATAATGCCGTCGCCCGTGCGCTCGATATCGCCAAAGATCGTATGGCCCGTCTGCTCGCCGCCCAGGCTGTAGCCGCCCTCGCGCATCTTGGCATACACGTGACGGTCGCCCACGCCGCTGGTCACGGCGCTCAGACCGGCAAGCTCCAGCGACTTGACCAGGCCAAAGTTGCTGGCAATCGTCGGCACCACGGTACCGCCCGAGAGTCGCCCGTGCTTGTTCAGATACACGCCGCACACGTACAGGATCTGGTCGCCGTCTACCACGCGACCGCGCTCATCCACGGCCAGGCAGCGGTCGGCATCGCCGTCGTAGGCAAAACCCACGTCCAGGCCCTGCTCCACCACATGGCGCTGCAGGCGCTCCATATGCGTGGAGCCGCAGTCGACGTTGATGTTAAAGCCATCGGGCGCGGCGTTGATCACGCGCACGTCGGCGCCCAGCGCGTCGAACACTGGCTTGGCCACCGAGGAAGCCGAGCCGTTGGCGCAGTCAATACCGATCTTGACGCCCTGCAGCGAAAAGTTCGCGCTGGCGATGAGCGAAGCAATGTAGCGGTTGCGGCCCTGCATGTAGTCCACCGTGGCGCCGATGTGATTGCCCGTGGCCAGCGGCACCTCGCTCTTGCCATCGATATAGTCCTCGATGAGCTCCAGCACGTCCTCGTCCATCTTAAAGCCGTCGCTGTTGACGAGCTTAATGCCGTTATCGCAAAACGGGTTGTGGCTCGCACTGATCATGATGCCGCAATCGAAGCAGCCCTCCACGGTCTGATGCGCTACGCCCGGCGTGGGGATCACGTGCAGCATATAGGCGTCCGCACCGCTCGCGACCAGACCGCTCACCAGCGCCGCCTCGAACATATAACTCGAGCGACGTGTGTCCTTGCCCACGATGACGCGCGCCTTGCGCTCGCGGTTGGCGCCATAATACCAGCCCACAAAACGGCCAATCTTATAAGCGTGCTCTACCGTCAGCCCAACGTTGGCCTCACCGCGAAAGCCGTCGGTGCCAAAGTACTTCATGCGCTCTCCTTACAAAATAGGGGCGAACAGATTGCCTGTCCGCCCCAAAATGGTACTCGATTATCTGCGCTACCAGAAAAACCCTACGCCGACGCGCTGTCGCGAGCCGCCTGGCATGTAGGAGTCTGACGCAGCGTAAGCGGCTTGTCCCCCGCCTCGGCCGACGTGGTCAGCGTATACGTGATCGTCGTCGTCTCGCCAGCATGCAGGTCAACGGTGCCCGAATAGAAGGGGATTCCATGCCACGTAGCAGCGCCAAGACCAAACTGGGTGCCCTCGACGGTCAGATCAGTAATGTTGCCGCCCGTCGGGGCAAACAACGAGACATTCAGACGCTCGTCGTCACGCGCGGCATCGGGTGCGCTCGCCGCAACGTAGTCGGGCAGCTTGCCAGCCTCCTCCTGCGTCATGATGTTCGTCAGGGTAACGGTGATGCGATAGGAGCACGTGCCGTCGCCGTTCTTCACGCCCTGGCCAATCTGCGTGTCGGCGTTCAGATACCAGTCGAGCTTGGAGAAGCTCAGGTTGTTAAAGTAAACGCCGGCAACGGGATCGGCACTCGGATCATCCGGATCGGGCAGCGAAGCGTCAATGCCCGTCTCTTTGATGGCATTCTGCTCATCATCGTTTCTCATCCAAGCGATCAGGCGGCCCTCTTCGGCACCGCGCTCAACGGCGCTGACAAGCTTCGCAACATCGACATCGCCGATACCGCCAAGGATCTTGTCGAAGGCAGCGCTGGCGACGGATGCAAAGATGCCGTCAGACTCCTCGACCGGATAGTTCCAGTACACATCGTGCATGAGGACCTTTGCGGCGTTGGTGCCGTCGACAACCGTTCCGTCGGGCAGTGACACGTTACCGACCAGGCCCAGCAGATACTGCAGGAACACCGGGTCGATACCGATGACGCCATCAACGTCCTGTCCATACTGGGACTTCCACAGCGCGGCGACACGTTGCGAGTTGCGGGGCCAATCAGGCGAATAGGTATTGCCCGAGTTGTACAGGTTACTGTGGTTGCCGAACAGCGCCTCATCCTCTTCGTCGACGCTCTCGACTGCCTCATCCTCACTGAGTCCAATGCGGGGAACAAACTCGCCAATCGACATCTGACCGTCAGTGACCGAAATCAGGCCCTGCGAACCGCCAAAGCCGCCGCAAGCACGAATCTCGACGTTGTTCATGGCGTACATAAGGTAGTTGCGCGTCTGGCCGTTGGCGCCGAGCATCTGGGGAAGGACGGGGGCGACCTTCTCCGCCGCGTCAACCGCGCCGTTGAGGGTGGCAAAGCCGTCCTTGGCCTTATCGACCAGCTCGGTCACCTGGGAAATATGAGTATCGCCAATACCCTGGATCTTCTCGTTGGCGATCTTGAACACCTTCGAGCTGCTGGAAAGCGAATCGGCGACCGCCTGCAGCGCGGACACGTTAATCATGCCGTCCTGGAACAGCTTGCCGGGCGTGGCCTGCGAAAGGTTATCGGCCATGGGAACCAGCGCATTGCTCGAGACGTCGGACAGGGCGTCGATCATGGTGCGGCCTGCGTTGATGTCACTGCCATACACCGGGATAAACGAAGCCGCCGTCCACAGCGGGCTCGAGGTCTCCGCCTTCATGCTGTCGCAGAGCTCATCAATCTTCTTCGCGTCGTCAGGCAGCGTCGAAAAATCGCCCGACGTGACCTTGTCCTTAAGGCCACCGACGATCTCGACAGCCTCCTTCGCTTCACTCTTTACGGTCTTTGCCGAGTTAAGCAGCATAAAGCCGCTTGCGCCAAGCACAACGAGAAGCACCGCGACTACAGCTGCAATAATGGCGCCGGTGTGACGCTTTTTGCGCTCGCCCTTGCGATGGCGATGACGGACCAGACCGTCAGAGATCGAACTCGACGAAGCGTCGCTACCGTAGTTCAAGCCAAAATCGTAATAATCTTCCTTGGAACCCGAGCCCGCAAACTCGGCACCGCTATCATCCAGGCGGGCGAACGTGCCAGTCTCGGAGGCGCCGGTGTAAATCGTGCCAAGGTTACCCGTAAGCCCCGCGCCACCGGCAGAGGGAGTATTGTTGGCGGCCTTGCCGGCATTAACGTTGCCGGCGGCATTCGCGGCGTTGGCAGCACCTGCGTTGTTCGCGGGTACCGAAGGAGCCCCGCTCGGCTGCGACGTGGAGGTTGCACCGCCCGCAAAGACATTCCCTTTTGCACGGCCGGTCTTTTTTGCCTTTTGAGACTGCTCGTACAGAGCGGTAAACATCGCCGTCTCGCCCGGGGACACGCGCTTACCGGAACTGCCCTGTCCAGCGCCGCCCGGCGTGCCGGCCTTACCAGCCCCGTTCGGACGCGGCGGAACTGCAGGACGGCCGCTATCGCTGCCCTTAAAGTGATTACCAGCCATAAAGAAATCCTCGCAATTGAGTCGCAATGAAAAAGTCCATAACGTTACTAGTTTATGGCATTTTGAGCATCGACAGCTAAACTCCAGACACGGACATCAATTGGCGAAAATGCGGCACAACACCTTTTCCGTCTTGGCGGCGGCGCCAGCTACACCGTGAGGAACATCATCACGATGATCATGGCAAAGCCGATAAGGTCGGTCGGCAAAAACACCGTGCCCAGTATAACGGCGCTGGTGATGGTCGCCGAAACCGGCTCCACAGTTCCGATGAGGCTCGCACGCACCGAGCCGATGTCCTTAACGCCCTGCATATAGAGCATGTAAGCAAAAAACGAGCCGATAACCACGAACACCGCAAGCGCCTCGACGCCGGCGGCGTCGAGCGCCGGCATATGCGCCCAAGGCTGCACGAAGACGCACGAGACCACGCCCGCCGTGAGCATTGCCGAGCCCGTGACGATGGGGCTGCCGTATTCGGGCAGGATCTTGGCGGGAATCACCGCCATACACGCGGCGCTGACCGCACACATAAGACCTGCTGCCAGGCCAAGCGGCGAGATATTCAGGCTGGTGGGGTCGCCGCCGGTGGCGATTAAAAAGGTTCCACCCAGAGCCAGGCCAATGCCGATGACTTCGCGAGTACGCGGCATGCGGCAATCGATCACGCAGGTGTAGCCCATGATGATAACAAGCTGCAGGCACTGGAGCACCGTCGCGGTTCCGGCATTGGTCAGGCGCACGGCCGAAAGATAGCAAAACTGGTTGAACAGCAGGCCAAAGGCGGTAAAGAGCAGCAGCTGCTTGCAATCGGCGGGTGTGGTCCAGAGCTTAATCAGGCGCTCGCGGTCGCGCGTAACAACCACGGCCATAAAGAGTAGACCGGCGAGAATCTGACGCACGCTCATAAGCCACAAGGTATCGACGTGGTAGGTATCGAACAGAAAACTCGCGCTGGTGCCCGAGAAGCCCCAAAACGAACCGCCCACCAGCGTAGCCAAGACGCCCGTGATCATCTTGCGCGTCGAAGCGCTGTTCAGGTGCCCGCGCCAGGCGCGGCGGGTGCTACGGCTGAGCTCGTCGGTGCCCTCGGGCACATCAATGTTCGATATATCGGTCATCGGCACCGAAGCCCCTGCGCCTTCGACCTGCTCGACACACTCTTTGCTCATTCCACTCCCCCGAAACAGTCTGGAAACAATTCGGCTTACCTTACCACGGCGAAGTCACCAGCTGGAGGCTTGTCCGCTTATCGGTGGGACAATTCCGCAGGCGTCTTTCCATAGCTCGATACCGCAATGGCCTTGCATTATGCGACAGCCAAATCGCGGCAGCAGGCTCTTTTGAAATGGATACGACAAAGCCCCCGAATTCCACAATGTAAGCGATTTTTAAAAATGTTCTTGCCACCGAGTTCAGGCTCCGTTATATTATCCCTTGCGCGCTTGCGCACCCTTGATCGGGCGTTTAGCTCAGGGGGAGAGCGCTTCCCTGACACGGAAGAGGTCAGAAGTTCAAATCTTCTAACGCCCACCAAATGTTCGCAGCTCAGAGGCTATGTCCTCTGGGCTGTTTTGTTTTATGTCGCCAAATCCGCTGGCTGCTCCGACCGCCCAAGCAACCACCCTGCCCATGCACAAAACCGCGTCAATAGCCACCGAGGCCGAGGCCAACGCGTCTCGAACCCATCCAAGCCGCAACTCCTCAGCAAAACGCCGCGATGTCTGCGCCCTGCGGTATCCTTGAGCCACTTACACCTGCAGCACCAAGGAGCCACCATGCGCACCGAGCTCGATGTCCCCTTTTCGCACAAAGAAGAAGCCAAGGCGCTGGGCGCCAAATGGGACCGGACCAAGAAGATCTGGTATGTGCCCAGCGGCGTCAACCCCGAGCCCTTTGCCGAGTGGCTGCCCGGTGTTGACCGATCCGACCCCTCAGCGCCGTATATATATCTAGTACTGGGCAAGCGCGAGTGCTGGAAGTGTCACAAAGAGACCTCGGTCGCGGCCTTCGGCATTCCCTATCGAGCCGATAACGACGAGAGCATCGCCATCGCGCACGCGCCCAACGAAGCCGGGCGGCACATTGCCATCGACACGGCCAACGACAACGCACTCGCCATCGTGCCCGCTCTTGGCTGCGTGCCGGGCGAGATCCGCGACTACCTTCATAAGCGCTGCGGCTACAAGCCCGTAGGCGCGCGAGCCTCCAAAGCCCCGTCGCTCGGCAACACGTGCACCAGTTGCGACGCGCCGCAAGGCAGCCGCTATCTGTTCGAGGAGCCCTCGTCCCCGTTTGCCCTCACTACCATCAACAAGCTGCCGGCACTGGAGTTTATACGCGTCGAAGTTGCCGGCGTCTTTGGCGTCCCGGCCACGCGTACCGACTTTGACCAGGCGCTCTTTACCTGGGCACGCGACCATCACGCCGAGTTCCACAAGCAACTCGGTGAGGGGATTTATTTGTAGAGGCAAAAGACACTCGCAGCCAACTCCTCTGCATCACCTATCCCTCGTCGCCGGCGTCGTACACGATATCGAGGCCACAAACAGGGCATTTCTCCGAATACACCGGCATATGAACGCCTGTCCGTTTTCTCACTTCGTCGCTAAGTCTGTCGCGCGCATCGATGAACCGAATGTCGAGGCACGGTATTTGCGAGCCGCAGCAAGGACAGGCGACAGCAAACGACCCGCAATCAACTTCTATGCCCGGAAACATGTTGTTGTCAATAAGGGCACGCGGCAGCTTTCCGTACTTCCCCATCGCAATATCGCCTCGCCAGCTCACGCTCGCTCCCTTCCCGTTATTCAAACCAGGAAGAGCATGCACCAGCAAGTGCGCGTGAGATTGCATTGCCACGCGATCCGATCAAACAACACGATCTTAAAAGACCGATCGCGTCGAAAATGTTGGTGTAAGGGCGGCGCCCTAGCGCCCGTTTAACGAAGAACGGCCTTCGTCCTAGAATCTGAAATCACCACAACAACAGGTTCTAGGAAAGGACGAAGGCCGCTATGGAAATCTTATCAGACCCGACGCCGGACATGCTCGCCATGCCCCGGTTCGACGACGGCGCCATCGACATGCAGGAGCTGCTCAGGCGCCTCGCCGAGCAGGTCGTGAACGCCGTGATGGACGCGGAGGCCGACCAGCTGTGCGGCGGCGGGGCGAACAGCCGCAACGGCTACCGCGAGAGGTCGCTCGCCACCTGCGTGGGCACGCTGACGCTTCGTATCCCCAAGCTGCGCTCGGGCAGCTTCTTCCCCGAGGACGTGATCGAGCGCCACCGGCGCGTGGACCGCGCCCTCGTGGCCGCCGTGGCGGAGATGTACGCCACCGGCACGAGCACCCGCAAGGTGCAGCGCGTCGCCGAGAAGATGGGTGTGTCCAGGCTCTCCAAGGACCAGGTGAGCGCCATCGCCTCGAGCCTGGACGCCGACATCGAGGATCTGTGCGCAAGGCCGCTCGACGGCTCGCCGGTGCCCTACGTCTGGCTCGACGCCACCTACGTCAAGTGCCGCCGCGGGGGCCGCGTGGCGTCCACCGCCGTTGTCACCGCCATCGGCTGCGACGCGGGCGGCTGGAGGCGCGTCCTGGGCGTCGACGTGGTGGATACCGAGTCGTACGACTCGTGGCTCGCCTTCCTGCGGACGGTCCGCGGCCGCGGCGTCTCCGGGGTGGAGCTCGTCGTCTCGGACGCCCACCCGGGCCTCGTCCGCGCCCTCGGCGAGGTCTTCCAGGGCGCCGCGTGGCAGCGCTGCGCCGTCCACCTCATGCGCGACTGCATGCGTGAGGCCGGCTCCTGGCAGCTCAGGCGCCGCGTGGGCAGGATCGTCTCGCAGGTGTTCCGCGCCCGCGACGCCGCCACGGTGGCGGCCATGTACCACGCGGCGTGCGACATGCTCGAGGAGTGCTGCCCGAGGGCCGCGGCGGTGCTTGAGGAGGCCGAGCCCGACGCCCTGGCCTACCTCGACTTCCCTCCGACCCACTGGAAGCGGTTGCGCACCAACAACGTGCAGGAGAGGACGAACAGGGAGATAAAGCGCAGGTCGCGCGTGGTCCAGGTATTCCCGTCCACGGGCTCGCTCGTGCGGCTCGCCGGCGCGGTCATGTGCGAGCAGGACGAGATATGGCAGGAGTCCAGGTACTTCTCGGAGGCGAGGATGAACGAGCCCTACGACGAGGGGCGCAGGCGCGGAATCGAAGGGCGGGTAGACTGGGCCCAGCTCGAGGCGGAGGCCAGGAAGATGATAGAGTCCGGCCTCGAGCTTGCGGACAGGGTCGAGACGGCATAGGATATCACCTTATTCCAGGTTCCCGGACGCCGGGCAGACTCGCTTCGGTTCGGGCGCTACACCAACTTTCTCGACACTACCAAAAGACCGCCAAAGCCAAATACGCTAATACGGCAGAAGCCCCGCCTTTTCACGCTTCTTTTCCGAGTGATCGAACTCAATGCGATGGGCCTCAAGAAACACCGTATTGGGTCCAAACCATCCGTTTTCGGGCTCGAACCGCTCAACAAACGCAAGGCCGAGCACCTTATAGCCCACCTCGGTTGCAAATATGACTCCGACTGGGACGCCATATTCCATGCAGTTGAGCATTTTACGGTTGTAATTCTGGTCTCGAAAACCAACGGTACCCGGCGCTTGAACCGAGTACTTAATGACCCACGTACCGTCATCCAAATAGAACGGAGGCACATCGTTGATGCTCTCGGTTTGCCGCTGGCGCGCTTGTACCCCGCTACCCCACTCCCCTGTATACTGATGTAGCACGTGTTTCATCCGGGCTTGTTGGACCGGGTTGTTCATGGGAGGGTCTTGTGGCTGTTTCGAATTCGCCTAAGGGAAGCGTTTCTTCTTCGTCCATCAAGCCGGTGACGTGCAAGGCCGTGCGCTGCCAGCGCGAGGTCGCCTGGCTTGTCACGCAGGCAGCGGGCAGACTCGTGGCGAGCACGGAGGACATCAATGCTCCCACACCGAGCTTTGTGCTGGCAGCGGCGCTGGATCGAGTACGCCAGCTGGAGCTCGCCGCACAGGATGCCAGCGGCCACCTCGACTACCAGAATGTTATGGCGCCCGACCTGCAAACGTTCTGCCACATGGCCAAGTTGCCTGCCGCACCCAATACGCTTTCGGACGCAGGCTACATGTTTACGCTTTCGGGCGCGGACCTTATCCGCGACATCTATGCATACTGCAGCGAGCTCGCCGAGCGCCACGTCTTTGACATGGCTGAAGTCAAACCGGGATATGTCATCAAGCTGGTTCTTAGGCTGTTCTTGATGAATGGCACCGCAGATATCAATGCCAAAGTCGGAGAATAGCAGTGGCACCGGGTCGGGAAGACAATCCCAGCCCGGTGCCACCTAATATCATTTGTTGCCGTTGGCTTTACGCCGCCGCGAACACTCCCAAGCCCGTTCCGATGATGCAGATCGCAAAGATGCCCAAGATAATCCAAATGGTCTTGACGCCCTTTTTGTACAGGGCGACGCAGGCAAAGGTTGCCAGCAAGGGCAGCAGACCGGGGAAGATCGAATCGAACAGATCCTGCAGGACAATCTCCGAACCACCCACGTCAAAGGTCAAAGCCGTGGACAGCGAGACCTGTGCCGCAATCATGGCGCCGATAACGGTCATCCCGAGGACACCAGCAGCATGCGTCATGCGAGACATAAGGTTGTTCTCTTCGGACTGCTGCAAGAACTTGGTTCCCAGGTCGTAACCCAGATGGGCTGCGACGATACGCGTTGCAAAGTTAATCACCGAGTAGATGAGCGCGTACACGATGGGGCCGAGCGGGTTGCCCGTCGAAGCGATACCAATACCAATGCCGGCGGCGACCACGCGGAACGTACCCCAGTAGAACGAATCGCCAATGCCGGAAAGCGGTCCCATGAGGCCGACCTTCATGGCGTTAATCGAGGACGTGTCGAAGTTCTTATCGGCAGCCGCCTGCTCTTCCATCGAAACCGTTAGGCCAGCTACAAACGGAAGCACATGAGGCGTGATGTTAAAGAACTCGGTATGGCGATCGAGCGCCGCATAGTAATCGTCGTCGTTGGGATAGATCTTTCGCAGGGGCTTCTGAATGGTGTACATGAAGCCCATTGCCATCATCTTGTCGTACGACTGCGAGCACTGGCTCGTAAACTGGCGAAGGAACATGCTCCGATACATATCGGGAGTCATAATCGCGTCCTTCTTGGCCTCTTTGAGGTCGGTGTTCTGGGTAGCCATTAGAAGTCCTCCTCTTCATCTGCAGCAACCGTCTGCGGACCGGACGAGCCCTCGCGGAAGGCCAGGAGCAGTGCGACGCAAATGGCAGCTGCGGCGACGCCGATAACGTCCATCTTGAGGTAGATGACCATAATGAATCCCAGGAACAGCCAGGGAAGAAGCTTGTTGTCGCCCATGGTCCTAATAAGAAGTGCGAAGCCGATGCAGACCATGACGCCGGATGCAACGTTGAGGCCGTCCATCACAAACTGCGGAATCGCGTTGAGCGCATTGTTGATGAGGTCGGCACCAAAGAACAGCGAGCAAAACACCAGCAGTGCAGACGGAATGCCAATCGACAGCGGCACGACGGTCAGATGGTACAGGTTCGCCTTGGCAAGATCGCGATTTGCCAGAGCGGTCTCAATCTTCTTGCAAGCAAAGGCACCCGGAACGGCGTAGCAGAAGTTGCGCCACACCTGAAGGAAGACGGAGACGGGAAGGGCGAGCGCGACGGCAGTTGCCGTGCCCGTACCCGTAATGACGGCAAACGCGCAGCCAAGCACGCCGGAGGCATAGACCTCGGGAGGAACCGCCGCGCCGACCATGATGGCGCCCATGAACATGGACTCCAAAGCAGCGCCGACGATAACGCCCTGCTGGACATCGCCAAGGATCAAGCCGACAAACAGGCTCGTAAACAGCGGACGACCAAGCATCGTAATGCCAAATAATTGCTCGTCCATGGACGCAATAAATGCGACCAGTGCAACTAGAAGATACTGGACAACCATTTCGATCAACCCCAGAAACAGGTCTGCAGGCGAGGCATTCTGCGCAGCTCGCCTGCAGACAACCGCAGCAATTTGAGAGGATTAGTAGTTCATCTGGTGATAGTAACGACGCGTGGTGAGCGGGTGGTTACGGACGTGCTCGAGATGGCAGCTCAGACGCTCGGTGATGGTGTAGGTGACCATCGGGGAGACGATCTTGCGGAACTCGGGGTCGCTGAACGGCAGCTCGACCTCGGCGGTGTCGAACTTGTTCACGCGGACATGGACGCCCTTCTCGTCGGCGAGCATGCGAGTGAAGTTGTCCACGCGGTCCATGAGCTTACGGGTGTCGTCCTCGCCGTAGAGCATGATGAGGCTCGTGCCCTCCTCGCACAGTTCGATGGTGCCGTGGAAGAACTCGGCGGCGTGGATAGACTTGGTCTTGATCCACTGCATCTCCTCGAGAATGCACATAGCGTAGTCGTAGGCCTCACCCCAGAGCATGCCGGAGCCGATCACCATGTGGTAGTCGGTGTCCTTGAAGTCCTCGGCCATGGCGGCGCAGCGCTCGTCCTGAGCGTCCTTGGCCTTGATGAGGTAAGGAGCGATGTTGCCGAACTCCTCCATGAAGGTGTCGTACTTGGGGAAGGCGCCGGCGTTCTTGAGGAAGCGGGCGACCAGCGTAATCTGGTAGGTGTAGATGGCCTCGCACAGGACGTCGTCCTCGGCGAAGCTGAAGAACTTGTAATCGGCGTACTCGGTGGCCGGGGTGTTGTCGTTGGAGACATACATCAGCGTGCGGGCGCCCTGCTCCTGGCAGAACTTGGCGGCCTCGATGATCTCGGGGGTGGTGCCGGTACGGGTGGAGAAGACGCAGACCGAGTCCTTGTTGAAGGCCTTGGGCGGGCATGCGAGGAACTCAGCGGCGATCTCGCAGTGGACGTCGACGTCGGCCGTGGTGGTCTCGACCCAATACTTCATCGGGAGCGTGTGGGCCCAGGTGCCGCCGCAGCCGATGAAGAAGATGTTGGAATAACCCTGCTCGCAGACCTTGTCCACGGCAGCCTCAATCTGAGGACGGAGAGCGAGGGCATCGCTCACAACCTTCTCGTAACGAGGCTCATCGAAATTGAACATCCCTTACTCCTAACTCACTTGGATGAACCCTTCATTCATCCCATGACGTTATAATACTTTATATAACTAACTATGCAAGAACTATTTCAGATTTTTTGATTTTTCTTTAATAAAAAGCCCGCCGATCAAATGATCGACGGGCATAGGCATAGAGTATCGGCTCAATAAATACCGAACACCAGCATGTTTTCGGCTAAAAAACGTCCTTGGCAAACACCTTAGCGTCATTGGGAACCTGACGGATTTCGACGGCCACGCCATCGCCCAGGAGCTCTTGGATATGCTCGGCATCTTTCTCGGTCGCAAAGATTGCAGGGGTCGGATGAAGCGTGGTCTCAGGGGTCTTTCGGGTTCCACCCAGATTGATCTCTTTGATGTCTTTGCAACCCTTAGCGAGACGATAGACATCTTCAATCGTCTCAGTGATGATAAACAGCGAATACTTGTCGGTAACGCCGCTGTTGAGCGCCTCGATAGCAGCGTCAACATCCTTGATGACGAGTTTAACGCCGCTGGGGCGGGCGAGCCTCAAGGCCGCCTTCCTCATGTCGTCTTTTGCCACAGCATCGCTGGCAAGCAGGATGCAATCTACATCCAAAGCGTGAGTCCAGGACATGGCAACTTGGCCGTGAATCAGTCGGTAATCAACTCTCGTAAGCTTAATCATCGTTATCATCTCCGCACGTGATAAAGGAATGACAGGCGTGGCCCTTAGCTAGGGCTCGAACCAGAACTAACTAGAACTCTTCTTCCTCGGCGCCGGCAAGCATGTCCGCCGCCTCGCAAAGCTGAATAAACGGACGCGACCCCTCGACCGCGGCTTTGGCCTTGTCCGCATCCAGGGAATCCAGCTGTGTAACCATTTCCACCAGCAGCGGCAAGTTCATTCCGGTAATCAACGTAAACGATCCGGTGGTCTGTCTCTGAATGAATTCGTTGTTTACAGAGCCGCCAAAGATGTCAGTCACGACAAACCAAGAGTCGGCAGGGTCCCTCGTCTCCATCCATGCATCAATCAACGCCGCGACGTCCCTTGAATCGTCATCGACATAGGCGCACAGGCACTCGATTCGGTCGTTGGTGCCCATCAGAATCTCCAGAGAGCTTTTCATGCCTTGGGCGAGATAACCATGACTCGCTAGCAATATCTTATTCATAGTTCTCCAATACCAATAGGACGTACTATATTGTCATAACAAAGTATATTAGCAATCTGCCCTACGTGGTGTGTCTATTTTCCAAATCCGCGAACGGTAACAATTGGTCGGTAAACCGACCAATCTATCTCTAATTTACAAGTAGAACTTCAGTCGCTCGGTGCAGTACACCTGACGGGAGATGAAAAGCGGCTCGCCGCTTGGAGCATAACGTCTATCGACAAACAGAAGCAGCGAAGAGTCCAGCTCCACGTTAAGGTATGCCGCCTCGAGCTCGCTCGCATAGCAGACCTCGAGCGTACGCGTGTTGGGACCCATCTTGATCCCCTGGCGATCAAGTACCGCCATCAGCGAATCATCGAGGGATTCGTGCTCCAAAAAAGAAAGCGCAGCGGAATAGCTATTGGTTTCCAGCATCGTGGGCTTGCCATCCACAAGGCGCAGACGACGACTACGCAATACCTTTCGGGTATCGTCTACGCCCAGGAACTTCGCGTCTCGCAGGCTTGGGAAGTCCCAGCCCATTTCGAGAACCCCGGTAGACGCCTTTTTTCCCGCAAGTTGGCACGAACGGGTAAAGCTCTCACGGTCGTCCGCGGCATACATCTGTGTGTCCGACGAAACGAACGTGCCCTTGCCGCGGGCTCTCTCAACAAGCCCAGCATCTTCCATTTCTTTAATTGCGGAGCGAACCGTTATTCGGCTCACGCCAAATTGCTCGATAAGCTCCGCCTCGGTCGGGAGCTTATCTCCCGGACGGTACGTGCCGTTGGCGATCGAATCAGAAAGCGCACGGACAATCTGTTTGTACAGGGGGATAACGCTATTTGCTTCAACCATATCAACCATACCTTTGCAAGGAATCAGCAGTTTATAGATAGTTGATTTATATTGTATTAGAACTTTTTAGGAGTCCATATATTTCCTAAATGATTCGGTAAACGGGGTGTTATTTCACTTTAGCGGGGTGCAGCGGCTACCCGCGGCATGCGCCGTCAACCCAGCACAGCCGTCCACCAATATCGTTGCCAGTTCGTTGCAGAGCCGCGGCCCCATATGGGTATACTCTCGGGGATTCGACTCGATTCGCCCCCGCTGGGGCGTCAAAGGAGACTGCATATGCCCACCACCTCAACCGACCCTCGCACCGCTGCCGCCGCGCTGCTGGTGCCCGGCACCACCCGCCACGGCTTTGCCGTCGAGCGCTGCGAGACCGTGCCCGAGCTCGACTCGGACGCCTACGTGCTGCGCCACACCGCATCGGGCGCTCGCCTGCTGTACCTGGCATGCGACGACGAAAACAAGGCCTTTGCCATTGGATTTAAGACGCCGCCGGCCGATTCCACCGGCGTGTTCCATATTCTTGAGCACTCGGTGCTGTGCGGATCGGCTAAGTTCCCCGTCAAGGAACCGTTCGTGGACCTGATCAAGAGCTCCATGCAGACGTTCCTCAACGCCATGACCTACCCCGACAAGACCATCTACCCCGTTGCCACCACCAACGAGCAGGACCTGTACAACCTGATGGACGTGTACCTGGACGCGGTGTTCAACCCGGCCATCTATACCAAACCCACCATTTTTGAGCAGGAGGGCTGGCACTACGAGCTGGACCTGCCGGAGGGCGCCGAGGGCGAGGACGGCGACAGCTCCGCGAGCCTGCGCGAGGGCACGCTGCGCTATAACGGCGTGGTGTTCAACGAGATGAAGGGCGCGCTGTCCGACCCCATGAGCGTGCTGGACGACGCCGTCAACGCCGTGCTCTATCCCGACACCGCCTATGCGCACGAGAGCGGTGGCGACCCGCGCGCGATTCCCACGCTCACCTACGAGCAGTTCCTGGACACGCACGCGCGCCACTACAATCCTTCCAACTCCTACATCACGCTCTACGGCGACCTGGACGTGGACCGCGCGTTAGCCTTTTTGAACGAGCGCTACCTGTCGCAGCCGAGCGCCGCAAGCCGCCGCATGGACGCAGCCGTTGCCGCCGGCGAGGACCCGTCCACGCTGGCACCCAATCCACTGGGCGTGCAGGCGCCCGTGACCTGCGAGTATAAGCGCGTCGAGATGGCCACCACACCCGAGAACGCCTTGGTGGGCCTGGGCCTTGTGCTGGGCAGCGCGCTCGACCGCAAGCGCACGATCGCGGCGGACATCCTGTTCGAGGCACTGCTAGGTTCCAACGAGGCACCGGTTAAGAAGGCCGTTCTTGCCGCCGGACTGGGCGGCAACGTGGTGAGCTACACCGCAGCCGAGAGCCTGCAGCCCTACGAGCTCATCATGCTGCAAAATGCGCAGCCCGGCGTGGCGCGCGAGCTGCGTCGCGTATTCCAGGACGCTTGCCGCGACCTGTGCGAGCACGGCGTTCCGCGCGAGCGCCTAGAGGCCATCATCAGCAGCAACGAGTACGACCTGCGCCAGCGCGACTATGGCATCGCCGACGGCGTGGCCATTGCGTGCGATGCGCTGAGCACCTGGCTCTACGATGACGACGCCGCGACGCTGGCGCTCAAGTACGGCCCGGTGTACGAGGAGCTGCGTGGTGAGCTGGACGGCAGCTACTTTGAGGACCTGCTGCGCGAGCTGGTGCTGGAAAACGACCACATGGCGCTGGTCGAGCTGGTACCGGTGGATACCGCCGAGGGTTCGGAGGGTGCCGAGGTCGCCGAGCTGGCAGCCAAGCGCGACGCCATGACCGATGCCGAGCTGGCGGACGTGGTCGAGCGCACGGCTGTGCTGCGTGCCGCGCAGGAGGCCGAGGACACGCCCGAGGACAAGGCCACGCTGCCGCGCCTGCACGTTTCCGACATTGGCGAGGCGCGCTCCGAGCCGCCGCTGGTCGTGGATACGACTGCGCCTATCCCCTGCCTGCGCCACGGCATCCCCACCAACCGTCTGGCCTACGCCATGCAGTATTTCGACCTGAGCTGCGTCGCATTTGAGGACCTGCCCTACGTAACGCTGCTCTGCCGCCTACTCAAGCAGCTGCCTACGCGCGAGCATTCGGCCGAGGAACTCGACAACCTGCTCGCCGGCAAGCTGGGCTTCTTGAGCTTTACGACCGAGGTCATGACGCAGCCCGACGTGGACGGCGTGCGCCCCTACCTGCTGGTGAGCGCAGGCGCCCTGTCCGAAAAGATCGACGCGCTGGCGAGCCTGCCGCGCGAGGTGTGGTCGAGCACGCTGTTGCTCGATGCTGACGCCGACCGCGTGCGCGACGTGCTCACGCAGATTCGCATTGGGCTTGAGCAGGGCTTTATCAACAACGGCCACTCGGCGGCGCTGGGTCGCGCGATGAGCTACAGCTCGCCTTCGGCCGTGGTGCGCGAGCAGCTTTCGGGCGTGGACTTCTACCTGTTCCTGCGCGACCTGCTCGAGCACTTTGACGAGCGACTGGACGGCCTGCGCGCCAAGCTTGCCGAGCTGGCAGACCACATCTTTGTGGCCGATGGCTGCATGGCGAGCTTTACCGGCAGCGACGAGGACTTTGACGCGTACTGGGATGCCGCGGGCGACCTGGGGCTTGACGCGGGTGACGGCGCCGATGCCGGCCGCAACGCGCTCGTGGTGCCGGAGCCGCGCGACCGTCACGAGGCTTTCGTCATCCCCAGCGACATCTGCTTTGCTGCGCGCGCGTGCGACCCGCGCCGTCTGGGCATTGACGTGACGGGCGCCTGGGCGGTTGCCGCCAACGCGCTCTCCTACGACTACCTGTGGAACGAAATCCGCGTGAAGGGCGGTGCGTACGGATGCGGATTCCGCGCGGCCGGCGAGCGCCAGACGGCGTTCTACACCTACCGCGACCCGGCGGTCGATCCTTCGATTGAGCGCATGGAACGCGCGGGCGCATGGCTCGGCAGCTTTGAGCCCGACGAGGCCGCCTTCGAGGGCTTTATCGTGAGCTGCGTGAGCGGCATGGACGCGCCCGTGAAGCCGTACGCGCTCACCAAGCGCCGCAATACGACCTACCTGGCTGGGCTCGATCCGCACGCGCGCGAGGAGCGCCGCGCCCAGATGCTCGCGGCCACGCCCGCTGAGCTTCGCTCGCTCGGCGCCGATGTGACGCGTATTGCGGCCGTCGCACCCACCTGCGTCTTTGGCGGCCGAGACGTCATCGCCAAGAGCAACGTCGGCTTTAACGTCATCGACTTGCTGGCCTAGCCACAGCCAAGCAAAACCACCACAAAGGGGACAGGCACCTTTGTGGTGGTTTGCGAGTGGGCCGCTACTTGATAAACGGGTTCAGCCTGGCCTCTAACGGATTGAGCTCGTACATGGTTGCAAAGCACTCACGACCATAATCGGAGTCGTTGCTCCAGCTACCCTGGTCGACGTCGTACTCTGCATTCAGACGAATCCACTCCTCCGGCTTGTTCTTCTCGTGCTTGCTGCAGAAGTAGCGCTGGTACTCGACCTCGTGCTCAAACTCAAACTCGGCATCCGAACCGCGGCCGGCATACTCGTCGACCGACGTCAGGTTGCCGTGCTCGTCGTAATAGAACTCCGCATAGCCACCGCGCTCGGAATCGATCCTGTCGAGCTTTCCGTCGCTGTACGAATAATCCACCGCGGCATACGAGTTCAGCGATCCGTAATCGTTGCCGTGCGAGTCATATGCCACAGGCGAGATACGCGAAATGTTGCCGTCCATGTCGTACTCGTAGCCCGCGGTGATCGTCCACCTGGTACCCACGGTGTCGCCCTGACTGTCCAGCGTAAAGGACGTCACGCGATCCTTGTCGTATCCGTACGAATACACGACCGTCCGAGGATTGGCCGGGCTGGTATCGGTGTTGGTCACCATGTTGCCGTCCTGGTAGACATACGTGCTCGCGCTCTCGCCGTAGCCCGCGTGGGTCGTCTTGTTGATCAGGTTTCCGTCCGCGTCGTAGGTAAACGTCGTGGTGCTCGACGAATCGCTCATGTCGGCATCGCAGTCGATGCGCGTGACGTTACCGTCGGCGTCGTACGTAAACGTGTTGACGTTCTCGTAACCGCCCGCCAGATCTTCCTCAATCTCCGAAATGCGATGCGACTCATCGTGCTCGACGCTGTAGCTTACGCCGCCACCTTGCTTAACGGCAGACGTGAAGCCCGTGACGTAGCCGTTTTCATCGCGCTCGATCTCGTAGATATCACCGTACTGGTCCGATTTATCGGTGCCTTCATAGGACATCGGCAGCCACAGTTCGTCGAGCTGCGTATCCTTAATGCCGCCAACCTTCGTATCCTGCGGCAGCGCCAGCGTGGCGAGCTTCTTTTTACCCGAAAGATCAACGCTTTTGAGCTCCCCGGCATTTGAAAGGTCGAGCTTCTCGATGTTGTCGCAACCGTCCAGGTTAACGACGGTGACGTTGCTCGCCGAGTTAAGTTCGACGGTTTTAAGGTCTCCGCAGCCCGAGAGGTCCAGGTTGACGAGTTTGTCTCCGCCATATTCCACACTGGTAACGTTGGGGAACACCTTGCCCAGGCCCTGCGTCGACGCGATGCCGTCCAGCTCGACCGACGTCACCGCCTTGGCCTCGTCGCGTGAGATGCGGCCGTCACCGTTAGTGTCGTACTTGGTCGAGACAAGCGCACGCATGCCGCTATCCGGGAAGGTTTTCTCGTCGATTGGGGTGGTCGCAATCTGGGTGAAGTAGAACAGCGCGCCACCGCCGATGCCCGCCGCCACGACAAGCGCCGCGGCAAGGGCGATGAGGGGCTTCTTGGAACGCCTGCGCCGCGCGGGCTGCTGCACGGGCACGTATTGCCCAGGAGCGGGCGCGGCAGGCTGGGGTTGCTGCGTGGCCGCGGCCTGGTCGGGTGCTACGGGTGCGCCGCAGACGGGGCAAAAGAGGGCGTCGTCGACAAGCGGCGTGCCACACGAGCGACAAAACATGGCGGGCTCCTTTCGGTTCATTCCTTCCACCATGAAGGTAAACCCAAAGCCACAGCCCTTGTTGCGCAACATTCAGCCCAAACCACCGCAAAGGGGCGCAGCTCACAGGTGCCTTTGTGTTGGTTCGAACACTTGTTCTATACGTACACATGTTCTATAGTAGGGATGCTTGCACCGGACTTAAATTGCAACTAGGATATAGTTGCAGAATGTGAGGCGGGATGACTCGGACCGATAAACTCATCGCCCAACTGCTTAGCTGCCCCTCGACGTATCGGTATACCGATTTTTTAAAAGTCATGGCTTCATATGGCTTTGAAATGGACAACAAAGGCAAGACATCCGGATCGCGCGTTCGCTTCTACAGGCCATCAGATGGCAGGATGTTCGTAATGCACGCGCCGCATCCATCTGACGAATTGACAGCGGGGACCATTCGAAACATCGTTCGATTTCTGCAAGATGTCGGAGGTAGTCATGAGTAACGTTTTGGCATACAAGGGTTATTTCGCCCCAGTCGAGTTCGATGCCGAACAGCATGTGCTAACAGGTATGGTCACCGGCATTAGGGACGCAATCGTATTTGAAGGCTCCACGGTTAAAGAAGTGGAGCAATGCTTCCACGACGCCGTCGACGATTACCTTGAGTTTTGCGCCGAGAAGGGCAAGGAACCCGAGCGGGCTTTTAAGGGGTCGTTCAACGTAAGAACGGGCTCTGAGCTCCACAAGCAAGCAGCGCTGGCAGCGGCAAAGAAGGGTGAGTCACTCAATAAGTTTGTGACTGAAGCAATTGCTGCGGCGTTATAGCATTACCGCATAAGCCCAAACAACCACAAAGGGCGCAGTTCACAGGCATATTTGCGGTGGCTTTACTGCCCATATCGCGTTTGCCCAGATAAAACCTGCCAAAATAAACCTGTCCCTTTTTGGTAGGTTTGCTAGAGGAGGTTGGGATGGACAAGGCTGAGTTGCGGCGGGCGGTGATTGCTCGGCGCGATGCTCTTGATTTGGATGTTCGGACGGCGAAGTCTGCTGTTGTATGCGCGCGGCTTGTTGAGCTGATGGATCGCTTGGGTGCCGCGGCACCGCGCACCGTTGCCGTCTATGCCGCCATGGGTTCCGAAGTCGACCCCGCCGCGTTTGCCGCCGCGGCCGTCGCGCGGGGCTGGCGCGTGGCCTATCCGTGCATGCTCTCGGCGACAGACGCCATGGCTTGTGGCCAGCGCATGTGCATGCGGGCAGTCTCTGCCGGCGATGCGTCCGAGGCCCCGTTTATCGCCCACCCTACGCGAGCCTTCGCAGCCACGGACGTCGACAGCATCCGCTTCCCCATCGTGCCCGCCAAGGCTCTCGACATGGTTGTTGTGCCGCTCGTGGCTTTCGACCGCACCGGCGCGCGCCTGGGCTACGGCGGAGGCTGCTACGACCGCTACCTGCCTATACTCTCGCCCGCATGCCAAATCGTCGGCATCGCCTTTGACGAACAGCGCGTCGACCACGTTCCCACCGACGCCCACGACCTGCCGCTACCCCACATCATCAGTGCCTAAATGCCAGCGTACCTCCCGACAGCCTAGTGCTCCTCGCCGGCGCGGGCCAGGTCGTAGGGCGTGGTCTGGTAGACGTAGTAGTTGAGCCAGTTGGTGTAGAGCAACTGAGCCTGGCTGCGCCAGACGTTGCGCGGCTCGGCGGCGGGGTCGTCACCTGGGAAGTAATGCGCCGGCACCTGGGGGTTGAGCCCGCGCTTCACGTCGCGCTCGTACTCCAGGCGCAACGTGTCGGTGTCGTACTCGGGATGGCCAAAGACAAAGAAGCGGCGGCTGTCGGTCGACTTGACGATGTACAGGCCCACCTCGTCGGACACGGCCACGACCTCAAGCTGCGGCTCGGCCTCCACGTCCTCGCGGCGCACATCGGTGTTGCGCGAATGCACGGCATAGAAACGGTCGTCAAAGCCGCGGACCAGCGGGCTTTGCGGCTTCACCAGATAATGCTCGAACACGCCGCTCGCCTTTGCCGGCAGATCGTGCTTCTGGATACCGTAATGATGGTACAGGCCGGCCTGTGCGCCCCAGCAAATGTGCAGCGTGGAATGCACGTGTGTGGTGGACCAATCCATGATCTGGCAGAGCTCGGGCCAGTAGTCGACCTCTTCGAACGGCATCTGCTCCACCGGAGCGCCGGTAATGATCAGGCCGTCGTAGTGAATGTCGCGAATGTCGTCGAACGTGCGGTAGAACGTCTCCAGATGGCCGGCGCTCACGTGCGTGGCCTCGTGCGTCTTGGTGCGCAGCAGGTCGACCTCCACCTGCAGCGGCGTGTTGGAGAGCTTGCGCATGATCTGCGTCTCGGTGGCGATTTTGGTGGGCATGAGGTTGAGGATGAGCACGCGCAGCGGACGGATATCCTGGTGCAGCGCGCGATACTCGGTCATGACAAAGATGTTCTCGCTCTCGAGCTGCGCGGCGGCAGGGAGGGCGTCGGGAATGCGAATGGGCATGGAAGCTCCTTACGAGTCAGTTGCAGCTATGGTACAACGACCGGCCCCATCCGCGCGAGTACATCGCCCGGCGGTAGATTTTTAGGGCATGCCTTGATTTCTAGCTTTTCGCCACCCGGCGCAATGTGACACCAAGCGCCCCAAAAGTAGATTTCCCGTCATCCCAAGAATCTCTTGCACTTTAGCTTAGCAAAGTGGCAACAGGACGCTACAATAGTTCGACGCGAAAAACTCGGCCGAAAGGATACTCATATGTACCAGACGCGTAAGATCGGTGTGGTCGGCCAGGGCCACGTGGGAGCACATGTTGCTAACAGCCTGCTTGTGCAGGGCATTGCCGACGAGCTGTACCTGTGCGACATCAACGAGGCCAAGGTGACGTCCGAGGTCCAGGACCTGCGCGACTCCCTTTCGTTTGTGCCCTATAACACCAAGATCGTCAACTGCTACGACCACTACGAGGAGCTGGCCTGCTGCGACGTCATCGTCAACGCGGCCGGCAAGGTCGCGCTGGCCGCAAGCAACCGCGACGGCGAGCTGTTCTTTACCACCGACGCTGCCCGCTCCTTTGCCAAGCGCATCGTCAACGCCGGCTTCGACGGCATCTTCGTCTCCATCTCCAACCCCTGCGACGTCGTGTGCACCGAGCTGTGGCACCTGACCGGCTACGATCCCAAGAAGATCATCGGCTCCGGCTGCGGTCTGGATTCCGCCCGCCTGCGCACCGAGATCTCCAAGAAGGTCGGCGTGAGCCCCAAGTCCATCGACGCCTACATGATCGGCGAGCACGGCTTTAGCCAGCTGGCCGCCTTTAAGGCCGCGACCATCGCCGGCAAGAGCCTCAACGAGCTTCAGGCCGAGAACCCCGACAAGTACGCCTTCGACCACATGGAGGTCGAGGAGCTCGCGCGCAAGGGCGGCTATGTGACCTACCAGGGCAAGCAGTGCACCGAGTACGCCGTCGCCAACTCCGCCGCTCGCGTCTGCGCCGCCGTGCTGCACGACGAGCACGCCGTGCTTTCGGCCTCTACGCTTATGACCGGCCAGTATGGCGAGGAGGGCATCTTCACCTCCCTGCCGTGCGTGATCGGTGCCGAGGGCGTCGAGGAGGTCTACACGCTCGACCTGTCCGAGCACGAGCTCGAGGGCTTCCACAAGAGCTGTCAGCACATCCGCGACAACATCGCCCAGCTCGACTGGTGGGATGCCGAGGGCGTTGTCGGCAAGTAGGCCGTCAATCGCCGCAATCTCGCGAATCTAAGCGCGATACCAAGCGGGCCGCGCCGGAATACTACCGGCGCGGCCCGCTTTTTGACTCACACGGCACGCTTGCGAATCGAAGGTGAATGCTTTTCCCGTTACTTAGTACTGCTCGACGCCCATGTAGCGACGAATCTCGGGGCTGTGGTCGAACACCTTGCCGCGGGCGGCACGCAGCTCGCAGCTCATCGCGTAGAAGAAGATCGGCTCCAGGTACGAACGCACGCTGGCGGGCACGTCGCCTACGCCATACTCGAGCGCGTCGAGCACCATGATCGTGTCGGTGTGCGTGTTGAGGAACGCCAGCGCGCGCTCCTCCATGGGGCGGCACTCGCCCGATCCGAGCTGCACAAAGTAGAACACGCCGGGCTCGGTAGCCTCGAAAGGACCGTGGAAATACTCGCCGGAGTGGATGTAGCAGCAGTGCTGCCACTGCATCTCCATGAGCGAGCAGATGGCCATAGCGTAGGTCTGGCTAAAGTTGGGGCCGGAGCCCAGGATATAGAAGAACTTGTGCTGCTGGCAGAGCTCGGCAAAGCGGGCGCCCAGCTCGGCGTTGACCTTCTCACGGGCGGCGGGCAGCAGCGCATCCATCTGCTTGAGGCCCTCATACATGTCGGCGAGTGCCTCGTAGCCTTCCTGCTGGTCGAGCAACTCGGCGGCGATCAGAGCGCCGATGCCCTGCGGCACCTCAGCCTGCGACACACCCTCACCCCACGGATAGACCCAGGTAGTCCACTTGCCGTTGTCGATCTTTGAGCCCTCGCAGTCGGTGAGGGCAACGACTTCGGCACCGGCGGCCAGCGCCATCTCGCAGCCGTCAACGACCTCTTGCGTGTTGCCGCTGTGGCTGCAGGCGATGACGAGCGACTTCTCGCCAAGACTCTTGGGAGCCATCAGGCAAAACTCGCGCGCCGTGTAGACCGTCGAGGTAAACGTGGTGGCCTCGCGCTTGAGCAGTTCGTTAGCCGGCATGAGGTCGATCATCGAACCGCCGCAGGCAATCCAAAAGACGTTCTCGACCTTGCCCTTGCGCTCGATAATTTTCTGAACCAGATCGTGTGCGTTCATGCTGATGCTCCTCCTTGCGTGGCGGCTTTTGGCGACGGCTGCTCGTACCTGCTGTCGTTCTATGTTGTTCTATATATACCACGCAAGCAGCCACGGTGGAAGCCATTGCAGTAAATTTGTTCCATGTTGTTCTATTCGTGAACGTTAGATGTCGAACACGTAGCGCGAGCCCACGATCTTTTGACGACCGAGCAGCAGGGGCCGCTCGTCCTCATCGGTAAAGTACGCCTCCATATAAAAGAGCGGCTCGCCGACCGGCACCTCCAACAACGGGGCCACCTGAGCATCGGCAAGCGCAATCTCCACGGTACAGGGGTCGGACTTGAGCGGCACGTGGCCCGAGTGCTCGGCAACGAGCGCAAAGATGGAATTGTCCGCGAGGTCTTCGTCGCGCATCGTTTGTAGATACGGGTGGTCGGCAAGCACAAAGGCGTTGTTCTCGAGCATGACGGGGATGCCGTCGGCCGTGCGCACGCGCTCGACCACGATAAGCTCGCAGCCGGGCTCCACGCCAAAGAACGCCGCATCCTCGTGCGTCGCCGCGACCACCGTGCGCGACACCAGACGCGCACCCGGCACCATGTCGTTGGCAGCACAACCCTCAGTAAAGCTCTGGACGTCACCCTTCTGGCGAATCTTGCGCTTGAGCTTGGGGGCGCACACAAACGTGCCCCTCCCCTGCTGGCGGTTGAGATACCCCGCGCGCGACAGCTCCTCGATGGCACGGCGCACGGTGATGCGCCCCACGCCGTAGGACTTCGCGAGCTCCATCTCGGCAGGGATGCGCGAGCCGGCGGGGTACACGCCGCGCGCGATCTCGCCCTTTAGGTCGTCCATGACCTGCTGGTACAGCGGCACGGCGGGCACGTCAGTGCGGTCGGTTTTATCGTCGAATGCCATCGTTACACTCCATCCCGCGCATGCTCGGACTCAAATTCTTCAATCGCCGCCATAAACTGCTCGCCAAAGGCGTCGGCTTTTTTCTCGCCAATGCCGTTGACCTGGATCAGCTCCTCGCGCGTCTGCGGACGCAGGCGGCACAGGCCGCGCAGGGCCTTGTCGGAAAAGACCATATACGGCGCCATCTCCAGCTCGGTCGAGATCTCCTTGCGGAGGGCACGCAGGCGCTCGAACAGCTCGGCATCGTCGCCAACGCGCGGGCGCTGATCCAGCTCGGCCTCCTCGCGCAGCAGATCGACGGCGCGGCGGGCGCGGGCCGAGGCCTTGCGCTTGGACGCGCGACGCTTAACGGTAAAGGCGAACGCCTCGTCCTCGACCTCGCCGGCACGCGGACCCAGTCCCACGACCGGGTACTGCCCCTGCGAGGTGGCCAGATAACCGCGGCCGCACAGCTGGCCGATGATGTCCTTGATGCGCCCGACCGATTCGCTCGACAGCTCACCGTAGCCGCGGTCCTCGTCCAGATGCATCTGGCGAATGCGCTCGGTGTTGCCGCCATGGAGCACGTCGGCGACCAGCGATTTGCCAAAGCGCATGGGGCGCGTGGCCACATAGCGCACGGCGGCGCGGGCCATATCGGTGACGTCCTCGACCTCGAACTGCGTGAGGCAGTTGCTACAGTTGCCGCAGCCCTCGGCGTCGTCTGTGGTGCCGCCCGCAGCAGCCGCAACCGCATGCTCGGCCGCGGCTTCGTCGCCAAAGTAGCGCAGCATGTATTCGCGCAGGCAGCCGGTGGTATTGCAGTAGCCCTCCATCTGGCTGAGCAGGCGATAACGGTTCTGGAGCGCCCACGCGCGCTGCTCGTCGTCAAGCGCCTCGTCGGCCGCATCGCCGCGGTCGATCAAAAAGCGCCGCATGCGGAAATCGTTACCGTTCCACAGCAGATGGCAGCTGGCCGGGTCGCCATCTCGGCCGGCGCGACCCGCCTCTTGGTAGTAGGCCTCGATGCTCTCGGGCACGTTGTTGTGAATCACGTAACGCACGTTGGGCTTGTCGATGCCCATGCCAAAGGCGTTGGTGGCAACCATCACCTGGATGTCGTCGTCGATAAAGGCACGCTGGCTCTGGCGGCGGGCGTCGTTGCCCATGCCGGCATGGTAGCGCCCCACACGAATGCCGCTGGGGCCCAGTGCCTCGGCAAGCTCCGCGGCCAGCGCATCGACCGTCTTGCGGGTCGAGCAATACACGATGCCGCTCTCGCTCGAATGCGCGATCACATAGTCGCGCACCCACGCGGTCTTGGCCTTGTCTCCCATCTCCTCGCAACCAAAGTAGAGGTTCTTGCGATCAAAACCCGTCACCACGGTCGCGGGGTTTTGCAGGCCGAGCATCTGCTGAATGTCCGCACGCACGCGCTCGGTCGCCGTAGCGGTAAAGGCCGCCACGATAGGGCGCTGCGGCAGGGAATCGATGAACTCGCGAATCTGCAGATAGGCGGGGCGGAAATCCTGGCCCCATTGGCTCACGCAGTGGGCCTCGTCAATGGCCACGAGCGGCACGCCGATGCCGCCGTCCGCCGCGGCCTCCTGCGCAAAGGCTATAAAACGCGGCTCGAGCAGGCGCTCGGGCGCCACGTACATAAGCTGATAGCGGCCCTCGCGCGCCCGCTTGAGCACGGTGTTTTGCTGGGCCGGAGTAAGGCTGGAGTTGAGATAGCTGGGTCGCGCACCCGCCGCGAGCAACGCACGGGTCTGGTCCTCCATAAGCGACAGCAGCGGACTCACCACAAAGGTGATGCCGGGCAGCATGAGCGCGGGCACCTGGTAGCAAATGGACTTGCCGGCGCCCGTGGGCATAACACCCAGCGCATCGCGACCGGCAAGGATCGCATCGACCATGCGGTCCTGTCCCGGGCGAAACGAGGTGTAGCCAAAATAGGCGCCGAGCGTGTCGAGCGCCATCTGCTGCATGCTATCGGTCATGGTTTCCTAACGTCCAAGTCATCTGCCGCCGATTATACGCCGCCACGCGGACCGGTGCCGCCCGGCTGTCAGCCACGCTCATTCTGTGGGTAGTCATTGGGGACGTTCTTGAATGACTAGTCGTTTAAGAACGTCCCCAATGACTATCTTTACAAGCGCGGAAACGTCGCTGGTTGAGCATAAGTCAGCGAAAACGCCCCTAAGCGAGCAAGGTGACGTGAAAGAGGAGGGAAGCGTACTTCGGTACGCGACCGACGATTGAACGTCAGATTGCCGCTTAGGGGCGTTTGCAGCGTCGAGCCGTTACGCGGTTTGGTAAAACCGCGTAACTTACATGACCATGACGTAGCGCGATCCCACGTAGTACTGCTTACCCATCAAAACCGGCTCGTCATCGGGACCGGTAAAGCCGGCACGCAGGTTGAGCAGCGGATCGTGCGGAGCAATGCCCAGCTCGGCCGCCTGCTCGGCGTTAGCTCGAACGGCCTCGACCGTACGGTAGCCAACCGAGACAATCGGCGTTCCGCCAACACGCTCGACCTCGGCAAAAATCGACTTGTCCTCAAGATCGGCCGTCAACAGCTCACGGTAGGCGTCAAACGGCACAAAGATGTTCTCCTCAAAGATGGGCTCGCCGTCGGCCGTGCGCACGCGCTTGATATGCAGCAGCAGCGCATCCTTCTGCAGGCCAAAGAACTCCATCTCGTTTTGGCGCGCCGGAACGATCTGGCGATCGATCACGTGCGCACCGGCCTTCATGCCGTTGCCGGCACACAGCGCGGTAAACGTCTGCAGCGTCGAGGCGTGAAACTGGCGGTTGATGTGCGGCGTGGAGACAAAGGTGCCGCGGCCCTGCTGCTTAACCAGGTAACCATCGGAGCACAGCTCCTCGACAGCGCGGCGCACCGTAATACGGCTCACCTCGTACTGCTCGGCTAGTTCAAGCTCGGACGGAATACGCTCCTTGGGTGCATAAACACCTTTCTCGATCGCATCCTTGATTTCGTCATAAATCTGCTGGTAAAGCGGTGCATTTTTGGGCGCAGGCATATCTGATCACTCTTATCAAAATAGCTAAATTTCTTATACGTATATAACGTCTAGTTTCATGTTACCTCATATTGATAAAACGATACACCCTCCCTACCAAAAAGCGACAGCTTCATTTTGGTAGGTTTTATCTGGGCAAACGAGAGCCCTCGAAAGCAACGGGGCTTTCGGGGGGCTCGTTCGGATGGGTTGCGCAGGACCGGCAAAATGCCAATACCCTACTTGCCGTCGTCCTGCTGCAGGCTGTCCTGTTCGCTGGGGCGCGCCTGCCTGCTGGCCATGCGTGCGGGCTTGTCGGGATCGGGAACGGCCGTGGGCATGGGCTCGTCGACATGACCGCCCCACCAGCCGCCCACAAAGTTGAGCGTGTGGAACACGTTGATCACGGCGCCGGGATCAACGTCGCACACCAACTTGATAATGTCCTGGCTCTCGTAGGTCGAAACAACGGTGTTCAGCAGGTACATCTTTTCGCGGCTGTATCCGCCGACGACCTCGGCGCAGCTAATGCCGTGCTGAAAATGGTTTACGTAGGCAGTCATGACCTCGTCTGCCTTGCGCGTCGTAATCTGCAGCGTCACGCGATCGTAGCGACGATAGAAACTGTCGATAGTCTTGGTCGAAATAAACTGGAACACGATGGAATACGCCGCCTTGTCCCAGCCAAACATAAAGCCAAAGATCGCCAGGATAAAGCAGTTGAAACCAAAGATGACGCCCCAGATGGTCTTGCCCGTGTGGTTGGAAACCCACAGCGCGATAAAGTCGGTGCCGCCGGTGGATGCGCCGGATTTAAGCGCGATGGCAGCGCCCAGACCCGAGACCACGCCGCCAAAAATGATGAGCATGATCTTGTCGCCCAAAAACGGCGCGAAGTGAAAGACGTTGAGGAACAGCGATGAGAGCACGACCTGCATCATCGAGAAGATGACGAAGCGCTTGCTAATGCCGCTCCAACATAGGAGCGCCACGGGGATGTTGAGCGCGAGCATACCGAGCGAAATGTCGATGTGAACGCCGCCCAGCGAGGTAACGCGATCGAGCAGGACCGCGACGCCGGTGAGACCGCTCGGAAGCAGGTCGGCGGGCTGAATGAACGCCTGGATCAGGAATGTCTGGAGGACGGCAGAAATTGTGACCGCCACGGCAGTAATGGCACGGCGGACGATGGTGAGGCGGCCGAGCATGAGCACGCGGTCCGTGAGCTGATCGATGGCGTTCGCCACGTAGGCTCCTTTCGAAGGCAGATGTGGTTGTGGGGCATGCCCGCGATTGTAGCATGGAGCGTGCGGGGGCGCTTCAATTCAACCTCCCTCGACAACCAAAACGGGACCAGCAACCCTCACGACCAAAGGGCAAAATTCCAAGTGAGTAGACTTTTTACGATCTGCCGAGCACACCCAAAACCGCCACCCCTGTGACCTGCGGTTTTACAAAGGAAGATATGCATTGTGCTCGGCCTGCGCCAAAAAGTCTACTCACTTAGTCCGAATCGAAGCCAAACGGATCAAAATCGAGGTAGCGCACAGAGATGTGGTGTAAGAGGCGGGGCATGCCCCGCCTCCGCCCTTTCTTGAAAGGGAGGGGACACCGCCTAGAATTCGTCGTTGGAGTAATGAAGGTGACGAATGGAAGGAAAGGC
>JAXJNG010000038.1:0-55236 GCA_036312785.1 Collinsella sp.
GCCTCGTCGCGGCCGAGGCGCAGTACACTCTCTTCTTGGGGCATCGCCTTTCCTTCCATTCGTCACCTTCATTACTCCAACGACGAATTCTAGGCGGTGTCCCCTCCCTTTCAAGAAAGAGAAGAGGCGGGGCATGCCCCGCCTCCTACACCACATCTCTGCGCGCTACCTGCAGGCGGGTTCGAATCCCTCTGCGATGGGCCTGAAAAAAAGAAAGGCCTCCATCGCTGGGGGCCTAACAATTCAGTGGTGGGCGATGAGGGATGTCGCGTGCGGCTGGCGCCGCCCGCATCCGCTTCGGGCCTACGGCCCTCGCGTGCTGCGCTGGAAAACGCTTCGCGTTTCCTCAGCTCCGCACCCTGTCGGGTTCGAATCCCATGAAATGGGCCCAAACAAAAACGGCCCCCTTTCGAGGACCGTTTCCAATTCAGTGGTGGGCGATGAGGGATTCGAACCCCCAGCCTTGTGCGTGTAAAGCACCTGCGCTAACCGTTGCGCCAATCGCCCGTGCGGAGAGAGTATAGCAAAACAATCGCCTCATTCACCTCATATCCATTAAAGGCAACTGGCGCGTGCCGCAGCGGAGCTGATTCAGTTGAGATTGCCTGAACATTCCGCCCCTCTTTACGCCCTCGGGTATACTCAAAAGCTACTGATTCGATTTGATGCCCAGCAACAGCAGAGGGGATAGTATATGTGCGGTTTTGTCGGTTTTGTCGGTGGGACGGATAACCAATCCGAGGTGCTCACCAAGATGATGGACCGCATCGTCCATCGCGGTCCCGACATGGGCGGTCAGTTTATCGACGGCCGCGTTGCCCTGGGCTTCCGCCGCTTGTCGATCCTCGACCTGACCGAGGCCGGCGCTCAGCCCATGGCCAATGAGGACGGCAGCGTCGTTATCGTCTTCAACGGCGAGATCTACAACTTCCAGGAGCTTCGCGCCGAGCTCGAGGCCAAGGGCTATAAGTTCCACTGCGGCGCCGACACCGAGAGCCTCCTGCACGGCTACGAGGAGTGGGGCGAGGCAGTACTCGATCGCTTGCGCGGTATGTACGCCTTCGTCATCTGGGACAAGAAGAAGAACAAGCTTTTTGGCGCCCGCGATATCTTTGGCATCAAGCCGCTCTACTACTATCCCATGGCCGATGCGGGCGACGGCGCTCCGGGCGTGCTCTTTGGTTCCGAGATCAAGAGCTTCCTGGACTACCCGCACTTCCACAAGGCGGTCAACAAAAAGGCTCTGCGTCCGTACATGACGCTGCAGTATTCGGCGACTGAGGAGACCTTCTTCGAGGGTGTCTACAAGCTGCCGCCGGCGCATTACTTTACCGTAGACATCCCGACCGGCAAGATGAACATCGAGCGCTATTGGGATTGCGATTACTCTGCCGTCGAGAAGCCGTTCGAGGAGTACGTCGACGAGCTGGACGAGGTCGTGCACGAGAGCGTCGAGGCCCATCGCATCGCCGACGTCAAGGTCGCGTCGTTCCTCTCCGGCGGCGTCGACTCCAGCTACATCGCCGCTTGCCTCATGCCCGACAAGACCTTCTCGGTGGGCTTTGACTACAAGAACTTCAACGAGACCAACTACGCCAAGGAGCTTTCCGATAAGCTCGGCGTCGAGAACGTTCGCAAGATGATTACCGCCGACGAGTTCTTCGGTGCGCTCGAGGACATCCAGTATCACATGGACGAGCCGCAGTCCAACCTGTCTTCCGTGCCGCTGTGGTTCTTGGCCGAGATGGCCCGCAAGGACGTCACCGTCGTGCTTTCGGGCGAAGGCGCCGACGAGCTCTTTGGCGGCTACGCCTACTACGAGGACACGGTTCCGGTCCGCAAGTACAAAAAGATGGTGCCGCTGCCCATCCGTCGCGCGCTCGGTAACCTGGCGCTGCATATGCCGTACTTCAAGGGACATAACTTTCTGGTCAAGGGTGCCGAGATCCCTGAGAAGTCGTTCCTGGGACAGGCTCTGGTATGGCCGGAGCGCGAGGTCGACGGCGTGCTCAAGCCCGAGTACAACACCGGCGATGGCGCCTTCGAGCTTGCCGCTCCCATCTATGCGCGCGTGAAGGGTCAGCCCGAGCTGGTCAAGAAGCAGTACCTGGACATGAACATGTGGCTCCCGGGCGACATTCTGCTCAAGGCCGACAAGATGTGCATGGCGCACTCGCTGGAGCTGCGCGTGCCCTTCCTGGACCGCAAAGTCATGGAGTTCGCCGAGCACATTCCCGACCGCTACCGCATCAACGAGAACGGCAACAAACAGGTACTCCGCCACGCTGCCAACAAGTCGCTGCCCGATGAGTGGGCCACCCGTCCCAAGGTGGGCTTCCCGGTGCCGATTGTCTACTGGCTGCGCGAGCAAAAGTGGTACGACTATGTCAAGGAGTACTTCACCGCGCCGTGGGCAAGCGAGTTCTTCGATACCGACGAGCTCATGCACCTGCTCGATCTGCACTTTGCGGGCAAGGGCGATTTCCAGCGCAAGATCTATACGCCGCTCGTGTTCCTGGTGTGGTACAAGCGCTTCTTTATCGACGAGGACCAGCCCGCTGTTCAGGCTGCCTAGCCTCGGCTTACGAACGCCTGCGCGTAACGGCTCCTCCGGGAGCCGTTTTTGCGTGGGTGCGTTTCAGTTACTATAAAAACCGTCCCTGCCAAATGGCTGAGAAAGGTGAAAGATGCACCATTCGGATTCCGCGACCGTGACCACGGTCGATACGCTTGCCAAGCTTCTCGACGTGTGCGGCGAGCTGCGCGCATCAGAGCAGGTTGACGAGCGTGCCGTGACCGGCTGCTCGTTTGATTCGCGCGCGGTCTCGGCAGGTGACGTGTTCTTTTGCAAAGGTGCTGCCTTTAAGCCCGCGTTTTTGAGCATGGCGCTCGATGCGGGTGCCGTCGCATTTGTGTGCGAAGAGTCGCTGGTCGAGTCTCTGGAGCCGCTGGCGCAGGAGAGCGGTGCTGCGATGCTGGTTGTTGATAGCGTGCGCACGGCCATGGCCCTATTGCCGCCGGAGGTCTACGACCGTCCCGACCACGACGTCAAGATCGTGGGCATCACCGGTACCAAGGGAAAGACCACGGCCGCTTTTATGCTTCAGTCCATCATCAAGGCAGCGGGCGAGTCCTGCGGCATGATCGGCTCGGTGAGTACCGACGATGGCATCGAGTGCTACGAGAGCACCAATACTACGCCCGAGGCCCCCGAGGTCTGGCGCCATATCGCCAACTGCCGTGAGTCCGGTCGCCAGTCCATGGTCATGGAGGTCTCGAGCCAGGCGCTCAAGTACCAACGCGTCGAGAATCTGCCGTTTGACGTGGCGTGCTTCCTCAACATCGGCCGTGACCACATCTCGCCGATCGAACACCCCACGTTTGAGGATTATTTTGAGAGCAAACTCAGGATCTTTGACCAGGCAAAGACCGCCGTGGTGAATCTGGGCACCGAAGAGGTTGACCGTGTGCTGGAGGCAGCGTCGACGGCCGAGCGCTTGGTGACCGTTGGCGTCGAGCATCCCGAGGCAAGCCTGTGGGCGAGCGATGTGCGCATGGTCGGCTTTAGCATCGAGTTCAACTTGCATGGCCTGTGTGCCGACGAGTTCGAGGCGGGGGAGAAGATCCTGCTGGGTATCGCGGGAGACTTTAACGTGGAGAACGCGCTGGTCGCTATCGCCGCTGCGCACGAGATCGGCATCGGTATCGATGCCATCAAGAAGGGCCTCTCCAAGCTTCGTGTGCCGGGCCGTATGGAGGTCGTGGAGTCGAAGGACGGCCGCGTGATCTGCGTCGTTGACTATGCGCACAACCAGCTTTCGTTCCGTTCGCTTTTCTCGTCGGTCAAGCGCGCGTTTCCCACTAGTCCAGTCATTGCAGTGTTTGGCGCTGCCGGCGGCAAGGCGCAGGAGCGCCGCGAGCAGCTTCCGCGCGAGGCCGCACCATATTCCGACCTGATGATTTTTGCCAACGAGGACCCGGCTCACGAGGACCCGATGAAGGTCTGTCGCGAGCTTGCCGAACATGTTCCCGACGATACGCCGAACAAGATCATCCTCGATCGCGAAGCCGCTGTGCATGCGGCGTTCAAGGCGGCGCGCGAGGAGTACGTCAACCCCGATGCTCCCACCATTGTCTTGCTGCTGGCAAAGGGTGACGAGGAGCTCATGCACGTGGGCGACGAGTTCGTGCCCATCGAGAGCGACCTTTCGCTGGCCAATCGCCTGATCGATGTTACCCAGTTTGACTAATGAACCATGATGGCGGCGGCGCCCTGAGTGCGCTGTCGCCATAAGCGTGTTCCCTCAATCAAAACATGCCGTCCAAGTCCAAACCCTTCTACGTAAACGGAGTAACCATGTCCCACAACACCCTGCCGACCGTTGCCGAGCTTTCGGGCGAGATGCGCGAGCGCTTGGCCAAGGTCAAGTACGTCTTTACCGACCTGGATGCCACGATGCTCGCACCCGGCTCGTGCGTGCTGCGCGACAACGACGGCAACCCCTCGACCAAACTCGTCGAGGCCGTCGTGGCGCTCGCTCGCGCTGGTATTCAGGTGGTTCCCACCTCGGGCCGCAACCGTACCATGATCCACGAGGACGCGCGCGTGCTCGGCCTCAACTCCTACATTGGTGAGATGGGCGGCCTGGTTATGTACGACCTCAAAGCCAACGATTGGGAGTATCTGACCGGCGACATGCCCTACGACCCCTCTTGCGGTCTCACGCCGCACCAGGTGATCGAGCAGACCGGTGTGTGCGAGAAGATCCTCGCCCGCTGGCCGCACAAGATCGAGTATCACAACGACATGTCGACCGGCTACAAGTACCGCGAGGTCACCGTCGGCATGCGCGGCGACATCCCCGATGACAAAGCGCAGGCCATCCTCGACGAGGCCGGCTGCGGCTTGGTGTGGGCCTGTAACGGTCACCTGACGCATCTGTCCAAGCCGACGACGCTCGAGCTCGATCGCGTCGAGGACGGTCGCGCATTCAACATCAACCCCGCGGGTCTCAACAAGGGCGTTGCCATTGCGCGCTTCTGCGAGCACCTGGGGATCGAGCGCGAGGAGACGCTCGCGCTCGGTGACTCTGAGTCCGACTTCTACATGGCCGATCACGTGGGCACGTTCTGCCTGGTCGAGAATGGCCTGACGAGCGCCGGCGCGCCCGAGTTCCTGGCTGCTTGCGAGAACGCTTTCGTTACGCGCGGCAAAATTGTCGACGGTTGGGCGGCGACGGCAGAGCTGCTGGTCGCGGCGCGTTCGTAGTGCGGCGTCGCCGCACTTGGACATGTCTTTTCGAGAGAGACTGGTGAGGTAATGTCCGATATCGAGAATCCGACAGGCGACACGCGCCCGATTGGCGTGTTCGATTCTGGTTTGGGCGGTCTGACGGTTGCGCGCGCCATCGCGACGGTGCTGCCGCACGAGTCCGTCTACTACTTCGGCGACACCAAACGCTGCCCCTACGGCACGCGCACCGAGGATGAGGTGCGCTCGTTTGCGTTGCAGGCGGGCCGTTGGCTGTCGAAGCACGACGTCAAGATTATGGTCATCGCCTGCAACACGGCGACCGCCGCGGCCTTGCGTCTGGCCCAGCAGGTGCTCGACGTTCCCGTGATCGGCGTGATCGCGCCGGGTGCCCGTGCGGCAATCAACAGCACCCGTTCGCGTCGCGTGGGCGTGCTCGCCACCAACCTCACCATTCGCTCGGGCGCCTACACGCGCGCCATCCAGGACCTGGATGCCGGCGTGGACGTGTACGGCTGCCCTGCTTCGAGCTTTGTCGAGGTCGTCGAGCATGAGCTCGCGTCGGGTGCGCACCTGCAGGAGCAGTGGCTCGAGAACGAGGACATCTTCGATACGCCTGCCGTGCGTGCGCTGGTGGGTACCACGGTTGAGCCGCTGCGCGACCACGGTATCGATACCGTGGTGCTCGGCTGTACGCATTTTCCGCTGTTGGTGGGACCTATCCGCCATGCGCTGGGGCCTGGGGTGCGCGTCGTGAGTTCCGCCGAGGAGACCACACGCGAGCTGACCGATATCCTCACGCGCCGCGAACAGCTGGCGGGCGACGCCGCCGAGCCGCAGCATCGTTTTGCCACGACGGCCGATAACATTGCCGAGTTTGCGGTGGCGGGCAGCTTTATCTTTGGTCAGCCGCTCAAGAGCATTGAGCATATCGATATCGATGAGCTGAAATAGATGTAAGGCAGCCGCCAAAGCCTTCGCCACATCTTTTGCCGAAAGGAAATTTCTATGGAGTACATGCAGGTCAACCGCGCCAACGGTCGCGCCGCCAACGAGTTGCGCCCCGTTAAGCTCACCCGTGGCGTCATGAAGCACGCCCACGGCTCGTGTTTGGCCGAGTTCGGTGACACGCGCGTGCTGTGCGCCGCCACTATCGAGGAGGGCGTACCGGGCTGGCGAAAGGGAGCTAAGGCCGGCTGGGTGACCGCGGAATATGCCATGCTGCCGGCGTCGACCGGCAAGCGCTGCAAGCGCGAGCACGCCAACCGCAAGGGTCGCTCCATGGAGATCGAGCGTCTCATTGGCCGCAGCCTGCGTACCGCCGTCAACATGAAGGCGCTCGGCGAGTACACCGTCACCGTTGACTGCGATGTGATTCAGGCCGATGGCGGCACGCGTACAGCGAGCATCACCGGCGCCTGGGTGGCGCTGCACGACGCCCTCGCCATGTGGGTCGAGGCGGGCAAGATCGAGCGCATCCCGCTTACCGGCCAGGTGGCTGCCATCTCCATGGGCGTTGTCGACGGCAATACGCTGCTTGACCTCGATTATTCCGAGGACAGCCATGCCGAGGTCGACATGAACCTCGTCGCCACCGACACCGGTGAGATGATCGAGCTCCAGGGCACCGGCGAGCAGGCGCCTTTCGACCGCAAACGCCTCAACGCCCTGCTCGACCTGGGCGACAAGGGTATCGCCGGGCTCATCGAGCTTCAGCGCCAGGCCCTCGCCTAACCTACCAAAAAGTGACAGGTTTATTTTGGCAGGTTTTATCTGGGAAAACGTCGAAGTATAAGACTGCCGTTGATTGAGAGGGGAGAGGCGGAGGCCCTCGTCGCCCTCGGCGCGGCATTGCTATAGAGACAAGGAGACCACTCATGGCACTTGAGAAGATCGACATCGACACCCTCGACCCGGCGGCGACCATTGTCGTGGCAACGGGCAACGCCCATAAGCTCACCGAGATCGAGGCCATTTTGGGCAAGGTCATGCCCGAGGTTCGCTTTGTGGCGCTCGGCCAGCTGGGCGAATTTGAGGACCCCGAGGAAAACGGCACGACGTTTTTGGAGAACGCCATCATCAAGGCGCAGGCTGCCGTCGAAGAGACGGGGCTCATGGCCATTGCCGACGATTCGGGCCTGGTCGTCGACGCACTGGACGGTGAGCCCGGTGTGTATAGCGCGCGCTACGCGGGCGTTCACGGCGACGATGCCGCCAACAACGCCAAGCTGCTCGTGAATCTGGAGGGCGTGGCCGACGAGGACCGCACTGCGCGCTTTATGAGCGTCGTCGCGCTCATCGACACGGACGGTTTGGTCACCTATGGCGAGGGCGCCTGCGAGGGCGTTATCGCGCACGAGGGTCGCGGCGATCACGGCTTTGGCTACGACCCGCTGTTCCTGCCGGTCGATACGCCGGGCAAGACTATGGCCGAGCTCACGGCGGACGAGAAGAACGCCATCAGCCATCGATTCCATGCGCTCGAGCACCTATCCGCCAAACTGACGGGCGAGGAGTAAGTCGTGCGTGCGGTGGTGCAGCGCGTACTCAATGCCGGCGTGACAGTCGACGGCGAGTGCGTGGGCAAAATTGGGCGCGGCTATCTGGTGCTGTTGGGCGTGGGCCACGGCGACACGCGCGCCGAGGCTGATAAGCTGTGGGGCAAGCTCCGCGGCTTGCGCATTAACGAGGACGAGAACGGCAAGACCAACCTGGCACTTGCCGATGTCGACGGCGAGGTTCTCGTGGTGTCGCAGTTCACGCTGTTCGCCGATTGCCGTCACGGCCGCCGTCCGTCGTTTACCGATGCAGGCGCCCCCGATGTCGCCAACGAGCTCTACGAGTACTTCCTGACGCTTGTGCGCGAGGACGTCGGGCACGTAGCGCACGGCATCTTCGGCGCCGACATGAAGGTCGACCTCGTCAACGACGGTCCATTCACCATCGTCTTGGACACCGACAACCTTTAGGTTACGCGGTTTTACCAAACCGCGTAACAACTGGTCATGCGAGGTTGACGTCTGGTACGTATTTGGGATGGGGCTTTTTTAGCTACTTGCGTATGGCGGCAGCAGGGTGCTATAGTATTAGAGTTTTGTCTATCTTAGGGGTATTATCCCCTTTTTGAATTGCACCTTCTGGAGGCCCTGTTCATGGAAGAGATGGAAGTCAATCACGTCGACGACATCCACGAGAAGCTGACCGATATGGTGGGCGATCGCGTCAAGGTGAAGGCCAACATGGGCCGCACCCGCGTCGTCGAGCGCATGGGCACCATCAAGAGCGTCCACCCCGCCGTCTTTATCGTCGAGGTCGACGAGCGCCGCGGCCGCAAGTCGCGTCAGTCCTACCAGTATATCGATGTCCTCACCGGGCAGGTCGAACTGTTTGACCCCGAGAGCGGCGAGCATATCTTTACCCCGCTCGGCAACCAGCTCGAGGAGCACTAGCGGTGACCGATCGGTCCCTCACCCTTACCGCGCCGGCAAAGATTAACCTCTACCTGGGGGTTCATACCGAGCGCGATGACCGCGGCTACCACAGGGTCGATTCCCTGATGGCAGCTGTCGGTCTTTCCGATACCGTGACGGTTACGCCGGCACAGGCGCTGACCGTCCAGACGGTTCCGGCATCAGATTTTCCCATGCAAAAGAATACGGCGTATCGAGCTGCGGTTGCTATGGCCGAGCATTATGGTCGCGAGGCAAACATCTGCGTGTCGATTGAGAAGCACATTCCATTGTGCGCCGGCTTGGGCGGTCCCTCGACGGATGCTGCCGCGGTCATTGTCGCCTTGGCGGAGCTCTGGGGAATTGATCGCACCGATCCCGCGCTGGACAACATCGCGCGCGGTATTGGCGCCGACGTTCCCTTCTTTTTGCACGCGAGCCCTGCGTTCTACGTAGGTGGGGGAGACGTGCTGGCAACTGAGTACCCTGCGCTGCCCGCAACGCCCGTCGTGTTGGTCAAGCCGCGCGAGGCAAGTGTTTCGACAATTGAAGCCTATCGACGTTTTGACGAGGCCCCGGTGCCTGCAGACAAGCCCGGCGCGATAGCTTCTGCCTTGCGTGCTGGTGATGCCGAGACGGCATATGCGCTCATCCATAACAACCTGGGTGTCATTTCCGCACAGATGGAGCCGCAGATTCAAACGGTTCTCGATTGGCTGCGTAAACAGGACGGCACCGTTGCTGTAGATGTGTGCGGATCGGGCGCCTGCTCGTTTGCCATTTGCGACACGGCCGTCACGGCCGAAAGGCTTGCCGACACTGCCCTGCAAAACGGCTGGTGGTCCTGCGCGACGGAGCTCATTGCTAACACGGTTCGCATCGAAGTGCCAAAGAAGTAAAAATTTCTCTAGCACACGACGGAAATCTTTGTTACTATAGTCGAGCTAACGGGTTGTGGCTCAGTTTGGTAGAGCACTGCGTTCGGGACGCAGGGGTCGCTGGTTCAAATCCAGTCAACCCGACCAGAGCATGAGGAGGGACCGCTTCTTGCGGTCCCTTTTTTTAGCTACTGTTGTGATACCGCGATACCCGCGGTATACTCATTCGAGCTTGTCTCGCTGTATTGTGGAGGTCTACATGTTTGGACTGAGGGCTCCTGAGCTCATCATTATTCTCGTCGTTGTCCTGATTATCTTCGGGCCCAAGAACCTGCCGAAGCTCGGCAAGTCCCTCGGCTCTACCGTCAAGAATATCCGTGAGGGTATGGAGGGCGACGATAAGGCCGAGACCAAGCAGGCCGAGGAGGTCGTGGTCGAGCAGTCCGAGGAGGACAAGGAGATCGCTGAGCTCGAGGCCAAGCTCGCTGCTGCCAAGAAGAAGCAGGCAGAGGACAGCGACGCGGACGCAGAGTAGTCCCATCCCTTTGGGGTGAGCACCTGACCGGCTTGCCCGCAGGCTAGCCGGTCTTTTTCGTTTTGTTGACAGTTGATTGTTTGATCAGAGTTGGGGAGATATCCGTATGGACGCAAGCCAGATCGTACTGACCGCTGAGGGCCGCCAGAAGCTCGTCGAGGAGCTCGCTTGGCGTGAGGGCGATTACGCCAAGGAGATCGTCGAGGACATCAAGGAAGCCCGCGCGTTCGGCGACCTTTCGGAGAACTCCGAGTACGATGCCGCTAAGGACAAGCAGGCCCAGAACGCCGCTCGTATTGCCGAGATCCAGGCCATCCTCGCCAACGCTCAGGTTGCTGCCACCACGGGCGATCTGACCGTCTCCATCGGTTCCACCGTTTCTCTGATTGATCCCAACGGTGAGGTCATGGAAGTCACGCTCGTCGGTACCACCGAGACCAACTCGCTCGAGCACAAGATTTCCAACGAGTCTCCGGTCGGCCACGCCATCATCGGTCACGGCGAGGGCGACTCCGTCGAGGTCGTTACGCCTTCCGGCAAGACTCGCGTCTACACCATCGCCAAGATTGCACGCTAGACCACGGTCCCGCGTAAAGGTATGTTTTCGCTCCCTGGGACCGAATCCTGGGGAGCGTTTTAGTTTGAGGAGCTAACTTATGGCAGAGAACCAGAACGCCGCCGATCAGGCATCGACGCTCAACGACGAGCGCGCCACCCGCCTGGCCAAGCGCGCCGCCCTGTTCGAGGCGGGCCAGAACCCCTATCCCGAGCACTCTGAGCTTGAGGACTACGTCGCCGATATCGAGGCTAAGTACGCCGAGCTTGCCGATGGCGAGGACACCGAGGACGTCGTGAAGATCGCCGGCCGTGTGGTCGCCAAGCGCGGTCAGGGCAAGATCATGTTCATCGTCGTGCGCGATGCGACTGCCGAGATTCAGCTGTTCTGCCGCATCAACGACATGGACGAGGCTGCCTGGAATACGCTCAAGTCCCTCGACCTGGGCGACATCTTGGGCGTGACCGGCGTGGTTGTGCGCACCCAGCGCGGCCAGCTTTCCGTTGCCCCTAAGAGCGCTACCCTGCTTGCCAAGGCCGTTCGTCCGCTGCCCGAGAAGTTCCACGGTCTTTCCGACAAGGAGACCCGCTATCGCCAGCGCTATGTCGACCTGATCGCCAACGACGACGTTCGCGAGACCTTCCGTAAGCGTTCGCAGATTCTTTCCACCTTCCGTCGCTTTATGGAGTCCGACGGCTACATGGAGGTCGAGACCCCCATCCTGCAGACCATCCAGGGCGGCGCTACTGCCAAGCCGTTCATCACGCACTTCAACGCGCTCGATCAGGAGTGCTACCTGCGTATTGCTACCGAGCTGCACCTCAAGCGCTGCATCGTCGGCGGTTTTGAGCGCGTGTTCGAGATCGGCCGTATCTTCCGTAACGAGGGCATGGACCTTACCCACAATCCCGAGTTCACCACGATGGAGGCCTACCGTGCCTTCTCCGACCTCGAGGGTATGAAGGCGCTCGCCCAGGGTGTCATTAAGGCGGCTAACAAGGCCATCGGCAACCCCGAGGTCATCGAGTACCAGGGCCAGACCATCGACCTTTCTGGTGAGTGGGCCAGCCGTCCCATGACCGACATCGTCTCCGACGTGCTCGGCAAGCAGGTCACCATCGACACGCCGGTCGAGGAGCTTGCTGCTGCCGCGCGTGAGAAGGGCCTGGAGATTAAGCCCGAGTGGACCGCCGGCAAGATTATCGCCGAGATCTACGATGAGCTGGGCGAGGACACCATCGTCAACCCCACGTTCGTGTGCGATTACCCCATCGAGGTCAGCCCGCTTGCCAAGCGCTTTGAGGACGACCCGCGCCTGACGCACCGCTTTGAGCTGGTTATCGCCGGCCACGAGTACGCCAACGCGTTCTCCGAGCTCAACGACCCGGTCGACCAGGCCGAGCGCTTTGCCGCTCAGATGGCCGAGAAGGCTGGCGGCGACGACGAGGCCATGGAGTATGACGAGGATTACGTGCGCGCCCTCGAGTACGGTATGCCTCCCGCGGGCGGCATCGGCATCGGTATCGACCGCGTGGTCATGCTGCTCACCAACCAGGCTTCTATCCGCGACGTCCTGCTGTTCCCGCACATGAAGCCCGAGAAGGGTTTCCAGTCCGGTGCCGCTGCCGCCAAGGCTGCCGAGGCCGGCAACGCCGCAAGCCCGTTCGTTACGTCGCTTAAGCCCACGCTCGATTACTCCAAGATCGCCGTTGAGCCGCTGTTCGAGGAGTTCGTCGACTTCGATACCTTCTCCAAGAGCGACTTCCGCGCCGTGAAGGTCAAGGCATGCGAGGCCGTCAAGAAGTCCAAGAAGCTGCTGAACTTTACGCTCGACGACGGTACCGGTACCGACCGCACCATCCTCTCCGGTATTCACGCTTATTACGAGCCCGAGGACCTGGTCGGCAAGACCTTGCTCGCCATCACCAACCTGCCTCCGCGCAAGATGATGGGTATTCCCAGCTGCGGCATGCTGATCAGCGCCGTCCACGAGGAGGAGGGCGAGGAGCGCCTCAACCTGATCCAGCTCGACGCCTCCATCCCCGCCGGCGCAAAGATGTACTAATTAGTTACGCGGTTCTACGAACCGCGTAACCAGTTGACGCTGCGCGCCGCCCAGGGCGACAATTTGTCATTCAAAAGGCAAGGCATGACCAGAAGGTCTATGCCTTGCCTTTTTCATGCCAACTTGTTCGCCCTGGACGTCGCTCGCTGTCCGTCCTCTATCTGCGGCGTTGACTTGGTTGACACTTAAGTAGTCATTGGGGACGTTCTTAAACGACTACCCAACGGCTATTGAGCACATGACTCGCATGACAGCTGTCTCTTTTATGTTTCCTTTAGCCGTTGCTGCCTAGGATGGGGGTTAGTCGGTAGGAAGGGAGCGTCTATATGGACGACGCGAGCGAGCGCGCAATCGAAGAGGACATGCTCGATCAGTTCAATTACTTTGATGATGAGGACGAGGAGCTGATCGACCGTCGCGAGCCAGCGCCGCTTGATTCCTTTGATCTGGTCGATGAAGAGGCTGATGAGGTTGAGGGTGAATCAGTGGAGCCCCCACAGCCTTCGCGCCTTGACTCGCTGCTTTCGAGAGCCCCCATGCACCACGGCGTTCGTGCCGGCGCGCTCCATATGAAAACTGACTGGCACCAGATCGTGACGGCAGGCGATGAGCTTGCCGTCGATGCGCCGCTCACCGATAAGTCATCCATCATCTGCCGCACCGGCATGCTTATGCTGGCAAGCGGAACAGGTGCCTGGCGCGTGCGCGATACCATGAATCGTGTTGCTGCCGTACTCGGCGTCACGATTCACGTCGACCTGAGTCTTCTGTCGTTTGAGTGCACTTGTATCGAAGATGGCCACTGCTTTAACGAGGTTGTCAGCCTGCCCACAACGGGAGTCAATACCCATCGCATTTGGATGATGGAGAGTTTCCTCAAGGAAATCGAGACCTATGGTCGTCGCTTCACGGTACACGAGTATCACGAGATGCTCAGGACCGTTGAGAGCTCAAAGCCTGATTACTCTCCCTGGCAACAGGGCCTTGCGGCAGCCTGTGCTTGCGGCGCCTTCGTCTTTTTGCTCGGCGGCGGCCCTATCGAGATGGCCTGCGCATTCGTAGGCGCTGGTGTCGGCAACTTTGCTCGCTCCCATATTCTCAAGCAGGGTCTTGGCCAGTTTAGCGCGCTGACGACGGGCGTTGCGCTCGCTTGCGTTTCGTATCTGCTGGCATTGCTCGGCCTTGGCCAGGTCGTACCGGGGGCAATGTCGCACCAAGAAGGCTATATCGGCGCCATGCTCTTTGTGATTCCCGGCTTTCCCCTCATTACGGCAGGCCTCGACATCGCTAAGCTCGATATGCGAAGCGGCATTGAACGTCTTTCGTATGCTGTGTCGATTATTGTGATGGCGACCCTCGTAGGTTGGATGGTTGCCGAATGTGTGGGGCTGGCACCGGATGATTTTGCCCCGCTCGGCCTTTCGCCGCTTGCTCTTACGCTCCTGCGCGTGGTGATGAGCTTCGTTGGCGTATTCGGCTTCTCGGTGATGTTCAACAGCCCGGTAAAGATGGCAGCGGCGGCAGGGCTCATCGGCGCCGTGTCCAATACCTTGCGCCTTACGCTTGTCGATGCGCCGACGATGATTCCCTTCCTGGGCCTCAGTGCGGGAATGCCTCCCGAGGCGGCTGCATTTATCGGGGCGCTCGTATCGGGCCTGCTGGCAAGCTTGGCCGAAGTCAAGCTCACCTACCCGCGCATCGCTCTCACGGTGCCTTCGATTGTCATTATGGTGCCCGGTCTGTATCTCTACCGCTCTATGTACTACATGTGCACCTTCGACACGGTCAATATGCTCGGCTGGTTTGTGCGCGCGGTGCTCATCGTGGCGTTTCTGCCCGTTGGCTTGGGCGTGGCGAGAACTCTCACCGACCCTCGCTGGCGCCACACCAGCTAATTGGTGCAAAGGGGACAGGTTACTTTGCACCCCCAATGAGTTGCGGTGAAATAGGGACTGAATTGCTGCTTAAAGGGTCAAAACAGTCCGTATTCCACCGCAACTTATGGGGTCGGGGGGGGATTATTGGTGCCCTGCATCTCCATAAACTCAACGCTTACGAAGCGCGCGCCGTTCGTGTTAGGGTAGTTCCACCACATAAGTAGTCGCAGACGCACGTACCACGGGCGGGCGAGATGAAGTCCCAACAGCTCCATCTTGCCCGCCCGTTTTTGTTGCGTGGTGCCGCGGCGTAACACAGAAAGGACAATGCCCTTTATGCCTATCAACAAACGAGAGAGCCTGCTGTTCACCTTTATCATGTGCTTTTGCATGGTGCTCTGGATGAGCATCTACAACGTTGCCCTGCAGCATGGGGCCATCAACGGCGAGGTTGTTGCCGCCGCGTGGCTCGGCTTCCCCGTTGCCTACATTTTTGCCATGTGCTGCGACTGGTTTGTTGCCAGCCCCCTTGCCAAGGGTTTCGCCTTTAAATTCCTGGTCACGCCGGGCAAGAGTTCGCCGCTTGCCATGACGCTTGCCGTCAGCTCCTGCATGGTCGTTCCCATGGTCATCATCATGTCGCTGTACGGTGCCTGTGAGGGTCTGACGCACATGCCCGGCGGCATCCTTGCGAACCTGTATTCCGTGCCCGCGATCTGGATGATCAACATCCCGCATAATTTTGTGATGGCGCTGCCGTGGAACCTTTTGGTAGCCGGTCCGATTTCCCGCTTCGTCTTCCGTCGCGCCTTCCCTGTGGGGACGGTTTTCGAGGAGGAGCATGCCGAGCTCTTGGAGCAGGCTATGGCTCCTGAGTGCGAGTAGCTCGCTTAGGGATCTGCTGAGCGCGGGCGACTTGCTTGGTTGGAGCCCAAAGCGTGGATAGCTCTCTCGGCGACATCGCGGGCGTGAGCGGTGCGCATGACCGGAGGGCCCGTGCTGCTCCGTTGCCCGACGTGCTAGCGCGCAGAACAATCTGTTGGTGCATTCGGCGGCTGCTGAAGCGTTTCGGCAGCCGCTTTTTATACGGAGTTTAAATACAACAGTCTGTTGTATTACGTAGAGTGGTATATCTCTAGCGGGAAAAATGCGAGAGATGGAGCATTATGGCGTTGCTAGTAGGACTTGACGTAGGGTCGACGACGACCAAAGTTTACGCGATGCACGAGGATATGACCGAGGCGTGGTGGGGATATCGCCGCCACGGGGCGTGTCAGACAGCGAGCGTGCGCGCCATGCTCGGCGAGCTCGCCGAGCGCTTTCCCCATGAGTCACTGCGCGTTGCGGTGACCGGCTCGGGTGCGCGCGATATCGCGACCGCGCTGGGCGCCTCGTACGTTCAGGAGGTGGTCGCCAACGCGCTCGCGATCAGCAGGTTCTATCCGCAGACGCGCTGCGCCATCGAGCTGGGCGGCCAAGACGCCAAGATGATCTTCTTCCGCACCAACGATAAGGGAGACATCGAGGTTGCCGACATGCGCATGAACGGCTCGTGCGCAGGCGGTACCGGTGCATTTATCGACGAGATGGCAAAGCTCATGGGGGTCGGCACCGAATCGGGCGAGTTCGAGCAGCTCGCAAGCCGGGGAACGACCGTCCACGAGGTCTCGGGCCGCTGCGGCGTGTACGCAAAGACCGATATCCAGCCGCTGCTCAACGAGGGCATTCCTACCACCGACCTGGCGCTTTCGGCGCTTCACGCGGTCGCCCGCCAAACGATCGGCGGTCTGGCCCAGGGTATCGACATCGAGCCGCCGGTAATCTTCGAGGGCGGTACGCTCGCCTACAACCCCACACTGGTCCGCGTGTTCCGGGAGCAACTGAATCTATCGGACGATCAGGTTATCGTCCCGCGCGATCCGCAGATCATGGTCGCGCGCGGTGCCGCCCTGTCGCTGACCGACATGTTCGCATCGTCCCAACCGATCGACCTTCCCGACGCTTTTGTCCGGCTGGATAAGCTCGAGACGGTCGCGCCCGCAAGCGGGGAGGGACGTCTTGCCCAGCCCTTTTTTGCCACACCTGCCGAGCAGGCGGATTTTACGGCACGCCATGGCAAAGAGACGCCGGCAAAGGGTCCGGATGCGTATGCGCCCGGAGAGACGGTGCGTGTGGCGCTCGGTATCGATTCGGGGAGCACGACGACCAAGTTCGCCCTGGTCGATGAGGCGGGTGAGCTTGTCGATTCGTTCTACGCGTCTAATAACGGCAGACCGCTCGACGTCGCCCAACAGGGTCTTGTCAGCTTGAAGAACCGCTGGGAGACAGCGGGAGTCACGCTTGCGATCGATGCCGTGGGCACCACGGGATACGGCGAGGAGCTTTTCGCGCGCGCGTTCCACGCCGACTACCATACGGTCGAGACGGTCGCGCACGCCCGCGCCGCGTGCGCATGCGTTCCCGATGCGACCTTCGTGCTCGACATCGGCGGACAGGATATGAAGGCCATCTGGCTCAACCACGGCGTGCTGACCGATATCGTCGTCAACGAGGCGTGCTCTGCGGGCTGCGGCTCGTTCCTCGAGGGTTTTGCCAAAAACCTCGGAATAGCCGTTGAGGATATCGCGACCGAGGCATTTTCGTCCAAAGCCCCCGCCGTTCTCGGCAGCCGCTGCACGGTGTTCATGAACAGCAGCGTCGTTTCCGAGCAGCGGCGCGGTAAGGGTCCGGGCGACATCATGGCCGGTCTCTGCCGTTCGATTATCGAGAACGTGTTCACCAAGGTCATTCGCGTTTCAAATCTCAACCGTCTGGGCGACAAAGTCGTCGTCCAGGGCGGCACGTTCCGAAACGACGCGGTGCTGCGCGCATTCGAGCAGTATCTGGGCAAACCCGTCACGCGTGCGCCCCACCCGGGGCTGATGGGCGCTATCGGTATCGCCCTGCTCGCGCGCGAGGAATGCCGCAAGGGCGACGCCGGCACGTCGTTTATCGGGCTCGATGCCGTGGAGCGCTTCGAGCATCGAGAGTTCGGCGGCGTTACCTGCCGTCGGTGCAACAACCGCTGCCAGCGCGCGGTCGTGGCATTTGGCGACGGCTCGCTTTACGTCACGGGCAATCGCTGCCCGCGCGGCGGCGCCATCTCATGGGATGAGCTCGTGCGCGAGGTTCCCGCGGCGGAGGAGCTGCGTCCGCAGGGTGCTTGCGAGGCACAGGCACCCGGCACGGGGCGCGACCGGACCGCGGCTGCCCCCAATCTCTTTGTCGACCGCGAGAAACTGCTGTTCGAGTCGTACCCCACGGTTCCCGTCAGCGGGGGGCGCGATGTCACGATCGGCATTCCCCGTGTGCTCGAGTTCTGGGACACCATGCCGTTCTGGTCGACGTTCTTCAGCACGCTCGGCTTTAAGGTGCGCGTCTCGGGACGCAGCACCAAGGCGATGTACGAGCGCGGTCTGGCGCACGTCACATCCGACACCGTGTGCTTCCCGGCCAAGCTCGTCCACGGGCACATCCGCAATCTCGTCGACGCCGGCGTCGACCGCATCTTCATGCCCATCATCACGACGGTGCCCACCGAAAACACCGCCTCTACCAGCGAGTGGATGTGCGCCGTCGTAAAGGGATACCCCTACGTGATGCGCAATTCCGATAACCCGGAGGAGCGTTTCGGCGTTCCGTTCGATACGCCGCTGTTCCACTGGTACGACGAGGGCGACCGAAACCGCCAGCTCAAGGCGTGGTGCAAGGAGACCTTCGATATCGATGCCGACCTGGTTGCCAAGGCGACCGAGCAGGCGGACCGCGCGCAGGAGACGTTTGAGAACCAGCTGCAGCTGCGCGGCAGGCAGGTGCTCGAGAACGTGCACGAGGACGGCGGCTACGCGGTGGTGATCGCTTCGCGCCCGTACCACAACGACCCGCTGGTCAACCACGGGCTGCCCAAGCTCTTCTCTGAGCGCGGCATCCCCGTGCTGACACCCGATGCGGTGCCGGGGGTCTGCAACGTCGATCTTTCCAACAGCCGCATCGACATCGTGAACAACTACCATGCGCGCATGCTGTCGTGCGCGGTCATCGTCGCATCGACGCCCGAGCTCGAGCTCGTGCAGATGGGCAGCTTCGGCTGCGGCCACGATGCGTATCTCACCGACGAGATCGCGCGCATGATGGGCGAGATGGGCTCCAAGGTTCCGATGATGATCAAGCTCGATGAGAGCGACGTCGCCGGTCCCATGGGCATTCGCGTGCGTTCGTTTATCGAGTCGGTCAACCGTCGTCGCGCGGAGGAGCGTGCCGAGGGCGCCCGGGTGCACGCGGTCCATCCGCTCGACGACCCGTATAAGGTCAAGTACACCAAGCGCGACCGGCACGACAAGATCGCGCTGGTCCCCAACACCTCCCATGCGTTCTGCAGGCTCATGACCGCGGCGATGCGCAATCAGGGCGTGCGCGCCGAGGCCCTTGATATCGGGCGCGAGGATGCCATCCGCCTGGGCAAACGCTATGTGCACAACGACATCTGCTTCCCCGCGCAAATCGTGATCGGCGAGGCGCTCGCGGCACTCGAGAGCGGTAAGTACGACCCGCACGACGTCGCCGTGGTGACTGGCAAGTATATCGGCGACTGCCGCCTGACGCACTACATGCCCCTGCTGCGCCGCGCGCTCGACGACGCGGGATACGACTATGTCCCGGTGCTCACCAACGACGACGTCGATGCCCACAATGCGCATCCGGGCTTCAAGCTCGGCCTTGGCCCGAGCATCCAGATCGCCTACGGTCTTCCCATGATCGATGCCCTCGAGGCTATGCTTAGGCGCATCCGTCCCTACGAGCTCGAGAAGGGCGCGGCGGACGCTGCGTTCGACCGCGCGCTCGATGAGGTTATCGAGGGCATGGAGCGCTCCGGGCTGAGAGGCCAGGCGACGGGCTTCAAACGCGCGCTTGCGATCATGGACGCCGTTCCGTACGACCGCTCGAACCCGCATCCGACCGTTCTCATCGTGGGCGAGTACCTGCTCAATTTCCATCTCGGCGCCAACCACGAGATCGAGCGCTACCTCGAGGACAACGGGCTCGAGGTCATCGAGGCGCGCATGACCGACGTGATCCGCAAGACCTATTTCTACAAGCATGCGCAGTCGCGCGAGTTCCACGTCGACCTGTCGCTGCCCGAAAAGGCCTGGTACGCCACGGCGGACAACCTGTTCGAGCTCGCGCACGACCGTTGCGACCGCCTGGGCGCGGCGAGCCCGCTCTACGAGCCGCCGACGCGCATGCCCGAGCTCGTGCGCGCGAGCGATAAGATCCTGCACCATACGTTCGATGCGGGCGAGGGCGTGCTGATTCCGGCGGAGATCCTCGAGCACGCCAAGCGCGGCTGCCGCAACTTCGTGATCCTGCAGCCGTTCGGGTGTCTGCCCAACCATGTCGTGGGGCGCGGGCTCATCCATGCGCTCAAGGAGCAGTATCCCACGGCGCAGTTCCTGCCGCTCGACTACGATCCCGACGTGAGCTTCGCCAACGTGGAGAACCGTCTTCAGATGCTCATCATGAACGCCAAGGCGCAGAGGTGCGGTGAGGCGCATGGCGAGACCGCGTAAGGACGCCGATGCGCCCGATGCGCGCACCCGTATCATCGAGGCGTTTTGGGAGCTCATCGAGAACAACAGCATCTTCGAGCTGTCGGTTGGCGAGGTGACCCGCGCCGCCCAGTGCAATCGCGGAACGTTTTACTACTATTTTCACGATTTCGATGAACTCGTCGCCATCGCCATAGCCCAGCTGCTGCAGGATAACGAGCTCATCACCGATGTCCTCTGGCATTTTTCGAGCGAGGGCGACCTTTCGGCGTTCGACCGGCGCGACGTCCGCTGCCTGCTGCGGCGCATCGTCATCACCATGAGGGCGGGTGTCGCCGAGCAGGTCGTGCAGGGCATCCATACGATCATCATCGACCGCGTGAGAGAGATCGTCCACCCCGACGGAGAAGAGCTCAAGGCAGATTCGAGCTTTGCGGTGGGCTTTCTGGTCTCGGGCATCATGGGCTTTGTGATGGCGGTCGGCTTTGCCCGGGAGGGCGGCGAGGAGATAGACCTCGAGCAGCCGGGGGACAGCGCGTGCGCGTACCTGAGGGCGGTCGCCATGCAGACGGTGGAAACGGTCGCGCAAGTCGAGGGCGTCGATACATCCGAGCTGCTCGAACGCGTCTCCAAGGAGGCCGATGCCTATCGCGCATCGCGTGCGACGAGTCCCGACGTGGTGAAAGGCGCCTAGGGTTTCTCTTGCGGGGCGCCTGTCGCGCATCGCGCGGTGAGTCCCGCGATGCGGTCATAACCTGCATTCATGTGAGCCGGGTTTATAGATATTCCTCCAGCTGTTAACATAGACAACCTGTGGGTAAAGAGACAAAAGCGCCGCCGACGGGCGGGCGTTTTGATTTCGATGAACTCATGTAAGGAAACGAGCATGTTAGATAGATTTACCGATCGAGCGCGCAAGGTCATGTCGATGGCCAAACAGGAGGCGCTCGATCTGCACTCAAATAAGGTGGGCACCGAGCACCTGCTGCTCGCACTCGCCAAGGAGGACGAGGGCATCGCTGCCGAGGCGCTGCGCTCGCTTGATATCTCCTACGACGACATCATGGACACCCTCAAGGAGGTCCAGACCACGGTTCCCGAGCCCAGCGAGGAGACCGAGGCTGCCAAGCTTGCCTTTACGCCGCTCGTCATTAGCGTGATGGAGCGCTCCTTCCGCGTGGCACGTGAGAACAACCAGACCTACGTGTCGACCGAGCACTTGCTGATTGGCATCGTCGAAGAGGGTAACGGCATGGCCATGGACATCCTCATGCGCCTGGGTGTGTCGTCCGCCTCCATCAAAAAGGCTATCGAGAAACTTACCGCCAAGGACCAGGACAAGAAGCGTCCGCTCGCTGGTGCCGGTGCTGGTCGTCCCGGTGCGGGTCTGCCGTTCTTTAGCGGCTCGGATGCCTCTCAGCAAAAGGGGAGCGGCACCGACACGCTCAAGCAGTTCGCCACCAACCTCACGCAAAAGGCGCGCGACGGCGAGCTCGATCCCGTGATTGGCCGCGAAAAGGAAGTCCAGCGCATGATGGAGATCCTTTCGCGCCGCACCAAGAACAACCCGCTTATCCTGGGCGATCCCGGCGTGGGCAAGACGGCCATCGTCGAGGGCCTGGCGCAGCAGATCGCTGCCGGCAACGTGCCCGAGAACCTCATGAACCAGAACATCTGGACGCTCGACCTGCCGGGCCTCGTTGCGGGCGCCAAGTATCGCGGTGAGTTTGAGGAGCGCCTCAAGAACGTGATCCAGGAGGCCACCGAGGCCGACGACGTCATCCTGTTTATCGACGAGATGCACACTATCATCGGTGCCGGTTCTGCCGAGGGCTCCATCGACGCGAGCTCCATGCTCAAGCCCGTGCTTGCGCGCGGTGCCTTCCAGATTATCGGCGCCACCACGGCCGAGGAATTCCGTAAGTACCTCACCAAGGATCCGGCCTTTGAGCGTCGCTTCCAGACCATCGATGTCGAGGAGCCGAGCGTCGAGGACACGGTCAAGATCCTGACCGCGCTCAAGCCGCGCTACGAGGAGCACCACCATGTGCGCTATACGCAGGGTGCTATCGAGGCCGCCGCGAACCTTTCCAACCGCTACATTCAGGACCGCTTCCTGCCTGATAAGGCCATCGACCTCATTGACGAGGCCGGCGCCCGCGCCCGCATCGCCGCCAACCGCGCGCCCGAGCCGGTGCGCGAGGCCGAGCATCGCGTGGAGGAGCTTAAGGCCGCCGCGCAGGAGGCCACCGAGAGCGACGACATGAACAAGGCCGCTGAGATCACCGAGCAGCAAAAGGCTGCCGAGATTGAGCTCGCCGAGGCCAAGGCTGCCTGGACGGCCGAGCTCGACGCCAGCCCGCTCACCATCGATGTCTCCCAGATTGCCGACATCGTGTCCGTGACCTCGGGCGTGCCGGTGTCCTCGCTCACCGAGAGCGAGAGCCGCCGCCTGCTGCAGGCCGAAAGCGTGCTCAAGACGCGCATTATCGGCCAGGACGAGGCCGTCGAGGCCGTTGCCAAGGCCGTGCGCCGCAGCCGCTCGCCGCTCAAGGACCCGCGTCGCCCCGGCGGCAGCTTTATCTTCCTGGGCCCCACCGGCACGGGCAAGACCGAGCTCGCCAAGACGCTCGCCGAGTATCTCTTTGGCAGCAAGGACGCGCTCATCAGCTTCGATATGTCGGAGTTTGGTAGTGAGTTCGAGGTCTCCAAGCTCATTGGTAGCCCTCCGGGCTATGTGGGCCACGACGAGGGCGGTCAGCTCACCAAGGCCGTTCGCCGTCATCCGTACTCGGTCGTGCTGTTCGACGAGATCGAGAAGGCGCACCCCGACATCTTCAACATTTTGTTGCAGGTGCTGGAGGAGGGCCGCCTGACCGATAGCCAGGGCAAGACGGTCGACTTCCGCAATACCGTGATCATCATGACGTCCAACGTGGGCGCCCGCGAGATCGCGCAGGATGCGAGCGTCGGTTTTGGCACCACCGGTGAGCAGGGTCTCACGTCGAGCGAGATCCGCGGCCGTGCGATGGGCGAGCTCAAGCGCCTGTTCCGCCCCGAGCTGCTCAATCGTATCGACGATATTGTGGTGTTCCAGAAGCTCTCGGGCGAGAATCTCACCAAGATTGCGCACCTGCTGGTGGACGATCTGCGTCAGCGTTTGATTGCCAACGGCATGAACATCAAGCTCACCGATGCGGCCTATGACAAGATCGTGGCCGAGGGCACCGACCTCACCAACGGTGCGCGTCCGCTGCGCCGCGCCATTCAAAAGCTCATCGAGGACCCGCTGTCCGAGGAGCTCCTGGCCGGCGAGTGGGGCGAGGGCGATACCGTCCTGTGCGACGTGGCCGATGGCAAGTTTGTCTTTAGCCACGGCACGGGCGAGATCCCGGCACCGCGTCAGGCGGGCACGCTCGGTGGCGATACCGCCCCGGCGGCACCGCACACCGGCAACGCCGCGCCCGTGAGCGGCGGCGTGACCTCGGGCCCCGGCGGCATGATGCAAGCCGGTTCTGGCGCGCTGTAGGGCGTGGCGACAATTTGATACGCGCAATCGAGGCGTTCCGGAAAGGGCGCCTCGATTTGTAGAGCTGCGGAAGTTGTGAACGTTACGCTATACGGTCCACCGTTAGCCGATGATGCGAGGGCGCTCGGCGTTTTCGACTGGTTTATGCACGCAAAGTCTGGGAATATACAAGTCGCATGTCTTACTGTCTAACCAGTTGCGCCAAGGAGGCACCATGGACTACAAGATTACCGGCTACGAGCCCGCCCAGCTGTTCCATTTCTTTGAGGAGGTCAGCGCGATCCCCCGTGGGTCTGGCAACGAGAAGGGCATCAGCGATTTCCTGGTCGCGTTTGCCAAGGAGCGCGGTCTCGATGTGTACCAGGACGAGGTCTACAACGTCATCATTCGCAAGCCCGCATCTGCCGGCGCCGAGAATGCCCCGACCGTGATGCTGCAGGGCCACATCGATATGGTGTGCGACAAGTTGGGCTCCGTTGAGCACGACTTTACGACTGATGGTATCGACCTGGTCGTCAAGGACGGCGTCCTCACCGCTAACGGTACCACTCTGGGCGCCGACAACGGTATTGCCGTCGCTCTGATGCTCACTGTTCTCGATGACGATTCGATCGTTCACCCCGCCCTCGAGTGCGTATTCACCACCGACGAGGAGACTGGCCTGGTTGGCGCCGAGACGCTCGACAAGTCCCAGATTAGCGCCCGCACCATGATTAACCTTGACTCCGAGGAAGAGGGCGTTGCCACCGTCAGCTGCGCCGGCGGCGTCGTCGTTACCTACACCTGCTCGATCGCGCGCGAGCACAAGACCGGTAGCACCCTCACGCTCGACATCTCCGGCCTGCTGGGCGGTCACTCCGGCAGCGATATCCACCTGGAGCGCGGCAACGGCAACCTCATCATGGCCCGCATCATCGACCGCCTGATGGTTGCCGGCGAGCCCGCCATCGTCAGCTTCAACGGCGGCACCAAGGACAACGCCATCAACCGTGAGTGCAAGGCCGTTCTGGTCTATGCCGATCACGCTGCCGCCGAGGCCGCGGCCGAGATCGCCCGTGGCATCATCTCCGACGTCACTGCCGAGCTCGAGGTCTTCGACCCCGGCTTTACTTGCACCGTCGAGATTGCCGATGACGCCGAGGTCGAGGCCATGGACCAGAAGTCCGCGCTTGCCCTCATCCGCGCCCTGCGTCTTGCCCCTAACGGCGTGATTCGCCGCAACGTCGCCACCGACGGTTCTGTCGAGGTTTCCTCCAACATCGGTGTGGTTGCCACTTCTGACGACGAGGTCAAGATCATGCTGTCCCCGCGCTCCTCGATCACCTCGCTGCAGAACGAGTTCAAGGATCGTCTGCAGATGCTTGCCGATGTCCTGGGCTTCGACGCCAAGTTTGAGTTCGAGTATCCCGGCTGGAGCTACGCCGAGCATTCGCCGGTCCGCGACGTCTTCGTCGAGAGCTATCGTGAGCTCTTTGGCTCCGAGCTGCGCATCGAGTCCATTCACGCCGGCCTTGAGTGCGGCCTGTTTGCCGAGGCCCTGCACGGCCTGGACGCCATCGCCGTGGGCCCGACGCTCTCCGATGTCCACACCCCGGACGAGAGCATGGAGCTCGCTTCTGCCGAGCGCTTCTACGAGCTGCTCATCGACGTCCTCAAGCGCCTCGCTGCGTAAAGGTTGCGCTAGCAGCAGTTCGAGCCACGTGCTAGCGGATTGCAAATGACATTACGAGAGGGGACATCCGAGCTTTTGCGACGGGTGCCCCCTCTCTTTTGTTTGATAATTGCGAAATTGCGGCCACCTAGTCCATTTCTGCCTTGATGAGGTCGAGGGTGCGCTGGCAGTTTTCGCGGACGGGGCCGAGCATATGCTCGCGCAGGTCCGCCATGCCGGGCAGATCGGCGTATTCGTCCATGACCTCTTCCATGCAAATGGGCACTTCGTAGGCGAGGTCCATCATGGTCGCAAAGCAAAGCTTCTCGGATAGCCCGGCACCGGTAAGCGCCGCCTCCAGCACGGGGTCGCCCATACCGTGGTATCGGCGGATAGCGCCTGGACCGATGCGCCCCACACGATTTTCGCCGCCAACGCTCATGGCAAGGCGCGCCCGGCGGCGCATGCGCTCATACGCCAAACCCGACGCGACATCGTACATTCGAGCCATCATGGCTGCGCCGTCGTTTCCAAGGAGCAGGGAATAGTTTTTCGCGTGCGCATCCGGTGCGCCGATAATGGCGTTGAAGAACAGTATCTGCGTAAACAGATACAGGTTAAGTTGATGGTGGCTCGTATTTACGAGGAGCTCTTGAATGTCGCGGGTGGTCGGGCCGCCGTCTGCTGTGTACTTTTGGGCGGGCATCACCCCAAGTGCCTGACAGAGGTCTTCTTGATGTAGGCGCCTGATCATTCCGTCTTCGACTTTCACGCGGTCATAGCGCTCAACAATGAGGGCAGGTTCGTCCTCAAACATACGATATTCGACGTTTGCCGTTGCGATGCCGACGCGCTGGGCGCTTTTCATGCAGACAAACTCATTGAGAGCCTCGAGTTTAAATCCGATAACGCCATTTTTGAAAATATGCGTCGTGGGCGAGGAGCCCATGCATTCGCACCAGCGGCCGTTTATGAACGCGAGCGCGAACTTGCCCTGGTTGCCTCCAAGTGACCAACTTTCATCTAGACCCATCCACGATGCATCGCGGTCATCTCTGATCGACTTGAGACGAAGAGCAATTTCGTGGTTGTCTATAGGGCGGTATTCGCCAGCGCGATGCAGGACGGCGTCGGTATCTTCTTCGGCACAAAACTGCACGCCGCCCGGACAGTCGAGTCCGATATGGCTGAGCAACGCAACGGGATTGTTGGGCCTAACGTCGAATTCGGCGGCAATCGCTTTTCGTTGGTCCTCGCTGTCGGGTAGAAGGCCAAACAGGTACGGATTCATGACCTGTTGTCCGTATGTGCGATTCGATACGGGTATGTTGGTCGATAGGGCTGGCCCGTCATAGTCATGATCGTAGGTAAAGCTGATAAGACCGTTCTCATCTTGCGTGAGCGTTCCCGCAGGTACGCCGCAAATAATGGTCCGAAGTGATGTTCTGGCCATTGGCTATTTCCCTTCGGGCTTGGTTTGGTTAGATGCGTTTGCGGCAATCGAGACTCCGAGATTGGACATGGCGAAATCGGCGAAGACCTCGTCGTAGAGTGCGGATGTAAAGGGGGCATCTGCAAGAGCCGGAATGGTTGTGCTGCGACGGTTGCGATGATGAAGACGTTGGGCGTGATGGCGTCTGGAGGTGCTGCAAGGTTGATCAGCATGCGGGGCGTCAACTGGTTGCTCATTTTTCGTTTCGCCTATATCCCCTTGAGCGGCGAGCGCCAGTCCAAGAGCACCGAAAACTGCCAGCAACTTGTCGAGTCGAATGCCGGTGGCGTCGCCCAGCTCGAGCGATGCGAGCAGGCGCTCCGAAACACCGGCTTTTTTAGCGAGGGTCGCACGGGTGAGACCCTGAGCCTCGCGTGCCTGGCGCACGTAGATGCCAGCTTGGCGCGGTGTGGTGATGGGAAGGGTATCCACGGCGATCTCCTAACGTGCAGACTTTTGCATATCAGTATGACATGCAAAAGTCTGCATGAAAAGACCTCATGCAAAACTCTGCATGAGACCTTGCCCGGACGTTTAGTTTTGAAGGGTGTTTTACAGCGCCAAAAACCCCAAGTGTTCCAGCAGAATCTTGAGGCCGATAAGGATAAGCACAACGCCGCCCGAGATGGTGGCGGGCTTTTCGTAGCGCGCGCCAAAGGTGTGGCCGATCGCTACGCCGGCGACGGAGAAGATAAACGTTGTGACGCCGATAAGCGATACAGCGGGCACGATGTCAACCGAGAGCGCGGCAAATGAGATGCCCACGGCTAGGGCGTCGATTGAGGTGGCGATAGCGAGGATCAGGTACTCGACCAGGTCAATCTTTTCGGCATCCTTGCCGTCGCCTTCATCCTCGTCCTCGGTAAAGGCCTCCCACAGCATTTTGCCGCCGATAAAGGCCAAAAGGATAAAGGCGATCCAATGGTCTATGGGTCCGATGATGCCCATGAATTGACTGCCAAGCGCCCATCCGATTACGGGCATGCCAGCCTGAAAGCCGCCAAAGAACAGGCCGAGCACCACGGCGACCTTAAGGTTGATCTTTTTCATGCCAAGGCCCTTGCAGATGGAAACGGCAAAGGCGTCCATCGAAAGGCCGATGGCGAGCAATACGAGCTCGGCGAGTCCCATGGCTTGGCTCCCTCTCTGCGGGCGGGCCCGCGTGTACCTCTTGAGGGAATAACAAAAAAGACCCGTGGCGTACGCGTTGCGCGCACAGCCACGAGTCTCGTTCATTAAGGCAAGCCAGGCCGCATCAGCCAGTGTGTTGACTTACCGCGCCACCGGAGGCGAATCCGGTCACGCGACTACTCCCTCATTTATGCGAATCCAGATGCTACCACATAAGCAGCCCATTTGGGTTGGGCTCTCAGCTGTGTTCGCTCATTCTGTAAGCATCGGATTTCGCAAGCGCCGCGGGGACAAACCGTGAGAAACTATTTAGCGTTTATGGAGCGTATACGATGGGAGCGATGCCTTGGATAAGAACGAGCTGCAAAAGCGTATGGAACAGGCCATCCGCCTGACGGCACCTGGTCAGCCGATCCGCACCGCCCTCGACATGATCATCGCCGGTCACCTGGGTGCCCTTATCTGCGTCGGCGACACCGAAAACGTGCTTGCTGCCGGTAACGACGGCTTCCCGCTCAACATTTCGTTCACCTCGAACCGTCTGTTCGAGCTCTCCAAGATGGACGGTGCCATCGTCATCGACGGCGACCTCACCCAGATTCTGCGCGCCAACTTCCACCTCAATCCCGACCCCTCGCTTGCCACGAGCGAGACGGGCATGCGTCACCGCACCGCCGCTCGCATGTCGGTGCTCACCGATGCCATCGTGATCTCGGTCTCGGCCCGTCGTGCCGTCGTTAACGTGTACGTTCACGGCAAGAGCTACGAGATCCAGCCCGTCACCACCATCATGAGCTCGGTCAACCAGCTCGTCGCCACGCTCCAGACTACCCGTCAGTCGCTCGATCGCTCCCTGCTGCGCCTGACGGCCCTCGAGCTCGACGACTACGTTACGCTCGCCGACATTACCGGTATTTTCTCGAGCTTCGAGATCATGCAGCAGGCAAAGACCGAGCTTAAGGATTGCATTGTCAAGCTGGGCAACCAGGGCAAGCTCGTGCAGATGCAGCTCGAGCAGCTCGCCGGCTCCAGCATGGATACCGAATACGACCTGATGATCCGCGACTACGCGAGCGATTCCTCCGAGGCAAACGCCGAGAAGATTCGCGCCGAGCTCGCTCGCATGACACCTAAGGACCTGTCCGACCCACAGCATGTGGCGGCGGTTCTGGGCTATGACGACCTGGACGAGGACTCCGTCATGACGCCGCTGGGCCTGCGCACGCTTTCGCGTGTGTCCGTCGTGCGCGACGGCGTGGCCGAGAAAATCGTCGACGAGTATGGCTCGCTGCAGGAGCTCATGGACGACATTAGCGAGGATCCGGAGCGCCTGGGCGACTTTGGCGTCAACAACCCTGCCATTCTTGCGGACTCGCTGTACCGCATGAAGGGCACCAAACAGGGGAACGCATAATGGCGCCCGTATGCGCCGTGGTCGTTGCCGGTGGCAGCGGCCAGCGCTTTGGAAACCCCGGCGGCAAGCAGCTCGTTAACGTGGCGGGTCGTCCGCTCATGAGCTGGTCCATCCGCGCGTTTGATCGGAGCGACAAGGTCGGCCACATCGTCGTGGTTTGCCCTGCCGAGCGTCGTGCCGAGATGCGACGCCTGGCCATCGACCCGTTTGACTATGACACGCCCATCAGCTTTGCCGATGCCGGCGATACCCGTCAGGATTCCACCCGTGCCGGCGTGCATGCGGTTCCGGCGGGTTTCGAATATGTCGCCATTCACGACGGCGCTCGTCCGCTCATTACCACCGAGGCCATCGATCACGCTATCGACGTGCTTGTGGGCGACCGTTCGCTCGACGGTGTCGTGTGCGGTCAGCCCGCGATCGACACGCTCAAAATCGTCGACGGCGATAATATCGTCGAGACGCCGCCGCGCGAGCTCTATTGGGCTGCGCAGACGCCGCAGATCTTTAGCGTCGACGCCATGAAGCGCGCCCACACCGCAGCTATCGCCGAGGGCTTTATCGGTACCGATGATTCATCGCTGGTCGAGCGCATGGGCGGGCGCGTCCGCTGTGTCCAGAGCCCGCGCGATAACCTTAAGGTGACGCTGCCCGAGGACCTGCGTCCCGTAACCGCGATTCTGCTTGGCCGCATGGCTGAGGGAGAGGACCTTCCCCATGTTCAGTAACCTGCGCATTGGCCACGGCTACGACGTCCACCGTTTGGTGGAGGGGCGTCGATGTATCATCGGCGGGGTCGACATTCCCTACGAGCGCGGCCTGCTGGGCCACTCGGATGCCGATGTGCTCGCGCACGCCTTGGCCGACGCCATTCTGGGCGCCTGCCGCGGGGGAGACATCGGCAAGCTATTCCCCGACACCGATCCCGCCTACGAGGGTGCCGATTCGATGGTGCTGCTCGCTCGCGTGATGGACTATGCGCGCGAGCTGGGCTTTGAGTTTGTCGATGCCGATTGCACCATTGCCTGTCAGCAACCCAAGATCACTCCGCACCGCGATGCCATGCGCGCCAACCTTGCCCATGCCCTGGGCGTTGACGTCGAAAACGTGGGCGTTGCCGCCACCACGACCGAAAAGCTCGGTTGGGAAGGCCAAGGCGAGGGAATCGGCGCTTGGGCCGTCTGCCTGCTACAGAAAACCGTTAAGGAGTAACGAATGCGTATCTACAACAGCGCTACCCATAAAAAGGAAGAGTTCCAGCCCATCGAGTCCGGCAAGGTCCGCATGTACGTGTGCGGCCCCACGGTCTACGACAACATCCACATCGGCAATGCCCGCACGTTCATCAGCTTTGACGTGATTCGTCGCTGGCTCATCGCGAGCGGCTACGAGGTCACGTTCGCCCAGAACCTCACCGATGTCGATGACAAGATCATCAAGCGCGCCAACGAGCAGGGCCGTACGGCTGCCGAGGTCGCGACGGAGTTCTCCGACAAGTTCATCGGCGTCATGCGCGCCGCCAACGTGCTCGATCCCGATGTGCGTCCCCGCGCCACCAAGGAGATCGGCCCCATGATCGCCATGATCAAGACGCTTATCGAGCAGGGCCACGCTTACGCAGCCGATAACGGCGATGTGTACTTTGCCGTGCGCAGCGATCCCAACTACGGTCAGGTCTCGGGCCGCAACATCGACGACCTTATGGTTGGCGCGCGTATCGAGGAGAACGAGGACAAGAACGACCCGCTCGACTTTGCCCTGTGGAAGGCCGCCAAGCCCGGCGAGCCCAGCTGGCCGAGCCCCTGGGGCGAGGGCCGTCCCGGTTGGCACACCGAGTGCGCCGCCATGGTGCATCGCTACCTGGGCACTCCGATCGACATCCACGGCGGCGGCTCCGACCTTGCCTTCCCGCATCACGAGAACGAGTGCGCCCAGGCCACCTGCGCCTGGCACCAGGGCTTCTCCAACACCTGGATGCACACGGGCATGCTGCTGGTAGACGGCGAGAAGATGTCCAAGTCGCTCGGCAACTTCTTTACGCTGGCCGAGGTCCTCGAGCAGCACTCCGCTGCCGCCCTGCGCCTGCTGATGCTGCAGACGAGCTATCGCTCGCCGCTCGACTTTTCTTGGGAGCGCCTGGAGGGTGCCGAGAACTCGCTCACGCGTATCGCCGGTACGGTCGAGAACCTGCGCTGGGCCGCGAACCATGCGACGGCCGACGCCGATGCGGCTGCCGCCGAGGCGTTTGCCGCCAAGGCCGCCGAGACTCGTGCCGCCTTTAAGGAGTGCATGGACGACGACTTTAACACCGCTGGTGCCATGGGTGCCGTCTTTGGCTTCGTGACCGAGTGCAACCAGTACCTGGAGCAGGCGGGCGACGCTGCCGACAAGGCCGCCGCGCTTGCCGCCGCCGACACGCTGGCCGAGCTGCTCGATACGCTTGGCGTTGAGCTCCCCGAGCCCAAGGTCGAGTTGCCGCTGGGCCTGCTGGGCGTTGCTGCCGGTTTGGTTGCCTACACGGGTGACGACGTGGACGAGGCCGCTGCCAAGATTCTCGAGGCCCGCGCCGAGGCCCGCGCCGCCAAGAACTGGGATCTGGCCGACGCCATCCGCGACCAGCTCAAGGACCTGGGCCTGACGATCGAGGATACTGCCGCGGGCACTCGTATCAAATCTCTCTAATCCCCGCGGGTTTCCCAAGCACCCGACCTTGCCGTTCAAACCGTCGCTCGCGTACTCAAGTACGCGTCGCTCCTCTTTCACGGCAATCTCGGGCACTTGGAAAACCCGTACCGACCGCTTGAGCTATTCGTCTTAAGCGGTCGCTTCTTTTGTCCTGTTTGATAATTATTTAAAGGAGGCCGCTTTATGGCCGACAATCGCAAGCGCGCATCGCGTGGAGGCAAGCAGGCTGCTTCTGGCTCGCGTCCGATTCGCCGCAACGATCGCGCTGCCACTTCCAAGGGCCAGCGCGAGCGCTCCCAGGCAGCACGTCCGCAGCGAGATCGCAACCGCGACAACGTTCAGGCTCCCAAGGGCGAGTTTATCGAAGGTCGTCGTGCTGCCGCCGAGGCGCTACGCACTGGTTTTCCCATCAAGTGCGCGCTCATTGCCGAGGGCGGGGAGCGCGATGCCGCCTTGTCGCGCCTGGTCGACGACCTCAACGCCGCGGGTGTCCGCATTAAGTATGTGCCGCGCGCGCAGCTCGACGCACTGTCGAGCCATGGCGCTCACCAGGGCATCGCGCTCGAGGTTGGCAACTTCCCCTATGCCGATGTCGCCGATATCCTCGATCGCGCGGGTGACGGCCCGGCACTTGTCGTGGTGCTCGACCACGTGACCGACGACGGCAACTTTGGCGCCATTGTGCGCTCTGCCGAGGTTGTTGGCGCGGCCGGCGTCGTCATTGCCAACAAGCGTGCCGCCGGCGTGACCGTGGGCAGCTACAAGACCTCAGCCGGTGCCGTCATGCATCTGCCTATCGCGCAGGTTCCCAATATCGCCCGTGCACTCGACGACCTCAAGGCCGCTGGCTTTTGGGTGGGCGGTGCCTCCGAGCATGCCGAAGGCAGTTGCTGGGATGCACCCTTCGAGGGTCGCGTAGCACTCGTCATGGGCTCCGAGGGCGACGGCATCTCGCGCCTGGTGCTCGAGAAATGCGACTTTTTGACCAAGCTTCCCCAGCGCGGCATGACCGAGAGCCTCAATGTTGCCCAGGCGACCACGGCGCTGTGCTTTGAGTGGCTGCGCCGCAACGCCGGCGAGCTCATGGGGGAGGAATAGCGCATGTCCAAAAAGAACCGTGCCAAGTCCAAGGCCAAGCGCTTTGGCGAGGGCTCGGCCAAGCCGATTGTTTCGGCCGCGACCTATGGCGTGGGCGGCAATGCGTTTGCGCAGGCCATCGCCGATCCGGTCTCGACGGTGCACTCCAATAAGCCCGAGCTGCTGGTGGTCGACGGTTACAACGTGATTCACTGCACACCGCGCTACGAAAAGCTCGTCTACGACCATTCCGACGATCCGTATTCCAGCGACGTCCACGATATGGCGCGCACTGCACTCATCAACGACGTGGCGGCGTTTGCCCAGGGCCGCTACGAGGCTGTGATCGTGTTCGACGGCGCGGGAAACATCTCCAGCGAGCGTCCCAACCTGCCGGCCCGCGGCGTGCGTATCGAGTTCTCGCCGACGGGCGTCTCTGCCGATACCGTGGTACAGAAGCTCTGCATCGAGGCGCGCGAGGAAGGCCGCGCGTGCTCCGTGGTGTCGAGCGACGGCACGATCCAGGCCGTCGTCATGGGCAAGGGTGTTACGCGCATCTCGAGCCGCATGCTGGTGGACGAGATCAAACAGATCGACAACGACGTGCACGAGGTCGAGGAAGCCCCGCAGATCAAGATGACCCTGGGCAGCCGCCTGAGCCCCGAGGTGCTGGCCAAGCTCAAGGCCCTGCGCGGGAGGTAGGTAGACCTTCAATGGGGGCTGCTTTCTCGATTGACCAACCAACTGGTTTGTAATCAGTGAGTTGCAGGCCGGCCTCGCCAAAACGAATAATTTTTGGTTCTGGCGAACAGATAAAACTATTCGTTCTGACGAAGGGTTTTGAGATGTGGTCGGTCAAAGGGTCTGTTGCGCCACGTGCTCAATTCCTTTATCCTAAACAAGCTTCGCGCGAAAGCGCCAAGTGTGCCAGTGTGGCGCAACGGTAGCGCAACTGATTTGTAATCAGTGGGTTGCGGGTTCGATTCCTGTCACTGGCTCCATGAGTTTTCGCAGGTCGGGGGCCGTATGGCTCCCGATTTTGCATTTTCATGCAACAGCTCATGCAACAAACATGCAACAATTAAATCGGAATTGCATTTATGTGTGTTTTGTGACCGATGTCCAATGTCCATAAATGCGTGCAACGAAGCAGGAAAAGCAAAGCTTACAGTTGCTGTCTCCATTAGAGTTTTGGGCTTTGTTTCTCCAACTGGGATAGGGTGGAAAGTGACCAAGGTGCCGAGAGCTCCGATGCTGCCTCTCGAAAGATCGCGCGCCGTGCGCGGCGCTCTTTCCTGTAGCCCATGGGTATTACTATAGTCTAGATTTAATTCGGCGCGAGAAATCAAGGGCGACAAGGATTTCCCGTCGTTTGTGAGCAAGGTGATTGAAAGGACTCATGATGATTAATAGCGTAGAGGACCCAACGGTTGCCAATATTCTGTCGACCGATATGCTAAAAATCTATGACATTCCTCGTTACCAGCGCGAATACACTTGGAATCAGCGCGATTGGGCGAATCTCTATGACGATATCACCCAAAACGATGCCGGATACTTCCTGGGCTCGTTTATTGTCGTGAACGGGACTGTGAATTCCAAGATGGATACCATTCACTATGAAGTCATCGATGGCCAGCAACGCCTGACGACGCTCAGCCTTCTCCTTGCTGCCATCTACGCTCGCGTTATGGAGCATAAGGATTCTATCGACGATGACCTGATGCTGGACGATGTCCGCCCTCTGCGCAATCGCCTTATCTTGAAATCCGACAAGTCGAGGACGCGCGTTATTCCTCAGGTTCAGAATCATAACCTTGAGGATTACCGCTGGATCTTGAAGGAACATATCGGTTTAGACGTCGTTATGCAAAAGCCGAAGTTCCTCGGTCTGAGAAAGATGTCTAAGGCATTCAACTATTTTTACGATCGATTGGGCGAGGAAGTTGAAGACGGGAGCGGGATCGAATGTGTTCATGCCCTGCTTGATATCTGCAAGCTGGTGTGCTCCGCAGTCGTGGTCCAGATTACCGTCGATAGCCATGCGGACGCCTATACCCTGTTCGCGTCCCTTAACAACCGCGGTGTCCCCTTGAGCGCCGTTGACCTCATCAAAAACATGCTTCTCGGCAAGGTTGCCGGGGTGGATGACGGACGGATCGACTATTACTTTGAACGCTGGCAGGAAGTGCTCCGCAATCTCGGCGATGACTACAAGACGCAGGAGCGCTTCTTCCGCCAGAACTACGATGCCTTCCGCCGGGAGGTAAATAAGCCATTTATCGGCGAATCAGGTTCCCAACTCCCCCTCGGTTCCGTTGCCACACGTTCCAACCTTCTGAAAATCTACGAGAAGCGGATGGAAGCCGATGACGGCGCCCTTAAGGTGTTGGACGAGCTGACCGAGAATTCCGCACTCTACTCGAAGATCATTGGGCTCGATCAAGAGAGCCCGGATTCCGAGCTTTCGCATCAGCTTTTGGAGCTTTCGAGAGCGCAGGGCGTCGCATCTTACCTGATGCTGCTGTTCCTTTTCAAGAAGCAGGACCAGTTGGAGCTAAAAGATGAAACCCTCGCGCTTCTTGTTAAGCTCCTTGTCTGCTTCTTTGTCCGACGCAACCTTACCGATACGCCTCCCACGCGTGACCTGGAGAGGCTCTTCATCAGTATTTGCGAGAGTCTCGAAAGCGAGGGTCTCAAGGGCATTGCGGCCGCGGAATACATCAAGAAGCGCCTCGTCGACGTGTCTGCCAGTGACGCTTCCTTCAAAGAACGTCTTGAAGGGCCGATTTACGATGTCAATCCCGATATGACGCGCTACATCCTGACCGTTATTGCATCACCGAGCGTTACGAAGGAGATGAAGCCACTTTGGGATCGATATGACTCCGGAAACTACGTTTGGACAATCGAGCACATCTTTCCCCAAGGTAAGAACATTCCCGACGAATGGGTGAAGATGGTTGCGGACGGCGACGTTTCCAGGGCGATTGAGGTGCAGGAGAAGCAGGTTCATACGCTTGGAAATCTGACTATCACCGGATATAACTCAAAGCTGAGCAACATGCCCTTTGTGACCAAGCGAGACCGCAAGGATGCGAACGGGGCGAACGTCGGATACCGCAACGGGTTGAACCTGAACGACGAGTTGGTAAACACGGATACCTGGACCAGCGAGCAGATTCAGGAGCGCACAGACAAGCTCGTTGGACTCACTTTGAAAGCTTTTGACTTTGACGAGATTGAGTTCTAGTGACCGCCAGCCAATATCTTGGGGACATTCGGCCCAAACGCTTCAATCTCAATCTGTAACATCTAGACCGGTATTTCTCTTCAAGCTGTTACAGATTGAGATGTTAAGACGGGTTGGCGGGTAATATCTCTATCTGTAACACGAAGAGGCTGAAAACCTTTCTTACTGTTACAGAATGAGACGGAAGTCGGGGCTACTGCGTAGTATCTCAATCTGTAACAGATAGGGGAGAAAATGTTCTCTAAATGTTACAGATTGAGACATAGGCCGGACCGGTCCCAGTCATCCTGGTCGAGCGTGGATTATCGGACGAACGAGCGTGGAAAATCTCCTGCCTAGTGAATGAGCGTGGATAATCTGTCACTTTGGCCTTGGGGGTACGACAAAAGTGGGAGATTATCCACGCTCGACTTCAGACGGGAGATAATCCACGCTCGAATCTGCCACGGAAGCCCGATCTCGACCTATATATAGGTGCAAATAGGCTGTTATCGAAGTTCGATCCTGAAGGTGTACTCTACTACACCAAAGTGTTACCTCGGGAAACGTCACCTCAGTATCCAAAACCACCGTCCTTCATATCCAAACTCAACAAAACCGCAGGTCACGACTATATAGATACGCCCGGGGCCGTGTATCTAGAGGTTTTCGTTGACAGCCCCCAAGGTTGCATCGTATTATCTTTTTCGTTCGCGGGGGCGGCGGTCCAAAAGACCAAAGAACCTGCGGATACTTGAACGATTGGGAGTTTGCCCGAGTGGTTAATGGGGACGGGCTGTAAACCCGTTGGCTCTGCCTACATAGGTTCGAATCCTATAGCTCCCACCCGTCAAGTGCCTGTATAGCTCAGTCGGTAGAGCACTTCGTTGGTAACGAAGAGGTCACCAGTTCAAGTCTGGTTGCAGGCTCCATCCGGCGGTGTAGCTCAGTTGGTTAGAGCACACGGTTCATACCCGTGGCGTCACTGGTTCGAATCCAGTCACCGCTACCATAGGTAACACGGTGGCTTCTCAATAGTATGTTGAGAGGCCACTATGGTATAAAGGCAAAGTCCCGTCCGGGGACGACCTGTTTAGAGGAGGGCTTTATGGCCAAAGAGAAGTTTGAGCGCACTAAGCCGCATGTTAACATCGGCACCATTGGTCACGTCGACCACGGCAAGACCACGCTGACCGCTGCCATCACCAAGGTTCTCTCCGAGACCGAGGGCTGCAAGGCTGACTTCACTGCGTTCGAGAACATCGACAAGGCTCCCGAGGAGCGCGAGCGCGGCATTACGATCTCCGTCTCCCACGTCGAGTACGAGACTGCTGCCCGTCACTACGCTCACGTTGACTGCCCGGGCCACGCTGACTACGTCAAGAACATGATCTCCGGTGCTGCTCAGATGGACGGCGCTATCCTGGTCATCGCCGCTACCGACGGCCCCATGGCTCAGACCCGCGAGCACATTCTGCTCGCCCGTCAGGTCGGCGTTCCCTACATTGTCGTCTTCCTGAACAAGTGCGACATGGTTGACGATGACGAGCTCATCGACCTCGTCGAGATGGAGACCCGTGAGCTCCTCTCCGAGTATGATTTCCCCGGCGACGACATCCCCGTCATCCGTGGTTCCGCTCTGGGCGCTCTCGAGGGCGACGCCAAGTGGATGGACGCTATCCGCGAGCTCATGAACGCCGTCGACGAGTACATCCCGACGCCTGCTCGTAACAACGACCTCCCGTTCCTGATGGCCGTTGAGGACGTTATGACCATCTCCGGCCGTGGTACCGTTGCTACCGGCCGTGTCGAGCGCGGTGAGCTCAAGCTCAACGAGCCCGTCGAGATCGTCGGCATCAAGGATACCCAGAACACCGTCGTTACCGGTATCGAGATGTTCCGTAAGTCCATGGACTTCTGCGAGGCTGGCGACAACGTCGGTCTGCTGCTCCGTGGCATCAAGCGTGAGGACATCGAGCGCGGCCAGGTTCTCTGCAAGCCCGGTTCGGTTACCCCGCACACCAAGTTCACCGGCGAGATCTACGTTCTGACCAAGGAGGAGGGCGGCCGTCACACCCCGTTCTTCGATGGTTATCGTCCTCAGTTCTACTTCCGTACCACCGACGTTACCGGTACGGTCAAGCTCCCCGAGGGCACCGAGATGGCTATGCCTGGTGACCACATCACCATCGAGGGCGACCTCATCCACCCGATCGCCATGGAGGAGGGCCTGCGCTTCGCTATCCGCGAGGGTGGCCACACCGTCGGTTCGGGCATCGTCTCCACGATCATTGAGTAAATTAGCTCTTTGATATAGCTGACTTAGAGAACCCGGCACTTATATGGGTGCCGGGTTCTTTTCTGCAATGGATATTGAGCCGTTGCTGGTGTCAAGAGGATCGATAATGGTCCTGGATGCACCGTCGATTAGCTCTCGATGGCTTCATTGATGTGTTCCAAATATGAATGGATCCACCGAGAACCAATTGACTCGAGGTTTTCATTGACAGCACTTACGTGGAGCTGATAAAGTAACAACTCGTGCCCGTACGGGGCGGAAATGAAAGGTTCAGGATACATGCGTACTCTAGTTACTCTTGCGTGCACTGAGTGCAAGCGCCGCAACTATACGACCACCAAGAACAAGTCGACCATGCCTGATCGTATGGAGATCAAGAAGTATTGCCCCTGGTGCCGTCACCACACGCTGCACAAAGAGACTCGCTAGTCTCTAGTCACATACGCCAGTAGTTCAATTGGTAGAGCATCGGTCTCCAAAACCGAGTGTTGAGGGTTCGAGTCCTTCCTGGCGTGCCAGTCATTATTCCGTAAGCTCCCACTTGGGGGCTTACGGTTTACTCATGTATAAGCGCATTGCGCGGAGGTAACCCAAATGGCCAACAAGAAGAACAAGAAGAAGGCTCAGCAGCCGGCACCTGCCAACAACGCTGCCGCCAACTCCAAGGTTGAGGCCAAGAAGGCCGTTGCCAAGAAGAACGAGAAGGCTGCGAAGTCCAAGAAGAACGAGAAGCCTGGTTTCTTCGCCCGCACCAAGAAGTATTTCGCTTCGGTCAAGTCCGAGATGAAGCGTGTCACGTGGCCCGATAAGAAGGAGCTCGTGAACTACTCGGTCGTCGTTTGCGCTTCTCTGGTCGTCGTCGGCGTCGTCATCGCTCTGCTCGATGCTGGCTTTGGCGAGGCTCTTGCTCTGTTCTCTGGATTGAGGGGCTAAACCATGTCTAAGCGTTGGTACGTCGTTCACACTTACTCCGGATACGAGAACCGCGTAAAGTCCGATCTCGAGCATCGTATCGAGACCATGGGCATGCAGGACCGTATCTTTGATATCGAGATTCCTATGGAGCGCGTCACCGAGATCAAAGAGGGTGGCAAGCGCGAGACCAAGGATTCCAAGATCTTCCCGGGTTATGTCCTGGTCCGCATGGAGATGGATGACGATGCTTGGACGTGTGTTCGCAACACGCCCGGCGTCACCGGTTTCCTAGGCGGCAACGGCAAGCCCGCTCCGCTTTCCCGTGACGAGTACAACAAGATGACTCGTCGTCCCGGTAAGGGCGATTCTCCCAAGCGCACCTCGGTTGATATTCAGGTCGGCACGTCCGTCCGCGTCACCGATGGCCCGCTTACCGACTTTGATGGCAAGGTCTCCGAGGTTAACACCGAGGCTGGCAAGCTCAAGGTCACGCTGATGATCTTTGGCCGCGAGACGCCGGTCGAGCTCGACTTTAACCAGGTCGCTGTCATCGCTTAAGTTTTCGTCCGTTCGCCCGAGCGTGCTTCTTCTGTGACTGCTCATCTCAGGAGTGCTTCTAACACGTGCGTGCTTACGATATAGCAAGTACTTCACACTCGTGATTCGAAAGGAATGACCATGGCTGAGAAGAAGGTTGCCAACGTCATTAAGCTCCAGATTCCTGCTGGTGCAGCTAACCCCGCTCCTCCCGTCGGCCCCGCCCTGGGCGCTGCTGGCGTGAACATCATGCAGTTCTGCCAGGCCTTTAACGCCGAGACGCAGGACAAGAAGGGCGACATCATCCCCGTTGAGATCTCTGTCTACGAGGATAAGTCCTTCTCCTTCATCACCAAGACCCCGCCGGCGGCTCACCTCATCAAGAAGGAGCTGAACCTCAAGTCTGGTTCCGCTAAGCCCCAGGCCGACAAGGTTGGTCAGCTCTCCCAGGAGCAGCTCACCAAGATTGCCGAGATCAAGATGCCGGACCTCAATGCCAACGACATTGACGCCGCCAAGAAGATCATCGCCGGTACCGCCCGTTCCATGGGCGTCACCATCGCTGAGTAGCGATTTCTTATGGTAACGACGGGTGCTCCGGCCGGGGCGCCCGTTAAATGTGTGCAATAGGGCACACGATACGATGTGGGAGGGCTCACGCCCGTTTAACCACAGGAGGTAATGCACATGGCTAAGCATGGTAAGAGCTATAACGCCGCTGCCGAGAAGATCGACCGCGCCACGCTCTACACCCCCCTTCAGGCTGCCAAGCTCATTAAGGAGCTCGACACCGCCAAGTTCGACGAGACCGTCGAGGCCCACTTCCGTTTGGGCATCGATACTCGTAAGGCTGACCAGAACATCCGTGGTTCCATCTCCCTGCCCCACGGCACCGGCAAGACCGTTCGTGTTGCCGTCTTCGCCGAGGGCGAGAAGGCCCGCGAGGCTGAGGCTGCCGGCGCCGACATCATCGGTTCCGACGAGCTCGTCGCCCAGATTCAGAAGGGCGAGATCAACTTCGACGCCGCTATCGCTACGCCGAACATGATGGCCAAGGTTGGCCGCATCGGTAAGATCCTTGGTCCCCGTGGCCTCATGCCGAACCCCAAGCTCGGCACCGTGACCATGGACGTCGCCAAGATGGTCTCCGAGCTCAAGGCTGGCCGCGTTGAGTACCGCGCCGACCGCTACGGCATCTGCCACGTGCCCCTGGGCAAGAAGTCCTTCTCTGAGCAGCAGCTCGTCGAGAACTACGCTGTCCTGTACACCGAGATCCTGCGCGTCAAGCCCTCTTCTGCTAAGGGCAAGTACGTCAAGTCCATCTCCGTGTCTTCCACCATGGGCCCTGGCGTCAAGGTCGATCCCGCTGTCCAGCGTGACTTCCTGGCTGAGTAACTGCTAGTTACTGCTTGAGCAAAGCAAGCATTGCTAAAGAAACCCGGTTCTGCCCTGCGCAGGACCGGGTTTCTTGTTGTCTCGTGGCAAAACCAACACGAAGGGGACAGGCACCTTTGAGGTGGTTACCAGGGTGTTCTGGCTGTTGAGGACTCGATGGCATCGTGGCGTTTGAGCTCGCGGCGCATGGTTTGCGAATTGAGCCAGGCTGCCTGCCAGCCACGGATGGGGTAGCGCGTCTGGTCGAGCTCAAACTGCGTATAGCCGCAGGCGTTGATGATCGTCGTTCCACACACATGCTGCCGCTTGCGCTGAAAATCGTAACCGTAGCTTTGGTGTACATGCCCATGCACCATGTAGTCGACCCCCCAGGACTCAAGCGCCGTGTTAAAGCACTCAAACCCTCGATGCGGCAGATCGTCCAGATCACCCATACCGGCGGCGGGTGCATGGGTAAGCAGAATGTCGCACCCGCCGACCATCCTAACCTTACGCGACAGCTTACGCATGCGCTTGGACATCTCGCGTTCGGTGTACATGTTGGCGCCGTCGCGATAACGCATGGACCCGCCAAGGCCCGCAATGCGAATCCCTCGGTACGTGTACACGCTGTCTTCCACGCAGATACATCCGCCCGGTGCATGACGTGCGTAGCGGTCATCGTGATTGCCGCGTACGTAGATGAGCGGTTTGTTGATGACCGTAACCAAAAACTCAAGATAGTCCGGGTCCAGATCGCCGGCGGACAAAATCAGGTCGACGCCCTCAAAGCGTTCCTTGCGAAAGCACTCCCAAAGGCATCGTTCTTCGGTATCGGCTATGGCAAGGATTTTCATAGGGCGCGGACCTTCGGCTCATTGTCGAGTTGTGGAATGGTGCCCACCACGTTGTCGGCCAGCCAGTCCATCTCGACGATTTGCGTGCTCGGCAGTGGGGGAAAGCCCTCGATCTGCACCACGCCGTCTTGGCTATGGAGTTCGCCGCCAAAGGGGTTGATGGATCCCTCGACAATGCCGTTGCGGAGCAACTGCACGAGTTTGCGCGTCTGGTAGGGTAGGCCCGGAGCGTAACGGATGTCGATAACGCCGGAGCTCATGCCGTACCAGTAGTTGACGGCGCGCACTTGGTTGTCATCGCTGGTCTCGTCCCACGTGCCGTGCAGAAGGCTGCGAACGATGAGCTCGTAGTAACGGCCCCAGTTCCATACCGGCATGGCGATGCCGGAAACCTTGCCATCGACCAGGCGGTGGAGTCCGTAGGCCGTAGGGTCTTCGAGCGACTTTGACATGTCAGCGCCGGTCATGACGCTCACGCCTTCGCGGCACATGGCCTCGGCAAGACCGCCGGCGGGCACATCGCCCCAGGTGAGGATAATTTGCGCGCGGGGGTCGAGCAGCGAGGCACCGATGGCAAAGGCATTGATCTCGCTGAGCGCGCCGGATGCGAAGACCGACGCGTGGTAGCCGATGCGATGGTTGTCCGCCATGCTGGCGGCAAGGGCGCCCAGGAGGAACTTGGCCTCGTACATCTTGCCAAAGTACGAACGGACGCTTTGGTGGGGAAGGCCGATAGAGCAGTTAAGGAACCGAACCTGGGGATACTCAACGGCAGCTCTGAGCGTGTATTCCATCAGGCGGTGCGAGGTCGAGAAGATGACGTTGTCTCCATGTTTGACAGCCGTTTCCACGGCGGCGTAGAACACGTCCGGATCGTGACAGTCTTTGAACGCCTCGGTGCGCACGATACCGTCAAAGTGCTCATCGAGATACTGACGTCCTTGGTCGTGCAGACTGTCCCAGCTCGACGCCGCACAGGGGAACTCATGGATAAAGGCGATACGCAGGGGGTTGGCCGCCGAATAGACAGTCTTGCCCATAAAGAAGTTGAGCACGCCGGAGGTGGACTTGGCGGGCGACTCCTCCTCATCGACGCTCGGCGCTTCGACAAGATCGACCTTGTCCTCGTCGTTTTTGCCGGCAATGACCAGCTCGCGCCAAATCTTGCACAGGCGGTTTACGACGATATCCGTCGGCGTATCCAGCAGGCGGTCCTGGTTGTACACATTGAGGTAGACGAGCATGGCGTCGGCGGGCGTAATGTCCAGGTGGTCGCCGCCTGCGCGAAGGTAGGCGCGCTTAAAGAGCAGGAAGGTGTGGCGCAGGTAGTCGACCTTTTTCTGCGGCCATTTTTCGATAAGGTTCCGACCGAGCATCTTGGCGAGCGTCTCGTAGCTTCCCTCACGCGAGAACTCGATTTCGTATAGGGGGCAGACGCGCCAAAACGCGCAGAATTCACCGTACAGGCGGCTTTCGACGGAATCCCATGTGCCGGGGTAGAGACGGGTGACCCTGGCCGAAACCGTTGGAGCGTCCAGGAATTTGAGGACACTGACGCGTTTATTGCCTTCCTGGACATAGAACCGATGCATGAACTCGGTGACGATGATGGGATCGCGATAGCCCTCGGTTACCTGGATGTCGTAGAGGTTGGACCACTTGCGGGCGAACTCAGTGTTAAACGGCAGCAGGGGCATAAAGTTGCATGAAAAGGCGGACTGACGGCCTTTGGTGACTGTGCCGACGACCATTTCGAGCGGAATATCCCTTAGGCCGACATTCTCTCGCTGACCTAAGGGGAGCTGGGCAACGAGGCTGTCGAGGTCCGTAAGGTACGGGTGCTCGCTTTGGCTGATGGCGCGACGGCGTCCCTGCTCGCCGCGCTTGCGTGCTTGACGATAGGCCTCTTCCATGATGTTGCTCCCTTAGTCGTTTAAACAACTATATGAACCATGGTACCACGAATGAAAACCACCACAAAGGTGCCTGTCCCTTTTTGGCGGGTTAGGCGATGATGGGGGCGATGGCACGGATGCAGGCGTCGGCTGCCGTGAAAGTAGTGCTGTCGTCGCTGACGATAAAGATGATCTTTCCTTTGATGCCAAAGTCGCCGATTTCGCTAAAGAGTACGTAGGGCTCCTTGTCAAAGCCCGAGATGGGAAGCACGGCGGCCTTGGTGGCGCTGGTCAGCTCGTCTGCCAGCACGTCAAGGGAAGCCCACTTGGACGTGTCCTTTACGGCAACGGGCACGGCCACGCGCCCAAAGGGCATCAAATGCACGAGTGTGTTCTTGGAAATGTTGGAGTTGGGCACAATGATGGTCTGTCCACAGGCATCCTCAATCGTTGTATGGCGCCAAGTGATGTCTTGGACCACGCCGGATACGCCGCCGACCTCGATATTGTCGCCGGGCTTGATGATGCCCATAAAGGTCACCTGCATGCCGCCGATAAGGTTTGACAGCGTGTCCTGAAAGCCGAGCGAAATGGCGATGCCGCCGACGCCAAGAGCGGCAACGAGGGCGTTTGCGTTAATGCCAAAGCAGTTGTCGAGGATAAAGCTGCCGCCGATCATCCAGATGACGGCGCGCGCGATGTTGATGAAGATACTCGATGCCGGAAGCGGGTTATCGTCTCGGTTAAGCAGATGGTTCAGGGTCTTGGATACGACCTTGGCGGCGACGGCGGTGCCTATCGCCAAGATGACGGCCCAGATGATGTTGTGGACCCACCGTTGCTCAAAGAAATGAAGAATCGGCTCAAACAATTCCATGTAGGGAAAACCTCCTAATGATCGTCCAACCATGATACCCACCAAGAAGCCCGTCCGATCACATCGGACGGGCTTCTGTGCTCGATATAAGGTTTACGCGGCGGGGCTGTAAGGCCCGGCGGTGTAGCTTAGCGTCGACGCTTCCAGATAATGCCGAGCATGATGACGATGATGCCGCCGATAAGGCACGCGCCAACTACTGCCAGCGTGCGGTCTCCCGTTGCGGCAAGCTTACCGGTCGTCTTCTTGGTGATGACCTTCGTGGTCGCCGTGTCCGTCTTAGACGAGGGCTTAGGCGTCGGGGCCGGTGAGGACGTGGGGTCCACGGCTGCGGAGCCGAAGCCGATGGTGCCGGCGAGCCCGGCCATCTTGCTCTCCCAGCCGTTCTGCCCGATCAGCGCCCTTAGCGCTGACTCGCAGGTACCCCACTCGGTGTGCTTGGTGGCGTTTGCGAAGGTGGGGAAGTCGGTCGTGTTGGTAATGATGTAGTTGTTGGTGGCGACGGTATAGGTCTTGGTGGGATCGAACGTGCTGCCGTCTTTGGTGAGTGTGGCACTCACAATGCGCTTGCCTTCGGGCTGCGTCCAATCAATCGTCACGTTGATGCCGCCAAAGGAGAGAACGCTGCCAGAGTCATCGCGCCACTTGTACTTGTTTTGCGCCTCCTGCTCGGTGTGACCGGCCGCCACATAAGCCTGCTGAAGCTCGTAGCTGTCGTTGCAATCGTCGCTGATTTGTAGCGAGTGCTCGAGCGCTGCGAGGAAGTCCGCGCCGGTCATGGTCCAGGTCTCCACGGTGTTGCCGTAGGGCGAGATGGCGATGACGTTGCCGGCGGTCACGTTGCCCGCCGCGATGCCGCCGCGGATGCCGCCAGCGTTTTCGATAGCGAAGTCCGCGCCCGTCAGGGCAAGATAGGAGCCGCAAATCACGTGGCCGATGGTCTGGGCCTTGGTGGTGTCGCCCTCCTTGCTGGGGCGGAAATCGGTGGTGCGCACCATTTCCCAACCATGCGTGCCTGCGGCGTCCTCGCCGTAGAAATAGTTGGTGGTGGATGTGCCGAGCACCTTGTTCGATTCGTTTTCAAAGTCCTCGTCGAGCGGCTTGATCTTGTTGCGGACGGCTTCAAGGCGGCTTTGGTAGTCGGAGCCCTTGTCGGGGTCTGCCAAAAGGTCGTTGACGTTCTTGGCGGTGTAGAGCTTCTCGTCGCTACCGTCTGCAGGGACCGTGACCGTGTCATCGTCGGTCGTCTCGGTGTCATTCGTGTTGTACTTGTACGGAATGGAAAGCAGCCCCACCTCGGCAAAGGCGCTGCCTGCCTCGACAACGTGGATCGTCTTGCCGTCGGCTCCCGTCACCTTCTCGTTAAGGTTGATGTGCTCGTGGCCTGCGATAAGGGCATCGACGCCACGGAGCCGCGTGGCAAAGGTCTTTGCGTCGAGCGTGTGCGCGATACACACAACAACATCGCAGCCCTCCTTGCGCAGCTGCTCTGCCTCGGCATTGATGGCGTTCGCGGCACTCGAGAAGCTGGTGCCCGCGACCAGGTCCGCGCGCAGCGAGGAACCTAGCGACTCATCCATGGCTCCGACGACGCCGACCTTGATTTTGTAGTCGAATGTGGAGTGATCCTCGCTATCCTCCCAGGTGCGATCGAGCGTCTTCGTGATGCTCGAGCTCCATACGCCGTTCGAGGACGTTGCATTCGCGCAGAGCATGGCGAAGGGCGTGCCGGTGGTGCTGTAGCCGGTCATGGTGCGGAGTTTGTCCGCGCCGTAGCTCCAGTCGTGGTTGCCTGGCGTGGTTGCGTCGTAGCCGTCGGCGTAGAAGGTGTCCATGAGCTCGGCGATGCTCTTGCCCTCGCTCATGGTGGCGAAGGACTGTCCGTGGAAGGTGTCGCCCGCATCGAGTAAAAGATCGGGGGCGCTGCTTTGGGCGCTATAGAAAACCGCCAGTCCGTCAAAGCCCACAGTGCCGGTGCCCTTGCTTGCGTTGTAGCTGTACTTGTAGCTGCCGTGGATATCGTTGGTGTGCATGACGGCCACGGAGCCGTCAATAGCGGCGGGCAGGTTTCCCGCGAAAGCGAGGCTTGGGATGCCTGCGAGCGCGCCGGCAAACAACGCGGCGGCCAACGCAAAGCGGGGGAGTCTTTTCATGGCAGTTTCCTTAGTCCTTAGCCAGAATGTCTGGTTGAATATCGGATTATCGACATAATATGCGAAAACCGCCGCAAGGGCGTCTGTCCCTTAGCGGCGGTTTTGACGTTTGCGCAGATAAAACCTACCAAAATAAACCTGTCCCTTTTTGGCAGGTTTTAGCTCAGCAGCATGCGGTCGTTGGCGAGCTCGCCGCCCGAGACCTCCTCGAACTTCTGCAGCAGGTCGGCTACGGTGAGCGACTTCTTCTCGTCACCGGCCACGTCGTAGATCACATGGCCTTCGTGCATCATGATCAGACGGTTGCCCAGACGGATGGCGTCGTTCATGTTGTGCGTGACCATGAGCGTGGTCAGGTGGTTCTCTTCGACGATCTCCTCGGTCAGGTTGAGCACCTTAGAGGCCGTCTTGGGGTCGAGGGCCGCAGTGTGCTCGTCGAGCAGCAGCAGGCGCGGCCTGGTGAGCGTGGCCATCAGCAGGGTGAGTGCCTGGCGCTGGCCGCCCGAGAGAAGACCGACCTTGGCGTTGAGGCGCGTGTCCAGACCAAGGTCCAGGCGCTTGAGCAGCTCAACGTACTCATCTTTCTCGGCCTTGGTTACGCCCCACGAAAGGCCGCGACGCTGGCCGCGACGCTTGGCGAGGGCCAGGTTCTCGGCGATCTGCATGTCGGCAGCGGTACCGCGCATGGGGTCCTGAAACACGCGGCCCAGGTACTTGGCGCGCTGCGACTCGCTCAGGCGCGAGATGTCGGTGCCGTCGAGCTCAATAACGCCCGAATCGAGCGGGTACACGCCGGCGATCATGTTGAGCAGCGTGGACTTGCCGGCGCCGTTGCCGCCGATCACGGTTACAAAGTCGCCGTCATTCAGGGTGAGGTCGACGCCGGTGAGCGCGCGCTTCTCGGTGACGGTGTCCTTGTTAAAGGTCTTCTTGACGTGCGAGAGCTTAAGCATCTGTCTCATCCCCCTTCGTGTAGGAGCTGCGGAGCTTATAGCGCTCCCAAACCACGGGCACGCACAGGGCCACAGCGACAATCACGGCGGAGAGCAGCTTCATGTCGTTGGCGTCCATGCCCAACTGCAGCACGATGGCGCGGATAAGGAAGTACACCACGGAGCCAAAGACGGCGGAGGCAAGACGGACGCTAAACTGCGTGAGGCCGCCGGGCAGCAGACGGCCGAGCACCTCACCGATAACAATGGCGGCAAGACCGATAACGATGGCACCGGTGCCCATACCAATATCGGCATACTTTTGGCTCTGGCAGATGAGCGCGCCCGAAAGGCCGATGAGGGCGTTGGAGAGCACGAGGGCGATCATCTTGGTGGAGTTGGTGTTGACGCCCAGAGCGCGGATCATGTACTCGTTGTTGCCGGTGGCGCGCAGCGCCGAGCCGATCTCGGTGCCAAAGAACCAATACAGGATGGCAACGATAGCCACGGCGAGCAGGATGCCCAAGATGATGGCAACGGTGGACTGCGGCAGACCGGTCATATTGCTGACGGCCGAGAACACGGTGCCCTTGGCAAGAATGGGCGTATTGGACTTGCCCATGATGCGCAGGTTGATGGACCACAGGCTGATCTGGGTGAGGATTCCGGCGAGGATCGCGGGAATCTCAAAGACGGTGGTCAAAATGCCCGTGACGGCACCCGCGATGGCGCCGGCGCACATACCGGCCAGCACGGCGAGCAGCGGGTCGACGTTGTTATTGACGATGAGCACAGCGCAGACGCAGCCGCCGAGGGCAAAGCTGCCGTCGCAGGTCATATCGGGAATGTCGAGCAGGCGGAACGTGATAAACACGCCAAGCACCATAATGCCCCAGAGGACGCCCTGCGAAACGGCGCCCTGCAATGCAATGAGCATGCTTCATACCTCCTAGGATAGGGTGGACACGTGATTCACCATAATAGCGGTAACAATGCATAGAAGAGCTGCGGACAGACGTTTTGTTTTACCTGAAACAAGCAGGGCGGACGCCGGTCTACAGCGCCCGCCCCTGTGGCTCAGATATTGAATAACGCGGCTAAAGCGCGAGCACGGGCTCTAGACGCATGCCGCGTATGGCATTACGCGTCCAGAGCGGAAAGGTCGATGCCCAGCGCCTCGGCCATCTCGTCGTTCTTGACGACGACCAGGTCCTTGCTCGAGAGGTGCTTGATCGGCATGTCTTCGGGCTTGGCCTCGCCCTTCAGGATCTTGACGGCCATCTCGCCCGCGGCGTAGCCCAGGTCCTCATAGTTGATGGAGAGGGTGAAAAGGCCGCCGGCCATGCACATACCCTCCTCGCCAGTCACGAAGGGAAGCTTGTTCTCCTTGCAGATCTGGCCGACCTGCGAGGCACCCGCGGCGATGGTGTTGTCGGTGGGGGAGTACAACGCGTCGACCTTGCCCACGGCAGACTCGACGACGGACTGAATCTCGTTGGAGCTCGAGACGGTGAAATCGGTGTACTCGAGGCCCAGCTTATCGAGCTCCTTTTTGGCGGCCTTGATCTGGACGTCGGAGTTGGACTCGGCGGTGCAGTAGAGCAGGCCGACTTTTTTAACGTCGGGCAGGACCTTCTGCATCATCTCGAGCTGCTCGGCGACCGGGGTGAGGTCGGAAGCGCCTGTGACGTTGGTACCCGGCTTGTCGTTGTCCTGGACCAGGCCAGAGGCGGCGTAGTCGGTGATGGCGCAGCCCACGATGGGGATATCCGCCGTGGCACCGGCAGCAGCCTGTGCGGCGGGCGTGGCGATGGCGTAGATCAGGTCGACGCCATCGCCCACGAACTTGTCGGCGATGGACTTACACGTGGACTGGTCGTTCTGGGCGTTCTTCTGGTCGATCTTGACCTTAAGGCCGCTCTCCTTGATGGCCTTGACAAAGCCGTCGTTGGCGGCATCGAGTGCGGAGTGCTCGGTGAGCTGCAGAACGCCGATGGTGTAGTCGGAACCGGCGGCAGCAGAGCCGGAACCAGAGTTGCCGCCGCATCCGGCGAGCGGGGCGAGCGCGAGCAGGCCGGCGGAGACCAGAAGGCTCCTGCGGCTGATGGTGATGTCCTTCATATCATTACCCCTAGTATAAAAATGGCTGGAAACACTGCACTGGGACAAAGTGCAAGTGGAACTATAGTAGCGCTGATGTCCATTTTTACAACAGCCTGGCGGGTTTTTTAATACAGAATCGGATGGGCGGTACGGGTAGTCGAATGGGCGGCGGAGGGTCTTATGCGGCGGAGGAGGCGTCGTCCTCGTCCAGGGCGGCGAAGAGCTTCTTGCCGTCGAGGAGACGTGTGGTGACGTTTCTCATTCGGCCAATCTCTACAGTACGCAACGTGTCATCGGCGCCTCGGGCGTCGTAGACCGTTCCCAGCAGATACGAGATGCCATCGCGCTGCTTGATGGCAAAGGGACGGAGTGTCATCCGTGCTGCTTCGGTTTCGCCACGTGTCGTGACGCTCGAAATATCAAAACTTACCGTGGTTCCGTGGTCGATGGCCTGCTCGACGAGCTCGCACGTGTCGATGCGCTTGATGGGCGTGCGTGTTGCCTTGGTAGCCTTGCTGCCTGCGCTTGGAGCGGGTTCGGGTGTATCGAGGTAGCCGCGAACGTCGGCGCTCGCCATGGCAACTAAGTGCTGCGCCATGCTCTTGCGGATAGCGATAGGCGTGGAGCGGTTGCGCATGACCATACCGTGGAGCCGGATGATCTCTTCATCGGTGAGCGGGCGGGTAAGAAGTTTGTAGCCCACGCCGCGTTTGTACTCAATTTCGTATCCGGCATGGCGAAGCGCGGAGATGGCGGTGTAGATGCTGCGCCGCGCCGCCGAGATGGGCATGCGGGCGGGGTCGTCGGGATGGGCGAGGCGCCGGATCAACTCATCGGAAAGCATGGCCTTGTCCTCGCCGGTGTTTTCGCTTAATAGTTGCAGGATGCGAACGGCGCGATAGGCTGCCATCGAGGCGGCGCCTCTAGTTGTGGTGTCGTAGGTTTCAACAGCGGCTTCGGTCATGGTGCCCACGTCCTTTCCGTTTTGGGTGGCGACGGTATGGAGCCTAGGACGTGGGGCTTCCCCAGGGGCGCAGGGCGCTCTGGGCGGTCGGTAGTCGTCGGCAAACGGCGGGTCGAGTTTTCAACAGCCCTGCTCAACTGACCAAAAACTTGCCAAAAGCTTGACGGATGCTGTTGAAAAAAGCGTCTCTCGACCGATGTCGAGAGACGCTTATGCGATGAGCGTTGGCGTGTGACGACGCGAGCTAACGTCCGACGATTAGAAGTCGGCGTTGCCCACGGTGCGCGGGTGCGGCAGGACGTCGCGGATGTTGCCCACGCCGGTCAGATACATGACCAAGCGCTCGAAGCCCAGACCGTAGCCGGCGTGCTTGCAGGAACCGTAGCGGCGCAGGTCAAGGTAGTACTTGTACTGCTCGGGATTCATGCCCAGGTCCTTGATGCGGGCCTCGAGCAGATCCAGGCGCTCCTCGCGCTGGGAGCCGCCGATAATCTCGCCGATACCGGGAACCAGGCAGTCGGCGGCGGCGACGGTCTTGCCGTCCTCGTTCATGCGCATGTAGAACGCCTTGATCTCGGCCGGGTAGTCGGTCACGAAGGTCGGGCGCTTAAAGTGCTCCTCGGTCAGGAAGCGCTCGTGCTCGGTCTGCAAGTCGATGCCCCAGCTGACGGGGTAATCAAACTGGTGGCCAGCAGCGACGGCCTGCTCCAGGATCTCGACGGCCTCGGTGTAGGTAACGCGGGCGAAGTCGGAGTTGGCGACATGGTCCAGGCGCTCGAGCAGACCCTTGTCCACAAACTTGTTGAGCATATTGAGCTCGTCGGGGCAGGTGGCCATGACGTCCTTAAGGACGTACTTGAGCATGGCCTCGGCGTTGTCCATGTAGTCGTTGAGGTCGGCGAAGGCCATCTCGGGCTCGATCATCCAAAACTCGGCGGCGTGGCGCGTGGTGTTGGAGTTTTCGGCGCGGAAGGTGGGGCCAAAGGTGTACACGTCGCCAAAGGCCATGGCAAAGTTCTCGGCATTGAGCTGGCCGGACACGGTGAGGCTCGCATGCTTGCCAAAGAAGTCCTGGCTCCAGTCGACCTCGCCGGACTCGGTGAGGGGCGGATTTTTGGGGTCGAGCGTGGTCACGCGGAACATCTCGCCGGCGCCCTCGCAGTCACTCGTGGTGATGATGGGGGTGTTGACGTAGACAAAGCCCTGCTCCTGGAAGAAGCGGTGGATGGCGGCAGCCGCGACAGAGCGGATGCGGAACACGGCGCGGAACAGGTTGGTGCGCGGGCGCAGGTGCTGCTGGGTGCGCAGGAACTCGACGGTTGCGCGCTTCTTCTGCAGCGGGTAATCCGGGGCGCTCGTGCCTTCGACCTCGATGGAGGTGGCAGAAAGCTCGAACGGCTGGGGCGCATCGGGGGTCAGCTTGACGGTGCCGGTGCAAATGAGTGCGGCCGAGACGTTTTGATGGGCGATCTCGTCGTAGTTGTCGAGTGCCTCGCGGTTCATGACGACCTGCAGGTCGCGGAAGCAGCTGCCGTCGTTGAGCGTAACAAAGCCAAAGTTCTTCATGTCGCGGACGGACTTGACCCAGCCGGCGACGGTGACGGTCTGGCCGCCGAGCGACTCGGCATCGGCATAGAGCTGCGCGATTTTGGTGCGGTTCACGTATCCTCCCATAACGGTTGAATGATAGTTATCCATACAGTTCGGTATTCTAGCAGCTCGGCTCATTTGGGCTATACAGATAAGGCATTGGCGGGATGGTTTTTCAAACGAAAAGCGCCCGCGGCCAGATGGTCGCGGGCGCTCGATGAGGTGCCTTTTGGCTGTGTGGCGCGGGGCCTGGCTACTTGGTCTTGGCTACCAGCAGCGGGTCGCCAAGCTTGACGAGCGGGTTGCCGCCGATAAGCGTTCCAGACTCGCCGACATGGTCGATGCTCTTAAGGCGATCGAGCTCGGAGACGATGACGGTCACGATGTCCTCGTGACCAGCGGCCTTAATAGCCTCGCGGTCGAAGCTGATGAGCGGCTGGCCTGCCTTGACCACATCGCCCATCTCGACAAAGCGGGCAAAGCCCTTGCCGTTCATTTCCACGGTGCCCAGGCCAACATGGATGAACACGCGCAGGCCGTCCTCGGTGATCATGCCAATGGAGTGGTTGGTGACAGTGGTGGCACCGATGCGGCCGTTGGCGGGCGCATAGATGGTGCCGGTAATGGGCTCGATGCCATAGCCCTGGCCAAGCATGCCCGAGGCGATCGTCTCGTCGGGAACCTCGTTCAGATTGACGAGCACGCCGTTGACGGGGGCATAGATGACGCCTGCGCGGGTGGCGAAGCTTGCTGCGGGCGGAACGGACGCCTCGCCGGTCGAGGTGAAGGTGGACTTAAGCGAATCGAGCAGACCCATAGTTGCCTCCAACTTAAATAGGCGCATATCGCGCGTTTGGTTTGCCGGAAACGTTTCACATGTGTTTCGCGGCTTGGTCAACGCCCCTATTCTACGCTGCTCAACGATACCTCTGAACTGGGATTATGTGATATATCAGTTGAAGGGAAACTTATTGCCGGAGTGTTTCTGCGCCACGGGTTCAAGTGGGGTACGCTTGAAGGCGAAAAACAAGGGCGCATAATTTGCGCGAAGGGAGCACATATGATTGTCGAGAACCATGCGCTGTGGGGCGAGGAGCCGACCGAGGATTATCCGGCGACGTTTACGTATTTGGGTGCCGAGCCGTTGCCCGATAAACCGAATGGCCGCCGCCCCGCGGTGATTATCTGTGGCGGAGGTGCGTTTACGCATATCGCTCCGCATGAGCAGGATCCTGTGGCGTTTGCGTTTTTGGATCACGGTTACCAGGCCTTTGTGCTCAACTATGTCACGAGTTCTACGGGTGACGTGAGCTTTCCGCACCCCCAGGCAGATCTTGCCAAGATGGTCGCCACGGTGCGCGCCAACGCCGACGAGTGGCATGTCGATCCTAAGCGCGTGTGCGTCGTGGGCTTTTCTGCTGGCGGCATGATTTGCGCCTCGCTGGCAACACAGTGGAAGACCGGCCCCTTTGCGGCACTTGCCGGGGCGCGTCCGGACGACATTCGTCCCGATGCCGTGGTGCTGGGCTATCCATTGCTCGACTTTGCCTATGTGCGCGACATGCAGACGCGCGATCCGCGCATTGACTTGCGCGTGCCCAAGACGGGCGGCAAGACGGGACGCGATTTGCTCAACGACTACCTGTCGATGGTGACGGGCGGCGAGGCAACTGACGAGCATCTGGCCGACATCTGCCCCACCACGCATGTTTCGCGTCAGATGCCACCGACCTTTGTGTGGGGCGTGTCCGACGACAAGACGGCGCCGATCGCGCAGGTATACCCGTTTGCGCAGCGCATGGCCGAGGAGGGCGTTGCATGCGAGATGCACGTCTTCGACCAGGGTGGTCACGGCCTTTCGCTCGGCAACGCCAACACCGCGGTCGACAACGAGGACAAGCAGGTGGCGGTCCGTCCCTGGATTCGCCTAGCCTTCCGCTTCCTGGAGCGCCACGGGTTTTAGTTACGGCGTTTTACCAAACGCCGTAACCACTTGACGCTGCAAGCCCGCCAGGGCGGCAATCTGCCTTTCAACTTCGGCGGCATGACCAGAAGGTCAATGCCGCCTCGTTTCAGGGCACCTTGCTCGCCCTGGCGGGCTTTCGCTCATATGACCCAATCCGCTGTCAAGAGCCACAATGGCCCCGCCGACCGCTGGCAAGCGGTCGGCGGGGCCTGCCGTTGAACCCGTCCCGGTCCGCCCCCGGCAGGTCGTCGACGCCTTCGGCTCAGTCTCATATCCGCGGATACCGTTCTGCCGGCCCGCACTCCATTCCTTCGGCGGGGTTCCCCAAGTCTGTCGAGGCGCATGCGGAGGGCTCCGCGCGCACAGC
>JAXJNG010000039.1:0-63591 GCA_036312785.1 Collinsella sp.
GCGCGACGCCGTCCCGTACGCGGCCTAGCGGGCGGCGGGATCAACCGAAGAGGAAACCAAGCGGGGGGCCTGGCGCCCGGATGCGCCATGCCGAAATGGCGCGAAGCACACGGTTGACAAAACTATAGAGACACGTCCCAGAAAAATCATCCCGCGGGGCTTGTGGCTCACGCGGGATGATGGCGTCTTATTTTTTCTTGTCCTGCTCCAGCAGTTCGGACGGTGTGCGATCGGGCTTGCCACCGCGGAAGATCTCGCGACCGTGCAGGCGATGTTCCAAGTCACGCTCGGCCTTTTCTTCCGTGATCTTGGTCTGGCTTACCGCCGGATCCTCAATCAGCGACGACACCGAGTTCACCTGCTTTTGGATGCGCTCGGCAATCGTGTCATCCATGCTCACGATACGCATCTTCCAGTCGATGCTCGTGGCATTTGACGAGCTCTTGGTCCACACGAACGTCAGAATGGCGCTCTGATGGCCCTGTGCGGGAAACATGCCAAAGAAAGAGTCGTGCTGGATCTTGCTGTCCTCGTCGATATAGGCGTGCACGTTATACACCACGCGGTCGATCTTATCGTTGAGCAACGCGTTGGTCGCAAGCGCCGCGGCCTGAATCTGCCCGTTGGACAGCAGCTCAAGCTCGTTGGCGGACGACGTGTCCAACACCGTCACCTCTACCGTACCCGTGCGCTCGTCCGCCTCGTCGACACTAAAGTCGAGCGGGAACTGCGTAAAGCCGTTACCCCACTCAAGGCCGCCCTTCAGTGCCGTGGAAACGGTATCCACCGAAACGCTCTCGGACAGGTTGGCGGTGTTCAGGCGGCGCATCACGCCGTAGCCAATCTGCATGCCCACGATCAACACCAAAATACCGATGACCACGGCCATCGCGGTCTTCGTAATGGTATGGCTCACCTGCGAGCCCGAAGGATCGTCCTCGGACAGCGGGTCGATATGTTTTGCCTGGCTCGCGCGGTCCTCGCTGCGCAGCTGCGCTAGCGCCGCTTTGTCACCGCGCTTGGCCGCAGCCTCCTTCTCACGCATGCGCTCGGTACGCTTTTTGGCGAGCGTGGGATCCAAGACGCCGGATGCATCGATTTCGGAGAATAACTCCGTCACTTCTTCCGGAGTCAAAGGGTTCTTGTCAGCCATAAACTTCCTGTCATATCAATCAGTCGAGCTCGTGCGCACGCGCACCTTCGAACTGCATTCGATAGTAACGGGCATAGGTGCCGCCACGGGCGAGAAGCTCCTCGTGCGTGCCACGCTCCACAACGCGACCATGCTCAACGGTCGCAATCTCATCGGCATGCTTAATGGTCGAAAGACGGTGGGCGATAATAATCGTGGTGCGGCCGCGTGCCAGCTCTTCGAGTGACTCCTGCACCGCTTCCTCGCTCTCGTTATCCAAAGCACTCGTCGCCTCGTCCAAAATCAGGATCTTGGGGTTCTTGAGAAACACGCGCGCGATGGCAACGCGCTGCTTCTGTCCGCCCGAAAGACGGCTGCCGCGCTCGCCCACCACGGTGTCGTAGCCCTGCGGAAGCGACTCGATAAAGGCATCGATGTTGGCGCGACGGGCGGCCTCGGCGACTTCTTCTGCCGTGGCGCCTGGCTTGCCGTAGGCGATGTTCTCGCCAATCGTACCGTCAAACAGATAGACATCCTGCTGCACCAGGCCGATGGCGCGACGCAGGCTCTGCTGCGTCACATCGCGCACGTCCTGGCCGTCGATGCTAATGGATCCGGCAGCCACGTCATAAAAGCGCGGCAGCAGCGAACAGGTCGTGGACTTGCCACCGCCCGAAGGGCCAACCAGCGCGATGGTCTGCCCGGGCTTGATGGACAGATTCATATGGTCGATAACGGGACGCTCGTCGGCATAGCCCTCGCCCAGCTCGACATCCTCGTAGTTAAAGCACACGTCGTGATACTCCACGGCGCCGGCAGTCACCTGCAGATCCGTAGCGCCCGGCTTGTCCTGGATATCCGGCGCGGTCGAGAGCACCTCGTCCATACGTTTAAAGCCGGCGATAGCCTTCTGATACGTTTCGGCCGAATTGACGAGCGTCTCGAGCGGCGTGCAGAACAGCGAAATATAGAGTGCAAAGGTCGCCATATCGACCGCCTGCAGCTGTCCCTGGGCGACCAGCCAGCCGCCCAGCAGCACCACGATCACATAGAGCACACCCGAGAGCAGGCCATACGTCGCGGTATAGACGCCCATGGCGTGATACATGTTCTCCTTGGACGAAAGGTAGCGATCGTTAGAGGCACGGAACTTGGCGCGCTCGGTCTCCTCGTTGGCAAAACTCTTGACCACGCGCATGCCTGCCAGCGAATCCTGCAGCTGAGCATTAATACCGCTGATCTTTTTGCGGTTGTCGCTGAAGACCTCGCGCATGCGCATGTTCTGCCAAAACATGATGACCGCAAACACCGCCGTCACCACGGCCATGGCAAGCGCCAGCAGCGGGGCGATGGCAAAGAGAATCACAAACGAACCGACGATCTCGATGCCGCAGATGATGATCCACTCGGGCACGTGGTGTGCCGCCTCGCAGATATCGAACAGGTCGTTGACCACGCGGCTCATCATGTCACCCGAGCTGTTGCGATCGAAGTACGCAAAACTAAAGCGCTCGTACTGATCGAACAGGTCCTCGCGCATCTTGGACTCCATGCGCGCGCCCATCACGTGGCCCCAATAGCTCACAAAGTAGCGGCAGGCGCAACGGATGGCATACATCAGTACCAAGCCGACCGCGATCATACCGAGCGCCTGCATAATAGCAGCCTGACCCTGGGTAAAGAGCCCGCCGGTCAGATTGCGCAGGATAATGGGGAACGCCAGGTCAATGGCAGCAAGCACCAGGGCGCAAACAGTATCGGCAACAAAAAGCCCCATCTGGGGCTTGTAATAAGACAAAAACCTTCTAAACATGCAGTCCTCGGAGAGAAATAAATAGCGTGAGAAATCCGGTTGAACCGGTCGGGCTGAAAACAAAGCGTCCCAACAAACATAACGCCGATGTTCTGGCAGCGTCAGCGAAAACGTCCCTAAGCGAGCAAGGTGCCTTGAAAGAGGAGCGACGCGTACTTCGGTACGCGAGCGACGATTGAAAGGCAGATTGCCGCTTAGGGGCGTTTGCAGCGTCGACTCGTTACGCGGTTTGGTAAAACCGCGTAACCTAGAGCTCGGCTCCGCCCAACCTATGCGCGATGCTATCGCAGGCCAAGGCGCCCACGACGGTCTTAGCATCTTCGATCTTGCCGTCGAGCACGGCGTCGATCAGCTCGTGCAGCGGCACCAGATCCACGTTGACGAACTCGTCATCATCGGGGTTGGGTGCATCAAACTCGAGCTTGGTGGCCAGGTAGATGTGAATGATCTCGTCACAGAAGCCGCAGGACGTGACAATCGACGTCAAAAAGCGAATGCGACCGGCCCTAAAGCCCGTCTCCTCGTGCAGCTCGCGCTTGGCGCAATCGAGCGGGTCCTCGCCTGGATCGAGCTTGCCGGCGGGAATCTCGACCGTCACGCGGTCGATGGCGGTGCGGTACTGACGCACCAGTACGATCTTGCCGCTCTCGGTCAGTGCCACAACGGCCGCCGCGCCCGGATGGCGAACGATATCGCGGGCGCTGCGGTGACCGTTGGGCAGTTCAACCTCAAGACGGTGGACGTCAAGGATCTTGCCCTTCCAGGCGCACTCCTCCGAAAGAATCTTCTCGTGCAGCTCGGCATCGTGCGGGTCGTCGTCGCCCAGCACCAGCGCCGGCTCGTCGGCGACCTCGCCACCAGGCTCGCCCTGGGCGTGCCCATACATGCGGCTGTCCTCTTCGACGATCTGTGCGTCCACGAGCTCTTCGTTCTTCTCGTCCATCCGTCTCATCCCTCTCGGACTTTAGGCATCCCAGGCGTCGCGGCCACGCAGCGCGCGCAGGCCGATGTCATGACGCAGGGTCTTGCCCTCAAAATCAATCTTCTCGCAGGCCTCGTAGGCAAGGTTGCGGGCGTTCTCGAACGTGTCGCCCAGAGCGGTCACGGCAAGCACGCGGCCACCATTGGTCACGAGCTGGCCGTCCACCACGGCAGTGCCCGCGTGGTACACGGTCACGTTCTCCATGGCCTCGGCATCGGCGATACCGGTAATGACCTTGCCTTTCTCGTAGCTGCCGGGATAACCCGCACTCGTCAGGACAACGGCCACGGCCCACTCGTCACGCCAGTCGAGTTCAATCTGGTCGAGCTCGCAGTTGGCACAAGCCAACATGACCTCGACCAGGTCGTTCTTAAGGCGCGGCAGAACGACCTGCGTCTCGGGGTCGCCAAAGCGGGCATTGAACTCCAGCACCTTGGGGCCGGCAGGCGTGAGCATAAAGCCGCCGTACAGGCAGCCGCGGTAGTCGATACCCTCGGCAGCGAGCTCGGCCACGGTCTGCTCCATGACCTTCACCATGGTGGCGTGCTCCTCATCGGTCACGATGGGCACCGGGCTGTAGACGCCCATGCCACCGGTGTTGGGGCCCTTGTCGCCCTCGAGCGCACGCTTGTGGTCCTGCGAGGTGGCCATGGGGCGCACGGTCTTGCCGTCGGTAAAGGCCAGCAGCGAGCACTCGGGACCAACGAGCATCTCCTCGATGACCACGGTATTGCCGGCATCGCCAAAGGTGCCGCCAAAGCACTCGCGCACGGCCTCCTCGGCCTGATCAAGTTCGGTCGCCACGATAACGCCCTTGCCCGCGGCAAGGCCGTCGGCCTTCACGACCAGCGGGGCGCCCTGCTCGCGCACGTAGGCGAGAGCCGAAGCCTCGTCGGTAAACGAACCATAGGCTGCCGTCGGAATGCCCGCACGCTCCATGAGCTGCTTGGAGAACAGCTTGGAGCCCTCCGTCTGGGCGCCCTCGGCACCCGGGCCAAAGCAGGGAATACCCGCCGCGCGCACGGCGTCGGCCACGCCCGCCACGAGCGGAGCCTCGGGGCCAATTACCACGAGTCCGCATCCGTGGCTCTGCGCAAACGCCGCCACGGCCGCAGGATCGCAGTCGTCGAGAACAACGTTCTCGCCGCAGCTCGCGGTGCCGCCGTTGCCCGGCGCGATGTAGAGCTTGCCGGCGCGCGGTGATGCTGCGAGCTTAGCTGCCAAAGCATGCTCACGGCCGCCGCTGCCCAACAACAGGATGTCGATGGTTTGAGTGTCCGCCTTCAAGAGTGCCTCCTCTATGGATGAACGGCCCGCTCCGCGCGAGCCCTTTGTAAGCAAATATACCCCTCGGCCGCCCGTCCGGGCTGCAAAGGGGTATATCGCAATAACCAAATAGTCCCGATTACTTCCAGAATCGGTTGATGATCTGCTCGCGACCAGCGCCGACGCCAATGAACGTCACGCGGGTGTGTGCCAGATCCTCGATAAACGCCACGTAGTCCTGAGCCTCCTGCGGCAGCTCGTCAAAGCTGCGGCAACCGGTGATATCGCACTTCCAGCCAGGGAGCTCCTCGTAGATGGGCTTGGCATGCTCAAAGCGCACCTGGTGTTCGGGCACGCTCGTGTAACGCTCGCCATCGACGTCGTAGGCCACGCACACTTTGATGGTGTCGAAGGCCGAAAGCACGTCGAGCTTGGTCACGGCGATGTCGGTGAGGCCGTTGACGCGCGAGGCATAGTTGGCGATAGGGCCGTCAAACCAGCCGCAGCGACGACGGCGACCGGTGGTCACGCCGTACTCATAGCCCTCCTCGGTCAGCGTGTGACCGGCCTCGGACTCATAGGAAAGCTCGGTGGGCATGGGGCCCGAACCGACGCGGGTGATATAGGCCTTCATGACGCCCAGCACGCGGTCGACGTTCTTCATGCCGACGCCGGAACCGGTAATGGCGCCGCCGGCGGTGCAGTTGGAAGACGTCACGTACGGATAGGTGCCGTGGTCGATGTCGAGCAGCGTCGCCTGGGCGCCCTCAAACAGCAGGTCCTTGCCCTCGTCAATCATGTTGTTGAGCAGCAGACTCGTCTCGGTGATGTAGGGACGCAGGCGCTCGGCCATCGGCAGGTACTCGTCGCAAATCTGGTCCACGGTGTAGGTGGGCAGATTGTAGATGAGCTCGAGCTCGGGGTTCACGCGGGCGAGAGCGGTCTCCAGCTTGTCGCGGAACAGCGTCTCGTCCAGCATGTCCTGCATGCGCAGACCAATGCGGGCCATCTTGTCCTGATAGCACGGACCGATACCGCGCTTGGTGGTACCGATGTTCTTCTTGCCGAGCTTCTGCTCAAAGGCGCCATCCAGATCAATGTGGTACGGCATGATGACATGCGCGTTGCCGCTAATCTTGAGGTTCTTGGTGGTGATGCCGTCGGCCTCGAACATGTCGATCTCCTCAAGGACAACCTTGGGGTTGACGACGCAGCCGTTACCGATCACCGACACGTGGTCGGAATACATGATGCCGGAAGGCACCTGGTGCAGGCCGTACTTCTTGCCGTTGACGACGATGGTGTGACCGGCGTTGTTGCCGCCCGAGTAGCGCACGACGGCATCGAAGTCGCCGGCGACCAGGTCGCAGATCTTACCCTTGCCCTCATCGCCCCACTGGGCACCGACCAAAACGGTTGACGGCATGTTTACTCCTTACATTCATGGACTGTCTACGCGCCACGCCGGCACGCAGAAGCACAAAACATTCCCAGTATACCCGTGCAACGGGTGCCTGTCCTACTCCTCGGCATGTGCCCCATCAAGCTCATAGAACTTGGTGGATGCCGGCAGGAACATCAGGTCGACGTCGCCGATCGGGCCCGAACGGTTCTTGGCCACGACGATACGCGTAACGCCCTCGTCGGGTCGATCGTCGCGTGAGGCTTCGGCCTCGTCGGCGGAGCGGTCCAAGAACATAACGATATCGGCGTCCTGCTCGATAGAGCCCGATTCACGAAGGTCGGAAAGCTGCGGGCGCTTGCCGGTACGGGATTCGACCTGACGCGAGAGCTGCGACAGCGCGATGAGCGGGATCTTGAGCTCCTTGGCCATGATCTTCAGACCACGCGACATCTCCGAAACCTCGACGGTACGGCTCTCGGAGCGGCGTCCCGGCGGAGGACTCACCAGCTGCAGGTAGTCCAGGATGATGATTGCCTTCTCCTTGTTATGGAGCATACGGCGGCTCTTGGCGCGAATCTCGGTCACTGTGGTGCCGGGCGTATCGTCAATCAGAATATCGAGCTTGGACAAGGTCTGCGTGGCCTCGTTGATATTGGCCCACTGCTCGGGGCTAATGCGGCCCATGCGGAAGTCACTGATCGAGATCATGGCGTAGGCGCAAATCAGACGCTGGGCAATTTCCTTGCCCGACATCTCCAGAGAGAAGAAGCCGACAGTATAACCGGCAGCGGCAGCGTTGAGTGCCAGATTCAGAGCGAACGACGTCTTACCCACGGCAGGACGGGCACCGATGATGATGAGCTGGCCTTCGCGAAAACCCATGAGCATGCGGTCGAGCGACGGGAAGCCCGTGGGCACGCCCGCAGCCTGGCCACCGGCCTGGCACACTTCCTCGGCCTCGTTATAGGCCTCGACCATAAACTCGGTCAGCGTCTTGTAGCTCGACTTGACCTCGCGTGCCGTGACCTTGAGCAGCTTGCTCTCGGCCAGCTCGACAACCTCTTTGGTGTCGGTGGGGGCGTTATAGGCCAGCGCGTTGATCTCGTTGGTGGCGCCGATCAGCTCGCGCAGCATCGAATCGCGGCGAACGATGGCGGCATGGTGCTGCCAGTTGACGAGCGACAGGGTCTGACCCATCAGCTCCAAAATGTACGCCTCGCCGCCCACGGCATCGAGCTTGTTGATGCTTCGCAGGTAATCGATCAGCGAGATGGAGTCGATGGGAATGCGGCTGTTGTACATATCGACCATCGCAGTATAGATGGTCTTATGAATGGGCCGGTAGAAGTCATCGGGCTGCAGCTCGACCTGGGCCTCTTCGACCACCTCGGGCGATAGCAGCATAGCGGCCAGTACATTGGCCTCTGCATCTTGGTTTTGGGGAAGACCCAACTTTGAGCCGCGGTCCTCGACCGTCAGCCCGGTCTCCCTATCGTCATATGCCATGAGCATCCTCATTCATATCGCTTGCGAGCATCCATAGTATCAGCCACGGTCCCAAAACGCGCCTCGCGCCGCCAATCATCACCGAACCAAACGGATGAACGGTCCTGTATATAGAACTTTGACGCGACGTTCACCACAACACTCACTCAGCGCAAAAAACAAAAGGGCGCCCCGGTTTCCCAGAGCGCCCTTCTTAGAACAAGATTGTTGCGTTGCAGCAAATGCTACTCGGCAGCAGCCTCAGTCTCGACCTCGGCGGTCTCGGCCTCGGCGACCTCAGCGGCCTCCTCGACCTCAGCCTCGGCAGCGAGCTCCTCGGCGGTAACGCCGACGAGAACGACAACCTCGGCCTTGATCTCGCGATACAGCGAGATGGCAACGGTGTGGGCACCGGCAACCTTGATGGGCTTACCGAGCTCGACGCGCTTGCGGTCGATGTCCATACCGAGCTGAGCCTTGATGGCGTCAGCGATCATAGCGGCGGTAACGGAGCCAAAGAGGATGCCCTCGTCGCCGACCTTGACGTCAACGGTGACCGTCTTGCCCTCAAAGGCAGACTTGGTCTCGTTGGCGGTAGCCAGACGGACGGCCTCGCGCTTGGCGATGTTGTTGCGACGCTCGTCAAGCTGCTTGAGGTTGCCCTTGGTGGCGGCAACAGCGAGCTTCTTGGGGAACAGGAAGTTCTCAGCGTAACCCTGAGCGACCTCTACGACGTCACCCTCGCCGCCCTTGCCCTTGATCTCATCGAGAAGAATAACCTTCATGATGCGTCTCCCTTCTTAGCCGCGGTCGCGGTTGCCACGAGAGGAAACCACGGGGACGGTGTACGGCAGGAGAGCCATCTCGCGGGCGCGCTTGATGGCGTTGGCGATGTCATGCTGATGCTGCGTGCAAGCGCCAGTGACGCGACGAGGCTTGATCTTGCCACGGTCGGTCATGTACTTACGGAGAAGCTGAGTGTCCTTATAGTCGATGAACTCAGTGTTCTCCTTGCAGAACTGGCAGTACTTACGACGCGGCTGACGTGCAGAAAAATCATTAGCCATGTCAAAATACCTTTCATTTGGCAACTCCGGCGAACCGAAGCCGCCTCTCACTCAAAAATAGGTGAACAACCCTTAGAACGGGATGTCCTCATCGTAGACGTCGACCGCGGGCGGCGTAGCCACCGGCGCGGCAGGACGTGCTGCAGGCGCGGGAGCTGCAGGGGCGTAACCGCCCTGGTCGTAGCCACCCTGGCCACCACGGGAGCTCATAAACTCGATCTCATCGACGATGACCTCAAGTTTGCTCCGGCGCTGGCCGTCGCGCTCCCAAGAGCTGTAGCGCAGCTTGCCCTCGATCGCGACCTTGTTTCCCTTTGCCAGGAAACGGCTCACGGCCTCGGCTCGGGTGCCGAACATGGTGCAGTCGACAAAGTTGGGATAGTCCTCCCACTCGCCAGTCTGCGCGTTGCGGCGACGATCGTTCACGGCGACGCCAAAGGACAGAACCTGGGTTCCGCCGGCTGTGGCGCGCAGCTCGGGATCGCGGGTGAGGTTACCGGTGATGTTCACTCGATTGATGCTCATAACTCACTACTTCCTCTTGGGGCACAAGCCCAGTCCAAAACGACAGTCTTACTCCTGGTCGTCGCGACGGACGATCATGTGGCGGACCACAGCGTCGGTGATGCGCAGGACGCGATCAAGCTCGGCGATCTGGGTAGGATCTGCGTGGAAGTTGATGAGGGTGTAGTCACCATCGGTGAGGTCGTTGATCTCGTAGGCGAGCTTGCGCTTGCCCCACTCGTCAACGGAGTCGACCTTGCCAGCGCCCTCAGCGATCGTGGTATCGATACGCTTCATAACAGCGAGACGAGTCTCGGGGTCGAGCGACGGGTCAACAAAGAACAGCAGTTCATAAGCCTTCATATTGTCACCTCCTCTGGGCAAATGTGGCTTCAGGTCGTGAAGGTGCGCCTGAAGCAGGAAAAGACTCGGTAATAATATCTTTCAACCTCCCATGCCGCAAGAATATGCAGCTACAACCTCATGACCTCCACATATGTCCATACTCGCACGACGTTTCATGCGCATTCCAACCAAATGCCGACCAAATGCTTGACGGATTTGTGGACAAGATACGACGCCGCGGGGACAAGCTGAGCCAGGCCGCAGGTCAACGGGCACATGGTTGTGGTCGCGAAATACATACCAGTGGTCCACAGCACCACCCAAAGATTTTTAAATTCATTGCCAAGTCGCTTATGAATACCCCTTTTAAACAATTGAGTTGATCAACCACGCTGGTCGGAAGCCGTTTTTTGGCACCTCAAACCCCACTGCAACGCCAAGCGCGGCCAAGCGTTTTAAAAAATGCCAACTTTTCTGTTTGCACTTTGCGATTCCTCGTGTATACTGACTTTCGCATTTAACGGAGAGTTGTCCGAGTGGCCGAAGGAGCACGATTGGAAATCGTGTAGGCGTCAAAAGCGTCTCCAGGGTTCAAATCCCTGACTCTCCGCCAGTTAATTCCAAAGCAGGCCTTCGAGCCTGCTTTGTTTTTACCCCACGCGGAGGGGTGGCAGAGTGGTTGAATGCGGCGGTCTCGAAAACCGTTTGGCCTGTATAAGGTCACGAGGGTTCGAATCCCTCCTCCTCCGCCATTTTGGTTGAGAAAGCTCCCAAGAATGGGAGCTTTTTTGTTTTGAGTCCCCAACAAGCAAACACGGCGGAGGAGGAGGGATTCGAACCCGCCAGGGCCCGGAGCGTAAAGAAAACGCGCCCGTGGCGCGTTTTTAGCGCAGCGCGGTCGGCGCAAGCCGACCGGATAAATTTTGAGCGGAGCTCAAAATTTGGACATCCCTCCTATTCGACCACGCCCCCATCGCATTCAGCATCAACCCGGATCCCCAAACATGGAACCTATGACCGTACCCAGTCCCGACCGTTTGCCGAGCAATAGGGTCGCAATCGGCGCCGAACATGTACTATGTACGGGCATTGTCTAAACCCGTAACTCAAAGGACCCCATCTTGCCCGTTGCCGCCGCTATGATCGTTACCGCACACGCCTCGGATGCCATGGTTGCCATCCCGTTTTGGCTCGAGATGTTCGCCGTCGTCGCGGCATCGATCTCGGGCGTGTTGGTCGCACGCGAGCACAAACTCGACCTGGTGGGCGCCGTCGCGCTCGCCGTGGTCTGTGGACTGGGCGGCGGTCTTTTGCGCGATATGACGCTGCAGGTGGGCAACGTCTACATCCTCAACCAACCGATGGCGCTCCCGCTCTCCATCGCCACCGCGGCCATCATCTACATCTTCCCGGCAATCGTCGACAAGCCCGAAAAGCTCATTCCCCTGCTCGATATCATCTCGGTGGGTATTTATGCGGCAACCGGCGCAGACAAGGCGCTGGTCTACGGCTTTGCGCCGGCGGTGTGCATCATGATGGGCTTTTTTACCGCGGTGGGCGGCGGCATGCTGCGAGATGGTTTTATGGGTGTGGTGCCGGGTATCTTCCAACGCACCAACTTCTATGCCATCGCGGCCATCGCCGGATCGGCAAGCTATGTTTGCCTTGTCATGAGCGGCTTGGTCAGCAATGTCGTCGCACTGGTCGTTTGCGTCGTGGTGACCATGGGACTACGCTGGCTGTCGCTGCGCTTTGATATCAAAAGCCCCACCGAGGATGACATCGCACGCTTTTTGCACCGCAAAAAGTAGGTGGCGCGGGCTCATCCTTCGAAATGCAACCGAGAGGTTCTTTTAGAGCGCCCACGCGTTGGGTACCCTGTTAGGTGCATGTCGAGCATCTGACGAAGGATTCACTATGCCCTGTAATCAATTCCCGTCGACCCAGCGCCGTAAAGCGTGGGGCCGCATCACGATCTTATTCGCGCTCATCGCTCTAGCGGTCACCGCGCTTCCCACGGCGTCGTTCGCCGGCACGGACACCGCAGGCAACGTACTTGCGACCGACAATGACGCCAATTCGTCCGGCGTCGAAGGTGACCTGTACTGGGCAGGTCAGGCCCTCAACTTGGACGATGCGTCCATCGGCCGCGACATAATTGCAGCAGGCGAGAGCCTCTCCATCCGCGACTGCACGGTGGGCGGCGCCGTCCGCTTGGCGGCACGCACTATCGATATCGCCAAGACCACGGTTGATGGCAGCGTCACGGTCGTCGGTCAGCACGTTGTGCTCAATTCCGACAGCACCGCCAACTGTTTTTACGCGATAGGCGAGACGGTTGCCCTGCGCGGCTCTACCAAGTCGGCAGCGCTTGCGGGCGACACGGTGACCATCGATGGCACCGTCGAGGGCGATGTCGAGGTTTGGGCCGACAAGCTCATCCTGGGCAAGAACGCCCACATCACCGGCACCGTGAACACGCACGTCTCCGAGGACCCCGAGCGTGCCGCAGGAGCCGAGGTAGGCGCGCTCAAGATCGACCGCACCGAGAACGAGGATACTTCCACCGTTAACGATGTCATCGGCGGTATCGTCGCCGCGGCACTCTCGACCTGCTTTGTCGCTCTGCTGCTCGAGCTCGTCTTTCCGCGCGCGACCGCCAGCGCCGCCGGCATGCTCCACCAGCGCCCCATACCCCTGTGGGTGAGCGGTCTTCTGGGCACGATTGCTATCGTCCCCGCCGTCCTACTGCTAATTATCTCTATCGCTGGTCTGTCGCTTGCCGGAGCCCTCTTGTGCGGCGTTATCGGCATCGCGTTGGTGTCGAGTGCCTTTGCGGGGTGCGCGATCTCCCGCATGGTCGGACACAACCAAAACCGCTACGCCATGGCAGCCGTGGGCGGCGTAATCGCAGGCGCCCTCACGGGGCTTCCCCTCGTAGGTGACTTCATCAGCGGCGTAGCCTTTGTCTTTATGCTCGGCTACGTTATCCAGATCATCTGGCGCAACGCCCACCTCAAGCCGCAGCAGCCGGCTAACATGCCAGGACTCCCCACCGCTTAGCCACCAACCACCACAAAGGTGCCAGGTTACTTTGCACCAACAAACGAAGCGGGGCACTCGGTCATGTCGACCGGGTGCCCCGCTTTTCTTGGAGGGTTCTCTAGTAACTTTTTCAAAACCAATGATCATCAGGTCGGTAGGCCTGTGCGTCACTCACTACGGAGGCAGCACGCCATTAAGCAGGGGGGCAATTATTTTTCACGACGACCGCCTCCCCGCTTGATGACGAGCGCGACAACAATAGCCGCCACTCCGATGGCAGCCAAAGCCGCCACCAGCACCAACGTTCTATCTCCCGTCGAGGGCATAAAGCCTCGACTTGCTTCTTTGCTTGGAGTGTTGAGCACCGACAGTTCAATCGAACCCGTCCCGGCATCAGCGGTATCAACCCGCAGAGGGCTTTCGGCCGACACGGTCACCTTGGGCTTCGCGGCTGCAACCTGTTTAACGTCCAATCCCTCGGACGTAACCGTTACCGTTCGCTTGCCCTCAAAGGCGGTGTATCCCTTGGGAGCCGCGACCTCTTCGACGGTGTAGACACCCGCGTCCACACCGCTCAATTCCACATGGCCGTCCGCGCCCGTGGTGACGCACGCGGCGGCATCCGTCGACCACGAGCCGTCGGTCGTTAGGATGCGCCCGCGGTCATCGATGATGCGCAGCTTGGCGCCCGCGAGCGGTTTATCGTCCGAGCTTGAGCACTTGATCAGACTGAGTCCCCAGGTGTAGGCGCACGCGTCATCGCTCGGCGTGCGGGTGAAGCCGGCGTCGCCGGACTGGTCGGCGAGAGGAGAGCGCGGGTAGCGCAGGCAGACCTCGTTGGGGTTGCCCTTGGTAGCGCCCCTATTGCAGCTGGCCCCCAACGGCGCATCGTAGACAGCAACCACGCGGGCGCCCGCGGCGAAGGCGTCGGCCCCGCCGAGCTCGGCGATGAGGTCGCCGGTGCGCACGGTGAAGGTCTTACCGTCAACCGAGACCCTGCACTGGGCCGTGATATCGGTCCAGCCCTTCGCGGGCTCGGTGCCGGCGCGCCCGTCCTTGCCGGCCGGGACGGCGTCGAAGCCGCCCTCGGCGCCCGCCGCCACGTACACGCGCATGCTCGCGGCCACCTTGGAGGGGTCGAGCCCCGCGCTCATGGTGTCGACGAACTGCACCGTATAGGTGTCGTAGGCGGTGAGACCCGCCGGGACCGTGGCCGAGAGGCGCCAGTACAGGTCGTCGGCGACCGTGGCGTCGGCGGCCTTCTGCCAGGCGGCGGTGCTGTCCTCCAGCACGCGCTTGACGACCTTGGGGGTCGCCGTCTTGGGCTTGACGGTGACGGCGCTGCCGCCCACCAGGGTCATGATCGGCGCGGTGCCGGCCTCGTCCTGGGCGATGGCGTCGTCGTCGGCGACGATGAGCCAGTAGCCGCAGGGCAGCTCGGCCGTCGTGCCCGCGTTAAGGGCCACGGAAGGCGCGCCGGCATTGTAAATCGCACGGGCAAGCTTTGCCGCTAGCGTGGTCGTCATGTGCCCGTCGGCATTCATCCATTCGGCAGCCTCTTGCGCCGTCGATGCCGAGTTATCAAGCCCTGCATCATGAAGCACGGGAAGGGCAGCTTGGCGAACCGTGTCATTCGCCCACGCTACATCAGTTGCGACCTTTTGGTCGGCATCGGCATCGTCGACAACGGTCGCCGAAAAGAGCTGGTACGCGTCGTAACGTGTCGCGACTGTACCGTCCACCGTAATGGCTCCGGTGTCGGCAGCACGGGCCGTTCCAGGGGCGATCGCAAAAGCGAAGACGACGGCCACGGACATCACCACGACAGCCAACATATGACGGAGCACTTTACTCACGACGACCACTCCGATCAAGATCACGATGGCGGCGAGCATGCATCCACGTCGCGGCAAAACACAGCATCGAAGCACCAGCTAAATACGTCATAGTCAAACCAGCCCCGCCCGCCTCAGGTAGCGTAGTCGAATACTTGTTGGTAAAGGTCGGCGGATCCTGAGAGCCATCGCCATAGGCAACTACGGCGTTGAGTTGGTCCGTGCCATTAGTTACCTCAACCGTGACTTTGCGCGGGGTCGTGTCATAGGTGATGTGATCTTTAACATGGTCGATGGCACCCTCGGGCTCGACCTCGGAGATGGTGTAGGTATAGATTCCCGCCTTGTTGTACTTGACGTCAAAGGAGACATTTCCCTTGTCATTATTGGTCACCGTCTGGAGCACTTTGCCCTCGGCGTCCTTAAGCGCGAACGAGAACTGACCTTCCCTGAAGGTTCCGCCTTTAAGCACTTTATTTGCTTTTATCGTCGCTTTGCCTTCAAGGGGCGCGTCATACACCCAAATCTCTGCATCTGACGTTATCTCCGTATCGGCATCAAGCAAAGATTTCGCCTTGTTCATGGCTTGCTCGTATTGCTCTTCGGGCGCATTGCCCTTGAGCAGAATCCATGTTGGTTGGGCGACGCGATATCCAGGAGGCGCCGTCGTCTCCTCGAGGCAGTAAAGCTTGCGGGAAGCCATGGCGTCCGAACTCGTTTCCGAACTCGTTCCAAAAGTCACACTTCCGTCAGGGCCGGTCGTTCCGTCAGAAAAAAACGTCTTTGCGCCCTCAACGCCGGCACTGCCCTGCGCCTTATCCATGTCAATCGCATAGAGTGTGAACGTAGCGTCAGCCAACGGCGCGGCAACGTCCTTTTCATCCACTTTGTGGACCACAATGCCGTGCCCCGTTCCGCCTCCCGATGCGCCGGCATCTATGTCATATTCACGCTCGTGTTTCACATACCCGCCTGCAACACCTTCAAGCTGCGCCTCGTTGGAAAGGGAAACTGTACCAGACTCACCGGACAGAACTTCATATTCGACTTTCAGGTATTTCTCATCGGGAAGCCTCAACGTCAATCGCTGCTGCTTTCCAGCGCCCTCGCCAATCGAGTCAAGAGTCGCTCTGTATTTTTCTTTTGTCAGCACACGCCAATCGCCGTTATCGCACTCAGATACGCTAAGCGACGAGGGGATAAACGTACACTTAGAATCCATCACATCGAACAGATCGAGGTAGTCGGTTCCGACCTTTAAGTCTAGTGCCGATTCATTAACGAAAATCGTGTATTGAATTCGCTTGCTATTACTTACCGACGAACCTGTCTTTGACAATACGTCGTTCTTGATCTGTACGGTATCAGAGTCCGCCTTAAATTCTTTACCATCTGAGCTTGCGCTCGCCGAGTTCGTGAGCTCGCCGAGATTCTTTGACGTATCGACTACCGACCTTTTAACAGCAGTCGAATACGTCAGCTTTGCGTACCCTGTATTATTGCCCAGCTTTTCCGTTGGAATTGAAAACGCAACCATCTGGCGATCGACAGCAGGCGTCAGCAAGACATCTGAAACCTCGGTTTTTTCTCTCTCATGTTCCCATTCGCGGCCGGGCACCGCCGTCCCGTAGGGATTTGAATACAAAGAATATTTAGCCGAGCCGGGAATATAACTCATTCCCTCAGGAAGCTCATCTTTGACAACGACATCCTTGCCATTGAGCCTGCCAGCGCCATAATACTCACCGGCAGACGTCTTAGCTCGATTGGCATAGACAGTCCAGTCGACAATCCACGCACCTTTGTCGTTCGAGCCATCCACTGATTTCCAGTCAAACGTCTCATCCCACCGTGCTTGCGAGCCGTCTTCATTTATTTTTACACTCTTCTCAACCGAAGGCTCCGCTTCGCCCTCAACATAGTAAAAGACAAAATCAGAATAGCCGCTAAACCCGTCGACAGAGGCGAAGTTGGAGTACCAACCAGGAAGTGCATCGGTCACCGTTTTATACGTAATAACCACCTCGGGGGACTTATCAAGCGCTTCTTTGACTTTATCCGTAATGGTTATTTGGATATTGCAGTTGTGTTGGTTGCTGTTCTGCGACGGATTTTCACCACCCGCAAACGTCCAATCGGTACCTTGGTCCAGTTTGGTACCCCCAATGGTAATTACATGTGAAGGGCCATCGGAGGTATCCGGCCCCATAGTCTGCTTCCAAGCCGCCAGCATGGTATCTTTGATAAGAATGGATGTTGGGTTTTTCGCATTTACGTAATCACGGAGCTCTACGCGTAATTGCCAAGTTGCTTTTCCGGTCCGAGATGCCTCATCCGGATTAAGCAGCGTTTTGCTAATGGTTTTGCCCGTCCAAGGACGGATGTAGTATGCGGTGCTTTCACCAGAGGGCAGACCGGAGTCTTCTTTTTTCACACTTGCCGTGTTACTAACTTTTTCGTAGGAATTCTCATCTTTCAGCTTAGTTTGATAGACGATGCAGTAGGTCGCATACCGATCGCCCTCTTTTGGATTAAACGTATAGCTAAATGAATCCCCTGACTCGCTCAGCATTTCCTCATCGATCTTTTGTTTTTCATCGGCGGTCTCGCCCTTGTAGACCGTATAGCTGCCAATATAATCCTGCTTGCCATCGAGCTTGTCGGTAAAGGTGTAGCCAGACATATCGGCCTTGAGAGACCCCCTGTTGAGCACAACCTTCCAAGTGATGACAGACGATGTTCCGAAGCCAGCCTCTTTTTGAATCATGTCGTATTGAAACGGTTCCGACGCCCCTCTAATCGTAAGAGATTGTTGGTGATTTGCTTTTCCCCAGGTTGTTTGCACACTATTCCTACCTTGCGTAGGTGTGCCATTAGAAAGAGACAAGTTCTTGCTAACTGTCGTTTCGTAGGTAACGGTATGGTCGCCCTGAGAAAGGTTACCTAGCGGCAACGTTGCAGTTCGCTCTTCGATGCTCACGGACGAACCAAGAGGATTTCCATCGAGCTTGAAGCTGCTTTGCTCAAAGTCCAGGTAGTCACCGAGCGTATCGACCAGTTTTACATCCGTTGCGTGCGACGTAACACTCAGATTAATAGTCCAAGTTATCTTGGCATTTCCGGTACTGCCATCTTGGGAAAAGACACCTGATTTGTTTCCATCAACTGCGCCATCTTGAATCTCGATCGGCACAGTTTCGCCAACGCCTGGAAATTTCAGTTCGACTTTTTCGCCGTCATCTACATCTTTGTCTTTAAGCTCAAACTCGAAATTGACGCGCACATAGAGCGAAGAGGGATGACCGCTGAGATAGCTGGCATCGTAATTAAAAACGACCTTGTTATCCTTTATGTACCAAGTTCCCATCCTTTGTGCATTCTCGGTATCATCCGTCCTTAAGATACCGCCCTCGTTCTCGTTCACAACAATCGAGTCGGGAAAGGTATAAATCGTCTCAAGCCTTTCAGGTGTAGGCCCACAATTCTCATGAAAACGAGCTTCCATAAAACCGTAGATAGTATCGGCTGTCGTAATCGAGGGTGAGCCCTCTTTACCGAGAGGCTGCTGACGACCCTTATCGGCATACAGCCCAACCGTAACGTCCGCCGTATCGCCGTTGATCACAATCGGCGTCGGCGTCGTCACGTCCTCGGCGCGCACTGGGGCTGCGCCGTGAAAAACAGCGGCGGTGAGGCTAATCAAAATGAAGACCAGGGCCGCCATACCCAGCGACCGCGAGCGGTGTGCGTCCATAGTTGTCCCCTAATTCCTACAACACAGTGTGGAATACGGCGAATCGTCGGATCGAACACAAACCCCAACATCAACATGAACCTGCCTAGCGCATTGCAAGAACCCATTGGGGAGCAGCTTCTAAGACGGTTCGTCTATGCCACAATGCATAAAATATAATATAGATACCAGTCATGTAAACCGCAGGTAAAGAGGTCTTTTAATTTAATACCAGTTGGTATTTACCTGTTAACGGGTTTGCATTAAAGCAGTTATATTCTGTAGAATTATGTATATGTTTAAACAACTTAACTTTGACCGGAAAGCCGCTCGGAGGGATAACCGCCCCAGCTGTGGTGCAAACGAACCTGTCCACTGCACAAAAAGGGCGCCGACCGCGATGGTCGACGCCCTTTCTTGTTAGTCGCTATAAAGCCCAGCGCTTATTTGTTGACCTGGCCGGCGCGAACGGCAGCCTTCTTGCGGTCGGTGGCGTTGAGCAGACGCTTGCGCAGGCGGATGTTCTTGGGAGTGATCTCGACCAGCTCGTCGTCGGCGATGTACTCCAGCGCCTCCTCCAGCGAGAAGGTGCGGGGCGGCACCAGCTGAACGGAGATATCGGAGGTCGAGGAGCGCTGGTTGCCCAGGTTCTTGGTACGGGCGATATTGACGACCATGTCGCCAGCCTTGCTGCGCTCGCCCACGATCATGCCCTCGTAGCACTCGGTGCCTGGCTCAACAAACAGCTGACCGCGCTCCTGCAGCGTACCCAGGGCATAGGCAACGGCCTTCTCGGTGGTCATAGAGATCATTGCGCCGTTCTGGCGGTTGCCGATCTCGCCGGCATAGGGGCCGTACTCCAGGAAGGTGTGGTAGAACACGCCCTCGCCGTGGGTGACGTTCATGATGCGGTTCTTAAGACCCATGATGCCGCGGGTCGGAATCTTAAACTCGAGGTGCGTCACGATGCCCGAGGTATCCATGCTCGTCATGATGCCGCCGGAGGTGCCGAAGACCTCAACGACCTTGCCCGAGTACTCGTCCGGGCACTCGACGACGGCCTGCTCGACGGGCTCCATCTTGTTGCCGTTCTCGTCCTTCTTAAACAGAACGCGGGGACGGCCGACCTGGAACTCAAAGCCCTCGCGGCGCATGGACTCCATCAGAACGGACAGGTGCAGAATGCCGCGGCCCGAGACCTCGACGCCGCTCTTGTCCTCGAGTTCCTCGATCTTCATGGTCACGTTGTTCTCGGCCTCGTTGAACAGGCGCTCCTTGAGCTGACGGGCGCCCACGATGTCGCCGTCGCGGCCGACAAGCGGGGAGGTCGAAGCCTCAAAGACGATGGACAGGGTCGGCGGGTCGATCTCGATGGGCTCGAGCTCGACAGGGTTCTCGGGATCGGTGTAGACATCGCCGATATCGGTGCGGTCGATACCCACGACAGCGGCGATGTCGCCGGCGCCGACTTCCTGGCACTCGGTACGGCCCAGGTAGTCGAAGGTAAAGAGCTGCTTGACGGTGGCGGTAGCGCTGGAGCCGTCGTTCTTGACAACCAGGATCTGGTCGCCCTGGTGGATGGCGCCAGAGTACACGCGGCCGATACCGATGCGGCCGACGAAGTTGGAGTGGTCGATGGTCACGCACTGCATGGCCAGCGGGGCGTTCTCGTCAACCTCGGGCGCGGGCATGTCGTCGATAATCATATCGAGCAGCGGGTACATGTCCATGTTGCCGTCGTTGGGGTCAAGACGGGCAAAGCCGTTCATGGCGCTGGCGTAGACCACGTGCTCCATGGCGAACTCAAGCTGGTCGTCGGTGGCGCCCAGGTCGGCCATGAGGTCCAGGCAGTCGTTGTAGGCCTTCTCGGGGTTGGCGCCCGGACGGTCGATCTTGTTGATGACGATCATGATCTTAAGGCCGGTGTCGATAGCGTGACGCAGCACGAAGCGGGTCTGGGGCATGGGGCCCTCAAAGGCGTCGACCAGCAGCAGGGCGCCGTCGGCCATACGCAGCACGCGCTCGACCTCGCCGCCAAAGTCGGCGTGGCCCGGGGTGTCGATGACGTTGATCTTGACGTCCTTGTACTCGATAGAGATGTTCTTGGCGAGAATCGTAATGCCGCGCTCGCGCTCCTGGTCGTTGGAATCCAGGACGCGGTCCTCGACCTGCTGGTTGGCACGGAAGGCGTCCGTGGCACGCAGGAGCTTGTCGACCATCGTCGTCTTGCCGTGGTCGACGTGAGCGATGATGGCGATGTTCCTCAGATTGTCTACGCGCATGTAGTTCCCCTATCTTCTATCTATATACAACCGGCACGCGTATGCGACCCACCCAGCAATGCAACGCTCGGCGGGAATATTGAGCCTTTTACCGAAAACTCGTTTATTTTAGCGATTTTAGATGAGAGGGGTTTCCTCACCTGCAGGTTCAGGGTCGCTCCACATAAAACCATCGCCGGCGCCCATGCCCTCATACAGCACATATGCCGAAAAACCGCTCTCGAGCGTGGTTTCGAAGAAGCTCACGAGCAGAGCATCGTGATAGCCGCCGTCAATCTCGACGCAGCCGGTGTAGCCGATGGCATAGCGAGCGATACGGCCCAGGCCCTCGTCCTTAAGACCCATCTTGTGCTCGGAGATAAAGTTGGTGGCCGCCTCGAGGCACGCCTCTTCGCCGTCCTCGTCGAGCGCCGCCAGATAACGGTTGGAAGCGGCGTCCTCAATTGCCACGACCACGCCAGGGTTTTCACCGGCGGCAAGGTCGTCCAAGAACGCGCCGATCAGATCGCACACCATGGCGTCGAGCTCGGCGGAGACGTTACCGGCGTCCTGCATATCCTGTGCCATCTTTAGACCTTCCCATCGAGTCTGGCGTCGTTACAGTTCTTGTGCCTCAGCAGCGATCTTAGCGGCAGCGTCGCGGGCGCGCATCATATCCATCGCGCGCTTGTCGAGCACCTTGATCTGACTGGTCAGCATGACCGCATCGACCACACCCCAGATCATAAGGCCCGTAGAGATCGAAAACCCAAGCGCACCAACTGTACCACGAAGGCGCGAGCAGATTGCCGCGACAAGGGCGGAGACGACAACCATCTTGATAAACGAGCCGCGGCGTTCGCGAAGCGTGCGGGCCTGCGTCACATAGGCAATGCGAGCCGCTTCAGAAGCCTCCGAGCGCATCTGGGCCTCGCGCGCAATGGCCGCCGCCTCAGCCGACATACCGCCGGCCATCAGCGAACGCTCCGCAGCCTGGCCGCCCCACATTTAGAAGTCATCGGGGGAGAGCGTATGGACGAACTCGTCGAACTTCTCGAACTCCCGCTCGTCGTCAACTTCCTCGGCATGGGCAGAAACGGTGCCCAGGCGATTCATGATGTCGTCCTCCACAAACATGGGGGCATTGCTGCGCACGGCAAGGGCAATGGCATCACTGGGACGCGCATCGATCTTATGCTCGTTGCCATCGGCCAACACGACAACCGTCGCGTAAAACACGGGCGGCTCGGCGCGAACGATTTCGATGCGTTCGAGCTTGGCACCCAGGGCGCCAACAGTATCGAGCAACAGGTCATGGGTAATCGGGCGCTCGGCGCGGCCGCTATCGATGCCGCGGCTGATGGCAGCGGCTTCAAACGAACCAGTTTGAATGGAAAGGGAACGCAGTGGCGCGGGCGAGTCCGATTTGCTGCAGCGCTCGCGAAGCACGATAAGCGATGGCACGGGACCGGCGGCCATGACGATGGTCTCTATGTCGACACGAACCATGGAACACCTCCGGTACGTAGCGGTTAACACGCGGCAAGGTCGCCGCATTGAATAGCTATACTACCCAATCTTTCGCACAGCACACAAAACCAAAATGAGATTTATCGCAGACAAGAAAAAAGCCCCGAGGCAACGCCCCAGGGCTCTTCACAGTTTTGATGGTGGACCTGACAAGATTCGAACTTGTGACCTCCCGGTTATCAGCCGGACGCTCTAACCAACTGAGCTACAGGTCCATCATGGTGGAGGTTAGGGGGATCGAACCCCTGACCTCAGGCTTGCAAAGCCCGCGCTCTCCCAGCTGAGCTAAACCCCCACGGAGACAGTAATAAACACCCCAGCGGCGACTCGGCTCTCGCTGGGGTGTTTATTGCGAAAGAAAGTGGTGGACCTGACAAGATTCGAACTTGTGACCTCCCGGTTATCAGCCGGACGCTCTAACCAACTGAGCTACAGGTCCATCGCGCAAGGGATATATTAGACGAGTCGTTACGCGCGCGTCAACAACTTTTTTGAAAAACTTTGGAGGGTGCCCGCCGAGCGGACGAGATGGGTTAGGTTTGCTGCTCGGACAGTCCTGCGCAAGACGAAGGCCACATTAAGTGGCCTTCTTTGCGTGCGGAACTCGCGACAAACCTAACCCATCTCGCCCACTCGGCGGGCACGGGGTCCAAGGTTGTCAAAAAAGCGGTCGGCGCGCAGTGCGCCGACCGCCGATATATGGGGTCTGATGTTTTCTACCAGCTAGGGCCTCTTACTCGTCGAGGAGATCTTCTGGCATGTCGTTGCCGTCGCCTAGGTCGACTGGAGCCTCTTCGGTGTCGGCTGCGGCCTCGGCGCCCTCGCCTTCGGGTTTTTCCTTGGCTGCCGTCATACGGGCGACAGCGCAGATGCGGTCGTTGTCGTCGACGGTCATCATCTTGACGCCCTGGGTGGCGCGGCCGGTCTGGCTGATCTCGTCGGTCTTGACGCGAATGACCGTCGCGCCCTCCGTCACGATGAACAGCTCGTGCTGCGGGCCCACCGTCTTCATGGCCGCGAGGTTACCCTTACGCTCGGTCATTTGAATGGTGTAGACGCCCTGACCGCCGCGATTCTGCTCCGGGTAGTCCGCGACCGGCGTGCGCTTGCCGTAGCCGCGCTCGGTGATGACGAATAGATCGCCGTTGCCGTTAGTGACTTCCATGCCCAGAACGCTCACGCCGTCCTTCAGACCGATACCGCGAACGCCGCTGGTATCGCGGCCGGTGGCGCGCACCTGCTCCTCGGAGAACATGATCGCCTTGCCCGCGGTGGTGGCCAGGATAATCTTGTCGCCCTCGCGCACGCGGCGCACGTTCAGCAGCGCGTCGTCGTCACGCAGGTTGATAGCGATCAGGCCGTCGCGACGGCTGCGGTCATATGCGCTCATCACGGTCTTTTTGACCATGCCGCTCTTGGTGGCAAACATCAGGTACTCGTCGGCCGGGAACTCGCGGCAGCTGATGACGCTCGCGATCTTCTCGCCTTCCTCGAAGGGCAGCAGGTTGACGATCGCGGTACCGCGCGCCTGGCGCGTACCCACCGGCAGCTCGTGCACCTTCAGGCGATAGACCTTGCCCTTGCTCGAGAAGAACAGCACGTACTCGTGCGTGGACGCGATGAACATCTCGTCGATAACGTCGTCCTCTTTGAGGTTGACGCCCGATACGCCCTTGCCGCCGCGCTTCTGGGCGCGGTAGGCAGCCACCGGGATACGCTTAACGTAGCCGGTATGGGTGATGGTCACGACCATATCCTCGTCGGCGATGAGGTCCTCGACATCCAGGTCCTTCTCAACCTGGCTGATCTCGGTGCGGCGCTTGTCGCCAAACTTCTTGGAGATCTCGCGCATCTCTTCCTTGATGACGCCCAGGATCTTCTCCTCATGCGCCAGCAGGTCCTCGTAGTAGGCGATGGCGCGGCGCAGGCCGTCCAACTCTTCTTGGATCTTGTCGCGCTCCAGGCCGGTCAGGCGGCGCAGCTTCATCTCGAGAATGGCCGTGGTCTGCTCGGGCGTAAAGCCAAAGCGCTCGATCAGGCGGCTGCTGGCCTCGGAGTCGGTCTGCGAGGAGCGGATGATGCTAATGACCTCGTCGATATGGTCGAGAGCCATCAGGTAACCCTCGAGGATATGCGCGCGGGCCTGGGCCTTCTTAAGGTCGAAGCGGGTGCGGCGGGTAACGACGTCGACCTGGTGGTCGATGTAGTGCTGCAGCATCTCGCGCAGGCTCAGGCATTTGGGAACGCCGTTGACGAGTGCCAGGTTGTTGGCGCCAAAGGTCGTCTGCAGCGAGGTGTACTTATACAGATTGTTGAGCACGACCTGCGGAATGACGCCCTTCTTGAGCTCGATGACCAGACGGATGCCCTTCTGGTTGGACTCATCGCGCATATCCGAGATGCCCTCGATGCGCTTGTCGTTGACGAGCTGGGCGATCTTCTCCTGCAGGGTGCCCTTGTTGACCATGTAGGGAATCTCGGTAAAGACCAAGCGGCTGCGGCCGGTCTTGGTGGACTCCACGTGTGCCTTGGCGCGCACGGTAATGGAGCCGCGACCGGTCTCGTAGCTCTGCTTAATGCCGGCGCTGCCCATGATGATGGCGCCGGTGGGGAAGTCCGGACCGGGCATGATCCGCATGAGCTCGTCGACGGTGGCGTCGGGGTTGTCGATCAGGTAGCAGGTGGCCTCGATCGCCTCGGTGAGGTTATGCGGGGCGATGTTGGTGGCCATGCCGACGGCGATGCCTTGGCTGCCGTTAACCAGCAGGTTGGGGAAGCGCGCAGGCAGCGCCACGGGCTCGGCGAGCGATTCGTCGTAGTTGGGCTGCCAGTCGACGGTATCCTTCTGCAGGTCGCGCAGCAGTTCCATGGCGGGCTTTGCCAGGCGGCTCTCGGTGTAACGCATGGCCGCCGCGCCGTCGCCGTCGATGTTACCGAAGTTGCCGTGACCATCGATGAGCGGCGTGCGCATGGAGAACCACTGCGCCAGGCGAACCATGGCCTCGTAGACCGCGAAGTCACCGTGCGGATGGTACTTACCGATAACTTCGCCGACCGTCCAGGCCGACTTCTTATGTGGGCGGTTGGGGTAGATGCCGCTCTCGTTCATCGCGTACAGGATGCGGCGGTGCACCGGCTTTAAGCCGTCGCGCACGTCCGGCAGGGCGCGCGCCGTGATGACCGACATCGAATACTCGATGAACGACTGCTTCATCTCGCGACCGAACTCCGAAATCTGGAGCTGGCCGCCGTTGATATCCTCACCGGCCGAGGCACCACGGTCGACTTCACCAAAGCTCTCCTCGAGCTCGGCGTCGTCTTCTTCCTCATCATCATCGGCATCGGGGTTATAGGCGTCCGGGTCGCCGTCCTCGCCCTGCTCAGCACGGGCAAGCAGACGCTTCAGATCATCGGGCATACCGGCATCGCCGGCCTCGTCCATATCCTCGTTATTGTTGATATCGTCTGCCACGTTACCTCCTCTTAAGCGTCAAGGAAACGCGCGTCATGCGCATGTTTTTCAATGTACTCGCGGCGATAGCCGACCTCGGAACCCATCAGCTCGCGCACGGCGCGGTCCGCCACCACGGCGTCCTCGATCGACACACGCTGCAGAATGCGGGTCTTTGGATCCATCGTCGTCGAGGCAAGCTGTTTGGGGTCCATCTCGCCCAGGCCCTTGTAGCGCTGGACGGTATAGCCCTTGCGCTTTTTGGTGATCTTGCCGTCCTTGGCCTTGCCGTCCTCGTCGTTATCGTCAGGGTTCAGGCCCAGGCTCTGGATGGTGTCACGCAGGATCTCGTCTTCGGGCTGGCGGCCGTTGGGATACACGTAGTGGATCTTGTTGCGCACCTTAATGCCAAAGATGGGCGGGCAGGCAACATAGACGTAGCCGGCATCGATCAGCGGACGCATGTACTTGTAGAAGAACGTCAGCAGCAGGATGCGGATATGCGCACCGTCGACGTCTGCATCGGTCATGATGATGATCTTGTGGTAGCGCGCCTTGGTGATATCGAAATCGCCGCCGTCGCCGGCACTCGTCGTGACGCCGCAGCCGATCGCGGTAATCAGCGACTGGATGGTGTCACTCGAGAACGCGCGATGGTCACCAACGCGCTCGACGTTCAAAATCTTGCCGCGCAGGGGCAGAATCGCCTGGATGTCTCGGCGACGGCCGTCCTTGGCCGAACCGCCTGCCGAGTCGCCCTCTACGATGAAGAGCTCGGTCAGCTCGGCATCGCGCACCGAGCAGTCAGCGAGCTTACCGGGCAGGGACGCCGTCTCGAGCAGGCTCTTGCGACGGGTCGCTTCGCGCGCCTTGCGGGCGGCGTTGCGCGCCTTGCAGGCCTGTTGCGCCTTCTTGACGATCTCGCGGGCGGGCTTGGGATGCTCCTCCAAGTAATCGGCGAGGCCGTCGGTCACGATCTTGAGCGTCAGCGCGCGCATATAGGAACTGCCGAGCTTTGCCTTGGTCTGGCCCTCAAACTGCGGGTCGGGCAGCTTGACCGAGATAACGGCCGAAAGGCCCTCGCGCACATCGTCGCCGGTCAGGTTGGCGTCTTTTTCCTTGAGCAGGTTCTGCTTGCGCGCGTAATCGTTGATCACGCGGGTGAGCGCGGTGCGGAAGCCCTCAAGGTGCATGCCGCCCTCGGGGGTGTAGATGTCGTTGGCAAACGACATGACGTTCTCGCCGTAACCGCTATTCCACTGCAGGGAAACCTCGACCTCGCCCATCTTGGTCACAGGCGCGTCCGGGTCCGATTTGCCCTCGATGTAGATGGGCTCCTTAAAGGCCTCGGGGACGTCCTTGCCCTCGTTGAGGAACTTGACGAAGTCGATAATGCCGCCGGCGTAGCAAAACTCCTCCACATGGGGAGTCGCCTCGCGCTCGTCGGTCAGCACGATTTTGAGGTTCTTATTGAGGAACGCCGTCTCCTGCAGACGGTTGTGCAGCGTATCGAAATCGTAGATGCAGGTCTCGAAGATCTCGTCGTCGGGCCAGAAGGTGACGGTGGTGCCCGTCGAATCCGAGGTGTCCACGACCTCCATCTTCTTGACGGTCTTGCCACGCGAGAACTCCATCTCGTAGGTGTTGCCGTCGCGACGAACCTGAACGACCACACGCTTGGACAGTGCGTTGACGACGGAGATGCCAACGCCGTGCAGGCCGCCCGAGACCTTATAGGCCGAGTTATCGAACTTACCGCCGGCGTGCAAGATCGTCATGACGACCTCGAGCGTCGGGATCTTTTTAACAGGGTGCTCGTCGACGGGGATGCCGCGCCCGTTGTCGACGACCGTGATGGAGTTGTCGGCGTGGACCGTCACCTGGATCTCGGTGCAGAAACCGGCCATGGCCTCGTCGACGGAGTTGTCAACGATCTCCCACACCAGGTGATGCAGACCGCTGGCGCTCGTCGAGCCGATATACATGCCCGGGCGCTTACGAACGGCCTCGAGACCTTCGAGAATCTTAATCTCGCCGCCATCGTAATCGTTTTCGTTTGCCACACGTCCTCCTTCAGTCAAGAAAATGTGTACAGCCTTACTAGTTTATCGTAAAAAAATGCCCTCGGGAACGAGGGTATTTGGCTCTACAAGGCCACCAGATGCGATTTAAGGCTCTTTTTTGCTTTGCACGCCCTTGGCCCACTCGGCACTGGCTCTCATGGCGTTCTCGAGGGCCTCGCGCAGTTTTTGGTCTTCGATGGGCGCCACTTGGCACTCAATCTCGGTGCGCTCGGCCTCACTGAGGTCAGCATGCGGAGCCGGCGGGCGCTCGGCCACGGCAGGACGCAGACGCTCTTTGGCAGCGGGCGGCGTGTGACCGGGCGCGGTGGTTTTGAACACCAGGCCATCCACATGCGCACCGGCGCGCTCCATACGCGCGCGGATGATCTCGCGCAACAGCGTCATTTCCTGCGTCCACGAGGGCGAATCGAGATATACCAGCAGCTCATTGGACTCGGGCAGGTAGCGCAGGCCCGTCACATGCCGCCCCTCGCGCGTGCCCGAGCACACCGCGTTCCACGCGCGATAGACCGCGCGCGACTCCTCGGCAGCCTCCATCTGCGCGCGGCGCTCAGGTGTTGCAGCCGCCAGGATGCGCTGGCGCTCTGCGTTTAAAAACCCACTGAAGGCGACCGTTTCGCTCTCGCGCTCGTAATTAGCACGTCTCACCCATGCTCACCACCTTGGATCGATCAAGCAGGTCATCGGTAAAATACCCCAGGTTGGTCGTGGTTATGACCGTCTGGATATCATCGCCGATCAGCCGCAGAAAAGCGCCGCGACGCTCGCCGTCGAGCTCGCTCATCACGTCGTCCAAAAGCAGCAGTGGGGCGGTGCCCAGGACATCGCGAGCCACGGCCACCTCCGCCACCTTCCAGGCCAGAACCAACGTCCGCTGCTGACCTTGGCTGGCAAATGAACGGGCGGAGCGACCCGCCACGGCAAACTCAATCTCATCGCGATGCGGTCCCACCAACGTCACGCCGCGGCGAATTTCCTCGTCGGCGTGCTCATCAAGGGCAGCCAGCATGCGCTCGTACGCCCAGCCCTTCAGCTCTTCGCGATCCTCGACCTGGGGCAAATCCCCCAGCGTGGACGCATAGGTCACGTTGGCGGCCTCGCCGGACGCCACTTGCCCGTAGGCAGTGTGCACATGGCCCGCCAGCCGGTCGAGCAGGGCCAACCGGTGCACGAGCAGGGCCGCGCCCGCGCGGGCAATCGAATCGTTCCACGCGCCGAGCATCTCGCGGCAGCACCAGGCCTCCTTGAGCAAGGCGTTACGCTGGGTCACGCAGCGCCCATAGGTGCTCGCAAGATCGGCATAGCGTGCGCTCAGTTGCATGCCAAAGTCATCGAGGGCGGCACGGCGCACACTGGCGCCTCGCTTAACCATGTCCAGATGGTCGGGGCAAAACAGCACGCTCGGCAGGACCCCGCGCACACCGGCGGCAGAGCATCTCTTGCCGTTGCGGCTAAACGAGCGCTTACCGTCCTCCGCGCTCAATCCCATATCAAGCACGCGGCCGTCGCCCTCGAGCCTCAGCTCGACCTTGCACGAGCCCGCGCCGTCATGGACGAGCTCGGCGGCGGTCGGATGCCTAAACGAGGCGCCGCTCGTCAGCAGCTGCAGCGCCTCTATAAGATTGGTCTTTCCCGCCGCGTTGGGTCCCGCAAGTATCGTCACGCCCTCGTCCAGGGCAAGGCGATAGCTATCGAAGCTGCGGTAGTGCGCGACGGAAAGATCGCGGGCGAACATGGTCATGGCGCAACGCTAGATGCGGACCGGCATGACCAGGTACAGGTAGTTGATCTTGTCGTAGGACTTGAAGATGCCCGCCTGCGAGTAGCTCTTGAGCTCCAGCGTGATCTCCTTCTCCTTGGATAGGGCATTGAGGCAGCCGAAGATGTAGTGGTAGTTGAAGGCGATGGTGCCCGACTCGCCCTCGGCCTCGACATCGATCGTCTCCTGCGCAAGGTCCTGGTCATTGGAGATGGAGGACAGGCCCATCTGCCCGTTCTCGACATCGATCTCGAACTTGACGGCGGGGTTGGCGCTCGCGATAACGGCCACGCGCTTGAGGGCGGCGTTAAAGGCGGCGACGTCGATCTTGACGCTCGTCACGCACGAATCGGGGATGAGCTGCTTGTAGTTGGGGTACACGCCCTCGATGCGGCGCGACACGTAGGTGGTGTTGCCGGCCTCGAAGACGACCTGGGTGTCGGTAGCCCCGATCATGATGGTCGCCTGGCTGGCCATGATGTTCAGCGCGTCGTTAAAGGCGTCAGCCGGAACGTTGAGCTCAAAGGAGCCTTCGAGGGTCGAGGTCTCGACCTGCGTATCGCACACGGCCAAACGGAAGGAATCGGTCGCCACCAGGCGCACGGTGTTGTTCTCGACCTTCATGTGCACGCCACCCAGGATGGGGCGGGCCTTGTCGGTCGAGGTGACGCGCCACACGCGGCCGACCATCTCGGACAAGATATCGGTCGGCAGTTCCACGGCGCTCTCGATGGCATAGGCCGGAAACTCGGGGAAGTCATTGGCATCGAGCGTGTTCAGCCTAAAAGAGCTCTTCTCGCAACTGATCAGCACTTGGCGCTCGGACAGCTCAAAGGTGACCGGGGCATCGGGGAGGGTCTTGGTGATATTGGAGAGCATCTTACAGGGGATAACCATCTCGCCCTCTTCTTCGACATGCGCCGCGATGCGATGACGGATCGAGATGGTGTAGTTAGAGGTCTGGAATTCCAAGATGCCGTCTTGCGCCTTAACGAGCACGCCCGACAGGATGGGAAGGGTGGATGCCGAAGCGACACCCTTCATAACGACGCCGATGGCTTGTGTGAGCGAGCTCTGGCTGACGGTGAACTTCATCTTTTAATACCTTTCTATAGATATAAATATCTTAATAATAGTAATAGCACTGACGAAACTGTTGATTACTCCCAAAGACGCAGGTCAGACCCAGAAAGAGAATCGACAGCAACCTGTGTGCAACGGGGGTGGTTTTTCACGTTCAAAACCTGCGCAAAACTTTTCATCACCGCGGGTTGGGTTTTAAACACCTTATGCCCGTGGTTTCGACAAGTTTTCAACAGGTGTCTCTATTTCCCTACGAGCGCAGTGTAATTTTATCGCGCAGCGACTTGAGGTCTTCGGTGACGGTGCGGTCTTCCTGGATCATCTTCTGGACCTTTTTGTAGCTCGTGCTGACGGTCGAGTGGTTGCGGTTGCCAAATTCGGCGCCCACCGCCGTGGTCGTCATTTCGCACATCTCGATGGCCAGGTAGATAGCGATATGGCGTGCTTTGGCGATATTGGCGTTGCGGCGCGGGCCGATGAGCTCCTCGTGCGTCACGCCGTACTGCTCTTCGATGACGGACTGAACCGTCTGGACGTTGATCTTTTTGGCCGATGTGTCGAAGTACTGGCTGGCGATGGCGTCGATATCGTCAAAGGTGAGCTCTCCGCCCTCGCGCTCGCGGTCGCCCGCCTCGCCGGCGCAGCGCTCGCAAAAGCTCTCGAGTTCGCGGATGTTGGTGCCCGAGACCTCGGCCATGTGTTTAAAGTGCTCGTCGGTCAGGTGTCCGCCGTCGCCCCCATAGGCCGCCAGCAGCGAGTCGTCGCCTGCCTCGGGAGCGGCGACGATGGTGTTCTCGTAATAGCGCTGCAAGATCTTGTATTTCATCTCGTAGCTGGGCTCTGCGACCAGGCAGAGCATTCCGGCGTTGAAGCGGCTGGTCAGACGCTCGTCCATGCTTAGGTCCTTGGGGGCGCGGTCTGCCGCGATGACGACCTTCTTGTTGTTGCGGATGAACTCGTCCATGAGCTGGAAAAAGTAGTCCACGCTCGCGCGCTTGCCGATGATGTTTTGGATGTCATCGATGATGAGCACGTCCACGCCGTGGTATGCCTGCATGATGGGGGCGTTGCTCTTCTTTTGACGGTCGAACTCGGTCATCAGGTCGTCCAGATATGCCTGGGAGTTTGCATACTTGACCTTGATCTCGGGCGACTTCTCGGCGAGCTCGTTTTTGATGGCAAGCAGCAGGTGCGTCTTGCCCAGGCCCGATTTGCCGTAGATGAACAGTGATGTGCATGTGCCGCGCTCGTCCGCGAGGGCGGCAAACTTGAGTGCCGAGCGATAGGCATGGCTGTTCTCGGGGCCGTAGACAAAGTTCTCAAAGGTAAATTTTGAGTTCGCGGCGAGCGGGGCTCCATCCGTATTCTGCTCGGCCGGCACGGTCGGTGCTGGCATGGGTGAAGCGGGGGCCGCAGCTTGCGTGGATTTAGTCGGCGCTCCGCCCTTCATCTGGTTCATCATGCGACGAAAATCGTCGGCCGAGAGCGTGTTCTTGATTGCAATGCCCGAATCCGCGCCCGCCGCTGCGTCGTGAGCGATGGGCATGTGCGTGACGGGTGCATTCGTTGACGTCGCTGCCGCGGTCGGCACCGGTAACATGGTTTCACGGGAAACATTGCTGTGCTGGTGCTCGATTGTCGGCACGTCGCCTGCGGAGGCCGACACCGCCGGGGAAGCAGCGGGAGCCGTGGCGGGCGCCGTCGCGGCAGCGGATTCCGTCGCCGCGCCTTGCGGTGCCACGATGTCGAGCGCAATCGGTGCAAAGGCGATTTCTTCCAGATAGGCCTCAATAGTCGGCTGATGCTTTTTGAGCTGCGCGATGGCAAAGCGCGAGGGGGCCTCGATCGTGAGCGTATCTTCGGTCAGGCTTATGGCCCGCGATTGCCCCAGCATGTTGATGAGGCGTGCATCTTGGCCGTCGCGCTGACAAAAGGCGATGGCATCCCCCAGGATGATGCTTGCTTCCTCGTCCACTGTCTCTCCCGTTCTTTAGCTCTGAGCTCGCACGCGAGCGGCGCCGAGTTCGGTCAGATGGTATTTCTGGCCATGCTTGATGACCAAGCCGGCCTGCGCCAAGTCATTGAGCGTGCGTGACCAGGTGGGGGCCGAGTTTCCAAACGCCCTCGCCAGATCGGTTGCACCGCACGCTTCATTTTGCGCCAGATAGCCCAGCGCGGCGTTGCCGCGATCGCTTACGAACACGTCCGGTTGTGGCTGCGCATACTGATTTGCTGCATTAGGATACATCATTTGAGCTGCTGGTTGTTGAGAACTCTGCATCGGCGGCATTTGCTGTTGAAAACTTTGAGGCCACTGTTGGTAAGGCTGTGGAGGCATCTGCTGGGTCCAAGGGTTGTACTGCTGCTGCGGCATCTGCTGGTACGGCTGCTGATATCCCTGCTGGTACTGCTGCGGGAACGGTTGGCCGTACCCCAGTGGCGGCATCTGCTGATATGGATATCCCTGTTGGTACGGCTGATAGCCCATTTGCTGGCCACCCGGTGCCCCTGTCGCCTGCTGCATTGCTGCTGTATCCTGATCCGCCAGCGACATGGCCTCTGGCATGCTTGGCGGCATCGACATCGATGCCGCTTGGGGTTCTTGTGTAGGAGGCATTCCGGGCTGCTGCATCTGTCCCACGGTGGGCTGCATCTGCTGCGCTGCCATGGGCTGCTGCGCAAAAGCTCCCGGCAGGGGATATGTGGGCTGCTCCGTCTCGGGCCGCACGGCAGCGCCGCGTCCGCCGGCACGCTCGATTTCCTGCACGCGTTTAGGGTTCAGGCTTACCGTAACCACGGTGCCGTTGCCCATGTTGTCCTCGATGGATACGGCACCGCCGGCGTTTTCCAAATACTCCTGCACCATGGGAAACCCTGCTCCGGTTCCACGGATATAGCGCTTCATCTTGCTGTTTGCGCTGGTAACGCCAAAGTCGAAAGCACGTTCCTTGTCGTCGATGCCGGGTCCTTGGTCAGCAAAGCGGATGGTGTCTCCGCCGTCCAGAATCGAGATGATGGGCTCGGCAAAGTGTGCGTGGATAAAGTTTTCGACAATCTCGCGGATGACCATGAGCGAGATGTGGCCACCTTGTTCTTTCATGCACTGGTAGACGGTGTTGGTCGTCTCTTCCAAATACGTGCGGACATCTTGCGGATCAATGACGATCACCCGCGGTGTCGACAGCATGTCGTCATAGACGGCGATGCGCGCGGCGTACATGGCTTTTGGCGCCTGCGTGGTCGTCTGCTCGCCTTCCGCACGCTCTTCGCGCACGCCGGTGATGTGCTCGTTGTCGGGTGCCGGGTCTCCGGAATCGACCATGGTGTAAAAGTCGTCAGACATGCCGCTCGCAATCTTTCAAAAGGTTTCGAACAAATAGTAGCTCACCGTGCAACGTTTCTCATCTTTCGACAACTTTTCAAAACTTGTTGAAAACTTTGGAAAACGGGCGAAAAGTTCTCAACATTGCCAACATGACCTGTTGAAAACTCGATGAAATATCGTGAAAGGTTGCCATAAGGCGCAAATTTCGGTTGTGCTTATGGGGGAACCGTGTGAACTGCGCAACCTTTTACCTTTGATTTCTTGACATTTGAACATTGATTTCCCTACAATCTTCAAGCTCACGTGTCTATATCTGCGTCCGCGTCCCCGCGGACACTCGAAATGCAGCAGGAGGAACTTAAGATGAAGCGTACGTATCAGCCTAATAAGCGTAAGCGTGCCAAGACCCATGGCTTCCGTGCCCGTATGGCCACTAAGGGTGGTCGTGCCGTGCTCGCCCGTCGTCGTGCCAAGGGCCGCAAGCGTCTCACTGTCTAGCAGCGATACACACATCTCGCATGAAGACTATTAAGTCTCGGCAAGATTTCGAGCATGTGTTCAGTCAGGGGCGTCGTTTCAATCATCCTCTGATTCGAATGACCATATGTGAATCGGTTGGCGAAGGCGACTCCGGAAGGGTCGCCTTCGTTGGTGCTAAGCGACTCGGTTGTGCCGTCGTGCGCAACCGATCTAAGCGTGTGATGCGCGAGGCCGCCCGCAGCTGCGGATTTCCCGTTGCGGGTTATGACATCATCTTGTTTGCAACTCCCAAGACGAGGGTTTCCTCGCCGCAGGAGATGGACAAGGCGTTGCGTTCGCTTATGAAGCGCGCCGGCGTTGCCGGGGAGGAGCGATGAGCAATCACGTTTTGCGACGTGTTGCCATCGCTCCTATTCGCATATATCAACAGGTTATTTCGCCCTTATTGCCTGACGCCTGCATTTATTACCCAACGTGCTCGCAATACGCCATCCAGGCGATTGAGAAGCACGGTGTTTTGAGAGGCTGCTGGCTTGCCGTGAGGCGCATCGCTCGTTGCAATCCCCTGCACGTCGGCGGTTATGACCCTGTGCCCTAGCGGGCACTCGCTATCGGAGGAAAACTTACATGTGGGATTGGATCGTTAACATCCTTTTCGAGCTGCTCAAGCTCATCCAGACCTTTGCGGTCGACTGGGGCCTGTCCATCATCATCCTGGTGGTCATCATCCGTCTGCTGCTGACGCCGCTCATGCTCAAGTCGACCAAGTCGACGGCTCGCATGCAGGTGCTGCAGCCCAAGATGCTCGAGATCCAGGAGCGCTATGCCGACGATCCCCAGCGTCAGGCCGAGGAGATGCAGAAGTTCTACAGCGAGAACAAGTTCAACCCCATGGCTGGCTGTCTGCCGCTGCTGATTCAGATGCCTATCCTGTTCGCCCTGTTTACATTGCTGCGCAACCTGCCGCAGTACTTTAACGACGGCACGTTCTCGTTCTTCAACATCCTGCCCGACCTGACCACCACGCCGAGCGCTTCCTTTGCCGATGGCTTTATGGTTGCACTGCCTGCGCTGGTTTGCCTGATCCTGTTCGCCGTCCTGACCCTGATTCCGCAGCTCTATATGTCGCGCAACCAGACCGGCCAGCAGGCTCAGAGCATGCGTATGATGGCCGTTGTCATGACGGTCATGATGCTTTGGATGGGCTGGAGCCTTCCCGTTGGTGTTCTGCTGTACTACGACGTCTCGTCTGCTTGGCAGGTTATCCAGCAGATTTTTGTGACGCAGAAGGTCATCGACAAGGCGAAGGCCGATGAGGAGGAGCGTCTTAAGAACGCTCCGCTGCAGGTTGAGGTCATTCGTCGAGAGAAGAAGCCGCGCCCGCACAAGAAGAAGTAACGGGATATCAATCTTATTTAGGTACCTAACTTTTGGAGTACGTTATGTCTGAAGAGATCATCGAGGATATGCTTGAGGAGGTTGCCCCGCAGGTCGCGGGCGATTATCCCGAGATTGCACAGCGCTACAAGGCTGGTGAAGAGCTGACCGATGAGGAGCTCGACACCATTGCCGATGTTGCGATTTCCATCCTGCGTTCCATCCTTTCGCACTTCGATGCCGCCAACTCTCCTATCGATGAGTATGAGGGCGACGAGGGTGAGCTGATTTTGGATGTAACGGCTCCCGACCTTGCTGTTCTCATTGGCCGTCATGGTCGCACCCTTGATGCCCTTCAGGTTATGTTCTCTTTGCTGGTGAGCCGCAAACTTGGCTTTAGGTATCCGGTTGTAGTGGACGTAGAGGGATACAAGAGTCGCCGTCAGGACAAGGTTGCTTCCATGGCTCAGTCTGCTGCCGAGCGTGCCATCCGCACTCATAAGAGTGTTTCGCTTCCGCCCATGAATGCCTACGAGCGTCGACTGGTTCACATTGCACTTCGTGGCAATGATGCCGTCGATACTCATTCTGAGGGTTCTGACCCTGATCGCCATGTGGTGATTGTTGCTCGATAATCTTCTCGAGCTTATGCTAAGGGGACGTGGTTTCCACGTCCCCTTTTTTTTGTCAAAAGTTCTCGATACACTGATTTTTGTCAGAAAGGAGCTTTCGTTGTTAGTACTTACTGATCAGCAGGCTGACGAGATGTTGAGTCGTCTAACTTCCTATTGCAAAGAGTATTCCTTGAGCGTAACTGATGTTGAGCTGAGAAAATGTATTCAGCATTTGGATTTGGTTCTAGAAACAAATAAGACAACCAATCTCACCCGTATTCTTAACGTAGAAGATGCTGCAGTACTTCATATCCTCGACTCACTTGTTTTGCTCCCCTATATCAACAAGGCTCCTGAGGGAGCTTTGCTCGATATGGGAACAGGTGCGGGCTTCCCTGGTATTCCATTAACTATAACCACGCATCGTAAAGCTACTTATATTGACTCTGTTGGCAAGAAGGTTGATGCGGTTAATTCCTTTGTCCATGCTCTTGGATTGAAACATGCTCATGCGGTTCATGATCGTCTTGAAGAATTTGCTCGAAGCCATAAGAAGCAGTTCTCTGTTGTAACCGCCCGCGCACTGGCCCCTCTACCGATTCTTGTTGAGTATGCGGCTCCGTATCTGAAGGATGGAGGGCTATTTGTTATAACCAAGGGCAATCCTTCGGATGAGGAGCTTGCTTCCGGCATGTCAGCAGCTAAGATTTGCGGCTTCACTTTGCTTCTGAATGACGCAATTGATTTGCCTGAAGGCTTGGGTCATAGGGAGTTCATTGTTCTTAAGAAGAGTCATCTAGCATCTGTCTCATTGCCTCGTGCAAATGGCGTGGCAAAGAAGAATCCGCTTGCCTAGATGTTTCACGTGAAACATAATGGATACTAACAACTTGCAGTGTTTCACGTGAAACATGGCGGTTGATATCGATTCGGAATGTTTCACGTGAAACATCCTCCGTTTGACAGCTTTAATACACACCAGGAGGGACCGTGGGATTTCGCGACGTTAAGCGTTCTAAGAGCGCAAAAGACACGCGTATCATTGCAATCATCAATCAAAAAGGCGGCGTCGGTAAGTCAACGACGGCTGTAAACCTTGCAGCAGCACTGGGTGAGCAGGGTCGTAAGACACTGATTGTCGATTTTGATCCGCAGGGAAACAGCACCAGTGGATTCGGAATTGAAAAAGAAGACCTTGATCACTGCATCTATGATGCATTGTTGAATGATGTGCCGGCAGAATCGCTTGTTCTTGATACAAATTGTAAAAAGGTATTCGTTATTCCGGCTACAATTCAACTTGCAGGCGCGGAAATTGAGCTCGTAAGCGCAATTGCTCGTGAAACCCGCCTCAAAGATTTGCTTGAGCCGATTCAGGACGAGTTTGACTTTATTTTCATTGACTGTCCTCCTTCGCTCGGCCTGCTTACTATCAACGCTTTGACCGCAGCAGACAGCGTTTTGATTCCGATCCAGTGCGAATATTACGCACTCGAGGGTGTTACGAAGCTGCTTGAGTCAATGAAGATGGTCAAATCACGGCTGAACAAGGGCTTAGACACCTATGGTGTGCTTATGACCATGTATGACTCGCGTACTTCACTATCAAATCAGGTTGTTGAGGAGGTTCAATCGTACTTTGGTGATAAGGCGTTTAAGACGCTAATCCCCCGTACGGTTAAAATCTCCGAAGCTCCGTCTTTTGGAGAACCGGTAATTACCTATGCACCTCAAAATAAGGGTGCAAAAGCATATATGAACCTTGCAAAAGAGGTGATCAAGCGTGCCTAGTGTAAAGAAACGTGGCGGATTGGGACGTGGACTCAATGCTTTGGTCTCAGAGGCCGAGTATGAGACCGGCGGTTCGGCTGCATCGGCTTCAAATGCCGCATCTGAAACAAAACTACCTATTGAGGATATCGTTCCCAACTCTAATCAGCCACGAATTCATTTTAACGAAACTGAACTTCGCGAGTTAAGCGAGTCAATCCAAGAGCACGGCGTTTTGCAGCCGCTTTTGGTTCGCAAGCATGGAAACGGCTATGAGATCATTGCTGGTGAGCGACGTTACCAAGCTTCAAAGCTTGCTGGCCTTGAAGAATTGCCAGTCATCATTAAAGAGGTAAATGATGAAGAGATGCTGGCTCTTGCTCTTATCGAAAACCTTCAGCGTTCTGATCTGAATCCCGTCGAAGAGGCTAAGGGCTATCGCCAACTCATTGATGCCAGCGGGATGACCCAGGAGGCATTGTCGAAGGCAGTAAGCAAGTCACGCTCTGCAATTACAAACTCGCTGCGTCTTCTCGATCTCCCCGAAGTAGTTCAGCAGATGATTTTTGAGGGCAAACTTACTGCTGGTCATGCACGTGCGATTCTTGCAGTTCCCTATGAGGACGCGCGTATTCGACTTGCAGAGAAAGTTGTTACAGAGGGCCTTTCCGTAAGAGCGACAGAAAATCTTGCTCCGTTGTTTTCTGCCGGAGAGACACCTAAGACGCCAAGGCCTGCAACGCCTCAGTCCTTTAAAAAGGCTGCCCGTGTGCTTCGTCAGGTATTTAATACCAACGTGCGTGTGAAGAGCTCGCGTGGAAAGAATAAGATTGAGATTGAGTTTAAAGACGAGGAAGAGCTCTCTCGTATTCTTGGCGAAATGATTCAGTTTGATCAAGGAGGCCAAGATGAGGAATAAGATTTTAACAGCGATTACATTGGTGACGACTGTCGCGGCTGGTGCCTTTGCTGGCTATAAGATCGCGACAGACGATGAACTTCGAGGTCGTTTGCTTCGTGGCGCGCAAGATATCGTCGATACTTCCAAAAAGAAAATGGATGTTATGACGGAAGATGTTGCCATGCGTACAGCTCAGGTAACGAAGAATCCCAAGATTAATCAGGGTTGGGTCAGCAACCAATGGGAAAATGTAGGCTATTAGGTACCTAACAATTACTCAGCATATTTGAGGGGGTCCTTGTCTGATTCATGAGACAAGGACCCCTTATTTTGGCCGTAAAAAATGGGACAGGTAGCAGCTGATTCAAAATTAAGGTCAATAAATGAAACGACCCCGGTTGCATATTCTGTAACCGGGGTCGTTCGATGTTTCACATGAAACGTTTTGGGATGCGACTCCCCTATGCGTTTTTCTGAACTTTGAAGCGCTGCTTCAGCTGTCCGCAAGCGGCGTCAATATCGTTACCACGGGAGTTACGAATCGTGGTCTCGATGCCACGGGACTCAAGACGACGCTGAAGATCCTCAACCTTATGAATCGGCGACGGCTTGAGCGGGCTACCCTCGATGTCGTTAAGCTGAATGAGGTTAACGTGGCACAGCGTTCCCTCGCAGAAGTCGCAGAGCGCCTGCATTTCGGGATTCGTATCGTTGACGCCTTCGATCATGGCATACTCATAGGTCGGGCGGCGGCCGGTCTTCTCGGTGTAGAGCTGAAGCGCTTCGTGAAGGCGAAGCAGCGTGTACTTCTTAACACCGGGCATGAGCTTATTGCGCGTCGACTGGATGGCGGAATGCAGGGAAACGGCAAGCGTGAACTGCTCGGGGATGTCGGCAAATTTGCGAATACCGGGAATAACACCGCTGGTAGAGACGGTGAGGTGACGAGCACCGATACCGATGCCATCGGGGTCGTTGATGATTCGCAACGCCTTGAGAACCTCGTCGTAGTTGGCAAACGGCTCGCCCTGGCCCATGAAGACAACGCTCGTGACGCGCTCGCCAAAGTCGTTGGATACATGAAGTACCTGGTCGACGATCTCTTGAGCGGTCAGAGAGCGCTTGAGGCCGTTGAGACCGGTAGCGCAAAAGGCGCAGCCCATGCCACAGCCAGCCTGGGTGGAAACGCAGACGGAAAGCTTGTTACGACGGGGCATACCGACAGTCTCGACGGAAACGCCGTCGTGGTACTCGAGCAGATACTTGCGAGAGCCATCTTTGGAAACCTGCTTGGTTAGTTCAGTCGGCGTGTCAAAGGCAAAAGCCTCTTTAAGCTGCTCGCGGAAAGCCTTGGGAAGGTTGGTCATATCGTCAAACGAACAAACGTTCTTCTCAAAGACCCATTCGATGAGCTGCTTCGCGCGGAAGGCTGGCTGGCCAAGTTCGGCCACGAGCTCGCGAATATCGTTTTGGCTCAAGTCGCGAATGTCCTGAGATTTAGTCCTGGGATTCATGGAAGCCTTTCGATTTTGGGGAAACGTAGAGGGTATCGCTACAATATAGTATCAGCTGCAGAAATTATAGAGGAGGAGTCTGCCCATGCCGGGTAAAAGCCTAGAGAACATGCACGTAGCGGTCTTGGCGGGCGGTCATTCCGCCGAGCGCGAGATCTCGCTCAATTCGGGAAAGAACGTTGTGGTGGCACTGAAGGAAGCCGGCTACACCTCGGTGGAGCTGCTCGACACGGCCGCTGATGATTTTATGGTAACCATGGCGACCGGCGGCTTTGACGTGGCGTTTATCGCCATGCACGGTGCCGGCGGCGAGGATGGCGCCATGCAGGGTGCCATGGAGACCCTGGGTATCCCCTACACGGCCTCGGGCGTGCTTGCCAGCGCCTGCGGTGCCGACAAGGAGGTCTCTAAGCTCTTATACGCCAAGGCGGGCATCCCCATTGCCCCCGGCCTTGCGCTCGAGGTGGGCGATGAAGTCGATATCGATCATATCGTCGAGGTCTGTGGCGAGCGCTGCTTTGTGAAGCCGGCCGTCAACGGTTCCAGCTATGGCATTTCCCTGGTCCATGAGCCCTCCGAGCTGCCCGCGGCAATTGCCAAGGCGTTTGAGTACGGCGACAAAGTGCTGGTCGAGAAGTGCATCGAGGGTACCGAGATCACCGTCGGCGTGTGCGGCGAGGACGACGTGCGCGCCCTGCCGATTGTCGAGATTCGCAAGCCCGAGGACTGTGAGTTCTACGATCTGGACGTGAAGTATGTCGACCCTACGGACATCCATCGTATTCCGGCGCAGATTTCACCCGAGAATTACGCTCGCGCTCAGGAGCTTGCCTGTGCTGCTCACAAGGCCCTCGGTTGCCTGGGCATCTCGCGCAGCGATTTTATCGTGAGCGAGGACGGCCCCGTCATCCTCGAGACCAACACCATTCCCGGCATGACCGATACGTCGCTGTATCCGGATGAGATTCGCCACACAGACGACATGACGTTCCCGCAGGTCTGTGACAGCCTGATCCGTATGGGCCTTCGTCGAGCGGGCATTGCATGCTAATCGAGGACGCGGTTTCGTCAGGAACGCCGCAGTTTGTCATCGACTCCTATGCCACGCTTGCCGAACGCGCCAAAACGCAGTCCTTCGGCCTTATCGAGGAAGATGTGATTGTCCTCGATACCGAGACCACAGGTCTTTCGGTGCAGGACAACGAGCTGATCGAGATCTCGGCGGCCCGTCTTTCGGGCCGCGAGATCGTCGACCGCTTCGATACCTTCGTGCATCCCAAGCAGCTAATTCCCGCCGAGATTACCGAGCTCACGAGCATTACAAATGCCGATGTGGCAGATGCCCCGTCGGCCGCTGAGGCCGTCGCCGCTCTCGCCGATTTTGTCGGTGGTTGCCCGGTGATCGCACATAACGCCACGTTCGATCGCTCGTTTATCGAGTCGGTCAAAGGCGGCGTCAACGTGAGCGATATCTGGATCGATTCGCTGGCGCTGTCGCGCATCGCGCTTCCGCGCCTGGCCTCGCACAAGCTGTCTTTTATGGCCGATCTGTTTGGCTGTGACTCGGTATCACACCGTGCCAATGCCGACGTCGACGCCCTGTGTGGCGTATGGCGTGTGTTGCTCGTGGCGCTCACCGACTTGCCCCAGGGCCTCATGGCGCGCCTAGCCGACATGCATCCGGATGTGCCTTGGTCCTATCGTCCTATCTTCTCATTCTTGGCGGGGCAGAACCCTGGTTCTATCTTCTCTCTCAGCGCCGCTCGTGCTGACGTTCTCAAGGCCGATCGCGCCGACGATCGGGTGGACGCCGACGAACTGCCGGTCCTCAAGATGCCGAGTCGTGAGGAGATTGAGGCAGACTATGCGCCGGATGGCCTGGTCAATCGCATGTATCCCACTTACGAGCCGCGTGATGAGCAGATCGCGATGGCGCTCGAGGTCCGCGATGCGCTGGTCACGGGCACACATCGCGTAATTGAGGCGGGCACGGGCGTCGGCAAATCGATGGCCTATCTGGTGCCTTTTGCCGAGGCAGCACGCCGTAACAACATCACGGTTGGTATTGCGACCAAATCGAACAATCTTGCCGACCAGCTCATGTACCATGAGCTGCCAAAACTTGCCGAGCAACTGGACGGTGGTCTGTCATTTTGCGCTCTCAAGGGCTATGACCACTATCCGTGCCTGCGCAAGCTTGAGCGCATGAGCCGAGGCCAGGTCGAGATTACCACCAAGCGCGATCCGGCGGACACGCTCACGGCGGTCGCGGTCATTATGGCGTACGTCTGCCAATCAGCCGATGGCGACCTCGACTCGCTCGGCATTCGGTGGCGCAGCGTCAACCGTCCCGACTTTACGACGGCCTCGCGCGAGTGTGCTCGTCGCCTCTGCCCGTTTTTCCCTGATAAATGTTTGGTCCACGGCGCTCGCCGTCGTGCGGCGCATGCCGATGTGGTGGTCACCAACCATTCCCTGCTGTTCCGCAATGTCGCGGCCGAGGGCAGGATTTTACCTCCGATTCGTCATTGGGTAATCGACGAGGCCCATTCCATCGAGCGCGAGGCGCGCCGCCAGTGGGCGCGCGTGGTGTCGGCGGACGAATCACGCGTTCTGTTTGAGCGCCTGGGTGGCTCGAGCACCGGCGCGCTAAGCCAGGTTTCCCGTGATTTGGCAACCTCCGAGGGCTCTACGCTCTATCTGGGCCTTACTGCCAAGGCGACGTCGACGGTTGCGCGCGCGAGCATGGCAATCGCCGACGTGTTCGATGGCGTTCGCGAGCTCGGCCGCCGTGCGCGTGGGGGTTATGACAATGCCAATCTATGGATTGGCCCCGAGCTGCGCGAATCTGACGACTGGCATGATTTCTTACAGTCGGCCTACGCTGCCATCGATGCATTGGAACAGGCTGACAAGAGCGTCGACGCGCTGGTGCAAGCCGTCGCCGCCGACAAGCCCGAGGTTGTTGTTGACCTGGGTGATATCTCGCGTCGCCTGCACGAGCTGGTCGAGAACCTCAAACTCATCATTGATGGCACCGATGAACACTACGTGTATTCGCTGCAGGTCAATCGCAGGCTGCGTGCCGGCGGAGAGTCGATGACCGCAGAGCGCATCGACATTGGCGAGGCCTTGGCAACCGAGTGGCTGCCCGAGGTCCACACGGCTATCTTTGCCTCGGCGACTATGACGGTGTCCAAAAGCTTTGAACACTTTAACCATGCGGTCGGCCTCGATCGCATCGGTGCTTCAACATCCTCATCGCTGCACTTGGACTCGAGCTACGACTTCGATTCGAACATGGCTGTAGTCGTTGCGGGCGATATCCCCGATCCGCGCGATCGCGAGAGCTATCTTACGGCGCTCGAGCGCGTGCTGGTCGACGCCCATCTTGCCATGGGCGGATCGGTGCTCACACTGTTCACCAATCGGCGCGACATGGAAGACCTGTACGCCCGCGTTGAGCCCAAGATGGCCCGTGCGGGTCTGGAGCTCGACTGCCAGCAGCGCAACTCATCTCCTCGTCGCCTGCGCGACCGGTTTATCAACGAGCCGACCTCGTCGCTTTTTGCGCTTAAGGCCTTCTGGGAGGGGTTTGACGCCAGCGGCGAGACGCTGCGTTGCGTCATCATTCCCAAGCTGCCGTTCTCGAGCCCCACGGACCCGCTCTCGTGCGAGCGCAACCTGCGCGAAGACCGCGCTTGGGCGCGCTATTCGCTGCCCGAGGCGGTGCTCGAGGTTAAGCAGGCGGCCGGCCGCCTTATCCGCTCGTCGACCGATTGCGGCGTGCTGATTCTGGCCGACCCGCGCCTGGTGACGAAGGGCTACGGAAAGAAGTTCTTAACGTCGCTGCCCACGAGCTCCTACCAGCGCATCGAATCGGCGCAGATCGGTCACTATCTGCAACTGTGGCGCGCACGTCACGAGCGGCGGCGCTAAAGCGGACAGACGAGGGTTTTTGCCATATCGCACAGACGCTTTGACAGGGCGGGGTCATCCAAGATGCGGATGGCTCCGCCCGCTGCGATTACCTGGCTCAGTAGCCAACGCTCGGAGCCGTAATGCACGGTTACCGTTGCCATGTCTGCCCCGCTGCGCTCGATTAGGGTGATGCCGGCCCAGTCCAGATGCTCCGCCATATCGAATGGCATCAAGAGCTTTGCGCTACGCTGCGTCCGGGCAAGGGAATCGTGGAGGGATGCGACGCCCGGTGTGTGAGGCACGACGGAGTCTTCCGTCAAGGTGAGTCCCTCGATTTTATCCATGCGATAGGTGCGCTGCTCATCGATCGCGATGTCCCAGGCAATCAGGTATGTTTGGTCGCCGTTTGCCGTAATGCGCAAGGGGTCGACCAGACGCTCGCGTGGCCGCGCATCGTCCATCGAGCGATACGAGATGCGGCAACGAACACCGTCCTGAATGGCGCAGCTCAGCTGCTGCCAGTGCGACCCGTGGTTGACGGTGTCAAAGACGCGCTGGTTATAGCCGAGCTCTTCGGGCAGAAGGGCATGTCGAATCCGAGCTGCCGTCTGCGGCTCGATCCCCAACGATTCAAGTTCATGGTTGAGCACGGCGCCCTCGGCGGCACTCAGGCGCAACGGTAGCACGCGCCCGGCGTCACCAGTGAGGGCCACGCGCTCGCCGCGGCATTCGCAGATGATGCGCGCGCCCGATTCTCGGTCCGCGAGCGTCGAGACGATCTCGAGAATCTCGTCGAGCGACGCCCCCGTGATGTCAAAGCGGCTGCAAATCTCGGTTCGTGTCATGCCGCCATCGCCGGCGGCGTAGAGGGCCTCCATGATGTCGATGGCGCGCGAGAGTCTCTGCTCGCTGGTGAGTTTACGCACGGGCATGCTCGTGCACCGTCCTTTCTATGAGGTGGTTCCACGCCTGCTTGAGCGATTTGGGGGCCATGGGCCTCATGCCGTCCATGGCGTGGGCCATGCAAAATGAGGCGGCGGCTTCAAGGTCACGCACGTCAACGGTCCAGGTCCATCCCGCATCGGTGTGTGCGAGCTCACCTCGCCCGCGCGTGAGGCCGTTGATCATATCGATCTGCGTCTGAGGACCGAACGAGAACGTGGCTGCAACGGGCGGTCGGTCGGCAAAATCGAATTCAAAGAACAGATAGTCGTTGAGATTGAAGTCTGCAGGGATGGCGTAGGCCTTCGAAGGACGCCAAGCGCGAACGATACGGTCGCAGCGGAATGTCCTGATGTCGTCGGTGGCATTGTCGAGGCCGCAGAAGTACGCCACGCCCTCGCGCTCGAACATGCCGTAGACGCAGACGGTACGTTCTTTCTGCTCGCCGCGTCCGTTCTGATATAAAAATCGCAGCGCGCATCGCTCGGCAAAGGCGCTCCATACCGCATCGACGGTGGGAGAGCGGCGGATCGGTGCTTCGTCCACCGCCGACATGCCGGTGAGGTAGGCAATTTTGGAGCGAATATCGGCAAGCGGCGCGGCAAAGGTGGAAGAGCCGGCCGCTAGCGTCTGGTCGATGGCGTTGAGTAGGATGTCGGCGTCGTCTGCGGTGATGAGGCCACCTGCTGCAAACGTGTGCTCGCGGTCGATTGTCCACGAGCTTTCCTCGGTCTCCTGCGCACCGGCGGGGCGAACTTCCTTGATTAAGATGCCACGCTCGAGCAGTTTGTCACGATCGCGCCGAAACTTGCGCTTATCCGAGTCGATGTTGCCCGAGCCATATCCCAGGTCAGAATCCAAGACGATCTGCTCGGTCGTCAGCGGTTCGGGGGAGCTGTTGAGCACAAAGAAAAGATTGAGGATGCGCTGAGCCGTTTTATCGAAACCGGGCTCCGAACTTCCCTTTTTAATTGTCGCGGTCGCGTCGCTTGCCGTCATAGAGTCCTCGCATGAGAAGGTGGTTTGCTGCCATGATTTTAGTCCGATATGGAGATTAGGCTATATCCTTGTCCGCTCGGGGCGTTAAGATGGCCCGAATTCGGTCGTTTGCGCTCGCTCGGGGTATACTTTCGACTATATACGGTTCTAATGTGCATGCATTGGGCCTATTTGTCGGATTATGGATGTGGAGCGCACATGGCGAACACCCAGAACTATATTAACCACCTGCTGCAGAACACCGGCATTACACCGGCATGCAGCGAAGAAGAGCGCTTGGCTGCCGAGGATATCGCTCAGATCTTCCGCAACCACGGCTTTGATCCCGAGGTTCAGGAGTTCAATGCCCCGGCGCCCGGTAGGTTGGCATTTGCCGTTACCGGTATTCTTGCGTTTGCCGGCGCCCTGCTGATGGGCATCGGCGGCGGTATCGGCTTGGTCGGCACCTTGCTGGCCGTTGTCGGCGCCGTTCTTTACGTGCTCGAGCGCACGGGCCACCCCGTGGTTTCGCGCCTGGGCAAGACGGGCGTGAGCCAAAATGTCATCGCCTACCACAAGGCCTCGGGCCCGCTCGCGTCTCCGCGCAACCGCCCGGTGGTCGTTGTCGCACACTACGACTCTCCCCGTGCTGAGCTGCTCGCCCGCGAGCCCTATGCTTCGTATCGTGCGCTCATCGCCAAGCTGTTGCCCGTTGCCACGGTTGCCCCTGCTGCCGTTGCCATCCTGCGTATCCTGCCGCTCCCCGGCGCGCTCAAGGTTCTGCTGTGGATTGTCGCGATCCTCGCCTCCCTCGTTGCACTTGCCAACGCGGCAAACATCATCTCTAACCGCCACATTCTTCCCTATACGTCCGGCGCGGTGTGCAACAAGTCTTCTGTCGCCGCTATGCTCGGTGTTATGGACAACGTTGCTCCCTTCCAGGGCGAGAACGAGTTTCCCGACGATGTTCCGTTCGATACCTATTTTGGGGAGCAGAAACGTCGTGCCGAGGAAATGGCGCGCGCGGCGGCGGAGTATGCCGCGGCCCAGCAGCAAAACGACTACGGCAACACCATCGAGTACGAAGAGCCTACCTACGCCGAGGACGAGTTCGGTCAGCCGATTGCTCCCGACGCTCAAACCGAGCCCGAACAGGGCGAGGCTTTTGACGAGCAGATCGAGGGCTTTGAGGGTGCGTCTGCCGACGAGACGCTGATTGGCGCCATCGTGCCCGAGGATCAGAATCAGGCTGTCCAGGCCGAAGAGTTCAATGACGAGGTTCCCGCTGCTGAGCCGGCGGAGGAGCCTGCCGCGGCCGAGCCCGAGCCCAAGCTCTATCGCAACGCCGCCGGCAACATCCGCTTTGGTTCGGATGCCATCCGTGCGCTCGGAATGCTTCCCGAGTCCTGCACGCTCGATTACGAGGAGGGCGAGGAGCCGACGTTTGAGCCCGAGCCTGCGCCCGTTGTCACTGCGGATGATGAGTCTGCCGCGGTTACCGCTGCCGTTGCCGAGCCCGAGGCGGTGTCTGCGATCGATCCCGCGGCAGGACTGGACATTTTGGCTCCCGCCGCGCCGGCGCAAGACGTTGCGGACGAGTCTGACGACGATTACGTTGAACAGCCGAGGCGCGTGTCTTACGAGAGCGATACTGATTTCTCTGCCGAGATTCCCGCGGCAACGCCCCATGCCGATATTGCATCCGCGTTCTCTTCGATTGGCGCCAGCGCTTCCAGCTTCTTTAAGGGTGCGCTTGCAAAGGGCAGGAAATTTGTCGACGATTTCGAGGAGAAGCGCGCTGCCGCACGCGAGGCTGCCGAGCAGGAGGCTATCGCTCAGCAGCAGGCAGCCGAGGCGGCACGTGAGCGCGCGGAGCAAGAGTTTGAGCAGAACGAGGCTATGCAGTCCGGGCCCGTCGACGCTGCCGAAGCTACGACGTCCTTTGAGTCCCAGCAACCGACGTCAGCGGATGTTGTTGAGGCAACAACGTCTTTCGAGGCTCAGCGGCACGTCGATAGCACCATGTCGTTTGATGCCGCGCAGTTCGATTCCACGATAACGTTTGAAAAGCAAGGCACCGCAATTGCCGAGCCCCTTCCTGTTTCCGATGCGCAGGGCGACGCGGCAGACGATGACGAGCCCATTGATGCTGCCGAAATCCAGGATGCCGCCGAGGACGAGTCCGTCGAGGCCAACTCTGACGAAGAGCAATACGCGGCAGCCGATCAAGGTGATTCGACCGAGGTCGAGCAGGAGGAAGTGCCTGCGGTTTCCGAGACTCCCGAGACGGATGAGTCGAGGCCTTACTCCACGCAGATTTTCACCATGCCGACCCCGAGTGGTTCCGGTGCCACGGTTGCCAATGTTGCTCCCACCCAGGACGAAACGGTCGATTCCCTTATGGCCCAGATTTCCTCCCAGGCATCGCCGCGTCCGCAGATAAATGTTCCCGATCCGGCGTCGGCACCGTCGCCTGCACCTTCCTCGTCTCCGCTGGCTTCGGTCCCCGATCCGTCGCTGCCGTCTATGAGGCAGGCAAACGTTGCGTCTCGCACGTCGCTGTTCGACCTTCCCGATCCCTCTGCCCAGGTCAACGACCCCTTTGCTACTGCCCAGGGTCCCGAACCCACATCGGCACCCGTTGCGCCTTCTATACCCGTTGCGTCGGGCGCGCAGCCGATCGAGACCATTTCGGCTCCCGCCCCAGCGGCACCCAAGTCTCGCAAACGCGGCCTGGGTGGCCTGTTCGGTTGTAAAAGGAAAAACGAGCAGGACAGCATGAGTGATTGGCTGGGCGTCGAAGACGATTACGATGCCAAGAAGTCCGGTCGCGGTATCGGTTCGTGGGATAACTTCGAGGACGATAACGATGGCTGGAAGGGCGGCGCTACGTCTTCCGATGGCGCTTCTTCCGAAGATATGCTCTCGGCTGTCGCCTCTATGGGCGATGATGAGCTGCTCGGTCACGATATCTGGTTTGTGGCAACGGGCGCCTCGGATTGTGATGGCGCCGGCATGAAGGCCTTCTTGGCTTCGCATCGCGATAAGCTCCGCGGCGTATTCTTCATCAATCTTGAATCCGTCGGCGCCGGTAGGCTTTCGGTGGTGACGGTCGAGGGCGAACAGCAGCTGCTCAAGGGCGATCGCCGCATCATGAACCTGGTCAGCAAGGTGTGCAAGTCGTTCCATGTCGATTGTGGCGCGCTCGAGATGCCCTATGCCAAGACCGATGCCTATGCCGCGCTCGAGGCGAGCCGCCGAGCCCTCACCATCGCCGGCGTGGACGGCACGCGTCTGGCTTGCGCTCGTACCGAGGACGACCTGCCCCACAATGTCAACCCGACGAACATTGCCACGGTATCCGAGGTCGTGACCGAGGTTATCCGCCGTTCGTAGACGGAGCTCTAAGGAGTCAACGTGTTTTCGTATATTAAGCGCCATTGGCCTGTCTACGTGATTTTGACCTTGATTGCCATTGCGTTAGGATTTGGGGCTGCCTACATCGTGGGTGCAAAGGGCTCGACCCCCGCCTCCGCAATCAGCGAAGAGGTGGAGCAAGAACAGAGTACGGGTGCCGATGGGATTCCTGAGTCCGAGCAGGCAATCGTTGATGGTGGATCTTCGTCTGCAGAGTAGATACGGCGATTTACATGATTGAAAGCGGGCGAGCCAGGGGACTGGCTCGCCCGCTTTTTCATCGCGCTAGCGCTTCTTTGGGATCGACCTAAGGCGAGCGAACCATAGGGCTGCGGCACCCGAGGTCAGGAGCGCGGTGATGCAAGCGGCGATGGGAGCTGATCCTGTTGCCGGTAGGTCCTGCGGTAGGGTACAGCGTTGAATGACACGGTCATCGTCATGTGACTCAAGTTTATCGCCGCCGCCGTTGCGGCAAAGATCGACGTGTGCGCTGTTGGTGAGTGCGGTTTGGGGCGTATAAGCCGACGTCGCCTGCATGTGCACGATTGCGCCCCGAGCGTCTGTGCCAAGGATTGCTTTGGCATCGTCAAGATCGTCGTGCTCATCTTTGAGATCATCGCGGTTCCAAGAATCCGCATCGCTTCGAGTCGTAAAGTCGGCGGCTACCGCACCGTATTCAATTCGAATGCCCGTTACGACGGTATTGGATGCAAGGTCGAGTTCTTTCGCCTCGAGTGTGGTGGATTCCGTGGTCGAGATATCCGCCTTCCAGAGGTGCCAACCGTCGTAATCGACGAGGCGGCAATCCTCACCCAGACTTTCCCTTACTTCGTCGGACTCAAGCCAAGGATTTTCGTGCCCATCGTCAAGTGTCGCGTTTGCCGGCTCATCGACGTCTGCCGAGTCCAACGGCGTCGTGCGATACCACACGTTGCACAGACCATTGAGGTCGCCGATGGCGACGGGGGTTTCGATTGAGACGAATCTCGCTGTATCGTCCTCGGCACACTCAAGATCATCGGTAAGTGTGAACTCATCAACCCAGGTAGTTGAATTGTTTCGAGCGTCGATGGTATAGGAGAAAAGCCCATCCGTATTGGTTTGCATCGCGGCACGGTTTTTACCATCGCCGTTAGCCAACAGGCCCTTTTCGATAGGTTGGACAAGTTCCTGACGCTTGTCGACCTGCCCCTTGATTTCGATGGGCGCATCCTTCATCGCGACGGATTGGACTTCCCCCGTATCCTTTATTTCAAACGTTATCTCCTCGGCAAGGTCATAGGTCCGCGGAGACATCATTTCGCGCAACGAGTAGGTGCCGGGTGCAAGATGTTCGACGCGGTGTGGCTTGTCGGATGAGGTCCAGGAGTCTATTTCGGTTTTATCGGGACCATATAAGGTGAGCTGTGCGCCTTCCACTTCCTGCTCTCCGCTTGCATCGACCTTGGAGATATCAACCTTGGTGTAATCGTCGGATACGTTAAGCCGTGCTTCTACAACGGGTGTTTTCTGGTCGGCATAAGCGAGGTCTACGATATGGGGCGTCCGGTCGAGTAGGAAGCCGGTCGGCGCTTGAGTCTCGACAACCTCGTAGCGTGCGGTGCCAGATCCCAGCGGGAGGTCGTCCGCGCGTGCTTCTCCAGTTTCATCCGTCGTGACGGTCGCGACAGTCTCACCGTCGAGCGCGGCAGTGCTACCGTCGGGGCGCACGATATCACCCGAGGCACGGATCTCAAAGATGGCGCCCGCGAGGCTGCTGCCGTCTACGGCATCGGTTTTAACGATCCTGATGTTACCGGTCGCGGCGTGGTCATAATACGAGGCGATTGCAACGGGCGTTAGGTTCATGTCGGCGGGTATGTTTACCTCGATCTCTTCGCCGACAAGATAGGGCTCTTTGGCCGAGGTTTCGCGTACATAATACGTGCCCGGCACGAGCGATGCGGGCAGTGTGACGGTCCCGGTCGCGTCAGTCGTAAAGGTGTCCATTACGTTATGTGCTGGATACCAGCAAGTTTGTGAGACAGGTTCGTGATTGCTGTCGAGGAGTTGGAAGGTGAATCCGGCTAGTGGAACAGAAGCGCCTGTTTGGGCGTCGCGTTTTACAATCTGGAGGTGCGTCGACAGAGCGTGGTTATCCACGATATATTGAAGCTCGGCGCCGTTGGAAATCTGATTGGCCCCGACGGTCCATTCCCCTGCACGTTTAAAACCCTCGGGGACGGTTTCCGGAACCTCGCGAACCGTGTAGCCGGCACGGTCGTATGGGACGGCTCCGTGGACACCGGCGGGTCGCTTACCTGTGCCGAACCATGCTTCGGGCTGGTCTTTGGTGGAGGCAAAGCCATAGATGTTTGTGGTCAGTGTGCCAACAACCTGCTGAGAGCTGTTGCTGACAACCTCAAAGACAACACCACCCGCCGGCTGCTCCAGGCCGGATTGGTCGCTATTGCCGTAATCCTTGAATTTGGAAATCTCAAGGTCAAACGCAATGGGGATATCGGAAACGCGAGATTCGATCTCGACCACGCCTGAATCGCCGAGCTGGTCGGCTCCAACGGTATAGGTCCAGCTGTCGTTGGATGGCAGGTAGCCCTCGGGGGCTTTTGATTCGTAGATGGTAAAGGTTCCTAAGGGGACATCGGCGAGGGCGGCCCGACCGCTTTCGTCGGTCGTGAGGATTTGTGCCCATCCAGGGGTTGATTGCGACACACACGTGAACTCTGCTCCTGCGAGTGAAGATCCCACCTGGGGGCCGGCATTCGTCGCGGCATCGAGTTTTACGATACGCAGGTTGATGGTGCCGGGCTGTTCATCAATGGCGACCCGCCCGCCGTCATTCCCCGTGGTAAAGGCAATACGATCGTGGCGGGGGACATAGCCGGCCGGCGCCTTCGTTTCAACTAGGTAGTATGTCGTGTTGGGCAGAAGTGTTGCTTGCGCTCGACCGTTGCTGTCCATCTTGATGGTGCCGACACGCGCGCCGCTGGCGCTCTCAAAAATATCGAATGTTGCCCCGGTAAACTGATAGGTATTGTTTCCGCTGGTAATAACGGTGTTAGCAGGCTGCTTTTGGAAGGAAACAGAGACCGCCGGCAGTACATAGAGCATGTCTTGACGTTTGCTGCCGCCCGATACGGCCCCTAGATAGCGTCGCGCGCGGTGCGGAGCGGCTTTGATGCTTCCTGATTTTGCGCTGTCGTGGAGCCACCGCGCAGCCGCCACGACTTCATTGTCGGCGGTAAAGTGTCCGCTCTTGGTTTTACCCTGAGCGGTCGTGTAGGAGTAGGTGCCGTCGACATGGGTAGTGCCGTTGAGCATCCATACGGCAAGCTGGGTGGCGGCGCGGGCGCGATCGGGTGAAAGATGGTAACCGCCAAACGACGTGGCGGTAGGATATCCGTGACAAACGATTGCCGCGAACTCGTCGTCGAGCCACACCCAGCCTTGATCAAAGTTGAGCCATGGGCCGCCCGGCTTGGTGGGGCCGGGGCGCTCCTGGTTCATGCAGTAGGCAATCGAGGCGTCTTGAGCTTCATACTTGCCGATGAGGAAGGGCCCACAATCATCGCTAATAGTGCGGAAGCCGAGCTGGTCGTAGCCATCGACGGCAAATGCGGCTCCCGGTGCCAGGCAGCCGAAAAGCAGGAAGAGGAGCAGGAGCAGCGGACCTGTTGCGATTGCGCTGTGGACAGAGTGCGTGGGTGCGTTGGACATGGCTGCTCCTTATCCCTCGTGCGCCGCACGGGGAGGCTGCGACGCGTAGGATGAGGCTACCCCCGAGGTTCATGCGGGTAAGTACCGGAGCCTGACCAAAAGCTTGCCCAATTCCTGACAAATTGAGCTCAAATACAACAATCAAGCAAAAGTGCAGGTAGAAGATAGGGAGAACAGGAAGTCAAAGGTCCTCGTCTCCACAATTGGCGTGATTTTCAAACGAATCTCCACAGCTAAAACAAGCATCACCACCCTTGTATCGAACAAGACAACCGCGTTATACTAGCCAACACACAAGCGGGCATCGCCAAGTGGTAAGGCATCAGCTTCCCAAGCTGACACTCGCGGGTTCGAGTCCCGTTGCCCGCTCCAGCTAGAAGCACAAGCACGGCACCATTACGGTGCCGTGCTTTTTTCAATAAAGCGCCGGGACTCGAACCCGACAGGGTGCGAGCGTAAAGCAAACGCGAAGCGTTTGTAGCGAGCAGGCGAAGGCGCCGACAGGCGCCTGAAGCCGGTGCGGATTTGCGAAGCAAATACGCGGATGTCCCGTTGCCCGCTCCATCGAGTGCGGGAGACATGGGGACGGCCAATTCAACAAAGTCTTCCCCCGCGGCTTCGTGAGGCTGAGGGGCTCGCCTGAAGCCGGTGCGGATTTGCGAAGCAAATGCGCAGACGTCCCGTTGCTCGCTCCAATTCCAAAATGTTAGGTTAATGCCTGCTGCCCATACTTGCACCTGCGCACGGTACAATGGTTAGGTTACGACCAACGTGCCAATAACCAAAAAGGAGCCGCTATGATCGATCGCTATACCCGCCCGGAGATGGGACACATTTTCTCCCTCGAGAACAAGTACGCCATTTGGCAGGAGATCGAGGTCTTGGCCTGCGAGGCCCAGGCGGAGCTCGGCAAGATCGGTATTTCCAAAGACGAGGCCCAGTGGATCCGCGACCATGCCAACTTTGAGAAGGCGAAGGTCGATGAGATCGAGGAAGTCACGCGCCACGACGTCATTGCCTTCCTGACCAACATGAAGGAATACATCGATGCCGATGTTCCCGAGGGCGACCCCAAGCCCAGCCGCTGGGTTCACTATGGCATGACCAGCTCCGATCTGGGCGACACGGCCCTGTGCTACCAGCTCACCCAGGCCTGCGACCTGATCATCGAGGACGTCAAAAAACTCGGCGAGATTTGCAAGCGTCGCGCTTTTGAGGAGCGCAACACGCTCTGTGCCGGCCGCACTCATGGCATCCACGCCGAGCCGATGACCTTCGGCATGAAGTTTGGCTCTTGGGCCTGGGAACTCAAGCGCGATCTGGATCGTCTTGAGGACGCCCGCAAGAATGTTGCCTTCGGTGCTATCTCGGGCGCTGTCGGCACGTACAGCTCCATCGAGCCGTTCGTCGAGGAGTACGTCTGCGAGCGCCTGGGCCTGGTCCACGATCCTCTGTCCACGCAGGTCATCAGCCGCGATCACCATGCCTACCTTGCCGGCGTGCTTGCCACTACAGCGGCCACCTGTGAGCGCATCGCTACCGAGGTTCGCAATCTACAGAAGACCGATACGCTCGAGGCCGAGGAGCCGTTCCGTAAGGGCCAAAAGGGCAGCTCAGCCATGCCGCACAAGCGCAACCCCATCACCATGGAGAAAGTCTGCGGTCTGTCGCGCGTCGTGAAGTCCAACGCCCAGGTTGCCTTCGATAACGTCGCCCTGTGGCACGAGCGTGACATTTCGCACTCCTCTGCCGAGCGCGTCGCCCAGGCCGATAGCTTCATCGCCCTCGACCACATGTTCCAGTGCCTCATCCGCGTTATCGACGGCCTGCAGCTGTATCCCGCCCGCATGATGGCCAACCTCAATAAGACCCGCGGCCTCATCTTCTCCTCCAAGGTGCTGCTCGCCCTTGTCGATACGGGCATCACCCGCGAGGACGCGTACGCCATTGTGCAGGAGAACGCTATGGCAACCTGGCACGAGGTACAGGATTGTGTCTCCGGCCCCACCTTTAAGGAGCGTCTCGAGGCCGACCCGCGCTGCACCGTCAGTCAGGAGAAGCTCGACGAGATCTTTGATCCGTGGGACTTCCTCACCCGTATCGACACGGTCTTTGATCGTCTGGAGCAGCTGAGCTTCGAGTAGGTTCGGGCATAACGTTAGCTTTTTAGGGCGCTTTGCTGGTAATGTGTGTTGCCGGCAAAGCGCCTCGTTGCATTTAGGGAAAGACGGGGATAATAGTCGTCTCGAATAACATTCTGAGAGGGGATCGCATGATTTCGTTTGATTACAAGCCTCAGGGCGTGTGTGCTCGCAATATTCACCTTGACCTTTCCGATGACGGCAACAAGGTGGTGGGCGTTGAGTTTACCGGCGGCTGCGACGGCAATCTCAAGGCTATCTCCAAGCTGGTCGAGGGCGCTCCCGCCGATCGCGTAATCGAGGTTCTCGCCGGTAATACCTGCGGTATGAAAAAGACCTCCTGCGCCGACCAGCTTACGCGCGCTATCGAGGCCGCTCGCGCCGAGATCGCCTAATGGGTATCGCCGATCACATCAAGAACGGAATATCGCGTCGCGGCTTTGTACTCGGTGGGGCTGCCGCGGGCGCTGCCACGGTGCTTGCCGGATGCTCGAAAAAAACGGGTACCAGCGATGATGCCGCCGGCGAGCCGCAGGTTATCAAGGACGATTCCAAAATCATCTCGATTACGGATGAGTATGAGGCTGTCGACATCGATCTTGAGCCGGCGTCATCGTGGACGCTGCCTCTGGGTACGCTGCTGTACTACTGCGACGGCGATTACGCCGCGGCGATGATGGCGCCCGCATCGGCACTGCACGCCAACACACTCGGCGTGCTCAACCTGGGCGATGGCTCGCTTACCACATTAATCGAGGATCCTATCGAGGGCACGGGATACGCATTCTACGATGTCCGTGCCGGCGACGGCGTATTCGCGTGGGTTGAGATGAACTTTGCCAATTCATCGTGGAAGCTCTACGCTCAAAATCTGTCGGGCGCTTCGCTCTCTGGCGACGTGGTTGAGCTCGATCGAGGTGGCAAGGACTATGATCCGCCCCTGTTCACGGCGTTCGGGTCATCAGTCATCTGGTATAAAATGCCTTCGGCAGGCGGCAATAAAACGAGTAGTGATTCGTTTTGCTATCGTCGCTCGCTTGATGAATCCAAGGCCGAGGTAATTTGGAAATCGACGGGCCGCTTTGCATCGGCCCCGCGCGCGAGCGACGGCATTTTGACCATCTCGCCGCGTGTCCGCAACGACGAGGGCGTCTACTACGGCATAACGGCAATCGATCTGACCGACGGCAACAACACCAAACGTGCCCAGCTAGTTCTTCCCTCGTCAGTCTCGCCTTTCGAGGCCGTATATATGGGCGATACCTTCGTGTTTTCTATCGAGGCGACCTATAGTGGCGTGGGCAGCCTGGGCAACATGGGCACGTATATCGGTAATGAGGGAGGGCCGTATCTCTTCCTGTCCCGCGAGCCGCTTGCATGTGCGGCTGGCAAGAAGAATAAATACCTTGTTAAGGTACAGGCGTCGCATTTCCTGATCGACACCTCTGCCAAGACCTATGGCTCGCTGCTGTCGCCCGACCGCGCTTTGGAGTATGGCGATTATCCAGCTACGGCGGGAAAGTCGGACTCATTCCTTACGTACGCCACGGTGCGCAACAGCCAGGGTATACCAGAGACGGTCACTGCACGCCTATTCTCTCTTTAAGCTTAGAGGGGTTAAAAAGGCGCCAACAGGGGAATAAACGCGTTGTAATTGTGAGTACCGCCCGCCGAGCTGCCGCGTCATAGCGGCATCCGGCGGGCTCAGGTGCGTTAAAATGGGCTTGTTCTTAGCTAATTGAGACAGGGGGGCCGTGTTATGGCTTCAGATGCAAAAAAGATTCTGCTGGTCGAGGATGAGAAGGCAATCCGTGACGCCGTCGCTGCCTATCTCGAGCGCGAAGGCTACTGGGTTGTGGGCGTCGGCGACGGTCAGTCCGCGATCGAGGAGTTCGAGAAGCATCAGTTCGACCTGGTCGTGCTCGACCTTATGCTCCCCAAGATTCCCGGCGAGCGCGTTTGCCGCACCATTCGCGATACCTCGGATGTCCCCATCATCATGCTGACGGCTAAGGGCGAGATCGAGGACCGTATTATCGGTCTTGAGCTCGGCGCCGATGACTATCTGATTAAGCCGTTCTCGCCGCGCGAGCTCGTCGCCCGCGTTCGTGCTCTGTTCCGCCGTGCCCATCAGGCCGACGAGCCCGCCGTCGAGGTGCTCGACTTCGGCGATCTGGTCATCGATATCTCGGGCCACAAGATCTTGGTCGAGGGCAAGGAAGTCGATCTGACGGCTTCCGAGTTCAAGCTGCTCACCACGCTTGCCCGCCATCCCGGCCGTGTGTATAACCGCATGGAGCTGGTCGAGAAAGTGCTCGGGTATGACTTTGAGGGCTATGAGCGCACCATCGATAGCCACGTGAAGAATCTTCGCGCCAAGCTGGGCGATGATCCCAAGAAGCCCAAGTGGCTCTACACCGTCCATGGTGTCGGCTATCGCTTCGAGGCTCCGGCCAAGACCGATAAGTCGGACGAGAAATAGGGAAATCACATATGACACCTGCGCGCTTTGAAATCGGACAAAAGCACAAGCAGGAGAGCGAGGCGGGTTCCAAGGCTAGTTGGAACACGCCTCGTTCCGATTCACGGCCAACGATGAGCTATCCCTCGCGCATGGCACTTGCTTTTGCTCTGACATCGCTCATGACGGTATTGGTGCTGGTGGGCGTTGTCTCTGTTGTGTGGGGCACGGTCTTTTCGGATTACACACGCTCCAATATCGTCGAAATCGCAAATTCCGCTGCCGAGAAGTTGGCAACCTCATATGAGGAAAACGGCTCTTGGACCGCGGGAGAACTGCGCACGGTCGCAACGTCGAGTTTGGTTTCCGACGATCTGGGTATGCAGGTCGTCAATAAAAAGGGCGTGATCGTTTATGACGATTCCTGGCCCTCGGCAAGCGCCACCGCCGATGTACGCGAAAACCAGGCTACGACCGACGACACGAGCGGCAAGAGGGCATCGCATAGCCCGGTCTCGTCTGCTCCAACCGACTCCGATAGCGTTGCTAACGTCGAGATTGTAACGTCTTCCGGCGAGCATGTCGGACAGGTAAAGCTGTGGGCCATCGGCTCCGACGCTCTGCTCACCAAGGCGGACTCTGCGTTTAGGGAGAAGACCTTTAACGCCATGGCCCTCGCCGCGGTTGTTGCAATCTGCATTTCGGTCGTTATCGGATCGCTCGTGTCGCGCATGCTCACCAAGCCGATTCATCGCATCACCAGTACCGCAAAGCAAATCCGTGACGGCGACCTGTCGGCTCGCACGGGACTGCGCGGTGATGACGAGATCGATCAGCTGGGTGAGACCTTCGATGAGATGGCCACTTCGCTCGAGAAGGATATGAAACACGAGAAGCGCCTGACCTCAGACGTTGCACACGAGCTTCGCACGCCGCTTATGGCCATGCTCGCAACGGTCGAGGCCATGCAGGATGGCGTGTATCCCACCGACGATGAGCATTTGGAAACCGTTGCTTCCGAGACGCGTCGCCTGGCTCGTCTGGTGCAGCAGATGCTCGACCTGTCGCGCATGGAAAACAGCACGGCTCCGCTCAACCTTGAGCCGGTGGACATGGTTCCTTTCGTGCGTTCCATCGTTAATGCCCAGGAGCGCCTGTTTGTCGACCGCGATCTGCGCCTGCGTTTTGCGGACGAGACCCAGGGTCACGACGATGTCGTCGAGGCCGATCCCGACATGATCACGCAATGTGTTATCAACCTCATGAGCAACGCCATGCGCTACACCCCCGAGGGCGGTTGGGTCGTGGTGTCGGTGCTCAGTGACCGCAAGCACGTCAGCATTGCCGTTTCTGATACCGGCATCGGTATTGCCAAGGACGATTTGTCGCGCATCTTCGGGCGGTTTTGGCGCGCCGATGCCAGCCGCGCCCGCGAAGCTGGCGGCTTGGGCGTTGGCCTCGCCGTGACCAAGCAGATCGTCGAGCGTCACCATGGCTACATATCCGTGGAGTCGGAGCTTGGAAAGGGTACGACTTTTACAATTCATCTGCCCCGCGAGCACACGGCAGACGCGGCATCTACTACAATGGAGCACTAGCTTTTCGCTATTCGGTGAAGGAGGGGCCGCGTCCCTGCCGCTCCGAGTTTGCGAAAACATGCGGGAAAGAACCCGCATTTCTGTCGTATTTAGGTAAGGAGTGACTCACGTGACAACGATGGAGCGTCGTCCGGATTCCCGTGGCAAGGTTCGTGATATTTACGATGCCGGTGAAAACCTGCTGATGGTCGCCACCGACCGCATTTCTGCGTTCGACTTCATTCTTCCCGACGAGATTCCGTTTAAGGGAGAGGTACTCAATCGCATCTCGGCATTCTGGTTCGATAAGTTTGCCGACATCGTCCCCAACCATCTCGTTTCCATCGACCCGGCGGATTTCCCCGAGGAGTTTGCTGAGTATCGTGACTACCTCGCTGGCCGCGCCATGCTGGTTAAGAAGGCCCAGACGATTCCTATCGAGTGCATCGTCCGCGGCTATCTGACCGGTTCGGGCAAGAAGACCTACGACGAGAACGGCACCGTCTGCGGCATCCAGCTGCCTGAGGGCCTGACCGAGGCTTCCAAGCTTCCTGAGCCGCTGTTCACGCCGTCCACGAAGGCCGAGATCGGTGACCACGACGAGAACATCTCGTTCGAGCGTTGCTGCGAGATCGTGGGCGAGGACATCGCCACGCAGATTCGTGACCTTTCCCTCAAGATCTACAAGGCTGCCGCCGAGTACGCCGCGACCCGTGGCATCATCATTGCCGACACCAAGTTCGAGTTTGGTGTTATTGATGGCAAGGTCACGCTGATCGACGAGTGTCTCACGCCCGACTCCAGCCGTTTCTGGCCTGCTGCCAGCTACGAGGAGGGCAAGATCCAGCCTAGCTACGACAAGCAATTCGTCCGCAATTGGCTCAAGGCCAACTGGGATATGACGGGGGAGACCCCGCACCTGCCCGCCGAGGTCATCGATGGCACGTCCGAGCGCTATCGCGAGGCCTTCCAGATCATCACGGGCTCCCAGTTCACAAGCATGAAGGAGAACGCATAAGTGAGTACCCGTAGCGCCACGAACAAGCGCACGCAATCCCACGAAGTTACCGGGGTTGCGCGCAAGTCTGCCGCATCTGCTAAGCCCGCCCGCCAAGCAGCGAGCTCCGTTCGCGTCGTGCCGGCTTCGTCTAAGGCACGCCGCAAAGAGCTCGAGAAGGGCGAGAACCTCGAGGGCCTCTCTAAAGAGGAGAAGCGCGCCCGCAAGGCTAAGCAGCGCGCCAAGGAGGACCGCATCTATACGGTGTCGAATATCCTCCTCAAGCAGGACGAGGACTACACCAAGCGCCGTCGCATCTGGTGGATTGTGCTCGCCATTGGCATGGTGCTCGTCGTGGCAATTTGGGCCTCGCTGTACTTCGCTCCCGCTGGCATGGTGTCCAGCCCTGTCCAGATGGTCGGCATTGTTTTGTCCTACGTCATCATTTTGGGCGACTTTATCTATGACTTCGCTCGTATTCGTCCCTTGCGCAACATGTACCGCGCGCAGGCCGAGGGCATGTCCGAGAACAAGCTCAACGCTCTTATTGAGCGCGCGGCTGCCGAGGAGGACCAGAAGGACTCCAAGAAGAAGTAGCGTTTGCATACATACTTATCGCTAAGATATAAGGCGCGTCGTTTTTGCGGCGCGCCTTTTTACTGTTCTATAGATAGATGGAGTGGCACATGATTCGAGCTGCCCTGACGGTCGAAGAGGCTCTGGAGGGCATGAAGGCCCTGGAGCCCAAGATTAAAAACTACGCGCGCCTGGTCGTCCGCAAGGGCGTAAACGTCAAGCCCGGCCAGGAGGTCGTCGTTCAGTCTCCGGTCGAGTGCGCGCCGTTTGCGCGCGCGGTGGTCGCGGAGGCCTATGCTGCCGGCGCCGGCCACGTGACGGTCATTTGGGCCGATGATGCCGTGACGAGGCTCACGTACGAGCATGTCGAGAAAAGCTATTTTGAGCAGACGCCCGAGTGGAAGCGCATGCAGCTGGATTCCTTGGCCCAGGATGGTGCCTGCTTTGTCTTTATCGAGGGTGTGGATCCTGCGGCCCTCAAGGGCATCGATCCAGCCAAGCCGGCCGCGGCATCAAAGGCGAGGAATACGCAGTGCAAAGTTTTCCGCCGTGGACTGGATTACAACATCAATCCGTGGTGCATCGCCGGCGCTCCGGTCGTGGCTTGGGCGCACGAGGTGTTCCCGGGAGACGCCGATGAGGTTGCAATCTATAAGCTGTGGAATGCGATTCTGCACACCGCGCGCGCCGATGGCCAGGACCCAGAGAGCGACTGGGAACTCCATGACGCCGCATTCGAAAAGAACCTGCGTTTCCTGAACGACAATCGTTTCGACTACCTGCATTACAACGCGGCAAATGGAACCGATCTGACGATTGGCATGACGAAAGGTCACGAGTGGGCCGGCGGCAAGGGCAAGACGCCCGATGGGCACCCCTTCTTCCCCAACATCCCCACCGAGGAGGTCTTCACCTCGCCTGATCGTATGCGTGCCGACGGTATCGTGTATTCGGCTATGCCGCTCATTCACCACGGTAACAAGGTTGACGATTTTTGGATTAAGTTCAAGGCCGGCCGCGTAGTGGACTACGATGCCCGTGTGGGCAAGGCGACGCTTGCGAGCATTATTGACACCGATGAAGGTGCCGCTCATCTGGGCGAGGTCGCGCTCATTTCCAAGAACACTCCGATCCGCGAAAGCGGCGTTCTGTTCTATGACACGCTCTATGACGAGAACGCTAGCTGCCATCTCGCGCTAGGTGTCGGTTTCCCCGAATGCATTGAGGGTGGGTATGACATGTCCAAGGAGGAGCTCCTGGAGCATGGCGTAAACGTCTCGAGCACGCACGTCGATTTTATGATTGGCACGGACGACATCGATATTACGGGCATTACGCCTGATGGACGTGAAGTTGTGATTTTCCAGAACGGCCAATGGAGTTGGGAATAGTCCCAGACCGTGGTACAATGCCACCCGCGGGCCGTTAGCTCAGCTGGCAGAGCAGGGGACTTTTAATCCCAAGGTCCAGGGTTCGAACCCCTGACGGCCCACCCAAAGATTGTTGAGACGGTCAACTTCGGTTGGCCGTCTTTTTTGTCGCCCTTTCATGGGTTCGAACCCGTCGGGGCGCGGAGCTGAGTAAACGCGTGAGCGTTTGCCAGCGCAGCGCGCAAGGCGCGAAAGCGCCGCAGCGGCCGCCTGCGAAGCAGGCTGAACCCCTGACGGCCCACCCAAAGATTGTTGAGACGGTCAACTTCGGTTGGCCGTCTTTTTTGTTGCCGGTGCACGGGTTCGAACCCGTATCTAGCTATATATAAGAACGCTTGGCGAACAAAACCCGCCTTTTACCGATGGGAAACAAATAACTGATGCCTTTGGAGTAAAGTAGCGCTCCAGAGATGACCGATGTCTCAATACACATAAAACAGCTGGTCATCGCCAATATCAGAAGCCAATGCTTCAGTTTTAACCTCAGTGATGCGACTGAGGGACCTATTCATTTGTGAACAAAATATGGAGTGCGCGATTCCCGCCCCCGGGGCCCCTCCGGTCTGGCAATATATCTCCTTGCCGCGCGGCCCGGTGGAACCGGGAACCAGCGCAGGCGTGCACCTTGAGAACCGGATACTGCGAGGATGGACACACCAGTTGTGTCGCATCC
>JAXJNG010000040.1:0-126975 GCA_036312785.1 Collinsella sp.
CCACGGGTCAAGATGCACTAGGCCTGGACGAAGTCCGGGCCCGCGCCTTTAGACGCGAGCCCGGGGCCCGTGGGTTATACCCTAAGAGCAAACCACCCTTTTTAAGGGTGGTTCTGATTCTCTAGGAGACGATACCGGTCGCGTTGCCGATAACAACGACGACGCACATGACGGCAAACATAAACCCGAGCGCCTTGAACCACAGTTCGACAAAAGCACTCCCCCGATACCGATCGAGCACGGGAAAACGACGTCGAAGCCTACGCCGGTCGAGCATTCCGAATGTAATGAGCAACACCAGGCCATCGACCATAAAGAAATACTCAAGCGCCAAAAACCACGTTGGATAGTTTCGGTTTTCGCCCGTTGGCGTAAATACCGCAAAATGGCTGCCCATCAGCAGCAACAATGTTGTCGCATAGACGCATCCATTCCATATGCGCCCCACGGGCTCGGGAATACACGAGAGCAGACGCGCACATTTGGACGTCACGGGAGAGACGATCGAACGCCGGCTTGCAGAAGACGGAAGCGTGAGGGCAACCGGCTGCTGTACCCGCTGAACCTGTGACACCGCGACCCGGGGCACACTGGCAGCAGAAAAGGTCACGGGCGACGGTGCAGGAAGACATAGCTCATATGCCGCACGCGCAGCATGCCCCAGTGCCTTTGCACTCGCAAAGCGCTTGGCAGGATCGAGCGCCATCGCCATGCAAATCACATCCGCCAGCGGAACGGGAATGCCATGCGCCTCGCATTGCTCACGTATGTCCCGCCCCGGCTTGGGGTCAGTTCCCGTCAGGCAAAAGAACAGCAGTGCGCCAAGCGCGTAAATATCGCTGCGGACGCTCGTCTGCCCAAACCCAAACTGCTCGGGCGGCGCATAGGAACGCGTGCCAAACTTGACGGTGTCGGCGTCGGCGCCATCGCGCCAAACGCGCGCGATTCCCAGGTCAATAATCACCAACGACGAGAAGGTCATGCCAGCATCGGCCGCATACCTCACGCCCGATACGATGATGTTCGAGGGTTTAAGGTCGCGATGGATTACCGGTACCCCTGGCTCCCCCGCAGCTGCAAAACCAGCATGCAGCTCGCCCACCGCTTCACACAGAACGGGATACAGCTCGCGGGCATAATCGGGCGTCGCGCCCAGGCGCCCCACGAGCGCCTCGAGCGTCTCGCCTTCGACATATTCCATCACCACATCGAGCTCCTCGCCCGCGCGGCGGCAATCGACAATCCGGGGTAAGTGTTCAAAACGGCGTCCGGCCCGCTGAGCCGCAAACAGGCGCTCGTAGGCCCCGCCAATCTGCGCCGAAGCATCGATGCGCTTGCGGACAAAGGGACCGAGAGACCCGCCGCCAGAGCCCTCAAAATAGACGAGTTCGGTCGTCTCGACATCCGAGCACTTGAGCACGCGCTCCACACGATAGCTGTCATCGCGGTCGAGCGACGCCAAATGCTCGGCAAGTGAAGCAGTCAGCTCGTCATCGGAATATGTTGGGCTCTGAGTATCCATGGCGTCCATCATAACGCAGGGTGCGGACACCCCATGGTGTCCGCACCCTGTTCGTTCGCATAGTTGTTTCGGCAACAGCCAGCTCAGCCATCGGCCACTAACTCACCGTTTCCTCGCCAAAGCGATACAGCTCTTCATTGACCTTTTGGAGGCTACAGCCACGGTCGATGCAAAAGATAATGATTGCATCGCGACGGTCCTTGCAGTTTAGGACGCTCACTCCGGCAGCCGTCAGGGCGCGGTTAGTCTCCTTCATCGACAGCGCCATTGCAAAGGCAATCTGCAGCACCTTATTGCGGCTCGGATTGCGCGAACCGGTAAAGATCTGATAGCCAAAGGTCTCGTTGAGGTCGGCCATACGCACCACGCGCGAACGCTCGAGCCCCTTCTCTTGCAGCAACTGCTTTAAGTAATCCGAAAGCGACGGGGCGGCAAAGTCGTGTTCCTTGATATAGCCATCGATGTTTGGCGCGTCGAGAAGCTCATTGAGCAACTCGTCAGTCAGCTTTTTATCGGGCATATGACCTCACCTCCCATACGGCGCAACGGTAGCGACATATTAGGCCAGCACCCAGCTCGCAGTCGCGGACTTATCAAACATGTTGGCAAAATAGAGAGCCTTCTTGATGTCACCATCAAAGTAGATATTGCCCGCCACGGAGCCACCGGCGGCAAGGGTGCCAGACTGCAGCTCATCGGAGCCCTCGCTGTAGTAACCCTGGTTCTGCTGCGCACCGTTGGCGTCCTCGCCCTTCCAGTCGTAGATATTGTAGTCCGCGCCCTCATCGCCATTATTGACGTACGTGACGTGAATGCCCGTCATGGTCGAACCGTCATAATTTGTGAGCCCGGGCTGGACGGAATCGACGACGACGGAAAGGCCAGCAGTCGTGGTCACCGTCGTGCCAACAGCCAGGTCAGTCGTAGGCTGCTCTTCCTTCTTCGTCTCTTCCTTCTTGTCGCCATTGTCGGCATCCTCGGTGACGGTCGCCTTATCGCTACCGCAACCGGCAAGAAGACTGGCAGTCCCCAAGGCAACAGTGGCGAATGCGCCAAGTGCAGCGCGACGGCTCAGCAGCACATCGTTTTCGAGCTTTTTCATTATGCATCCTTCCTACGATCCGGCTACCGCGCCGGCACACAGCACATCGTAGAAGGCAGCGAGCTCAAATTCATTAGCTGGGAGCTAATGGGGGTTTGTAAGCCAAATTAGTACTGGATTGAGAAGATGCCTGTTCAGATGGAGCGGTGATTGAGGCTGCAGCTTGATGCCAAAGCGCCCTTGCCGCGCCTCTGGCCGACGTTAGCCGTACCCCTCTCACCTGCAAGATGCCCATGGGGGGCTGCCCGTCGAAGATAGCGCGCATGGTGTTCGACGATTCCGTCGCCCCGCTATCGAATAAAAGGCATGGTCCTAAGATCACTCAGGCAATAAAGCAATAGCGCTGCGGTATATCTCCCCGTGCTTTAAGTCGGCATCAGCCACCTCAGGCAAGCGATTCAAATCACGGCACCCCTATGCCAGCTCGCGAAGCCTCCCGAGCGCCAGCCTGAACCACTCCAGATCGTCCTCATCAGGCACACTATCGTACTTCCAGTGCGTTATATAGCGCCACCGAGAGAAGACGCCGCTGCCCAGAAGCCCAACATCGTCTATGGTGTCTATGTCCTCTCGCAGTCCTTCGGCCGTACCGGAGCGCGGATATGCCCCGGCAAAGGCCTCGCCACAGTCCCTGTGCCAACCCAGGCCGAACATGTCATGGGCCAACGCGTGGAAGTCGCGGGTGGGACCGTCCAGCGAATCCTCGAAGCGCTTAACGAACCTGTACAGGTCATCACCGTAAGCCCCGCCGAACAAATAAGGCTCAATCACGTCCTTGCCGCGCAAGGCCTCTAACCACTCGGTCGGAATGCCCTCGTATCCGTACAGGATGCCGGCCAATCCACCGGCCACGCAAGCCGTGGTGTCGGTATCGTCGCCCAGGTTCACGGCGGTCAGTACGCAGTCGTGGTAGTTGTCGGTATGTTCTAGGCACCAGATGGCGGCGTGGTAAGTATCCCACACGTAGCCGCCGCTGGCACCAGCTCTGTCCTCACTCTCGCAGCCGGCGTGCCCGCTGTAAAGCACCTCGCGGGCATAGGCGATCATGTCCACGCAGGCCTGGCAGCAGTCGTCGGTAGCGTGGGTGATCGCGCTGACCTCCCTTATGTCGCAGTCGGAGCATTCCATGAACACCATAGGCAGGCAGCGCATGAGCGAGCCGTTGCCCTTGCTGTATTCGCTTGTGAGCCCGCAACCCGTATCGAGCGCCTGCCTGGTGGCGTTGCCGTAGTCGAAGACGTTCCCGTCGGCGGTGTATGCGCCTTCGTTTATCCATTTGCGGAACTTGACGAGGATATCGTCGCAATTGATATCGCCCAGCTCGCGGTAGCTGTCGCACAGCGCGAGCGCCATGGACGTGTCGTCGCTCCATGTGCCCGCAGGCTGGTTGTGCGTGCCGCGGCCCACCATGTCCGTGCAGGTAAAGCTGCCGCGCGGCCTGAACTCGTAGGGCACGCCGAGCGCATCGCCCACGGCCATGCCGTACACGCAGTCCCTCACCGTCCGCAACAAGCCCATGGCGCGCACCTAGTTCCAGTTCATGCCGAACTTGCGCGAGCAAAGCACGTCTTTCCAGTGGCTCTCGCGCTCGCACACCTCGGCGGTGGTCATCTTGGTGTCGCACACCTCTAGGATGGAGTAGGTGAAGTTTTCCATGATGTACCCAGTTCCGTGCTCGGCCACGATGGCCTTGAACTCCTTGTTGCCGCCAGTCGGGTCCATGGGGTTGGCATAGGCGCTCCAGCGCTGCCAGATACCCAAGTCCGCGCCCGCGTCCTTCTTGCTGTCGCCCGAGGCCGAACCCACGTAGAGTTTCCCCGTCGCGGTGTCGGTGATGCAGTAGACGCCCTTCACGTTGTCCAGCGCCCAGTACCAGTCGGAGCCCACGCTGGCGATAACGGCCTGCAAGGTCTTGTGGTCGATGCACACGTACTTGTAGCCAGGGAAAGGGGCAACGTTGCCCAGGCTCATCGAGTACTCGTACACTACGGGCTCGAAGTCGTGCATCGTGTTCTCGTAGAACTTGTTGTAGATGTCGCGCCCGATAGGCTTCTTCAACTTGATGATGAGGCGCTTGATGTAGGCCTCGTAGTCGGGAAGAAGCGTCAACTTGTAGCCCACGCCGCCCAGCACCTCGGGTACTGCCTTCTCCACTTTGTGCATGCCGCCGAAGATGAAGTACTCGGGCCCGTAGGTGTAGTACTGTGCGAACGAGAGCAGGTAATCCGCATGGTTGAGGTTGTTATTCGCTTGTCCCGTCGCGCTCCTCCACGCGTTCATCTCGTACCATCGCGAGCCGCTATCGGTCTTCTCGGGGGTCGAGGTGTCCTTCAGCAGCATGTCGTACGCGCGCACGTTCACGTCGCCAGCGTTCATGTTGAATTTGATCTTTGTCTTCTCTGGGTGCGCCACCGGCATCAAATCCCTGAGCGTTATAACAGCATTTCCCATGTTAATTCCGCCGTTTCAGTTTGATAAGCCTGTAGGTCGAATCATACCACTCGCTTTCCAGACGAAAATTAGCGCTCGGCTAACCGCTCTGCTGTTGTCGTTTCTTATGGCGAAGAAGAGCACGAAGCCGATAAGCCCCGCGCCCGTGTTTATGCCTTGTATGGCGATTGTTCGTGATGTGCCCGCACAGCTATTTTTGGTGAATAATCCGAAAGTCAGGAAGATAAGTGCGAATCATCCACGCCACCATCCGTCTCGCCCGCACTCGGGCAATACGCAGTGCCCGCTCCTGATCGGCCGTCCCTAGCGCCGGCGCGAACTCTTAGATGGCGCCTTTTGCGCTCATCACCTTTCGGAAGACGGTCGCGTCCTGCTTGCCGATGGGAATCGCGATCTTCTTGCCGCCCGCGCGTCACACTCCGTCTTGAACAACATGTCCCATCCGCCCCCTCGCCTCATCCTCAAAAGGCTCGTCGAAGCCTAGCCCACCGTGACGGATTCCCCGGTAAAGGTGCTAATGAGCAGCAGGATAAAGAACGCCAAGTAACTGATGCTCAGCAGATAGGCAATAACCAAAAAGATGGTCCATCCAACATTGGTCTTACCATCGGCACGGCGTTGCTCGCGATTGCGGCAGAGCCAAATCGTCACGCCAATGGCCACAATCAGCAACACGAGTGCCGCTGCCGCCAACCCGGCAAGCGCAAACATCACGCCAATGCTCACAGCAATAACCGGGAGCAGCAGCAAGCCGCACCCGCACCCACCAGGACTATACACGGCGGTCTGTCGGCGTCGCCCCATCGTCACTCCAACCTCAACATCTTTGAGCACTACAATGCGATAGCCCGCTGGACAGGAACGATCTTATCCAGTTCCGGTTCGATGCGCCTCTTTTCCGCCTCGAGGTCAAACGCTATCTGGGCGCGCAGCCAATAACCATCCGTCAGGCCAAAGTAGCGGCAAAGGCGAAGGTCGGTGTCGGCCGTCACGCGACGCCTTCCCAGGATAATCTGCCCAATGCGTTGGGCCGGAATCCCGGTCTCCTTAGCAAGGCGATATTGAGAAATGCCCATAGGGATAAGAAATTCCTCTTTGAGAAGCTCACCAGGAGTCACCGGTGACAGCAAATCGGGCGCAGTCTCATCACTTGTGATAATCGACGATTTCGACATTCCAAGCCATCCCCTGTCTCCACTCAAAACAGACCCGATAGCGCTCGTTACGATGCAATCATAGTATCGCCTTACGTTAATAACGTCAAACGTTTCTATAGACTTACATCTCTATTATACCGTACATCTGTTCGTGTTTTCTAGAGCAGGTATCCTTCGCCAATTAACCAAGCAGAAGCAATCGTTTGTAGACATCGAGGCCTTTGAGCAGAATTTCCTCGTCAAAGAGCATGGTATCGGTATGCAGAGCGCTCGTGGCATAGGCGGGACAGCCATCCGGATCACTCGGGTTTTCTTGTCCCTCTGGCACGCCCGTGCCCAGCAAGAAGAACACGCCCGGAAGATGGCGCTGATAGAAGGCGAAGTCCTCGGCAATCAGCAGCGGCTCGTCCACAAGTTGCAGCTCGGACAAGGCAGGCGCAATGCAGGCAAACAGCTCGGGGTCGTTATCGACTGGCGGATAGCCCTCGGCAAAGTCAAGATCATACGTACAGCCCGTTGCGGTGCACGCCTCGTCGAGCACACGGCGCACGCTCTCGCGCGCACGGTCGAACATGTCGTCCGTAAACACACGTAGGCTGCCGGCAACATGGGCCTCCCCCGCCACCGCGTTGCAGACGGTACCGGCCTGCAGCAGGCCGAACTTACCGATACAGGGCTCGTCGGCACCCAACTCGTCCATGAGCTCGCGCTCGGAAACCAAGAACTTGGCAGCCGCCAATGCCGCATCGTGCGATTCGCCAACGGGAACGCCGTAGGTCTTGGCGATATGGATGCTCGTGCCATGGATATGAATGTGCGTCTCGCTTGAGCGCGCCAGCAGCGGACCGGGGCAGCTCGCCAACGTACCGGCGGGCAAATCGGGCCATACGTGGAAGCCAAAGATGCGATCTGCCCCATAGCGCTCGAATACGCCGCTCTCGCACACCGTCTTGGCGCCACCGGTCGTTTCCTCGGCCGGCTGAAACACAAAGAGCACGTTGCGCTTAATGACGCCCGGCTGCTCACGAATCGTGCGGTCGACATGTGTCGCGGCGGCAAGCGCCATGGCCATGTGTCCATCGTGTCCGCAAGCGTGCATCTTGCCGGGATGCGTCGAGGCAAAATCAGCTCCCGTCGCCTCCGCGATGGGCAGCGCGTCCATGTCGGCGCGAATCGCCGTGGCATGCGTAGCGCCCACACCGGCATCGAAGAAGGCACAAACGCAGCTCGGACACGGATGGGTCACCTCACAGGCGAGCGGCGCCAACACGCCCTCAATATAGGCGATAGTCTGCGGAAGATCGAAGTCGAGCTCCGGGATCCTGTGTAAGTCGCGCCGATAGCGACGGAGTTTTTGGAGCTCGGTCATAGAGAATCCCTTCGTGAGGCATATCTGTTGCAACTTATTGTGATACAGGATTGTGGCACACATGTTTCCAGCATATTGCTGCATTTTTTAAACGTTATATACGAATACTCTTGTTTGGTAAAGTGCAACGTGGTAGGGTCGTTACCACTTGATAGAGGCGCGGGCACGAAGAGCCGCGGGCGAGTCGGCAGACTTTGACCCTGCGGGGAGGCGAAACCCGCCGAACTGGGTTTTTCGGGCACGAACAACCTGGTGGGCTTGCGGGAAACACCCGCAGGACTGTCTGCAGCAATGCGGGAGCGCTATCCGGACATTGGGTCCACGCTATGCGGATTCGATGCGCCGATGGCGCCGTCTGGATAGCGAGGTTTACGGGACATGGCATTGACCCCCAACGAAGCGTATGCGGCCAAACAGCCGTTTGTGGACAAGGAAACGCTCGAGCATATCGTCGAGCAGTTCCCCACACCGTTTCATCTATACGACGAGGCGGGCATCCGCCGCAACATGCAAGAAGTGCGCGACGCCTTTGCATGGAACCCGGGCTTTAAGGAATACTTTGCCGTCAAGGCCAATCCCAACCCGGCGCTCATCTCCATTCTCAACGAATACGGCTGCGGCTGCGATTGCTCGAGCTATACCGAGCTCATGATCGCCCGCTCGCTGGGCATCACGGGACACGACATCATGTTCTCGTCCAACGACACGCCGGCGGCGGATTTTGCCCTTGCAGATAAACTGGGTGCCATCGTCAACTTTGACGACATCAGCCATATCGAGTTCTTTGAGCGCGTCGCGGGCCCCATCCCCAAGACGGTCAGCTGCCGTTTTAACCCGGGCGGCCTGTTCCAGCTCTCTAACGGCATTATGGACAACCCCGGCGACTCCAAGTACGGCATGACCACCGAGCAGCTCTTTGAGGCTTTCCGCATGCTCAAGGCCAAGGGCGCTGTAAATTTTGGCATCCATGCCTTCCTTGCCAGTAACACCGTCACTAACGACTACTATCCCAAGCTCGCACGCATCCTCTTTGAGCTTGCCGTGCGCCTGGAGCGCGAGACCGGCGCACATGTCGCCTTTATCAATCTGTCCGGCGGCGTCGGCATCCCCTATCTGCCCGAGCAGCAGGCTAACGACATTCACGCCATCGGCGAGGGAGTACACGCGGCATACGACGAGATCCTGGTTCCCGCCGGCATGAGCGATGTGGCCATCTGCACCGAGATGGGCCGCTTTATGATGGGCCCCTACGGCTGCCTGATCACCAAGGCCATCCACGAGAAGCAGATTTACAAGGACTATATCGGCGTGGACGCAAGCGCCGTCGACCTCATTCGTCCCGCTATGTATGGTGCCTACCACCACATTACGGTAATGGGCCAGCCGGGTGGCGCCGACAAGACCACAGCGCCCGTTACGGACACCTACGACATCACGGGTAATCTGTGCGAGAACAACGACAAGTTCGCCATCGATCGCGAGCTGCCGCATATCGACATGGGTGATGTGCTCGTGATCCACGATACCGGCGCGCATGGCTACTCCATGGGCTACAACTACAACGGCCGTCTGCGCTCCGCCGAGGTCCTGCTGCGCCCCGATGGCTCGGCAGATCTCATTCGTCGCGCCGAGCGCCCGGGCGATTACTTTGCCACGCTCGACGTGCTGCCGAGCGGCCGAGAGCTGCTGGCCAAGTCGCGCGCCGAAAGTGCCCGCCGTCGCGCCCAAGACGAGCGCCTGGCCGTCGCCGCTCAGTGGAACAAACGCATCCAGGTCGCGGAAGCGAAGGAGAAGAACATGGACATCCGCAATCTCGAGGGCTCAATCGTCGCCCTTGTTACGCCATTTAAAAAGGACGGCAGTGTCGACTTTGACGCACTCGAGCGCCTTATCGATTTCCACCTGCAAAACGGCACCGACGCCATCCTCACCCTGGGCACCACCGGCGAGAGCGCCACGATGACCGATGACGAGGACAACTCCGTTGTCGCCGCCGTGGTCAAGCAGGTTGCAGGACGCGTCCCCGTCATCGCCGGCTCGGGCTCCAACTCCACGCAAACCATGCTCACCAAGTCGCTCACCTACCAGGGTTTGGGCGCCGATGGCCTGCTGCTCATTACCCCCTACTACAACAAGTCCAATGAAGAGGGCATCTATCAGCACTTTAAGACCGTCGCCGACGCCGTGAACATCCCCTGCATCCTGTACAACATCCCCGGCCGCTGCGGCTGCGGCATCAGCGAGCGCAACGTAGAGCGCCTGGCCGCGCACCCCAACATCATGGGTATTAAGGAAGCCTCGGGCAACGTCGCCTACGCGGCCAAGATCGCTCACCTGCTGTCCGACGACTTCCGCATGTATTCGGGCGAGGACGCGCTGACCGTACCTCTCATGAGCCTGGGCGCCTCGGGCACCATCAGCGTGTGGGCCGATGTTCAGCCGCAGCTCGTGCACGACATGTGCCGCGCTTATCTGGACGGCGACGTGGCACGTGCCCGCGATATCCAGATTGCCGGCCAGCCGCTCATCAACGCCCTCTTTAGTGAGGTCAACCCCATCCCCGTTAAGGAAGCGCTCGCCCAGATGGGTATGATCGAAGCCAACTATCGCATGCCGCTGTGCCCCATGGCAGACGACACGCGCGCCGCACTTACCGACGCTCTGAAGGGAGCTGGTCTGCTTGATTAAGACCGTCATTATGGGAACGGGCCGCATGGGCTCGCTCATCCGCACCACCGCCGAAGGCGTTGTCGACGCCGCCGGTCAGCACGTTTTTGATATCGTCGCCCAGATTGGCTTCGATTTGAGCGAGCTCGAGAACGCACCGGCCGCCGATGTAATCATCGACTTCTCGAACGTCGTTACCTTCGATGCCGTCGTCGCCTATGTCGAGCGCACGGGCGCCGCGTTGGTCTCGGGCACCACGGGCTACACCCCCGAGCAGATGGACCGCCTGCGCGAGCTTGGTCAGAACGCCCGCGTCATGCACTCGGGCAATTACTCCATCGGTATTGCAGCCCTGCGTCATCTGGTTGCGCAGGCCACACGCGAGCTGCCCGGCTTTGACTGCGAGATCGTCGAGACGCACCACAACCAAAAGGTCGATGCCCCCAGCGGCACAGCCAAGTTGCTGCTCGATGCCGTCGTCGAAGCCGAGCCCGAGGCAGGCTACCACCCCGTCTATGGCCGCGAGGGCATGTGCGGAGCGCGCGACCCCAAGGAGATCGGCATGCACTCGCTGCGCGGTGGCACCGTCGCCGGCGTGCACGAGGTAAGTTTCTTTGGCCAGGACGAGGAAGTCACGCTCACCCACCGCGCCACGAGCCGTCAGATCTTTGTCAACGGCGCCTTGGCAGCCGCGCAGAAGCTCGTCACCCGTGAGCACGGCTTCTATACGTTCGACCAGGTCATGTTTGCCTAACCAGGAATCAACCGAATCCACCCAAAGGAGAGATAGCAAATGAGCAACGCAGCCGAGATGGATGCACAGGAGATTATCAACTACATCGCCACCGCGCCCAAAAAGACGCCCGTCAAGCTGTATGTGCGCGAGAAGCCCGGCATGAAGGTTGCCTGGGGCGATGCGCATGTCTACGGCGGCCGTCGTGGCAAGACCGTCTTTGGCGACTGGGAAAAGCTCAAGGCCATCCTGGACGCCAATGCCGATTCCATCGATTACTACGACGTTGAAAACGATTGCCGCAACTCCGCCGTGCCCATGCTCGACCTTAAGGGTATCAACGCCCGCATCGAGCCGGGCGCAATCATCCGCGACCGCGTCGAAATTGGCGACCGTTCCGTCATCATGATGGGCGCCATCATCAACATCGGCTCCGTTATCGGCGAGGGTTCCATGATCGATATGGGCGCCGTGTTGGGCGGTCGCGCCACCGTGGGCAAGAACTGCCACATCGGCGCCGGCACCGTGTTGGCGGGCGTCGTTGAGCCCGCGAGTGCCACGCCCGTCATCATCGAGGATGATGTCATGATTGGCGCCAACGCCGTGGTCCTGGAGGGCGTGCGCGTGGGCAAGGGCGCCGTCGTGGCTGCCGGCGCCGTGTGCGTCGAGGACGTCCCCGCCGGCGCCGTCGTGGCCGGCGTTCCTGCCCGCGTCATCAAGATGCGCGACGCCCAGACCGACAGCAAGACCGGCCTGGAAGAGGGCCTGCGCCAGCTTTAATAGTTACGGCGTTTTACCAAACGCCGTAACGACCCGACGCTGCAAACGCCCCTAGGCGAGCAATCTGACGTTCAATCGTCGGGCATGACCAGAAGGTCAATGCCCTCCTCTTTCGCGTCACCTTGCTCGCCTAGGGGCGTTTTCGCTGGCGTATGCTCAACCTACGGCGCAATGTCAGCGACCAAGCCGAAAACAAAAAGGCCGAAGTCCCGAAGGGTTTCGGCCTTTGTTTTCCGCAGCGTCCAAGCGCAGTTTATCGGTTCTCGATGCTGCCGATGTTTTTGAGCTCAATGGAGATGAGGCCGTTGGGCTCGTTGACAAACTCGATGTATTCGGAGTTCGAACCCATCTCGGCCGGGAAGCTGATTTCGATACCCGTGTCGGTACGGATCTTATGATTGCGCACCGCCGCGCGTTCGACCTGCTTGCGCTCCACGGGCACACGCTCAGGCACCTTCTCCTCGGTCAGTGCGGCGCGCACACTCTCCTTGATAACGGGTTCGTCCTCAAAGACCTCGTCGACGATATCCCAAGGCGGCAGTTCCTCGTCATCCTCAACCTTCTCGGCAACGGCAGCCTTAACCTTAGCGAGCGCTACAGCCGTGTTGGCACCGTGCTCCTCGGCGACTTCCTCGACCACACGCGTCACGGTGTCGATGACCTCCTTGCCCGATACGCCCGTGTCGCACTGCAGCAAGCCATCGGGGATAAGCATACGGTCCTCGCCGGCAATCTTGCGCTTCTTGTCCACGTAGCCGATCTCCATGGTACTCGCGCGCACGATGGCATAGCTCGGCACCTTTTGAGAGGGGTTCGGCAGGATGGCGTAGTGGCGCGCGATGTCGTTGCGCACCTCCCCCTCCTCGCGGCCCACTTCGTGCATAAAAGCCTGCTTGGAGCCCAGCAGCATCACGGCAAACCAGCGGGCATCCTCATCGTCGTCAAAATCGGCCACGAGCACGTCGGTGGACTCGGCTTTCTCGGCTTTGGTGAGCTCGGAGGAAATAAACTCCGCAATCTGCTGCGACAGGTCCACGAACTCGCGCTCGCCAAAGAAATAGCCCTTGAGCTCGCCGCCGAATGCGGAGTTCTCGGCAAACGTGGCACGCTTGTTATCGGCCGAAGTGCGCGCGCGACGCAGATGTGTGGTCACGAAGTTGCGGACAGTACGGCTTTCGATATCCAACTCGCGCTGGCTCATGACGTTGACGGCGGAGTCAAAGTCCAGGATATGCAGAATCGCGTGATTGATTTTCATATACGGCATTCCGTTCTAGATCGAATTGAGCACGAACCAGTATAGCGGTCGAGCCCGCCCCAGGCGCTTCGAAGATTGGTGCATCGGGGACAGGTTGCTTGCACCAATGGTTAGCGCAGGAGCTCGGACTGCCAAGCCTCGAGCTGTTCTGCCAAACTCTTGCCGGCAGCGGGCATGTCGATCTGAGGTCGTTTGGGCAGCAGTGCGCATTTAAGGATTGCTACGATGGTCTGCGAGACAAAGCGTCGTGTATCCTCGTCAAAGCCTTGCGCAGCCTGGAGCATCACGGGCAGGCTCTCGCGCAGATTCCCAGCGATATCCGCAAACCGCTCAGCACCCGTAGCCTCAAACACGGAGAACAACGCATCTACAAAACGCTCGCGTTCGCTAGGCGACACTGCAAGCAACATCTCGCGAATGGAACCATCAACGTATCGAGCACCGGCAGACAGGCGCTCACAGTACACGAAGTCGTGACCATCAACCACCCAGCTAAAGGGATTGTGCTGCAGCAGGCTGAACTCGGTGCTCTCAACGATGGCATAGTCCTCCTGTGTCTCGAACATCATGCCAAAGATCGACGACCGAGGTAGCGTCTTGTCGATTCGACCGGAAAGATTGGCAAAGGCGTTGCCGCTCAGAAACTCCTCGACGAAGCCCGGACCATCATGGGAATACGCCCGTTCGATTCGCTCACGGGCGACATCGGGGCACATCGCCGCACCGTACACCGCAAGGTTTCCACCCTTGGAATGACCTCCGCACAAAAGCGGCCCGTCAATCGCATCCGCCGCCTCGTCTACATAACGCGCCGCGGATTCCTGGGCCGGCACAGGACACCGGAACGCCATGTTAAAGTCCTCTTTCCAGCCCACAATCGTGCTGTCGGTCCCCCGGAAGGAAAGATAGCTAAACCCCGCCGGAAACCGGAACGTCATGGCTGCAAACTGCTCCGTCGCCACCACATCGCTCACAGCACGATAGCCGCAAACACGAACGCCACGGTAACGAGGGCTTGCTGCCACAGCCTCCAACAGGGCACGGCTCCCCTCCGGATCCCACAGGTCGCCAATCATGTCTTGGTAGCACTCGGCGCGCAGCAGCTCGCGTACGTCTAGGCCCTGCCAGTTCGTCAGCTCCGCCATATCACCCGGCAAACGCAAATAGGACAACCACGCAAAGACCAGGCTATCCACCGCGCAGAACGGCCGCTCCTCAAACGGATCAAACGCCGTCTGGGCATAGGTCAAAAAATTAGGCGAATCCGACATGGCCCTCCCATCAACTATGGTGTATTGGGATGGTGCATTGGGGTCAGGTTACTTTGCACCAAAAGGCGCCCGGGCCGTGTGGACCCGGACGCCTTCATTGTAGCTTTTCGCTCTAGCGAGCTTGATTTAGCAGGAGAAATCGACGCTGTCGATGATGTCCTTGAGGGCCTTGGCGGAGACGGTGAGCTCATGCTGCTCGTCATCGTTCAGCGGCACGGGGACGCGGCAGACAACGCCGTCGCGGCCAACGACAGTCGGCATGGAGATGGCAAGATCGGACAGGCCATACTCGCCCACCATGAGCGAGGAGACAGGCAGAACGGTCTGCTCATCGCGCATAACGGCGGTGCAGATGCGCTTGACGGCCATGGCGACGCCATAGTAGGTGGCGTGCTTCTTCTCGATGATGGTGTAGGCGGAGTTCTTGACGTCCTCAGCGATGCGCTTCTCGGCAGCCTCATGCTCCAGGTGGCCGTGAAGCTCACAGAAGGTGTTCAGCGGAACGCCGGCAACCTGAGCGCTGGACCAAGCGACAAACTCGGAGTCACCGTGCTCGCCCATGACATAGGCCTGGACATCGCGCGGGTCAACCTCGACGTGGGCACCAAGCATCTGCTGCAGACGGCCAGTGTCGAGCACGGTGCCGGAGCCGATGACATGGCCCTCGGGCAGGCCGGACATCTTGATGGCGGCATAGGTCAGAACGTCGACCGGGTTGGAGACGATTAGCAGAATGCCTTCGAAGCCGGACTTCTTAATCTCGGGGATAATGGACTTAAAGATGTTAACGTTCTTGTTGACCAGGTCCAGGCGAGTCTCACCGGGCTTTTGGGCAGCGCCAGCGGTGACGACGATCATGGCGGCGTCGGCGACATCGGAATAATCGCCGGCGTAGATCTTCATCGGCTCGGCAAATGTCATGCCGTGCGCGATATCCAGGGCCTCACCCTCGGCACGATTCTTGTCCACGTCGATGAGGACCATCTCGGAGAACAGACCACTCTGCATCAGCGCGAACGCCGAAGACGAACCGACGAAACCGCAGCCGACAATAGCGACCTTCTTCTCGTTAACCATTAGAAACTCCCATCTCTCTCCACAAACAAGCCGCCCGGGAACGACCCGAGCGGCTTGCCGTAATCCCAATACATCCAATCGGGACTTTGATTATGCTCCTATTCGCAGCCAAAAATCGACCGTTTACCGAAATTGTTTGCAGAATTCGTAAAATAACTGCACGAAATCGGTTTCGAGCTATTGACGGGTCGAAATAGGTTTCTAATACAGGCCAGCCTCGCGAATGGCCTCGACAGCCAAAGCGATCTGATCGGGCGGCAGGACCAGTGCCATACGCACGTGCCCCTCGCCCGAAGGGCCAAAGCTCGCGCCCGGCGTCACCACAACGCCGGCCTTCTCCATAAGCTCCTCGCAAAACGCCATGGAATCGGTGCGACCACCGGGAAGCTTGGCCCACACAAACATAGAGCCATGCGCGTTGGGACGCTCCCAGCCCAGGCCCTCAAGACCGTCGCACAGGGCATCGCGGCGTTCCTGGTACTTCAGACGCTGCGCCTCGACCTCATCGCGCGGACCGTTCAGGCAGGCGATGGCAGCCTTCTGAATCGGGAAGAACATACCAAAGTCGATCTGGCCGCGCAGCTTGGCAAAGGCCGAGACCACATCCTCGCGACCGACCAAAAAGCCGATGCGTGCGCCGGTGACGTTAAACGACTTAGAGAGCGAGAAGAACTCCACGCCCACCTCGAGCGCACCAGGGTACTGCAGGAAGCTGCCACCCGGCTCGCCGTCGAACACGATATCGGAGTAGGCATTGTCATGCACGATCAACAGATCATGCTCGCGGGCAAAGGCGATAATCTCCTCGTAGACCTCGGGCGTGCCCACCGAGCCGACCGGGTTGGCGGGCAGCGACACGATCATATACTTGGCGCGATCGGCCACCTCGGGATCGATGCCCGCCACATAGGGCAGGTAATTGTGCTCGGCAACCAACGGATAGTACTCGAGCTTGGCATCGGCGATCTTGGCACCCGCCTCAAAGACCGGGTAACACGGATCGGGAACCAGAATGGTGTCACCCGGATCGAGCAGGGCCAGGCCCAAATGGCCCACGCCCTCCTGCGTGCCGTTGCACGACTGCACCATAGACGGCGTAATGCCCGAAACGCCAAAGCGGCGCTCATAGTAATCGCACACGGCTTGCTTGAGTTCGGGCAGGTCGCGCAGGGCATACTTCCACATCTCAGGATCTTGGGCTGCCTGCGTGAGCGCCTCGACCACATGGTCGTACGGCTTAAAATCGGGCGTGCCCACGCTCATGTTGTAAATGGTCTTGCCCTGAGCCTTCAGCGCGAGAAGCTTGTTGTTGAGCGAGGCGAAGACCTCCGCGCCAAAGCGGTCGAGACGCTGCGATGCCTGCATGGTGCCACCTTTCGATATGAAAAACGCGGCGCTCCGACAAGAGCGCCGCGCGATACGGGCCATCAGATTGCAAAAGTGTAACGCTTGCAACCCCCGTATTGGTTCAATTTAGCCAACCTTAGTCAACTGGATTGAGCGCGTCGATCTGCGCAAGCCACAGACGCGAGCTAGCGTCACTCGGCATACGCCAATCGCCGCGCGGGCTGAGCGTCACCGAGCCCACCTTGGGACCATCGGGCAGGCAGCTGCGCTTAAACTGCTGGGCAAAGAAGCGACGGTAGAACGTACGTAGCCACGTGTAGACGGTCTTGGCGTCGTAGACGCCCTCGAAGCTCTTGAGCGCCATGCGGTAGATCTTGCCCGGCTCAAAGCCAAAACGCAGCAGGTAGTAGAGGAAGTAGTCGTGCAACTCGTACGGGCCCACCAAATCCTCGGTCTTCTGCGCAATCTCGCCGTCGCCCGTGGGCGGCAGAAGCTCGGGGGACACCGGCGTATCGAGGATATCGAGCAAGACCTCGGCAATGCGCCCGCCAAAGACATCGGCGGCATAGCGTACCAGATGGCGCACAAGCGTCTTGGGCACGCTCGCGTTGACGGCGTACATGCTCATGTGGTCGCCGTTATAGGTAGCCCAGCCGAGCGCCAGCTCCGACAGGTCGCCCGTGCCAATGACAAAACCGCCAGCCTGGTTGGCCAGATCCATCAGAATCTGCGTACGCTCGCGCGCCTGGCTGTTCTCGTAGGTCACGTCCTGCACGGCCGGATCATGCTCAATGTCCTTGAAGTGCTGCTCCACAGCCGCATGGATCGAAACCTCGCGGAAGCTCACACCCAGGTCGCGAGCGAGCGACTCGGCATTCGACTTGGTGCGATGCGTCGTGCCGAAGCCGGGCATGGACACGGCTGTGATACCGGTGCGCGGCAGCCCCAGTGCATCGAAGGCACGCACGGTCACAAGCAGCGCTAGCGTGGAGTCCAAGCCGCCCGAAAGGCCGATAACCGCAGCCTTGGTACCCGTGTGGGCAAGGCGGGTCTTGAGGCCCGCAGTCTGCAGATCGAGGATCGTCTCGCAGCGCTCGGCCAAGTCGCCGTGGTCGGCCGGCACAAAGGGCGCGCGCGGGAAAACGCGGTCGATATCGCAGGCATCGCGCAGGACAGGTTCTTCGGCCAGCACGCCCTCAAACGAAAACTCAACGGTCGTGGCCTCCGGCGCATCGTCCGCGCGCGTCCATGTCGTCGAGCGACGGCGCTCGGCAACCAGACGGTCAAGGTCAACGTCGGCGACGGCCATATCACAGGTAAGCAGTTTGGTCGCGGCAAGCTTGGAGCCGTTTTCGTAGACGAGGTTCTCGCCCGCAAAGACCATGTCGGTCGTGGACTCGCCCTCACTCGCGTCCGCGTAGGCATAGGCGCAGTACAGGCGCGCGCTCTGATTGGAGATAAGGCTGCGGCGGTAATCTGCCTTACCGATAATCTCGTCCGAGGCCGACGGGTTGAGAATCACCGTCGCACCGGCAAGCGCCATCTCGGTCGAAGGGGGCGCCGGCACCCACAGGTCCTCGCAGACTTCAACGCCCAGCACCATATCCTCGGCACCCTCATCACAGCAGCGGTAGACAAGCCCCGAACCCAGCGGAACCGGACCCTGACCGGCAAATTCAACCCACACGGGATCCGCAGGCGACGGAGCAAACCAGCGACGCTCATAGAACTCGCCATAGTTGGGCAGATACTTCTTGGCCGTGAGGCCCAAAAGCTCGCCCGCGCAGCACACGGCGGCACAGTTGTAGATATTCTCGGCAACCGCAACGGGAAGACCGATGGTAAAGACGATCGGCAGCTCACGGGTTTCATCGAGGATATGCACCAGAGCAGCCTCGCAGGCATGCAGCAGTGTGCGATTATGGAACAGATCGGCTGCGGTATAGCCGCACAAGTTAAGCTCGGGCAACACCAGCGCGCGAACGCCACGCCCGGCAGCATCGCGAACAGCCGCCAGCGCAACCTCGGCATTGCCCTCGACATCGGCCACGCGAATCTGCGGCGACGCCGCCGCCACACGCAAAAAGCCATCAGACTGAGAAAGGTGAAGATTCATAAGAATGCTCCCGTGCGTAGACGCTATTCAACACAATTAGCAAGCCCTATTGTAGTTCAACCGCCGGGTGTAACCGCATCCCACCAACTTGGTGAGCTATTGATGAGTTGATGGTATCTGTTAAATGTCACGTACGATTCACATCTGGTGGGTACCCTGATGGCTACACGAAACGAAGCAGATTTACACCGGGAGGACCCCGTATGACAACCAAGTACACCGACGCGCCGCGCACGCGCGTCATGACGCCGGCATCACTCAACAACGGCGTGCACGAGAACCATTCCATTGGACAGACCATGGCCATCGCACCCAAAAAGGGCCTGTTCGACGACATTTCCATTCCCCAGATCATCGCCGGCGCCGCAGCTGCCGCCACGAGCGTGGCGCTTGCTTCAAAGATCGGCATTGCCGGCTCGGTGATTGGTGCCGCTGTGAGCTCAGTCATCACTGTTGTGTCCTCGCAGGTCTATCGCCACTTTATCTCCGCCAGCGCCGAAGCAATCAAGGGCACGCATGCCGCTGTCGACTACCCTGCCGGCGCCTACGAGCCCGTTGAGCCCGATGTCGAGGAGCACCTAGGTGGCGCCGCGACTACGCAGGAGATGCGCCAGGTTGCGGGGCGCGCGACCACGGCGCGCGTCGCCCCCAACAGCCTGCGCGCCAAGGCGGCAGCCGAGCGCAGCCAGACGCAAAAGAAGGTCATCGTCTTCTCGATCGCCATCGCCATCGTCGCAGTCATCGCCTGCGCCGGCGCCATCCTTATCACCACTGCCGGTGAGGGTCTGGGCGAGCGCCCCGAGCCAATCCTTTCGTCGCGCACGACCGAGAGCGATGCAAATGGCAACACCCAGTCGCAAGATCAGCAGGCACAGGCGGACGGCACGCAAGACAGTTCTACCTCTGCTGATTCGTCCTCGAACACCCAAAACCAATCGCAGGGCACCGATTCCTCTACGGCCAACAGTGGCACGCCGTCCGACACGACCGACTCAAGCCAAACGACTGACGGTTCACAGCCGAACACGGGAGGCCAGACGAGCGACACCACGTCGGGAACGGGCACGGCAGACAGTAACAACACCAACAGCTCAAGCGGAACCGCTTCCGGCACGGCATCTGACAACTCGAGCCAAGGCACGGCATCGGGCAACTAAGCACGTTTGCCTCTCATAGATAACCGACCTGTACAACGGGCGCGAATCGAAAGCGGTTCGCGCCCGTTTGCCTTGGGCGCCGCCATGGCGAACGCCATGCGATGGTAAGATGCTTTACATGTGTAAAGAGGAGATTTGCCATGAGCAAGACAATAGTTAGGCCCACGCTTTCGCTGGGCAACCACATCTATCTGTATCGCCTGCTGCGCGATGCGATTGGATGTGGCAAGCAAACGTTTATGACGCAGGTCGAGGAGGCGCTCGCCGCTGGCGACATGACCGCTTATGACCTGGGCTTCGAGTCCACGCGCGAGCTGCTCGAGGAGCTCGACGACTGCATTAAGCTGACCGTCTTTAAAGGCGGCCGCCTGTATGCCACGGTCATCGCCAACGAGGCCTGGGATGCTGCGCTTGCCAAGGGCGAGGACAAGCCCAAGACCGCCAAGGGCGCCAAGCAGTCCTACAAAAAGAAAAAGCGCGGTGAGAAGGACCTCAAGGCCGTGCGCCCCAAGCACGTTAAGCGTCCCGAGCCCGAAGCCATGGTTGAAGCCGCGCCGGAACCCGAGCCCGAGACAGAGATCGAAGTCGCTATTGAGGTAACGGCAGAAGCCGAAACCGAAATCGCCGCCACGACCGATTCCGAAGTCATATCCGAGCAGGAAGCCACTGTGGAGCTCAACGAGGCTCCCAAGTCGACAATCGAAGAAGCCGCCAACCAACCCGAGACGCCTGCGTTCCAAAACGGCGACGTCTTTGGCGACGAGGCCGAGGACGATCAGCTCGACGATCAAGACGCTACCGAGTCGACGCCGGAGCCCGAGACGCCGCAGCCTGCCATCTCGCTCACGGTCGTCTATGACCCCGAGAACGCCAACGCCGGCATCACCACTATGGCATCCACGCCCATCGAAGCAAAGTCGAGCGTCGAAAACGAGAACGCGGCGCAGGTTGAGGTTGAAACTGCAGCTGCAGACGCGCCCGCCATCGTGAAGCCCGCAGATTCCGCGGACAAGCCGGAGGCGACTCCGGACCCCGCACCCGTCATCGAATCCGTGCCCACCTCTGCTTGCGACCAAATTCCCGCACCGGCACCGGCTTCGGCACCCGCAGCGGCCCCAGCCCCCGCACCTGCAGCGCCCGCCATCCCCAAGGACTTTCCCGTCGATTTCGCAACCGAGGTCTTCTGCCCCAGCCCGCTTCTGCACCAGCTGTCGACCTATCTCCCCTACGGCGCCGACACGCTCGGCATCGTCGGCGAGTACTACTGGATCGCCCGCGAGCGCGGTACCATCGAGGCCGCGCGAAACCGCGCAAGCTTCCCTCTGCGCTACACGCAGGCCGGCGAGCGCCACGAAGTCACCGTGCGCATCCGCCGCAACACCACCGGCGGTCTCGGAGCCGCCTGGGCCATCGACAAAGTCGAAGAATCCGAACAATAGCGAAAAGCGGCTCAAATCCCGACTAGGATTTGAGCCGCTTTTATTAGCATTCATCGATGTTTCGTGACCAACAGCGAGCGGGCCGCAAGTGCCCCAGGTTGCCGTGAAAGAGGAGCGACGCGTACTTCGGGTACGCGAGCGACGGTTTGAACGGCAAGATGGGGTGCTTGCGGCCCGCGCAGCGTCGAGCAGTTACGCGGTTTGGTAAAACCGCGTAACAAATTAGTCGCGCGTGAGCTTGCGATGCACACGATGCGGCTGGGCTGCGTCCTCGCCCAGGCGCTTGATGCGGTTGGCCTGATAGGCCTCGAAGTTGCCCTCGAACCAATACCAGTTGCCCGGATTCTCGTCGGTGCCCTCCCACGCCAGAATGTGCGTGGCGACGCGGTCCAGGAACATACGGTCGTGGCTAATGACCACCGAGCAGCCCGGGAACTCGAGCAGCGCCGCCTCGAGCGAGGACAGTGTCTCGACGTCGAGGTCGTTCGTGGGCTCGTCGAGGAGCAGCAGGTTGCCGCCCTGCTTGAGCGTAAGCGCCAGGTTCAGACGGTTGCGCTCGCCACCGGAGAGTACACCAGCGCGCTTCTGCTGGTCCTGGCCCTTAAAGCCAAAGCTCGCCACATAAGCACGGCTCGGAACCTCGGTCTCGCCGACCATCATGTGGTCCAGGCCGTCCGAGACGACCTCCCACAGGTTCTTATCGGGGTCGATGCCAGAACGGTTCTGATCGACATAGGAAATCTTGACGGTCTCGCCCACCTCGAGCTCGCCCGAAGTCAGCGGCTCCAGACCCACAATCGTTTTGAACAGCGTGGTCTTACCAACACCGTTGGGGCCGATGACACCCACGATGCCGTTGCGCGGCAGGGTGAACGAAAGGTCATCGATGAGCACACGGCCATCGAACTCCTTGTGCAGGTGATGGGCCTCGAGCACCTTGTTGCCCAGACGCGGGCCCACAGGGATGCGGATGTCGGTCCAGTCGAGTTTCTGGCTTGCGCGGGCCTCGGCCTCCATCTCCTCGTAGCGAGCCAGACGGGCCTTGTTCTTGGCCTGGCGAGCCTTGGGCGAGCTGCGCACCCATTCGAGCTCGGCCTCCATGCGCTTGGCGAGTTTGGCGTCGCGGTTGCCCTGCGCCTCGATACGGGCGGCCTTGGTCTCCAGATACGTGGAGTAGTTGCCTTTGTAGGGATAGAGGTGGCCGCGGTCGACCTCGCAGATCCACTCGGCAACGTTATCCAGGAAGTAGCGATCGTGTGTGACGGCAAGCACCGCGCCCTGGTAGTTGTGCAGGAAGTGCTCGAGCCACAGGATCGACTCGGCGTCCAGGTGGTTCGTGGGCTCGTCGAGCAACAGCAGGTCGGGAGCCTCGAGCAGCAGCTTGCACAGGGCCACGCGACGGCGCTCGCCGCCGGAAAGCACGTTAACTGGCATGTCGGAATCGGGCAGCTGCAGGGCGTCCATGGCCTGGCCGAGCTTGGAATCGATATCCCAGCCATCGGCGGCGTCGATCTCGTCCTGGAGCTTGCCCATCTCGGCCATGAGGGCGTCCATGTCGCAATCCGGGTCGCACATCTCCTCGCCGATCTTATTGAAGCGATCAACCTTGGCGATCATATCGCCAAATGCCATGCGCACGTTCTCGATGACTGTCTTGTCGTCGTCAAGCGGCGGCTCCTGCTGCAGGATACCCACGGTGTAGCCGGGGGTAAGTCTGGCATCGCCGTTTGAGACCTCCTCGATGCCGGCCATGATCTTGAGCAGGGTCGACTTGCCCATTCCGTTGGGACCCACAACGCCGATCTTGGCACCGGGGTAGAAGCTCAGGGTCACGTCGTCAAGGATTACCTTGTCGCCATGGGCCTTACGAGCCTGATACATCTGGTAGATGAACTCTGCCATTTGCCTGTTTTATCCTTTCTACCTGCTGTTTCTCTATTCTTGATTCGCTTTAGTGGAAACGAAATGAGAAAACCAGCTCTGAAACTTAACGAAAAAAGGAGCATGGTTGCCCATACCCCTTAATACTACCTGGGAAAAGTCCCCCGGAACATACTATGAACTGCGTACGCTAGTTTTCCGCAACCTTAACGAGCGGCTCTCTGCGATTTGCGCCACAGCAGATACGAGTAGACGTAGACGGCTCCGACCGAACCAAACGCCAGAACCGCAATCACCGCGGCGACGACTTCACTCGAAAGCACGCTGCCCGCCACGCCCATCGCAATCAGGCCAACACCCAGCACCATAAAGCAGGCACCGCCAAAGCGCTGCGTACGGCGCCAGTTCTCGGGATCGGCAAGCGCCCAGGGCGTCTTGATACCGAGCGTATAGTTCCGCTTCACACGCGGCAAGTAGTTGCCTACGCCGATGAACAGCAGACCGACAGCACCGGAAATCAGCACGTTGACCGAACCGACCGCCGGCACCACGCCCCAGACCGTAAGCTCTCCCAGCCAGCTTATGGCGCACATGAACAAGGTGAAGGCGATTACGAAGCCCTGATAGAACTTGCCCGAGGTTCGATATGCCTCACCTTTGGGGTCGATGCGCGGCACCACGCAGAACATTGCGAGAAGCGCCAGAGGCAGCACGCCGAGCGCGGAGGCCATCCAGCTAGGACCCCAACCGTCGACGGCGCCGTTCGCGCCCCAGTGCGTGGGAATCTGCGCAGGCAAGCTCGGCATCACCATGAGGTGCGCTACGACATTGGCGACGCACAGAGCGATCAGCGCAATCCACACACGCCGCGATACCCCCGTGGCGTGAATGCCCTTGTTTTCGTTATTCATCCTTATCACCTTCCGTGTTTGTAAAGCCCATAAACCAACCGATCAAGTCCTGCATGACGGTGGTGTTTAAGCTGTAAACGATGTTTTGGCCATGACGTTCGTCGGTCACCAACCCGGCGTTTTTGAGCGTCGCCAAGTGGTGGCTCAATGACGGCTTGCTGATGTCAAAATGCTCGGCAAGCTCCCCGGCCGTGCAATTACCCTCGTGCAGCAACTCCAAAATGCGCCGTCGCGTTGGATCGGCAAGCGCCTTAAAACCCTCTCCCGGCATAAGACCTCCTTTCATCATCTCTCATGACGCGCACACTATACTCGATATTTAGATGTTTGTCTAACTATCTAATAAAGGAACATCTATAGAACATTCGTTCGTATTTAGCTACAATGGAAGTTGAAGCAGATGGGCCAGCTCCCTCTACCCGAGAAGGAGATGGACTATGAGTATTGACGATGTCCTGACGTTGTTATTGCTTGTAATCGCGGCTGTGGAGCTCGGCATCCACATTGGAGGTCGAATGAAATAGCCGCCCCCGCGTAATGCGAAGACGGCCACTTCTCACGCTACAAACGTGTTTTGGAGTTGGCCAACCCGCTGCAACGGGTGCCATCTGCTTCAATCTTACGCGAATCCCGATCCCATTTCAACAAGCCCCAAGGGCTCAAATGGAATCGCGATAATACCTATAATGGCGATAGCTAAAACACGACCCGCTTCCCCATCGGAGGATGTCTATGCCCGAAACCACAGCCGCAATTCCCAACGAGACACGCGACACCAAGCTCGAGATCATCATGGGCCGCGAGGCACTCGACAAACTCGCCAACGCCACGGTGCTGGTGCTCGGCTGCGGAGGCGTGGGTTCCAACTGCTGCGAGGCACTCGCCCGCGGCGGCATCGGTCATTTTGTGATTCTGGACAAGGACATCATCGCGCCCAGCAATATCAATCGCCAGGCCATCGCCTTTCACAGCACCGTCGGCAAGCGCAAGGTCGATGTTATGGAAGCCATGATTCGCGATATCAATCCCGCTGCCACCGTCATCAAACGAACTGAATACCTGTTGAGCGATAACATCGACGAGTTCTTCGCGAGCGTTTTGGAGCAGACGGGTGACAAGCTCGATTACGTCATCGACGCCATCGATACTATCTCGGCCAAGCTCGCCATTGCCAAATATGCTCAGGACCACGACATCCGTTTGGTTAGCTCCATGGGCGGGGCCAACAAGCTCCATCCCGAGTGCCTCCGCTTTGCCGACATTTTCGATACGGTACGCGACCCCATGAGCCGCATCATGCGCAAAGAATGTAAGAAGCGCGGCATCAAGAGCCTACATGTACTGTTTAGCTGCGAGGAATCGGTTAAGACACGGCCCCGCGACCCTTCCAACATCCACGAGCGTACCGAGCTGGGAACCGCCAGCTTTATGCCGCCCATCATGGGCCAGATGATCGCCGGCGAGGTTATCCGTCAGATCAGTGGCCGCGGCACCGAGCGCGTGCGCGCTGATGGCCAGCGCCTGGACTAGCGGAGTGCGCCGAGATGGAGCCCCGGTTATTTGATGCACACTGCCATCTTGATTTAATGGCTCACCCGGACGCCGTTGCCGATGAGGCAACGGCGCTGGGCTTGGGTCTATTTGATTGCGGCGTCGATCCACGCGACTTTTCGGCCGCAAACGAGCGCGCTCGTCGCCACCCGGGCATCATCGCCGGCGTTGGGCTTCACCCCTGGTGGCTCGCCGATGGCCACTGCGGTTTTGCCGAAGTCAATCTGCTTTGCGAAGTTGCTGCCCAAGAACGCTACATCGGCGAAGTCGGACTCGACTTTTCCGCGCGCTTTGCTGGAAGTGAGCCGCTACAAATACAGGCACTTAACCGGCTCTGCGATGCGCTCGTGCAGCATCCTCTTACCGGGCGCGTGATATCAATTCACGCCGTTCGTTCGGCAGGAGCCGTACTGGACGTCCTCGAATCGCATGGACTACTCATCCCAAACCCCGACTCCCCCGCTATCATCTTCCACTGGTTTAGCGGCACTTCGGACGAACTCACCCGCGCGCGTAATGCGGGCTGCTATTTTTCCGTCAACGAACGCATGCTCGCGACCAAGCGCTGTCGCGAATACGCACGACAGATTCCACTCGACCGCCTACTGCTCGAGACCGATGCGCCGGCCGAGCCAAACACAGAAACAAGCACGCAGTCGCTCATCAGGTCGCTCACAAGGACCTCAGAACGCATCACCTCGCTCAAAAACTGCGACGCAAAGCGCATCGAGTCGATAGTTTTAACAAATGCGCGCTCTGTTTTTGACCTTCGCTAACCCCTGGTGTGCAAAAAATGCCAAATATGAGTACTGCTACCGGAATGGATACATTTCTTTTAACTTTCCAACCGCCAGAATAATCCTCGATTGTCCGCTAATTAAAGCTTTTACAGTCATTCATCCTGCGTTTTCACAAATCTTAAACCCCTCCAGACGCTCAAATCACGTCTGAAGGGGTTGATTTTGCTGCGACTAAATTAGTCACAGTACTCATATTTGGCATTTTTTGCACACCGGGTCCCGAGGAGGCGCCTGCACCTCCCCGGGACCGCTCGGCTATTCGACGATTGGTGCTCCGTGGCCCCAAGAACCTTCCATGCCGCACACGGTCGAGGCAAACCCGGCAGCAAAGTCGAGCGCGCGCTCGATGGCCTCGGCGCCATCTTCACCACGCTTGGCGGAATCGAGATAGCACATCAAAAACGAGGTAAGGAACGAGTCGCCCGCCCCCATGGTGTCCTTCATGTCCGTTACCGGTTTAGCCAGCTGGCGGTAATAACGCTCGCCGTCGTAAGCAATGCAGCCCTCGGCGCCCGCCGTAGCCGACACAAAACGCGGACCCAGGCCCTTCACCCATGCCAGACGCTCGCGAATCTCGTCCTCACTCGCGGCATCCGCCGCACTAAAGAAAGCGAAATCGACGTAGGGCGCAATCTGCTCGTAGTACTCGTCGGTAGAGTCGTCCGAAAAGTCAAAAGAGACCGTGACGCCCGCAGCCTTCAGCTTGGGCAGCTCGCGCTCGGTAAAGCAATAGTTGCCCGAATGAACCACATCGAACTGCTTCATGTACGAAAGGTCAAAGCGATCGAGGACATAGCGCGCATCGCCACGGATACCGCCCTCGTTGGAGCCAAGGAAGACACGGTCACCGTCAACGACGGTCACGCGAGCCGCTCCGTTCTCGCCAATCATCTGCTCGCACTTGTCAAGCTCGATACCCTCATCCTCGAGGCTTGCAATGACATGCTCGGCAGCGGCGTCATTGCCAAAAATGCCCATGTATGCAGAACGTGCGGCACCGCATTTCTTGGCATAAACGGCGAAGTTAACCGCGTTGCCGCCAGGATACATGGTGTGGATATGCTCGTAGCGATCGACGACGTTGTCGCCAAATCCGAGCGCGTTAACGTTAAATGCCATGGCCTTTGCTCCTTCTAGTACTCGACAACACCCATATAGCGACGGAAATCGGGATCGTGATCAAACACCTTGCCGCGTGCAGCACGCAGCTCACAGTTCATGGCGTAGAACAGCACCGGGTCCAGATAGGCACGGACGCTCGCCGGCACGGCTTCCATACCGTACTCCTTGGCATCGAGCACCATCAGCGTATCGGTATGCGTCTTAAGGAACGCCAAGGCGCGCTCGTCCATAGCACGGCACTCGCTGGAGCCCATCTGCAGGAAGTAAAAAACGCCATCCTGAGTAGCCTCGAAGGGGCCATGGAAGTACTCGGCAGAGTGGATGTAGCTGCAGTGCTGCCACTGCATCTCCATAAGAGAGCAGATAGCGAAACCGTAGGTCTGGCTAAAGTTGGGACCGCTGCCCAGAATATAGAAGAACTCGTGCTCCTGGCAAAGCTTGGCAAAGCGATCGCCCAGCTCGGCATTTACCTTCTCGCGTGCCGGGGGAAGAATCTTATCCATCTCGGCGATACCGGCATACATATCGGCAAGATCGGCGTAGCCCTCCTGCTGATCGAGCAGCTCTGCCGCAAGAGACAGCGAAATGCCAGCGGGGACCTCGGCCTGCGGCACACCCTCGCCCCATGGGTAGACCCACGTGGTCCACTTGCCGGAGTCGATCTTGGATCCAGCGTTGTCGGTCTGGGCGATCACAGTAGCGCCGGCGGCAAGGGCAATCTCGCAGCCCTCGACGACCTCCGGGGTATTGCCACTGTGGCTGCAAGCGATGACCAGGGACTTCTCGCCCAGACGACGCGGACGCATAATGTCGAATTCACGTGCGGTATAGATATACGAAGTGAAGGTGGTTGCCTCGCGCTGCAGAAGCTCATGAGCCGGGATCAAATCGATCATGGAGCCACCGCAAGCAATCCAGTAGACGCTGTCGAACTTGCCCTTCTCGGCAATTGCCTCTTTGATCAGATCGTGTGCGTTCATATCCAGTTCCTTTCTTATTTGACCCGCAATCAATGACGTTGGTTGCGTAGCCGATAGTTGTTTTAGTCAATCAGATATTTCTCGAATGCGGCCATGTTCTTGGCATCTGCCGCCGCCGGGTCATCGTAGTAACGACCGTCCGTGATTTCCTGGACCAGCATGCCGTCGAAACCATGGGCGTTGAGCGTGGCGACGAAGGCGTCCATATCGTGCTTGCCATCGCCCCACACCAGATGGCCATACGGGTCACCGTCGATAAAGTGCATCTCGTGAATTGCCCCATCACCAAAGGCGGCAAACCAGTCCTCGAGCGTCTCGCCTGCAACGCCCATCGCGGTTGTATCAACCATGGGCTGTAAGTACGGGCTCGCGACCTCGTCAATCATGCGCTTCGCATCGGAAACCGTCGTCACAAGGTTGCTCTCCTCGGGACGCAGACTTTCCATCGTAAGCACCAGACCGTGCTCGCCGGCATACTCCGCCAGAATGGACAAGTGCTCGCGGCTGCGCTTCCAGGCTTCCTCGCGGTCCTCGTCCCAGTCGCCCCAGCCCGAGTTGACAGACATACGGTCGCACCCAAGTACCTCGGCAAGCTCAATGCCGTGCTTAAAGTACGCCAGGCTGCGCTGTTCATGCAGCGGTTTGCGTGCGCAGTACTGCCAAGGATAGACAACATTCTCGGGGCACAGAGTACGATACCTAAGCCCACGGTCTGCAGCCTTTTTCGCCAGGACCTCAGCCTCAAAGTAGCCCGTGTGGTCGAGCGTCACATGCGGCTCCGCACACCACAGCTCAATGGACTCAAAGCCCAAGCGCTGCTGCACATCAAGGAAGTAATCGAGCGACCACATGATGTAGTGGATATTCATGCCCGCAATCTGCTCGCGGCGCAGCGTCGGTTTGGATTCAGGCATCTTATGCCTCCTTATTTCGATCGAACACGATTTGTCCGTCCGACATCGTCATGTCAACCGCAAGATCACGTGCGTCGCGATAATCGAGGTCGAACACATCCCGATCGAGCACGCAGATATCGGCAAGCTTGCCAACCTCAAGCGTACCCAGCTCGTCTTCGCGCATCAGGTCGTACGCGCCCCCGGCAGTCCAAGCGCACAAGAGCTCGACAAGCGTCAGCGTGTTGACCTCATTCACGGGCAGTCCGTCGTCGAAGTATCCGCCGCACGCACTGTAGATTGACTCGCCCAAGCTCGGAATCAACAGCGGCAAATCCGTGCCACAGCACACTGTGCATCCGGAATCTTCCATGCCGCGGCGATTCCAGCTGTGCAAAAGTCGCGTCTCGCCAATTTGTCGACGCATCATCGACAGGCAATCCTCGCGCCGGTCCAGCGTCAGAATCTGCGGATAGACCTCGCAAATTCCACCCAACTTGCCAAACTTGACAAGATCGGTCGGGTCAGAGTTCTCGAGATCGGTAATCGCATGGCGACGAAGCATCCGTCCATGCTCGTCTCGAGGCAGCGAGGCATAGAGCGCCACGGTGCGACGAACGGCGCCATCGCCCTGGCAATGCAAGGAATATCGGAAGCCGTCAGCATCAATTGCACGCAGCTCGTTCTCAATCAGATCCCACTCTGGCTCCTCGACGACCGTCTTGCCGGCAGCGCCCGCATCGGCCGAGTCCTCATAGGGGTCTATCATCTCGGCAAGCCCCGCCCATACGCCGCGATCGGTCATACGGTTGAAGCCAGAAAAACGAACGAACGGTCCCCGGAAGCGCTCTCGCGCCTCGCGGGCATATGCCAGATTTGCACCGGCGCCCACCGGCTGCGACATCATAGAGACGCGAACCGTCAGCTCACCAGATTCCTCACGGCGAGCCATTTCGTCGGCAAAGCCGTAGTAGTCATCAAACGCCATCTCCTTGATGGCGGTAACGCCGCGCTCGTTAAGCATGCTCATGTAGTCCGAATACCCGGCACGCACCTCGGGCAGCGCGAGGAAATCGCTCATCATGCGCCAGATCTTCTCGGCATAGCACGCCTGGGGTGTAAAGCCGTATCGCGCACTGGCGGCAGCATTGAGAACGCAGGTCTCCGCACCCGATGTAAAGCAGACGACGGGGATATCGCCAAAACAATCGTCAAACACAGCTGCTGTATTTGCGTTCTCGGCATCCGATGCCAACGTTTCGGGTAGGTTGTGGCCAAAAGCCGCCGCGCAATCCGGATGATCTTCTTTCCATGCACGCAAGAGCGACACGGCCTCTTTGGCATCAGCGATGCCGGACAGATCAGACCCCAACGTCCGCAGCGCCCAGCCTGTATAGAAGGTATGTACATCGATCAGGCCAGGCATGACGGTGCGGTCGCCCAGGTCAACTACCTCGTCCGCCTGGGTCAAATACGAAGCTACCTCACACTTGGTGCCAACAGCCTCAATTCGATTGCCACGGACCGCTACGAAACCTTCAAACGGCAGGTCCCCCGTACCGGTAAAGACGCTCTTAGACGTCAGGACCGTCAAACGATCAGACATCACAACCACCTACACCGGAAGCATGCCAGAGATTGCCGTTACGATCAGGCCAAAGACGACCATGAAAATGAAGAACTTCCAAATGGTCTTCCACCATTGGCCAAACGAAATCCTAGCCACGGCAAGACCGGCGACCGTCATGCCCGCCACGGGGCTGATGGTGTTGATGGTCTGGTTGGCAAACTGGAGCGCGGTGACGGCCGCCTCGGGATTGAGGCCCATGAGCTCGGTCAGGGGGCCCATAACGGGCATGGTGAGCGCCGCCAGGCCAGAACTCGAGGGAACCAGCAAAGAGAGCAGGCCAAGGACGATATACATAAACGTGGTGTAGACGGCGGCGGGTGCACCGGCAAGCGCGGTAGCGAGCGCCTGGAGGATGGTGTCGATGATCATGCCGCCCTCGGCGATGACCAGAATACCGCGAGCGATACCGATAACGATGGCAGCGTACGCAAAGTCGGCGAGACCCTTAACGAACTCCTCTGCGATCGTCTGCTGGTCAAGGCCGCCCAGGATACCGGCAAGCAAGCCCATGCCAAGGAACACGGCGGAAATCTCATTCATGTACCAGCCCTGGGTAACAAGACCCCAGACGATAATGCCCATACCGCAAGCAAAATCGATAAGCACGAGCTTCTGACGGATAGTGAACTCTTCCTCGATGGAGGCATCGGTCACGGAAAACTCAATACGCTTGAGCTTATCGTCCTCGTACACAATGGACGACTCGGGGTTTTTCTTGACGCGCATGGCGTAGCGCATGGCCCATGCGATACCGACGGCAGTGAAGATGACCCAAGAAACGGCGCGCAGCCACAGTTGCGGATTGCCCTCGATGCCAATGATGCCTTGGGCGATCAAAACATTAAACGGGTCGATGGTCGAAGCACAATATCCCAGGTTAGGACCAAGGAAGCAGATGATGAATGCCGTCATCGAGTCATAACCGATACCCATCATGATGGGAATGAAGATGGCATAGAACGGCAGGGCTTCCTCAGACATGCCAAACGTAGTGCCGCAAATGGACAGCAATGTCATCGTGATGGGAATGATGAGGATGTCCTTGTTCTTGAGCTTTTTAATCACACGGCTCATGCCGGCATTCAAAGCGTTGGTCTTGGTGATGATCGCGAACGATCCGCCAATCAATAAGACGAACGCAACGACGTCGGCAGCCTCCTGGATGCCCTTGGTGGGCGCTTGCAGGACCGCGAAGATATCCTGGCCCAGATTGATGGTCTCGCCGGTCTCGGAATCGGTGTAGTTCTTATCGACCTGTTCATAGGTTCCAGCAACGGCGACTTCACGCTCGCCCGCCGCCGTCGAAATCATCTTGCGCTGATACTGACCAGAGGGAACGATCCAAGTCAGGACCGCAAAGACAACGATCAGCGAGAACATGATCGTATAGACATGCGGTAATTTGAACTTAAAACGTCTGTTTGTCTTCTTCGCCTTCGTATCTGACATAGATACCTCCAAAGAACTCGAGACTGCATCGCATCTCGCTTCAACGTTTGCACAATGCAAACGTTCTATGACGTCCCATAGATTACCAGCAGCTTTTTCCTTCATCAAGATAATTTCAAACTGATTGCCGCAACGCGGTTGAACGGTTGTGTTCGCGCCGTGAACGGTATGGAAACGCCCGGTGAGATGATCCACCGGGCGCTTCCATTCGCAATGTCCTAGATGTCAAAAACGTAGCGAGACCCAACGATCCGCTGACGACCGATGATAAACGGCCGTCGCTGCTCATCGAAAAAGAAGGCTTCCATATAAAACAAGGGTTCGCCAACGGGAACTGCCAACAGCCGAGCGACCTCGGGCGACGCGCACGCGATCTCGAGCGTGCACGGGTCGGTAAACGCGGGCGTGCGGCCCGCCCGGTTGCGCACGAACTCAAAAATGGATTGGTTAGATAGAGGTGCCGTTGATAGATAGGCGTTGTCCTCGTAAACGTATATGTTGTTCTCGAGCATGACGGGGACTCCATCGGCAGTACGTACACGCTCAACGCAAATCAAATCAGTTCCAACGGGAACACCAAAGAACTGCGCTTCGGTAGAATCTGCCGGCAGTATCTTTCTCGAAATGACGCACGCCCCCGGCTCCATTCCGTTAACGCGGCATGCGTCCGAAAAACTCTGGACGTCATCCTTCTGGCGAATCTTGCGCTTAAGCTTGGGGGCATTGACAAACGTGCCTTTCCCCTGCCGCTTCGTTAGATAGCCCTGCTGGACGAGCTCCTCAATAGCGCGTCGCACGGTAACGCGGCCAACTTTATAGCTCTCAGCCAATTCGAATTCGTTGGGTATCCGCGCGCCCGCCTTGTAGGCACCGGAGTTAATTTCGTTTTTAATGATATCAATAACCTGTTGGTACAGCGGTATCGCTGCTTTACCATCAGTTAGCCCTTCAGTCGGTGGCATATACCCTCTCCCAGCACAATTAAGTCTAAAACGGGCTTAAGGGCATTCAGCAAGTCCTTAAGCCCGCATTAGCATAAAGTATGCTTGCTGCCGCACCAAAATGTCGGGTATTTACTCATCAGACCCGAAAAACGCGCAACTACCTCACCCCTAAGAAAGCGCGAGCAGCTCCGGCAGCTGGTCGATAATCTTGTCCGCGGCATCCTGGCTAAAGCCAAAGCGCTCCTCGCGCTTGGCAATGACTGTCAGGCCGGCTCGCTTGCCGGCAGTGATGCCAGGCACCGAATCCTCGACGCAGCAGCAGCGATTCGCGGGCAGCCCCAGCAGGTCCAGCGCATGCAGGTAGATGTCGGGCTCGGGCTTGCTCTCCTTAAACTGCTCGCCGCTCACCACATACTCAAAGGCATCCGACAGCCCGCACGCATTGAGCACTTCCTCGATGCTATCCATGGGAGACGAGCTGGCAAGCGCCACGCGAACGCCACGGCGCGGCAGCTCTCGAATCGTATCCACGGCGCCTGGGTTAATCAAAGCCTGATAGTCGCGCGGACGCTCATGCGCCCACTCGTCCCAACGGGCCAACGCTTCCTCGCCAGTGAAATGCCCCTTACCGGCGCGCTCAAACCAATCGACCAGCATATGCAGGAAGAACTGATGCGAGGTACCGACCTGCCCATTCAACTCCTCTTGAGTCAGGCTAAGCCCAAGCTCCTTGGCAAAAGCTGCGGTCTCGCCCAGGTAGTAATACTCGGTATCGACAATGACACCGTCCATGTCAAAGATAACGGCGTCGAACGGAAATGCGGACACGGCACCCTCCCTAACAAAAGGGCGCCCGCAAGCGGACGCCCGAGCCATGCACTATCGGCGATTCTAACCCAGCAGCTTATCCAGCGCCACCGCAATGCCGTCTTCGTTATTATTGGCGGTCACCATCTGGGCTACAGCCTTGACCTCATCGACGGCGTTGCCCATGGCAACACCGGTGCCGGCCCACTCAATCATAGACTTGTCGTTCTGGCCGTCGCCAAACGATACGACCTCGCTGGCATCGATGCCGAGCTTGGGCAGGGCACCCTCGAGCGCACGGGCTTTGTCGATACCGGGCGCCGTGTACTCAAAGTACCAGTCGGCCGTAAACATGCCCGAAAGCGTCTGCTTAAAGGGCGCATACATCTCCTCGTAATGCGCCTGCAGGTATGCCGGGTCGCCTGCCGTCAGCAGCTTGTCTACGGGATAAGTGTCCACGACCTCATGCAAGCTCTCGACCTCGCGGATCTTAAGGTCGCAGGCATCGCGCTCGTATTTGACAATGTTTTTCTGCGAGCCATCCGGCAGCGTAATCATGCAGTGGTACGAGTCCTCGACATGCAAGTCGCGACCGAGCGAGATCATGGGGATCACATCATAGTTTTGCAGATGATCAATCAGACGGTGCAGCTCGTCAGCCGGCATGGCCTGGTCAAAAAGAACCTCATCGGTCTGAGCGTCGACCACATGCGCGCCATTGAAAGCGACTAGCAGACCATCATGGTTTTGAAGGTCGAGCTCCTGCGCCAGAGCATGTAGTCCCCATGCGGGACGGCCCGAAGCCAAAATGAGCTTAATGCCCGACTCCTGCGCCGCGAGCAGCTTTTCGCGCGTACGCGGGCTAATCACTTTCTGATCGTTGGTGAGCGTACCGTCGATATCCATCGCGATGGCTTTGATTGCCATATATGCCTCCCTGTCATTGAACAACCTTGTCTGAGCCATCATACAGAACACCCATCGCGACTCCGTTTACAACGGGCAAAAAGTCATATTGTCTCGAACATGAACAGCGTGTGGTCGTGAAGCTTTATCGCTCAGGTCAAATACGTCTGCTAGCGACGCTCATCCGTCGGTGCGCCCTCGACGATCGCGATGCCCGCCGATGCACCTAACGCGCTGGCGCCGGCCTCGATGAATGCGCAGGCCTCTTCGTAATTATGGATACCGCCCGCCGCCTTGATTGCCACGGCATCGCCGAGCACCTCGTGCATCAGCCGCACGTCCTCGAGCTTAGCACCGCCAAAGCTTCTGCCGGTCGATGTCTTAAGGAATCCCGGCTTGGCCTCCAGCGCGATCTCGCATACACGGCGCTTGGCGGCGTCGTCGCCGTCCAGCTTGCACATCTCGACGATTACCTTGTCAGTGATGCCATGCGCGCGACAAAAATCAGCAATGGTAGTCATCTCGCGCTCGATGGCATCAAAATCGCGGTTCTCGATCGACCTCTGATTCAAAACGTAGTCAATCTCGGTAAAGCCACACGCAGCGTATTCCTCAAACCTCGCAAGCTTCTCCTCGAGCGCCATAGTGCCCTGGGGAAAGTCGATAGCGCCGGCAAGGATGATGTCAGAGTCCTCGAGCATGGCGCGGCCCGTCTCGTACTCCTGCAGGTTCGCAAATACGCAGCGAAAGTTGTACTTTAACGCCTTCTCGACATATTGCTCAAACGTGTCCTCGGGGGCATCGATATAGTCGATGTATTTGTTGATGGGTTTGGCAAGCGTCATGCTGGGCCTCCTTGTTCAGGACTGACAACCGATTCGTGGTTTCACGCGAAAAACCACGTTCAATGTACGCCCGGCATGCAAGGACAGCGTCCGCATTCCGACAAGTGGTATGAAATTAGCTTTAAACGTATATTTACAGACAGCGAATGGCACCGCACGCGGATGCCGACAGCAAGACATCCCCCTCCTCAATACACCCTCATGCCCCTTTACTGTTTGCGACCAGAAATGATGAGCTGCACAACGTCGTTAGCGGTCGAATTCGACCTCTGACGACGTCACGCGACCCATCGTATCTGGCCGACAACAGAAAAGGGGCCCGTATCCCAACGGATACGGGCCCCTTTCGGCCATGACCTATCTCAGCAGCAAAGACCACTTGCGGTGAGCGCGGTAGAACTCGATCGCACCATCTTATCCGAGCCGGGGCACGTTCGCATAGCGTGGCGCGTGACGGTTGCAAAACCACCCCATTTGAAACAAAGGCAAAAAAGTACTTGCAAAGACGCGTTCCGACATATAAGTTGATAAAAGACCGCCGTTGCGGTTTTAAGTAGATCGAGCATATGAAGTTTCAGTTTTTAGCGTGTAAGAGAAAGAAGATCGGCAAAGTACAGCCCCAAACGCAATGACAACTTAATGAGGTAACTGCCACATGTGAGGCACCCGGGGCATTGCTGTCTCGATTTTGAGCACGATGCCTTCCGCCTTGCATGGGCCGTTCCATCCCGCCCCTGCAGCAACTGCCTCACGGGCTCATTGAAAACCGCATAGCACCCCAACGTCAGCACATCACCCACGGCAAGCACATCACTCACGACAACCAACACATCAACAAACAGCACGAACATCAACCGATTGGAGAAGCTATGACAAACCACCACGCTGAAGACGGCGATAAGAAAAGCATTCTGGATGCCCGCATTGAGCGAGCATATGCAAACGAATATGACGCCGCCTTTGCCGCCGCGACCATCAAGAACTACGCGTCGCTACCGCTCGCGACGATCTCGGCCGACCACCCTCAACTGCTGAAGCGCTGCACAAAGATCATGGGCGACCCCGACATTCGCAAGCTGACAGACCCCTATGCCCCAAAACGCGACAACGATTCGTACGTTCTTACCGTAGGCTGCCTAGCCCATATGCTTACGGCGCTCGACACGAAACTCAAGCTCGAATGGGAACCCGACGAGCGTCATGAACTCGAAAGCAAGCGGAACACCCTGCGCACCGCACTGTTCCTTCCGTTGGACGGCCTCAAGCGCTGCAACGTCGAGCTCAATACACAGGCGCGGCAAAAGCCCGGGACCACGGGGCAGAAAACTCCAAGACCCCATGCGGCCATCGTCGACCGCAACCGATATAACCGCATGACCGCGCACTTTTCCGCCGAGGGAGCAGCCATAAGGACGCTGATCGACCTGCTGTGCCTCCTGAGCATCAACGAGCTATTTGAGGGCTATCTCGCCCTTGTTCCCGCGACGGCACCCAAGTCGGTAGCAAAGATCATCGAGACCTGCAGACGCCAGTTTGAGCGCCATCGCAATGGCAGCGAGATGAACGCCAGCATCGCGCAGTACTACGCGGCTCATTACAAAAATGACGGATGTGCCCCTGTCGAGCATCAGCTGCGGCTCGCCTACACCACGCCCACCGCAACGCTCCATCGCTTTGGAGCCCTTGGCGCTTGCGAGCCGCACGAACAGGCAGCCTGCCCCACAACCGAGCTCGATCTCAGGCTCGGACGAACCCTGTAGCCCGCCAGCCCCTCCACGGGCAACAATCCTATTCCACAACACAACCAACAGAAAGGAGTCCTCATGGACACCAATCATTCCCCCATCATCAGCCCCCTCACCATGCGTGAATCCGCCCGAGGTATCACGCTCACCAGCATTTACGATGAGATGCTCGCCCGTCGCGAGCTCTCCGTCATGGGAAACATCGAAACCCCGATGGCCCACGACCTATGCCAGCAGATTCGCCTGCTCGATGCCACCGACCCCAGCCGCCCCATCACCATATTTGTCGCCAGCGCCGGCGGAAGCGTGCGATCGGGTCTTGCGATCTATGACGCCATGCGCCTCGCATCGTGCCCCATCCGCACCGTCTGCCTGGAATTCGCCGCGTCCATGGGCGCCGTGATCTTTATGGGCGGCGACGATCGCCGTATGGCGCCCCATGCAGAGCTCATGATTCACGACCCGCTGATCCCCCAGGGGGCAGGCGGCTCGGCACTTGCGCTGCAGGAAACCAGCCGGCGCCTCATGCAGACCCGCAAGACCCTCACGCAAATCCTCTCGGACCGCAGCGGCCTCACGCCCAAGCGCATCCAGTCTCTCACTGCAAAAGACACCTACCTTTCGGCCGAGCGCGCCGTCGAGCTCGGCTTTGCCCACGAAATCCTCTCGACCACCAAGGAGGTCGCCCATGCCTAACCTCGCCAGCCGCCTCGCCGCATCTGAGTCCGCATCGTCCACCATCCTCGCCAAGGATCGAACGCTTTCCTGCGACACCCGCCAAACGGGACTCAACAACAACGCGCTTGTGATCGGCCCCTCGGGAGCCGGCAAGACCCGAAACGTCCTCAAGCCCAACCTGCTGCAAATGAACGCAAGCTACATCGTGCTCGACACCAAAGGCACGCTCTGTCGCGAAGTGGGACCCGTGCTGGCAGCCCACGGTTACCGCGTGCAATGTCTCAACTTCGCCGACCTCAACACCATCCCGGCCCTTGCGCCCGGCATCGAGCGCTGCGGCTACAACCCCCTGAGGCACATTCGCCGCAAGGCGGACGGCAGGCCCAACCAGCAGGACATCCTCTCGGTGGCAAAGGCCATCTGCCCCATCGAGGACAACAACCAGCCTTTTTGGGATCATGCGGCGGCAAACCTGTTGTCGTGTCTTATCGCCTACGTCACCGAACAGCTACCCGCCGACGAGCAGACGATCAGCTCGGTCATCAAGCTGATCGAGCACCTGCAGGACGGTGCCACGGGTCGATTGTTTGACGACCTGATCACGACCGACCCCCAAAGCTATGCCCTCTCGCTATGGCGGCGCTACGCCATTACGCAAAATGCCGAGCGCATGCACGCGAGCATCGTCGGCATCCTTGCCGAAAAGGTCATGTGTCTGGGATTCGACGGTGCGGCACAGCTCTATCGTGAGTGCCATCAGGTGGACTTCGCTTCCATGGGACACACCCCCTGCGCCTTGTTTGTAACCGTGAGCGATATTGACCGCAATCTCGATCCGCTGACCGGCCTCTTTATTTCGCAGGCGTTTATGGGCCTCATTCGTGAGGCCGATAGGCAGCCCGACGGCAGCCTGCCCGTGCCCGTGCGCTTTATGCTCGATGACTTCGCAAATCTGCAGATCCCCCAGATCGACAACGTGCTCTCGATTATCCGAAGCCGCAACATCTGGGCAGCGCTGCTGCTGCAGTCCACCAACCAGCTCGATGCGCTCTATGGCGAGGCACGCGCACGCTCCATCATGGGCAACTGCGACACGCATCTGGTGCTGGCGTTCCAGGATCCCGAGAGTGCCCGGGTGTTTTCCGACCGCGCCGACGCGCTGGCCAGCACGCTCATGGCGACGCCGATTGATCGCTCGTGGCTCTTTGTACGCGGTCGCACTCCCGAACAGGTCGAGCGCTTTAGGCTCGAAGACCATCCGCTCTACGGGGAGCTGCCCGAGGCGCAGCGAGGCCATGCGGAGGCCGAGATCTAGGCGCAGGGTTCTCGCAGCGCGCGACGCCCCGGCGATGTTCCACAAAGGCCGTGCGCCCCGGGACTACGGCAAAGCAAAGGGGCCCGCATCCGATAGGATACGGGCCCCTGACTATAAGGCGCGATGCGTTAACAGCAGCGGCTACTTGCGATGCGCGCGATAGAACTCGATGAGCGCCTGGGTCGAAGCGTCCTGCTCGGCCTTGGCAGCGTCGTCGTGGAAGGCCGGAGTAATCTGCTTGGCAAGCTGCTTGCCCAGCTCAACGCCCCACTGGTCATAGGAGTCGATGCCCCAGACCGTGCCCTCGACAAACGTGATGTGCTCGTACAGGGCGATGAGCTCGCCGAGTGCAAACGGGGTCAGTGTGTCGCCGAAGATCGAGGTCGTCGGGCGGTTGCCCTCAAAGCAGCGGGCCGGGACGATCTGCTCGGGCGTACCCTCGGCACGAACCTCGTCGGCTGTCTTGCCAAAGGCGAGTGCCTTGGTCTGGGCAAGGAAGTTGCCCAGGAACAGCTCGTGCACGTCCTGACCGCTATCGGTCGCAGGGTTGGCGGTATTGGCGAAGGCGATGAAGTCGGCCGGAACCACCACGGTACCCTGGTGCAGCAGCTGATAGAAGGCATGCTGGCCGTTGGTGCCGGGCTCGCCCCAGAAGATCTCACCGGTATCGGAGGTCACAGCGCTGCCGTCCCAGCGGACGTGCTTGCCGTTGGACTCCATGGTGAGCTGCTGAAGGTAGGCCGGGAAGCGGTGCAGATACTGGCAGTACGGAAGCACGGCGTGGCTCTTGGAGCCGAAGAAGTTGACGTACCAGACGTTGAGCAGGCCCATCAGCGCGACGGCGTTGTTCTCGAGCGGCGTGTTGCAGAAGTACTCGTCGATGGCATGGAAGCCCTCGAGGAACTGCTGGAAGCGCTCGGGGCCGAGCACGACGATCAGCGACAGGCCCACGGCGGAGTCGACGGAGTAGCGGCCGCCGACCCAGTTCCAGAAACCAAAGGCGTTAGCGGGGTCGATACCGAAGGCCTCGACCTTCTCGAGTGCGGTGGAAACGGCGACGAAGTGCTTTGCCACGGCCTCGGCGTTCTGTTCATCGGAACCGTCGATGGCACCCTGAGCCTTGAGCTGCTCGAGCATCCAGGTCTTGACTTCGCGGGCGTTGGTGAGGGTCTCGAGCGTGGTGAAGGTCTTGGAGACGATGATCACGAGCGTGGTCTCGGGATCCAAACCCTTGAGCTTCTCGGCCTGATCGTTGGGGTCGATGTTGGAGATGTAGCGGCAGTCGATACCGGCGTCGGCGTAGGGACGCAGGGCCTCGTAGGCCATGACCGGGCCCAGATCGGAGCCACCGATGCCGACGGACACCAGGTGCTCGATCTTCTTGCCGGTAACGCCCTTCCACTCACCGGAGCGCACGCGCTCGGCGAAGGCGTACATGCGGTCGAGGACCTCGTGCACGTCGGCGACGACATCCTGGCCGTCAACGATGAGCTGACCCTTCTCGCTTGCCGGACGGCGAAGCGCGGTATGCAGAACAGCGCGGTCCTCGGTGGTGTTGATGTGCTCGCCGGAGAACATGGCGTCGCGGCGCTCCTCGAGCTTCACCTCGCGGGCAAGATCGCACAGCAGCTTGACGGTCTCATCGGTCACCAGGTTCTTGGACAGGTCGAAGTGCAGGTCACCGGCATCAAAGCTCAGCTTGTTCACGCGCTCTGCATCGGCAGCGAACCATGCCTTAAGGTCGATACCCTCGGCCTCGAGCTTCTCCTGATGGGCCTCGAGCGCCTTCCAAGCGGCGGTCGACGTAGCGTCGATAGGTGCGGCAACAGTTGCCATAAAGTCCTCCTCAACATACGGGCGCATACCTCCATGCGCCCGGATAATCAGATGCCCCTATTCTAGCGCAGGTCAAGACCGTAATCAGCGAGCGTTGCCAATTCGCCCCCAAACGGCGACCGACCAAAAAGGGACAGGTTTATTTTGGCAGGTCAAACGCTTTACCTACCAAAATTAACCTGTCCCTTCCTGTCAGGTGCTAGGCCGCCGCGCACACGCTGCCGAGCAGCTCGCGCAGAGGAGACCCAATGCCCTCAAGCAGTTCGGGAGCGATAATGGCAAAAACGGGAACCTCGCCGGCCCCCACGACGGCAGGCACTTTGCCCTCCGAGACAATACATCCATAAGGGACAAAACCGTCTTCGCCGGCATCGAGTACCGCCATGCGACGCGCGAGTTCGCGCGCAAAGCCGGCAGTATCGGCATCGCCGATCGCCAGGACAAAGTCCACGCCTTCGTCGGTCGCTAGGGCCACGGCCTCATCAACCAAATCGTCTCCCCCGTCGCCCCCGACCAAACCGCAACGAAAGAGCACGCGTTCGAGCAGGGCGCGATCGAGCGAGCCGAGTGCCGCCGAGACGAGCTCATCACGCGTATGCTTGTCACCGCCCAGCACGACCAGCGCCTTGGTGCCGCCGTAGTGAGCGACCAATCGTCCACACCAGCGAGCCACGTCTCCATCCGCAACCAAGCGCGTCGGCATACCAAACCCATAGTTGACCATCTTTCCCACAACCCTTCCGTGCGTATAGGCGGTATCAATCGTTAGGCTCATGCTACGAAGCAAGGTTTTCCGAGCTGTTTCGCACTCTTTAGAGCTGCGTTAAAAACCCGATCCAACCGCACGACCATACCTACCAAAACAAACCAGTCCCTTTTTGACAGGTTTTGACGATGTCCGGACGAGCGGGTATTATCGAACAGATATTCGATAAGAACATGTGTTTGATGGGAGGACGCGTGGGGCACGAGCGTCACACCTATATCTGCATCGACCTCAAGACGTTTTACGCCAGCGTCGAGTGCGTCGACCGCGGGCTCGACCCGCTCACCACCAACCTGGTCGTTGCCGACGAATCACGCGGGCGTACGACCATCTGCCTCGCCATCACGCAGGCCATGAAGGACTTAGGGATTCACAATCGCTGCCGCCTATTCGAGATTCCCGATGGCATCGACTACATCACGGCCGTACCGCGCATGCAGCACTACATGGAGGTGTCGGCGAAAATCTACGGCATCTATCTGGAATACGTCAGCCCCCAGGACGTGCACGTCTACTCCATCGATGAGTGCTTTATCGACGTGACGCCCTATCTGGACCTCTATCACACAGATGCGGAAGGGCTCGCCTGCACGCTGCGCGACGAGGTCTTGGCGCGCACCGGCATCACGGCGACGGTCGGCATCGGCCCCAACCTATTCCAGGCCAAGGTAGCACTCGATATCACCGCCAAGCACGTACCCAGCCGCATCGGCAAACTCGACGACGAAACCTTTCGCAAAGAGATCTGGCCCCACCGCCCCATCACCGACATCTGGGGCATCGGCCCCGGCGTGGCAGCCCGACTCGAAAAGTATGGCGTCTACGACCTGATGGGCGTCGCCGCACTCGACGAGAACTTGCTCTACGACGAACTTGGTGTCAATGCCGAATACCTTATCGACCACGCCTTCGGGCGTGAGCCGACAACCATCGCCGATATCCAAGCCTATCGCCCGCAAGCGACCTCGACCACCACAGGGCAGGTGCTCTCGAAGGGCTATGCCTACGAGCAGGCCTACACCGTCTTGCGCGAGATGGTCGACAGTGCCGTGCTGGACTTGGTCGATAAGCACGTGGTCTGCGACAGCATCTCGCTCTTTGTGGGCTACGCGAGCGAGCGCGCCGACATACGCCGCCTTGGCGCCAGCGGTACAGCGCAATATGTGGACGGATGCGGGCATCTGCGCTCGAGCACATCGAGTATCGAACCCACCGCAACCGCCGGCCCCGAGCTCGCGCCCCGTGCTCCCAAGCCCGTCCAGCGCGATGACGAACGGCGCCGCCTGGTGCGCGAAGCGCAGGCAATCGATGGCATCTTTGTGGGAGAGCATGGCGGCAAACCGCGCGGTGGCTATGCCGCACTCTTTGCGCACTCCAACGCCTCGCGCAAGCTGCCCGAGCGCACCAATTCGTTTAAGAAGATCATGGGCTATTTCGATGAGCTCTGGGCGCAGACTGTCGATCCCAAACGACCGGTCAAGCGCATCAACCTGGGCTTTAGCAATCTTGTGCCCGAGGAATTTGCCACCATCGATCTGTTCAGCGATATCGAGGCCGATGAGCGCGAGCGCGACCTGGCGCGCGCCGTCCTGGCCGTGAAAGGCAAGTACGGCAAGAACGCGCTCGTCAAGGGATTAAGCTTTACCGCCGGCGCCACCGCGCGCGAACGCAACGACCAAGTTGGAGGACACCGTGCCTAAGCCCAAACAACAGCCCGTGCGCCCGCCGACCGCCTTCGAGCGCCTGGCGGACCCCGAGGGCAGACGCCGCGTCGCCGACCCCAACCTCACTGCCAACGGTGCCGTGCGCGCCAACCGCGCCGCACAGTTTATGCCCTTTGCCGCCCTCACGGGATACTACGAGCTCGTACGCAAACAAGAGATCACTGTTGAGCCCAAATGCGAACTCACGGAAGAAAAAGCCCTCGAGCTTTCGAAAAAGCTCGAGGGCCTCAAACGCGGCGACCTGGTGCGCGTCGCCTATTACGATATGTACGGCTATCGTAGCCGCACAGGCATTCTCGACGAAGTGCTACCCGCGTTCAAGCTGCTCAAACTCAGGGATATCGCCATCGACTTCGACGATATCCAAGGCATCGAGCTGCGTGGTCGAGCCTAGCGACGAGAACGCTTGCGCAAGACGAGACCAATGCCAAGCACTGCGGCAGCTGCAACCAGCAATCCCAAGACCAGCGTGAGGGTCGAGTCGCCAGCGCGAGGCAGCGAACCGTCCTTCGGAGTCTTCTTAGCGGTCGTCGTGACGGTGGTCGTGGTGCTGCTCGACTGGTCGTTGCCGCCCGTCTGGCTGCCACCAGGCTGATCGCCGCCACCCGGCTGCGAAGGATCGGTGGGTTCCGTCGGATCCGGAGTACCGGGATCAACCGGATTCTCCGAATTCTCCTTGCGCTGGATCCAGACCTGGCAACCATAGAACGGGTTGGCGGTACCAAGGCACAGACCCTGATTGGTCACCGCAAAGGTGCGCAGACCATGGTTATACGGATCGTTAAAGCCATTGGTCGTCAGTGTCGTAAAGTTCACGCCGTCCTCGGTCACATACATATCAAAGCCGCGCTCAGCATCGTGCAGGTAATGCATGCATACGAGCACACTCTGCAACTTCTTGAGGTTCTCCTCGCTCAGCAGCTTATCGAGCGCATCCTGAATATCGCTCGGCAGCTCGGTGCCATAGGCATCCTCGTACTGCTGCTTCAGGCTCTCATAGCTATCGAGCATGTCCTGATACTGATCGGCAAAGGACTTGAAGTACGCAATCTCGCTATCGATTTTCTGAACATAAGCAGCGTCGTCTTCAACGTCCGCGGACATCGTCGCGGTCTGATTGCAAAGATCGCCCGCAGCCTCATCCAACGCATCGCTCAGATCGCCAAAGCCCTTAGCAACCTCAGTCTTCTCGTCATCGACATCGGCAGCCTCCTTCGAATCATCGACATCGGCAGCTTCGTTCGAATCATCGTCCGTAAGCGTGTCCACAGGAACGATGGGGGCATCGGGCAAATTCACGTCAAGCAGGTGATCAAGCAGGTCCTTAAGGCGCTGAACCTGAGATTCCCACTCCTCGGGCGTCATATCGATAATGTCGCCATTGGAGAACTGGCCGATCGGCTCAAGCAGGCTCGCGGTATCAAAGGTACCGATATACAACTTGCCGTCGAACTTCTGCATGCGCCAAATGTACTGGTTCTCGTTTCGGCCAAAGCCCGAAGTCAGGCCGGAAATACCGCCCTCGGGGAACATGTCGGTGCGATCGCCAACGACGAGCTCCATGTTCTCGTCCTTGTCCATGCGATAGATGTTGACCGACTGCTCAAGATTGGCATTCACAAACGAGCAGTCAACGCCGCCCATGCTGCTCTTGCCGCCCTCTTCGGTGCTGGACTTGTTGAACAGGATGCGCTCGAGAGCAATCTCCTCGTCGTTGTATTCACCGATATAGAGGTAGTCGTTGTAGACGATGAGGTTGGCAGCACCAGAACGGGTGCGGGCAGGATCGATGCCAAAGCAGTACTTTGCACCGTCCGTCTTCTGATCGCCAACAATGGGAGTCCACGAATAGCTGCCGTCGGCATTCTTGTCGCCACGAACCATGGCAAACGACTGCATGGAATTATCATCGGGAGCGTTCTCGGGCGTACCGGTGCAGATGGTCGCATAGAGATGGCCATTGTACGAGACCATATCCCAAATGGCGCCGCCGTAGATGCTGTCCTGATAGCGAATCGCCGGATAGTTAAACAACGTGTCCGAGTTAGCAATCTCGATGAAGCTGTCCTGGCCCTTCGACGGGTCAGGCGACGTCAGGATTGTCGACACAAACTTACCGGCCGCGTCTTTACCCACATTACTGATGACGAGCTGGCCATCATGGACACACATGCCGCGGATACCGGTAGAAATGCCCTGCTTGTAGGCAGCACCGTAATCCTGCATGCTCGAAAGGCCCTGATAGACAACTTTGTACTCATCCGTCTTAGGATCAATCTCATATACAGCAGGCAGGCCGCTTTTGCCGCCATTGGCCCTGACGCTGCCGCAGAAATAGAGCTTACCCTTATAGCTCACGGCATTGCGGAACAAAGGAGCGACGCCGTTGAGCGATTCAGAGAGTAGCAGCTTGGTCTCACCGGTCTTGGTATTGATCTTGACCAAGATGCCGCCGCTGTCCTTGTCGGCCGTGCCGTCCTCCTTCTGCTGTCCATAGAAGAAGGTACCGTTAAACATGGCCTCCAGCGTCAGGCGCATGGTTTCAGCATCAAAGGAATCGCCCAGCGTGCTGTTCATGAGCGTCAGCGTGTTGCCCATCGCCGCATAGCAGGTGCCCACATAAAGCCAGTCACCCTAGCTCGCAGCCGCCCAAGTGTAGCTCTGGCCGCGATCGCCTTCGTTGTTGGCCGTATTACCATCGGCGCCCGGAACGGCAACGGCACCGTTACCCTGGTAGTCGACGATGCCATCCGGCTGCGACGTTCCTACCGTAGGATGCGAGAGCTTCTCAAAGGAATACCCATTTCCCGCATTGTAGGTAACGGCACCCGATGCGTCTTCGGCGTGCGCCGGCAGCGGCGATACCAAGATAGCGGCAAGCGCTGCCACCAAGCCAAGTGTTCCCACTCGTCTCATAAGGTTATAGCCTCCCCTGTCCTAAAGCCCAGCTTTAGCATTCTTCATTTCTGTCCACGGTTAATTGCAATCTGAGCACAGCAATAATCAGTGTATAAGTATACACCTGTAATTTTTTGGACGGGTTAATAGATACTCGATTGGTAGTGAATTCCGCGCAAACCGTCACCAAACTCCACTTTTGCCGCATCTAAAGGTTATTTTTGCGCAAATTTTTGGATGCCGATAGTCACAATGGGCAGGAGGCTGGTACCCACCGGAGAGGGCAACGCCTACATTTTCATAACGTAATAGCCCGCACCCCTCACCGCCGTCTCGAGTGTGTCGCGATCAACCGGGCGCTTCGAGCGTACGAGTGCCGTGTGGTCCGCGTACGTTACCGTTGCCCACACACCATTCAGCGCATTGAGGGCATTGGCCACATTCTGAGCGCAGCCATCGCAGCTCATGCCGCCGATGAGCAACTCATCGCTATAGGGGTAGTGGGACGGATCGGTATCCGCAACCACTACCTTCTTGGCCTTCTTACCGCTCGCGCCATCGCTGCAGCAGCTCTTTCCGTGTGTCGAAGCGGCAATACGACGCAGTCCAAAAAACATGCCGACGGCAATGACGGCCAGCACGATGAGATTCGCAGGGTTGAGCAAGTCGCTCATGCGTTCCCCTTTCAAGTAGCGCTATCTAGATACCCCCATGGGGTGTCCCCATCTTAACCCAAAATCATGTCCGTTCGGTCAATTAGTTTCCCTCTTCAAACTTTTTTGTTGACCATGGCTTACTTTCGTGTATAAGTTTTCCTAGGCTAACAACTGAGGACCCGAAAGGAGCATCGTGACTCGAACCATTGACATCCCAACATACCAAACGGCTGTCGTGCGCAACTGCTCCCCTACGCTCGCAGGCATCAAGCCGGCTTCGCTCTTTACCTATCCCGGCGTTTACGCCAACCAAAACGGAAAACCCAGCGCCGCCCATATCGAAGAGCGACGCTCTCGCCTGCTCGCCGTCATAACCCAATGCAACCGCGAGCTCCAGCCACTCGGGATCCATATGAGCGTTTTGGTCTGGCGCCCCTGCGGAGCGCTCATCTATGTGTACCGCCCTGCGGACCTCATGCGATACCTCTCCGACCCCCGCGCCACGACGGCGCTTGCCGCCGAAGGTTACGATGTCCACAACCTGCCCGCATCACTGGTGCATCTCGCCGCGCGCATCACGCTGGCAAGCAGCAATGCCGCAGAAAGCGCCTATGACGGCAGCGTCTGCGCACTCGCACGGAATAGGCACTGCGATACGGGGTGCACGTGCGAGTTCCCCCACGAAATTGGCTATTTTTTGGGCTATCCCTACGAAGATGTCCATCAGTTTATCGTCCAGCGCGGCGAAAACTATAAGGTCTTTGGCGCATGGAAGGTATACACAAACGTTGAGCAGGCGCTCACGACCTTCGATTCCTATCGCGCATGCACGCAATACCTTACCTACATCTATCAACAGGGCTGCACCCTGGGACAACTTGTCCAGGCAACCCGATAGAGCATACAAAACGCGGCCGCACGCCGCACAACCGAAAGGAAAACATATGAGCAAGATCGCAGTCGTCTACTGGAGCGGCACGGGCAACACCGAGGCCATGGCAAACTTTGTCGCCGAAGGCGCAAGCGGTGCCGGCGCCGAGGCAGAGGTCATCTCCTGCGCCGACTTCTCCGCAGACAAAACCGCCGACTACGACGCCTTCGCCTTCGGCTGCCCCGCCATGGGCTCCGAGGAACTCGAGTACGATGAGTTCCAGCCGATGTGGGACGAGGTCAAGGAGACTCTCGGCGACAAGAAGGTCGTCCTCTTTGGCTCCTATTCGTGGGCCGAGGGCGAATGGATGGACAACTGGAAGGCCGACGCCGACGAGGCGGGCGTCAACGTCGTCGATTCCGTCATCTGCTACGACGCCCCCGATGATGAGGGTGAAGCGGCCTGCAAGGCCCTGGGAGCGGAGCTGGCATAAACCACCCATTGACACGACAGATGCAACGCAAACGGGCTCCGGGTCGTCTTAACCCGGAGCCCGTTCATCTATAAAGCCACGACACGAACGGCACAACTCACCCGCGTATCAAACGACGGACGTTACAGGCGTCGAGTCGCTATGCGCTCTTACGGGAGCGCACAAACCACGCACCAATAGCCGCAAGGCACACGATACCGACAACAACACCGGCAACAGCGACCGGGTTAACGCCGCCTCGCCCATCCAAAGCACCCTTGCGTGATGCGGCAGCAGCGGACGTCGTTTTCGAACCGGAAGACTCGTCGGAGCCGGACTTCTTATCGGACTCGCCCTTGTTGGCAACCACATTCTGCGAAGCAACAACTTCCTGCATTCCAGAACCGCCCTGCTTATCGCCGGAGCCATCGCCCCTCTGCGAACCGGTCGGCATGACCGCGGGCGTCGGATTCTTCGTCGGGACCGTAGGAACGGGTACCTCGGGCGTCACGGGTTTTTTCGAGCCGCCCGGTTCGACGACACCGGCTTTTGCGCCGCCGATCTTGGACCAGTTCACACCGGACCCTGCGGACTTATAGGCCGAAAGGGCTCGTAAGGCCTGTACCGTCGCAAGCGCGTTGGCATTGCCGGGCTTACCGTCGGATCCCATGGTATGGGCGTAGCCCTTGCCGTCGGCAACCTCGTAGGCGCAGATTGCGGCAATCAGGCTATTCGCACCCCTTGCAAAACCGTTCTTGGTATTTACGGGATCCTTGCCAAGAGCCACAAGAGCGAGCAGCACCTGGGCATTAGACTCGACGGACCCAAAATCGCAAAGGCCGTTCATCTGGCCCCTAAGGAAGCCGAGCGCATTGTCGACAGCAGATGCAACAGAAGGTTGGCCATTCGAGGCCGGGGCGACAGCACACGCGTCATCATCGACATAGGGTGCAAGCGCCTGAAGTGCCATAGCGGTCATATCGACGTTGCTCGCACCGCCCGCATCGATGGTGAAACCGCCGTCGGGATTCTGGAACGAAAGCAGCGCGCAAACAAGCTGAACACGCGTCCAAGAAGAGCCGGACGCACGCAACACCTCATTCGAAATACCCGCCTCGTCAAGGGCAATCAGCGCATAGACCACGTTGTTCGCCGAAGCCGCAAGATCTTCGTGAGAGCAAATGTCGGCAATGAGATTCACACCATCGAAAGAGGTGATATCCTCGCCAAGCGCGGTTAGCGCAAGCGCAACTCGCTCGCAATCAGTCACCTTGGCGGTGTTGCCCGACCACTCGGCCTTATGAACGGTAAGGGACTTCTTGTAATTCGCGATCAGTGCGTCGTCAATCTTGCGCCCCGACGTTGCGAAGGCGTAAATCTCCCATTCTTGACCATAGGTGTACGCATCGATCGTACGGTTGGCGTCAAAGTACTTGGCAGCGGAAAGGGTACCTTCGTCGGCCTTTGCCTCGTTATCCGGTGAGGCAACGATTCCGTCAACCGTAATCTCAAAGGAGATGGCCTGGGCACCGGCAGTCTGATCGATCGGCGTACCGGTCACCGTATAGGTACCGGCCTTGTTCGCCGTCAGGACATAGGCGCCGCTCGCCACAAACAAGCCGTCGTCAGGAGCACCGTCAACGTGCTTCCAATCACCAAGAGCGCGTCGGTCGATACTCACGGCATCCGAGGCATCCCGACCTTCCTCGGTCGTCACACTCCATTTCATACCGGGCTCGGAAACGCTCCACCCCTCGGCATCGTTCTCACCCGTATAACCCAGGTTGAGTTCGACGGTCTTACCGGCCTTAACGGACGCGGGGACATTCGTGATTGTCACCGATTTCAGTGGGTTCCTGTAAGCGTAGATAACTTCTCGCTTACCCGAGGAGATGACGCTGCCGTCCTGGTTTTCGACCGTCGCCTCAAACGTTGTCTTACCGGCCTTATACGGCGTAAAGCCAATCTCGCCACTCGTAGTGTACTCGGCAACCGCAGAATCACTCGAGGTGACCGTGTAGCAAGCGCGATCACTCGCATTTTCGGGTCCCACAACCGGCGCAGCCTTATCGGTCAGGAAGGCGCCTTTGGCAAGCGGATTGCGACCGTGCAGATAGACAGTCTCGCCGTCCTCGTTATAGCCAAGCGAGACGCTCGTCGCTGGCACATAGCTCGACGTGACCGTCACGCTCTTGGAGGCGATATCGAGATTTGCGCGTGAAGATACCCGAATCGTGGCCTCGCCCGGCTTCTTAAAATAAAAGCAGGCAGATCCGGGATTGGAGTAAAGTACGTTCGCAGGCGTGCCGGCAAAGCGAAAACGCGCATAGGAAACAGGAGTGTACTCGCCCTCGGCGGCATCGGTGTAATGAACACGGACTTCAAGATTCTTGACCTCGGAACCCGCAACCGCAATAGTGCCGCCCGTCACGTTTGCGCCGTTATACCAAATCTGAAAATCATCGATCGGTTTGGACACTGCCTTGACCACAACGGTCGCGACGTTCTCGGTAGTGCCGTCATCCTTGTGGAGTGTGGCGGTTACCGTACCTACGGCGTCGTTATACACGTGCAGCAGGCCCGTTTCCTCGTTAACGGCGATATCACCCCTGTTGGCATCTGGGGTACCCCAGGTCACCTTGGCATCCTTGGGCAGGCCATCGAGCTCAAGCGTGCCCGAAACGCAGGCGGCACCGTTCTCGCCCACCACAACGTCGTCGGGAGACGGGCAGAGCACACCATCGGCAGCAGTTACGGTCTTGCCGGTACGGGCAGACGTGAACTTCACCTCGTACTTGTTGCTTGCAGCAGGGCTCTCAGAAGACTCGTGGTCTAGATTCTCACCGAAGTGCGGAAAGCCATCAGACCCCATACCCCACACGCTACCGTTTTCACCACGATTGACGTTGAGATTTTCGACAAAGGTCGCCGTCTTCATGTCATCGGTATCGACAGCATAGGAGTTGACGAGCGCGTCCGAGGGAAAGACGACCTTATTGGTAAGGCCCTCCTGCCAGTACGCATTGATGAGCTGTCCGGAGTCGTAGCTCGCAAAGAGCACGCCGCCGGTCGAAGCGGCGGTGGACATGCAATTGGAGATCACGCCGCCCTGGAGCGTACGGCCAAAGCCAGCAACGCCCTTACCCGTAACGGACGTGGAGCAATTAATGACAGAGCCCTTTACCTGATTGCCAAGCGGACCAAACGACTTGCCGTCCATGGCCTGTTTGAGCTCACCGGCAAAAGAGACATTCTGGATGACGCCGGTGGAGCCAACGCTCGCAAACAGAGACTTAACGCCTCCCCCGTTCTCGAAGGTAATAGTGTGGCCCTGCCCGTCAAACGTGCAATTGAGCTCGCCTGTGGGTCCGAAGAACCATTCGTCATCAATCACAATGTCGTTATCGAGCACATAGTAGTTGCTCGCATCCTTGACGTTCATATACATGAAGTCATCCTGCGACGAGATATGCTTGACGCTCTCCGGCTGGGCGACGGGAGCCGTCGGCTTCTTTTTCTCAAGCGCATCCGAGGCGTCATCGAGCTTTTTGACCGCCGCATTTACATCGGACTGAGATGCATCGTCGTTATCGTTGACGATTTTGGCGTCAGCAAGAGCAGCGGCAAAGGCGGACCAGGAATCCGTTGTGTAGTCTGACTCATTGAGCGCCTCGGCGGCCGTGATAGCCGCGACGAGCGCGTCCTTATTGACAACGACGGGGGCAGAGCCGCTCACAAGCAAGGGCAGGCCACCATTGGACACCCAGGAAAAGCCAGTCGACGGCGTATCGGTATTGAGCACGTCGAGTGATTTAGCAGAAGAGAGGTCGGCGGCTTTAGCCGCGTTTCCCTTGTTAAAGCCGCTAGGGTTGTTTATCTCGGCAGGCGAAAAACCTACGGTATATAGGCAGTTCAACAGTGATCCGGCCTGAGCCTCACCGACCAGGCCACCGTTCATCTCAACGCCTGAGCCGGCAAAATAGGAATTGACGATCTTTCCGGACGTCATACCGCCGACCAGGCCACCGGCACAGCCCATCCAGCCGATAAGGTTCACACTCGCCGTGGACCAGCACATCTGGATGGTGCCAGAAAGTGTCATGGCAATGGAGCCCACATTGTCGGTGCTCGAGACCGAGCCCGTCACGCCCAGGTTCTGAATCGAGCCGGACACATTATTCGCAACGGCCTTGCCGTTAATGGTGACCGTGTGGCCCTGGCCATCCAGGGTGCCGTCAACGGTCTCGATCTGCTGATCAGTGCCCATCGAAATATTCGCGCCGAGCTTGACGGTCGCACCCGCCTCAATGGCCTCAGGCATATCGGCCGCATCGTTGACGACCACCGTCTCGCCCGAGTGCACTACCTTGGCGAAAGAACCTGCTTCTTCGACCTGTGCAGCCGGTACCGTTTCCTCGGACGCAATAGATTGCACGGCAACACCGGAGCTTTCCTGCTCCTGCGTGCTGCCGCCATCTGCCATGCCGGTTTCAGCGTCGGCAGAAGGCTCATCTTCATTAGGCCTGCCCTGCCCATCATCGCCCGCCGCGGTGACCTGATCGGCCGCCGCGGCTACGCCCGTGCTCACCTCCTCGGCAAACGCGGTCATTCCCGTGCTCGAACTGGCAAAGATAAACGCCATGAGCACGACGAGGAATTTCCTCGTACCTGTTCGGATGTTGTTGAGCATCCTTTCCCCCTTGGTCTGGAAGATCACTACCCCAATAAGAATCGAGGCCGACCATGTAAAGGGAAACGGGACACAGCGAAACGCCCGCACCTGACAGCATGCGGCAATGCCCCCGCATCGCATACGGGATGCTTGGAGCAAATATGATGTCATCTTCTGCTCACCGGAATCCAGCGGCTCCCAAAAGACCCTCGACACGAGAAGACCATGGGCAAGTAATCTGACTCGCGGGACAGCCCCGCACACAGTAACCGCCTTGCCTGGGATTCCCACCCAGTTCCCTTTTATGCGCCAAGCGCACCCATGGTCCGGCTTCTTTTCAAACAGCATGTAATTGTATGGAAGACCAGACAACGAGCGTCCGCCGATATCACGCACACATAATTCACCGAAAATGTGGTTGAAAGTCCGCCAGGGCAACGACGAGACCTTTATCCGAAATGCAAAACGGGGCCGCAGCATCATTGCTACGACCCCGCCCGCTCAAGCAAACTCTCATTCCGAGACACTGCTGATCAGCTATGAGATATTGCCCAAAAACGCCTTGGTGCGTTCGCTCTTGGGATGGTCGAAGACCTCGCTCGGCGTGCCCTCCTCCACGATAACGCCGCCGTCCATAAAGACAACGCGGTCGGCGACGTCGCGGGCAAAGCCCATCTCGTGCGTCACGACGATCATGGTCATGCCGTCGCGTGCCAGGTCGCGCATGACACCCAGAACGTCGCGGACGAGCTCGGGGTCGAGCGCCGACGTAGCCTCGTCAAAGAGCATGACGTGAGGGTTCATCGACAGGGCACGGGCGATGGCCACGCGCTGCTGCTGACCGCCCGAAAGCTGGCTCGGCATAAAGTCGATACGCTCGGCAAGACCGACCTTGGTCAGCTCCTCGACGGCAATCTTCTCGGCCTCTTCCTTGCTGCGCTTGAGCACCTTTTGCTGCGCGAGCATGACGTTCTTTTTGACTGACAGGTGCGGGAACAAATTGAACTGCTGAAACACCATACCCAGATGCGTACGTACCTTATTGAGGTCGACGCCCTTGGCGCACACATCCACGCCCTCGACGACAATCGAACCACTCGTGGGCTCCTCAAGACGGTTAATGCAGCGAAGCATCGTCGACTTGCCCGAGCCCGAGGGGCCCAAGACCACAACGACCTCACCCTTGTGCACATCCAGATCGATGTCGCGCAGGACCACGTTATCGCCAAAGGCCTTCTGGAGATTCTTGATGCTGACGACGACCTCGTTCGAGTTATTGGTTTCGCTCATGATAGAACCTCCTTACAGACCGGCGATATGATCGGCGGGCGTCGCGACAACCTGTCCGGCGCTCTTGGTGGGACGCTTCTTCTTAGTTTCGGCCGTCCCCAGAAGCCTCGCCTCAAGACCGCTCACCAAGCGCGCAAGCGGCAGGGTAATGGCCAGATAGAACAGGGCGGCAACCACATACGGCGTGATGGAGCCCGTCGTGGCCACGATGGTGCGAGCGTTCATGACGATCTCAACCACGCCCACGGCGGCGAGCAGCGACGTATCCTTGTAGAGCAGGATGAACTCGCTGGTCAGCGTGGGCAGGACATTGCGGAACGTCTGCGGAATCATGACGTAGAGCAGCGTCTGGAAGGCGTTCATGCCTAGCGAGCGCGCGGCCTCGTTCTGGCCCTTGGGGATCGACTGAATACCGGCGCGGAAGATCTCGCACAGGTAGGCGGACGAGTTCATGGCCATGACGATAACGCCCAGCACATAGTCGTCAACCTTGACGCCGGCCAGCGGCAGGCCAAAGAACGCGATGTAGATCTGCAGGAACGCCGGCGTACCGCGGATGATATTCACATAGATGCCGGCAAGGCAACGCAGGATGCGCGACTTGGAGATGCGCATGAGCGACAGCGCAAAGCCAAAGGGAATGGCCAGCGGAAACGCCACGAGCACGATCGAGAGCGACATAAGGAAGCCCTTAAAGACGATCGGCAGGCTCTGGACCAAAATGACCGGGTTCAGGAACAGGCGAAGGAACATGTTGGAATTCCATGCCTCGACCCACGGCTGCTCCTTAAGGTCGGCCAGGAAGTTATCGAATGCCGTCACGCCCTTGATCTCCACCGATGGAATCTTGGAGATCTTCTTGGTCGAACCATCGGCGAGCGTATAGGTACCGCTAAAGGCCTCGTCGCCGCCCTCGACGGGGAAGGTCACGCCGTAGACCTCGACACGGAAATAGCCGCCAGCGGGCGCCGTCTCGCCAAAATCGATCTTGAGCGTCTGGCCGTCGACCTTGCACGTAGGCTTCATGGGCGTACGGTCCATAAGGTCATCGCCCGAGAGCATCGTCAGACGTGTGTCGTCCGCACCAAAGGTCGTGCCATCGGCAAACGTCAGCGAAAGACCACTCAGTTCCTCGTCGGCATCGGCCTGGACCTCCCAGGTAATGCGCGTCTCGGTGCCGCCGACCACAGCGCTGCCCGAACCGGTGTTGGGTCGGGCGGTAATCTTTGCGGTCTCAAGCGCCTGGGCGGTCGTGGGCGCATATGCCCCCACGCACACCAGCGCGAGCGCCACGGCCATGGCGCAGGCTAGCTTTTGGAGCAAGGCGGGCAGTGGAAAACGCTGCTCCGCAGCCCCTTCGTTCAATCGAGACAAGGTGGCTCCTATCGTAGAAGTTGCCGGCAAAACGAGACGGATACGCTCTCCGTCAAGAGAAGCGCAAAGGCCCTCTCCGCCAAAACGGAAAGGGCCCGCGCGCAATCAAGTAGCTATTTTACTTGATATTGTACTTAGCCATGAGGGCGTCGACGGTACCGTCGTCGGTCAGATCCTTGATGGCCTGGTTGATGTCGTCCTTGAGCTTGGTGTTGCCCTGGTTGATGGCGATGGCGTACTCCTCGCCGGTGCTGATCTGCTTGATGGTCTGGCAGGTGTTGAACTGCTCGGCGGTCAGCTGGCTGGCAACGGAGCGGTTGGTGACTACGGCATCGCCCTTATCGGACTGCAGGGCGCTGAAGCACTCGGTGGCGTCCTTGTAGGGGACGATCTTGGCCTTGGGGAAGTTCTCCTGGGCAAAGGCCTCGGCGGTCGAGCCAGACTGGACGATGATGATAGCGTCGGCGTTGTTGAGCTTCTCACTGTAGTTATCGGCCGTAATGTCGGTGTTATCGACCTTGGTCACGATAGCCTGATCGTCCATGTAGTAGGAATCGGAGAAAGTGACTTCCTTCTCGCGCTCGGGCGTGTCGGTGATAGCCGCGATGGCGACGTCATACTTGGCGCCCGAAGCGACGCCCGGAACCAGCGTGTCGAAGTCGTTGTTGACGTACTCGACATCCAGACCCAGCTTGTCACCGATAGCCTTGATGAGCTCAAGGTCAAAGCCCTGGTAGTCGCCGTTGTCATCCTTGTACTCAAACGGAGCGTACTCGGCAGAGGTGCCGACGGTCAGCGTACCGTCCTTGACGAGTGCATACTCCTTGGAGCCGTCGACCTTCTCGACCTTAGCGTCGTCAGAGCTGCTGGAACCGGCATCGGAACCAGAGGTGGCGTTGGACGAGCCACAGCCCGTCAGTGCGAGGGCGAGCGCCATGGCGCCCGTGGCGGCAAATGCGCCAAGCTTCTTGAGCTTCATAATCAGTCTCCTTCCGGTGACCCCGTTTGATTCAGAGGTCTGCAAAAACTGTTGGATATTATGCACCCGTAAATGCGAAACTGCAATTAGAAAACTGATTGAAACAAACCCATAACGGGAATGGAGCACTCCACTTTATGACAGTCATTACTGCTGCAACGACCTTAACAGTTTGATTTCAGCCGCATAACCTGCAAGTTCGTTCGGTGTCTCCAAAATGAATGGCAATGCGCGCAAGCGGCCATTCGATGCAATATTCTGCATAACCTGCATACCTCCACCAAACTCTTCACTACCCAGGTAGCCCTTGCCGATGCACTCGTGACGATCTTTATGGGCGCCACAGGGGTTCTTCGAATCGTTGATGTGTACGGCATGCAAGCGCTCGATACCCACCACACGATCGAACTCGTCGAGCACACCGTCAAGATCGTGGACGATGTTATAGCCGGCGTCATTCACATGGCAGGTGTCTAGGCAAACGCCCAGCTTGGCCGACAGCTCGGGGCGCTCGGCAGCAACGCCCTCAATGATGCGCGCCAGCTCTTCAAAGCTACGGCCCACCTCGGTACCCTTTCCTGCCATGGTCTCGAGCAGCACCGTCGTTTGCTGCCCCTCAAACATCACCTGGCACAAGGTGTCGACGATCATCTGAATGCCGGCATCAGTCCCCTGCCCCACATGCGCGCCGGGGTGGAAGTTGTAATAGTTGCCGGGCAGTGCTTCCAGACGCTGCAAGTCCTCGGCCATTGCCTCCAGGGCAAACTCGCGCGCCCGCTCTTTGGCAGAACAGGGGTTGTAGGTATAGGGGGCATGCGCCACGAGTGGGCCAAAATCGTTTTGTTCCATAAGCTCGCGCAGGGCCGCCACGTCATCCATGTCAAGATCTTTCGCCTTGCCGCCGCGCGGGTTGCGCGTAAAGAATGCAAAGGTATTGGCGCCAATGGATAGCGCCGTCTCCCCCATTGCCCGATAGCCCTTCGTCGTCGAAAGATGGCACCCAATCGTCAGCATCTCCAGCTCCCCCTCATCAGTTGCGGTGAAATAGTTCCTGTTTGGCCCCTATTCTGCCGCAAACAGGAACTATTCCACCGCAACTTACAAAAGGGGCATCAGGGATGCGGGCCGCCAAACACTACGGCTACGGGTGCCAGCATCATAATCCCCTATACGTCAGCGCCAAGTCCTAGAGGGCCAGACGGATTGCATCGATAATGCGCGCGCAGCGCTGTGTGGCGGCAAGGGGCATGACGGGACTCTCGAGTTTCCCCGCCTGGATGAGCTGGGTCGCATGCTGGATTTCGCCGTAGAAATCATCGACCTCAAACGGGGCATTTATTTCGAGCATTCGCCCGTCGAAGTACTTCACATGGGCGAGCTCGGGGCGATGGAGGCGCTCGATTTCCAACGAGCCCCGCTCGCAGGCAATCGTTAAGCGGCTTTCATACGCTGCCTTGCCGTCGCACACCATATGAATGGGTATACCGCCGACGCTCATATGGATCTCGTCGGCCCAATCCACGCGGCCGCCCGATACGTCACGCCAGCGAACTTCACGAGACGAAACATCGCACGCACCCGCGAGCAAATCCTCAAACCACCCGACCGCATAGCAGCCCATGTCATATAGACAGCCACCCTGCAACGGGTCGAGCAGATAACTCGAAGGGGGCTCACCATAATCGAGTTTTTGCACGCTTTCAATCGAGACGATACGGCCGAGCTCGCCCGACGCAAGCAAGCCCTTCACGCGAGTACGCATCGGGCAAAACCGATTTTTCATCGCCTCCATAAACAGCACGCCGCGCTCGCGAGAGGTGGAGGCAATCGAGAGAGCCTCTTCTTCATTCAAAACGGCCGGCTTTTCGCACAGCACGGCCTTTCCCGCGCGCAGTGCCCGACAGACCCAATGCGCATGCATGCCATGTGGAAGAGCCAAGTAGATTGCGTCGACATCGGGGTCGGCAATCAGCGCATCATAAGCCGCATCGCCGCTATCGTCAGCCGTGGCATAACTGTGCGCGGCATCAATCAAAAACGCCCTGCAAAACTCCTCAACATGCGAAGGAGTGCGACCGGCGGCAGCCACAAGCCGTGCCCCGTCCACCTCCTTGAGCGACGATGCAAATCGATGCGATATGTTCCCAGCGCCCAAAACGCCCCAACGAACCTCACGTAAGTCATCACATGAATCCCGATGGTCCACGACAGCCCCCTTCAGTTGCGGTGGAATAGTTCCTGTTTGGCCCCTATTCTGCCGCAAACAGGAACTATTCCACCGCAAGTTATAAAAGGGGCATCAGGAGCGCGTTTTGCAAAAGGCCTTAAGCGCGGCCGTTACGGGGCCAGGCTGGAAACGTCGGCGCACATCGTCGAGACGCTCGGGAATATCGATGTGCTGCGGACAGTGACGCGCGCATTTGCCGCACTTGACGCAATTGCTCACCAGCTTGGGCTCGTTCGTCCGCACCGCGCTTGCCGTAAAGTATTGAGACAGCCCCGTAAACCAACTATGCGCGTAGCTCGCGTTGTAGGCGCCAAAGCAACCGGGAATATTGATGCCCTTGGGGCACGGCATGCAGTAGCCGCACCCCGTACACGGCACGCGATTCGATTTCTCAAACTCTCCCAGCACACGTGCGATGGTATCGAGCTGCTCTGTCGTCATCGAATCCGGCAGTGCGCGATCCGCCAATGCCGCGTTCTCGTCCACCTGCGCGGTATCGGTCATGCCCGAAAGCAGCATCGTGACTTGAGGATGGTTCCACACCCACGAAAGGCCCCAAGCAGCCGGCGTCTTCAGGTACGGATCGCGTACGCCATCGAACACGGCGCGGGCACGCGGAGGCAGTTTGCCCGCTAAACGTCCGCCCAACAGCGGCTCCATCACAAACACCGCGAGCCCGCGCTCGGCGGCCGCCATGAGTCCCGCCGTTCCCGCTTGGTAGCGCTCTCCAGCGTAGTTGTACTGGATCTGGCAAAAGTCCCAGTCATACGCGTCAAGCATCGTGAGAAAGTCCGCCGCACTGCCGTGGTACGAAAAACCTATCTGGCGAATACGCCCCGCAGCCTTTTGGTGCGCAATCCAGTCCTCGATACCCAACGCTGCCACGCGCTCCCACTGCGCGGGCGAGGTGATGTTGTGCATGAGGTAGTAGTCGATATGGTCAGTCCGCAAACGGTGCAGTTGCTCGTCAAAAAAGCGGTCGAAATCCTCCGCGCATTTGCACGAAGCATGTGGCAGCTTGGTCGCGAGCAAAACCTGGTCGCGTAGGCCTAGGCGCTCAAGCGAAGCGCCCACGCAAGCCTCGTTGCCGGGATAGAGATAGGCCGTGTCCAGGTAGTTAATCCCCTGCTCCACCGCACGGGAAATGATGGCATCGGCTGTCTTCGCATCGGGGCGTCCCGGCGCGCCGGGAAACCTCATGCAACCCAGCCCCAGCGCCGAGATACGGTTGCCGCTTTTGGGGTCAACGCGATATTGCACTGCCTTTCCTCTCCCCTCGAAGCCCTAATGAGGCGAAACACAACGGCCACGCCGTCGAAACACATTGGAATCGCAATCGAGAACGTATCGTAACGTAGCAGAAATCGAGCCGTCACGACACCGCTTTAACATCAGCAAAAAGCCCGATGAAAGGAGGCGAGCGTGACCACGCGCGAGGACGCCTACCCCTACCCCGGTGAACAATACATCCTCTCGGTCGACCGTTATCAGATCGAGGTCATGGACCATCTGGACGAGCTTCCCGCCACAGGCGCTGTCATCTTCTGCACCTTCCCCAAGGTGCGCGATGGCGTTGGATATCCCGCACGCGTTTTCGCGGTCTGCCCTGCGGCATAAGCGCACAGCGCAATAGTTTCTTTTTCTTAACAGCAGCCCCGCGCGCTCACCAAACGTCCCGGCGACATACAATCCATCAGGCGCCCCTTACGCGGGCGCCTTATATATGGGGAGATGATTCACGTGCAGATCAACAAGGTCGCCTTTATCGGCAAGGGCGGCGTCGGCCTGCTCTACGGGAGCATGATTGCCAAGGCCCTCGGCAATGACGCCGTCGAATACGTTATGGATGACGCACGTTTTGAGCGTCACGCGAGCGATGCGCTCACCGTCAACGGCAAGCCCTGTGCGCTCAAATCCGTCCGCGTCAGCGAGGCGGTGCCCGCCGATCTGGTCATTCTCACGGTCAAGACCACTGGACTCGATGTGGCGCTCAAGACTATGGAGCGCGTCGTGGGGCCCAATACGCTCATCGCCTCGCTGTGCAACGGCATTACGAGCGAGCAAAAGATTGCCGAGCGCTTTGGCTGGAAGCGCACCGTCCTGGGTATCTGCCAGGGCATGGACGCCGTATTCCTCGACGGCGCGCTCACCTTTACCAATGCGGGCGAGATTCGCTTTGGCGCGGCAGCGGGCACCGAGCCCGCAACCGTCACCGCCATCGACGAGCTCTACACGCGCTGCGGCATCGCCCATACCGTCGAGAGCGACATTGCGCACCGCATGTGGGCCAAACTCATGCTCAACGACGGCATCAACCAGACCTGCATGGCCTACGGCGGGACCTACGGAAGCGCCACGGAGCCGGGCTCCGAGCAGCGTCGCTGCTTTGTTTCCGCCATGCGCGAAACGCTTGCGGTCGCCAACGCCGAGGGCGTAGAGCTGACCGAGGCAGACCTGACGCAGATGGTGCACCTCATCGAGGGAATCGACCCCGCCGGTATGCCCTCAATGGCGCAGGACCGCATCGCACAACGAAAAACCGAAGTCGAGGAGTTCGCAGGCACCATTTGCCGCCTGGCCGCCAAACACGATATCCAAGTGCCGCAAAACGATTGGCTCTACCAGAGGATTCGCGAAATAGAAAGCAGCTGGTAGCCTCGGCCGCATCGCGACGCGCGCAATACAAGCAGACAGGCCTTCGCGAGGATTCCGTCATTCGCGAAGGCCTGTTGCATTTAGCTCGAGGCTAAAACTGAGGCTTATTTTGCGATTCCGGAACCTCGTCCTCGTCATCGCGGCAAAGTAGCACGCCGGCGCTTCCCAGCAGCGCCGCTGCAATCAAAGCGCCCACAACCACAGGAGCGGCACCCGTAGCGGACTGCAAGCCGGCAGTTAACGCCGCCGTCGGACCAAGACATCCGATCAAAAGGGCAACGACGGCAATAGCGACATCTCGAGCGTTCATGGAACCACTTCCTCCACGAGAAAGACTTTGCTTCTCGTGACTTAGTGTGCCCCGCGCCCATATGCGCGGCGTACTGCCACGGTAAGCGCTCTGTTAACTCAAACGCATACATAGAACGGGCGTCCTTACGTTGCCCTAAAGCTCGGTAAAGACGCCCGTCCGCCAAATATCCGTGATGCAGAAAAATTACCAGCCAGTGTAGTAATCGGTGGTTCCGGCAGCGCAGCCGGAGTCATAGACCTTGCACTCGCCCTTGGACCCGGTAAACGTGGAGCCTTGGGCCTTATCGCCCGCGGCCACGACGTAGTAGCCATCGGAATCGCGCCAAAAGCCCTCGGAATCCTGCGTCCATTCGCCCGTGCGGTGATGGTAGAGTACGTTGCTGCTGTAATAAGTCTCGCGGCGGCCGTTATAGTTATTGACGCCGCTCGAGCGCGTCAGGCCCGAGCCGTTCGCGTAATACGCAGCAGACGCGTAAGACGAGCCGGAGCCGGCGTTGTAATACGATGCCTGAACGGCCTCAGCGGCCTCTGCTTCGGCTGCGGCAGCCTCGAGCGCCTCGCGCTTGGCATCCTCAAGCGTGGAGCGAAGCTCGTCGAGCTCGGTCGACTTGGCGTCGACCTCCCCCATCGTCAACAGGCTACCCGCACCGTCGATGCAGCCCTGCAACACAGCGCGCTCGTCATCGGTAGCATAGTCGCCATACATATTCATAATGATCTGAGCGCGCATCTCCAGGGAATCGCGCTTTGCCCCCATCGAGGCGTTCCACTCCTGCATGGAGCCATAACCGTCACCGCGGTAGTCGACGGGCTGCACCAGCGTCGCCTCGGACGGCGTAGATCCGACCGCATCGGATAGTGTTGCCGCGTGGGCATCAGTTGCGCCGGCGCCCGCCAAAAGTGCCACAGTCAGAGCGGCGGAAAGGGCGGCGGCTTTCGGTTTTCGTGAATCGATCCTCATGTAGCTGGAAACCTCCGTAGTGTGTTTTTGCTGCGTTTGAGCTGCGTGTGATTCGATCGCGCTGCATAGTACCCCGAGCAAATCGCGACCTGCGGTTTTACTCAAAAGGCGCACGTCAATTGCGTAAAACTCACATCCTCTTAACAGGAGTTTTCCACAACTCGAATGCATAAAGCGTGCCAAAAACCCTGTTTTTACACCCTCTCTATGCAAAAAAGCGCCTGTGCAACCATAGTTCACACAGGCGCCTTGAGCAGGCATTTTATGCAGTTATACCTATCGAGTCGCAAGGGGTCCTTGCACAAGTCGCCTTACTCGTCCAGCGCGGCGAAGGCCTGCTTCAGATCCCAAATGATATCCTCGGCGTTCTCGGTACCGATGGAAAGACGGATCGTGGAGGGCGTGATGTTCTGCTCGGCGAGCTCCTCGGCAGAGAGCTGGGAGTGCGTGGTGGTAGCCGGGTGCACGACGAGCGACTTGACGTCGGCCACGTTGGCGAGCAGCGAGAACACCTGCAGATGATCGATGAACTTCCATGCAGCCTCCTGACCGCCCTTGATCTCGAAGGTGAAGATCGAGGCACCGCCGTTGGGGAAATACTGCTTGTAGAGCTCATGGTCGGGGTGCTCGGGCAGGCTCGGGTGGTTCACCTTGGCAACATGGCTGTCACCGGTCAGGAACTCAACGACCTTCTTGGTGTTCTCGACATGGCGGTCGACGCGCAGCGACAGGGTCTCGGTGCCCTGGAGCAGGATCCAGGCGTTGAACGGGCTAATGCAGGCGCCCTCGTCACGCAGCAGGATGGCGCGGACATAGGTCGCGAAGGCGGCAGGGCCGGCAGCCTCGGCAAACGAGACGCCATGGTAGGAGGGGTTGGGCTTGGCGATCTGCGCATACTTGCCGCTCGCCTTCCAGTCAAAGTTGCCGCCATCGACAATCACGCCGCCCAGCGAGGTGCCGTGGCCGCCAATGAACTTGGTTGCGGAGTGGACGACGATGTTGGCACCATGCTCCAGTGGGCGGAACAGATACGGGGTGCCAAAGGTGTTATCGACGACGACCGGAAGACCATGCTTCTTGGCGATCTCGGAGATAGCGTCGATGTTGGGAATATCGGAGTTGGGGTTACCGAGCGTCTCGAGGTAAATGACCGTGGTGTTGTCCTTGATGGCCCCCTCGACCTCGTCCAGGTTGTGGGCATCGACGAAGGTAGTCTCGACACCAAACTGGGAGAGCGTGTGCTCCAATAGGTTGTAGGAACCGCCGTAGATGGTCTTCTGGGCCACCACATGGTCGCCGGCCTGGGCAAGGGCCTGCAGGGTATAGGTGATGGCGGCGGCACCAGAGGCGACGGCGAGGCCAGCAACGCCACCCTCGAGCGCGGCGATGCGGTCCTCAAAGACGCCCTGGGTGGAATTGGTCAGACGACCGTAGATGTTACCGGCGTCGGCAAGGCCAAAGCGGTCGGCAGCGTGCTGGGAGTTGCGGAACACATAGCTCGTGGTCTGGTAGATAGGCACGGCGCGGGAATCGGATGCGGGATCGGCGCTCTCCTGGCCAACGTGAAGCTGCAGGGTGTCGAAACCAAAGGTGTGCTCGGGGTTGTTGATAAACTGGCTCATGACGATCTCCTTAATCGAATAAAAGTAATAAGCGTAAGAGAAGTAAGTCGCTGTCTCCTGATCACGCCGACGGGCGCAAACAGGAGCCCGGCATTCGTCTTGGTAAGCAGTTCATATGCGGTCCTCCTTTTGACATCCCGGTTCCGTGGTCAGCTTAATTACCTACCGTCTTTGTGTGTTTTGAATAGTACGAGCATCGTCTCCCCGGGTCAATCACTTAAAAGCGCTAACCTGTTATCGGTTTTTTAGATAGCCATCGAAAGGACGGGCGCCGATGACCCTCCAACAGCTTCGCTTTTTGATCGCCGTGGCAGAGTCCGGCTCAATCAACGCCGCAGCCCAGCGCCTCTATACCGCTCAGTCCAACATCTCAAACGCCGTCAAAAGCCTGGAACAGGAGCTCCATCTGGAGATCTTTACGCGCTCCAGCCGCGGCGTCACGCTCACCAACGACGGCACCGAGCTTTTGGGCTATGCGCGCCAGGTCGTAGAGCAGGCCGACATGCTCGAGGCACGCTACGAGGACGGCGGCACCCCGCAAGCCCGCCTCGCCATTTCCGCCCAGCACTACGCCTTTTCGGTCGAGGCCTTTGTCAACGTGGTCGAGCGCTGCCGCGACAGCAAGTTCGAGTTCATCATGCGCGAGACCACCACATCGCAGATCATCGATGACGTCCGTGCGTTTCGCAGCGATATCGGCATTCTGTATCTGGATGACTTTAACGCCCGCGTTCTGCAGAAGGCCTTCGCCGATGCCCGTGCAAGCTTCCATCCCCTATTCGACGCGACGGTCCACGTCTTCGTTAGCGAGCGCCACCCGCTCGCACGCCGCCCCCAGCTGTCCCTTGCCGACCTCACGCCCTATACGCGCTACAGCTTTGAGCAGGGAACCTCAAACTCCTTCTATTACGCCGAGGAACCTTTTAGCTATATCCCTTGCGACCGCAACATACGAATCTCGGACCGCGGAACACTTACTAACTTACTTATCACGTCGAACGGTTACACCCTGTCGACCGGCGTCCTCTCCAATGAAATGCAATGGGGTATGGCATCAATCCCGTTAGCAGACGCCCCAACGATGCGCGTAGGCTATATCATGCACGACGAGCGCAAGCCCTCTCCCCTCTTGCAGCAATACCTCGACGAGCTCAACCGCATCATCCATGCCAACTAACTGTCGGAAGACGGGGTAGAAATCGTAGATTGCTAGCCCTCGACGAACGCGGCGCTACAATGGTCACTCACACGAAACGTACCCAACGAAAGGAACCATGTGAAGGTCATCATCTATACCGACGGCTCGGCCCGATCAAATCCGGGACGCGGCGGCTACGGCGCCGTACTCAAATACACCAACCCCGCCGGCAAGACCTTCACCTCCGAGCTTTCACGCGGCTACGCCAAGACCACCAACAACCGCATGGAACTCATGGCGGTCATCGTGGCGCTCGAGGCGCTCAACCGCCCCTGCGAGGTCGAGGTCCATTCCGATTCGCAGTACGTCGTCAACGCTTTCAATAAACACTGGATCGACGGCTGGAAAAAGCGCGGGTGGAAAACTGCCAACAAGCAGCCCGTCAAGAACCGCGACCTGTGGGAGCGCCTGCTTGCCGCCAAAAGCAAGCATAAGGTGGAGTTCATCTGGGTTAAGGGGCATGCCGGCCACGAGCTCAACGAGCGCTGCGATGAGCTCGCCACCACGGCGGCCGACGGCAGCAACCTCGATATCGACACCGGCTTTAACGAGAGCGACCTGTAATAGCGTTTTCGCGCAGCTTTATATCCCCACGCGCTACACTCATCCTGTAGACCAAACAACGCAAGGGGGACGTATGCTGCGCATCGCGACCATCGGCACATCCATGATTACCGACGACTTTATCCAGGTCGTCAACGCCAACGACCAAGCCGCGTTTGTGGGCACGCTCTCGCGCGATGCCGAGCGCGGCGCCGCCTTTACCGCCGAACACGGCGGCGAGCGTAACTTCACCGCACTTGACGAGCTTGCGGCAGCCGTCGACGTCGACGCCGTCTATATCGGCAGTCCTAACGCACTTCACTACGAGCAGGCCCTTGCCTGCATCGCCGGTGGCAAGCACGTCATCGTCGAGAAACCCTTCTGCGCCACCGAAGCGCAGGCGCTGGAAGTCTTCCGCGCTGCCGAGGCAGCAGGTGTCGTGGCCCTCGAGGCCATGCGTCCCCTCCACGATCCCGCCTTCCACGCCATCGAGGACGCCCTGGGCGAGATCGCCCCCATCCGCCGCGCTTCATTGCGCTTTGGCAAGTATTCCTCGCGCTACAACGAGATTCTCGCGGGACGCGCCACCAATATCTTCGACTGCAATATGGCATCGGGTTCCCTCATGGACATTGGCGTCTACGCCGTCGAGCCCATGGTCGAGATTTTCGGCATGCCCTCCGGCCTTACGAGCATGACTACTCTGCTCGACCCCACCACGCGACAGCTCACGCACGGCCCCATCGACGGCTGCGGTTCCATCCTCGCCAGCTATGGCGGAGGCCGCATCTCCGTCGAGCTCGCGCACTCCAAAATTACGAATGACCTGCTGCCCTCGCAGATCGAAGGCGAGCGTGGCACTATCCAGATTGACCATCTGTCAACGCCCCGCAACGTCCGCATCGACTATCGCGGCGACGTCGTACGCGGCTCGGCGACCGAGGCGCCGCGCGAACAGGGCGACAACGGCCGCGTGCTCGACCTGCCCAAATCGAGCAACACCATGGAATACGAACTCACAGACTTTATCACCGCCATCGGCGGCATCGATAACGTCAAGGAAGAGATTTGGGAGACCCCGGCGGGACGCCACGAGCTTGGCCACTACCGCGATGTCACGCTCGTCTCACTACGCATCATGGATGCCGTGCGTCAGCAGGCCGGCATAACCTTCCCGGCCGACGCAGGCAAGCAGGCATAGCGATGGGCCTCTTCGATACGTTCTTCTCCAGCGTCACCGGCGGCAGTCGAGAGCCTCAAAAACCGTCAAACGTCGAGCTCGAGCTGCGCCGCAGGCTTACCGTGCTTGCAAGCGACGAGGCCACTCAAGACACTCCCCTGCGTTATTTCCTGCGCTGGGCGGGGCAAGTCCAAGGCGTTGGTTTTCGCTTTACCAACACCAACCTCGCGCAGGCACGCGCACTCACCGGCTGGGTGCGTAACATGGAAGACGGCTCAGTCGAGATGGAGATACAGGGAGCTCCGGCAGACATCCTATCTCATCTCGAGGCACTTCATGCCTCCTACGAGCGCATGGGAACGCGTTTTCGCCTTGTAGATGCCCAGGCCCGAGCCCCACTTGCCAATGAAGACGGTTTCAGTCCTCATTATTAGTATTGTGTGCTAAATACGGTATCATTTACCTACGACCGTTGATAGAAAAGAGGCGAGGCGCATGGCGGTGCAAAGAAGGAATACCAAGCAGCGAAAGCTGGTTCTTGACGCCGTGCGCCAAAGCTACAACCATCCCACCGCCGACGAAATCTACAACGTCGTGCGCGCGCAGGATGACAAAATCAGCCGCGGTACGGTCTACCGCAACCTCAATCTCTTGGCCGACGCCGGCGAGATCCTCTCCATCAAGACGCCGGGCGGCAGCCGCTTCGATCGCACGATCGAGCCGCACGCACATATCATCTGCACCTCATGCAGCCGCGTCATCGACGTACCGCTCCCCTTCGATGCCCAGCTCGACGCCAAAGCGTCCGAGCAAATCGGCTGGCACGTCACGTCGCACTACACCATCTTCGAGGGTCTCTGCCCCGACTGCCGGTAGATGTTTGGAACATGCCTTAAAATCCACCTTTCCGCACTTTGCAGCAAAAAGTAGATTCCTAGACATGTCCCAAATGTCTACTCAGCAAGTAGACGACGCAGCTCTTCTTCGACCGTGCGCACGTAGCGGACGCGGTCGTTAATGCCACGCATAGAGGGGTTGCAGCTCTCCATCAGATAGGGATGGCCCACGACGTTGAGCATGTCGCGATCGTTCTCATTGTCGCCAAACGCCATCATCTCATCGGGCGAAATACCCAGGGCACGACCGTAATCGGCAAGCGCGGAGCCCTTGCCCGAACCGAAACCGATAAAGTCCGTCCATTCGGTTCCCGACGTCATCACGTCAACACGGTCGCTAAAGAGGCGCTCAAAATACTCCAGGGCCGCCGGCTGATCCACCTCGGGCGTCTGGAAGGCAATCTTAATGACGTCCTCGTCGATGTCCTCGGGGCGGGCGACCACCGCCACATCGCAGTGGACCTCATAGCGCAAATGATCGACGAACGCATCGTTGCCGCTCATGGTGTAGAGGTGTCCCTCACACGAAAGGGTCACGTCGGCATGGGGATACGCAACCACGGCATTCGCGATATCCATAGCAAGGCTACGCTCCATGTAACGCTTGACAACGGCACGTCCCTCGCTCATCACCAGGGCTCCGTTTTCACATACATAGGCGAGCTCATCGGCCACCGGGGCAAACAGATAGCGCAAGCTCGCATATTGACGGCCGCTCGCCGGCATAAACACGATACCGCGACGATGCAGCTCATCGATGAGCTCAAAGGCCTCGGAACGCGGCTCGCGCTCCCCCGGATGCAGCAACGTGCCGTCCAAATCGCATGCAATCAGCTTGATTCCTTCAAGACCCATATGCTCCCCCACAGCATCTCATCAACAGAAAGGCGGACTTTGAATAGTTGTCTCTCAAAGTCCGCCTTACTTATACGCACGTTAACCGCGCGCCTTCTTTACGATCGTAAAGTCTGGTGCCATACTCACAACGGCATCCGCCGCACTCGACGCAAAGCGCCGGTCCGAATCGAGTTCACGGGTAACCGTCGAGAGCCGAACGCCCTCGACGCCCCGGAGCATGCGGCCCAAAACAGGCTGCACCGGCGTATACATGCGCACGGTATACTCGTCCGAATCGCCTCGAAAAAGCGGCGCATGCATATTGCCGATCTCCCAGCACGCATGCGCGAGCGCAATCGGGTCCATGCGGTCAACTTCGACCAAATAAACCTCGGCGCTGCGCAGGCGCACGACAACCGCCACGGGCACCACGCCCGAACGGTCGACGGCGAGCACGTCGCCGTCGACAAAACGACCGCCGTCGGCAGTATCCAGCCGAACATCGACCGTGCGCCCCAGCTCCGTCACGCCCACAAACGCGCATACATCAGCCTGGTCCCAATCGAGCAGTAGCTCGTCAACTTCAAAGACGCCGCCCAGCTTCCGGCGAAGCAGAAGTTCATAGGACGGATCGTTGAGATTTCCCAAGCATGTCGTCGAAACCAAGCGCTCAGGCATGCTCTAACCCTCGACCTCGACGAGCTCGATATCAAAGTTGAGGTCCTTGCCGGCAAGCTCGTGGTTGGCATCGAGCGTCACAGCCTCGGGCGTTACGTCGATGACGACGGCGGGGACAGGCATGCCGCTCGGCGTGGACAGGAAGAGCTTCATGCCCTTCTCGATCTGCTCGATGTTGGGAACCTGCTCGGCCGGGAAGGTAATAACCATCTCGGGATTGTGCTCGCCGTAGGCATCGGCAGCAGGAATGTGCACGGTCTTCTTCTCGCCCACCTGCATGTCGACAACAGCGGCGTCGAAGCCCTTGATCATCTGACCGGCGCCGCAGGTGAACTCCAGCGGCTCGCCGCGATCGTAGGAGCTATCGAACTGCGTGCCGTCGTCGAGCGTGCCGCGATAATGAGTCTTGACCTTCTTGCCCTGGTTGGACATGGTAACCTCCGTGATAAGGGCGGCGCACAACGCGGGCCGCCGTGAACATATGGCGCTAACTATACCCTAGTCATACAATTCAATGACAGTTTGCAAAGAAACGCTGCAACCGGAGGAACCATGGCATATCCCGTATTTGACCTACACTGCGACACCGCCGACCGCATCGGCTGGGCCACGCTCGATCTCGACCTGCGCTTTACCGCCGGCACCGACGGTTATTTCCCCGGCGACGAAACGCATCCGCAAGATTTCGACCTCATCGAGGGCAACGCCTGCGCCATCTCGCTCGCAAAGATCGGCAACACGCCATGGGCACAGTGCTTCGCCACGTTTGTCCCCGATGAGATTCCCACCGCCCACGCCGCGCGCTTCCAGGCGCAGATCATGGCGCATATGAGCGGCCAGGCAATGCTCAACCACGACCGCATGGTCAACGTACGCAGCGCGGCAGACATTCGCCCCGCGCTCAAAGACGGCAAGGTCGCCTGCATCCACACCATCGAAAACGCCACGTTCTTTGCCGAGGACCCCGCGCTGATCGAGGTGCTCAAGAGCTTGGGCGTACTCATGTCATCGCTCAGCTGGAATGCGCAGGGACCGCTCGCGAGCGGACACGATACCCACGCCGGCCTCACCGCCGCCGGCATCGAGGCACTTACGCAGATGGAGCACGCCGGCATGGTGCTTGACGTCTCCCACCTCAACGATGAGTGCTTTGACGAGGTTGTCGCCCACGCCACACGTCCCTTCGTCGCCAGCCACTCCAACTCTCGTGCAGTTTGCGGCGTTAAGCGCAACCTCACCGACGACCAGTTCCGCACCATTCGCGACATGGGTGGCATCGTCGGCCTCAACTACTGCAGCGAGTTCCTTTCCAACGACGCAACCGACAAGACAGCCGCAGACGTCACCTTCGACCAGCTGGCGGCACATATCGAGCACTGGCTCGACCTGGGCGGCGAGGACGTCATCGCGCTCGGCGGCGACTGGGACGGTGCCACGGTGCCCGCCTTCCTCTCCGATGCCAGCAAGATGCCCGAGTTCCAGAACATGCTCTCCAAGCACTTTGGCAAGACCGTGATGCAGAAGCTCTGCAGCGATAATGCCCTTGCCTTCTTTGAGCGTTATTAATTTCACATCCCCTGAGCGGGCCGGCATGCCGAACGGTCGACATGCCGGCCCGTCCCCAATCTGAAGGACCACTTTTGACGCAGCAATTTACGCTTTTCCTACCCCAACCGGATGGGACTCCCATCCCCGTCGTCGTTACCAAAAAGCGCGTCAAAAACTTCAACCTGCGCGTCACATCGAGCGGTGAGGTCCACGCCAGCGCACCGCTCGGCGCCAGCCGCGAGCGTATCGAAGCGTTTGTGAAGCGCAACAGCGCCTGGATTATCAGCCGGCTTGCCCAGCGCGAGCAACGTCAGGCGACGGCGCGAGAGCCGCTCAGCCCCTCGTCCATCATTGCACTTTGGGGCAAGCCCATCACGGTACAAGATGCGCTCGATCACAACTTTAAGTCACCCGCACCGCGGCCCAAACAAGCCACGTTCGCAAGCTTTATGGGTACCGACGAGCCAGACGAACGTCCGCAGGCCAAGTGGAACGCGCCCCTCGACGGCTTAACGCCCAGTGAGATCCAAGCCCATATTGACCAGCTCTATACGTCCGAAGTCACATCGGCGCTGCGGGATATGGTGCACGCATACGAAATCGCAATGGGTGTCGCCGTTTCCCGCGTTTCCGTGCGCAGCATGAAAACGCGCTGGGGATCATGCACGCCCAAAACCGGCGCCATTCGCATCGCACGAGAACTTGCCGCCTACCCCGTCGAGTGCCTTGACATGGTTGTCGCCCACGAGCTCGTCCACTTGCTCGAGCCAAGCCACAATCAGCGGTTTCACGCCCTGCTCGACACGTACTGCCCCAACAATAGAGCACTGTCCCAGCGGCTCAAGCAGCCACCCATAGAGACATATTAGAACCGGTTAGCGCACGCGCTCGATCTCGACACCGCAGCTTGCCAGGGGAAGACCGACGGGCGCCCAAGGCTTATCGAGCTTAACGCGCACGCCAAGCAGCAAGGGGTAACGACGCAGCAGCATCGAGGCCACACCCTCAGCTGCAGCCTCGATGAGCTTAAACGTATGCTCGCGCAGATAGCCATCGACATCGTGGCACACCGAGCCATAGTCAATCGAGGCGTCCAGGTTATCGTGCTCCCCCGCTGCACGCAGGTCGGCATAGAGTACCAAGGACACGATGAACTTCTGGCCCAGCGCGTTCTCTTCGGGATACACGCCATGGTTAGCAAAAACCTCAAGACCTTCAACGGTGATGCGGTCGGCATGGCGAAGGTCGTCATAGCTCACGTGGGGCACCGCCGTTGCGGTGGATATTTCGCCCCTTCCACGGCGGGCGAGCTCGGCGCCTTCAGTCTTGGTTGCATTCTCGGGCAGTTTCTTGTTGCTCATCGCGATCGTCTCCTTCGTTTAGAACCCCGACCGCGCAAACTAACTACACGCGAATCGACAGGTTCTTTTTATCATCGCTCCAGTTGCAAGCATTGCGCGCGGGGCATGCAAAGCAGGCGCGCGACGCTTTGTCGGCTGCATAGAGCAGACGCTCAAGCGGTTGGCTGTTCACGCGCAGCTTTCGATGGCCCAGAATGGCCGTCTTAATGGCTGCGGCATCGGCCGGCTCAAACGCCACGTCATCGGGCATGCCGCCGAGAATCGCATCAGCGACGCGTTCGCTTGCAACATCATGGGATATACCCGATTCATACTGTTCATCTTTGCCGATATCGTGAAGAAGTGCCGTGGCGTAGATGACCTCGCGGTCAAATTCGAGCTGCTCCTCGAGATTCTTGATCCACATAATGCGAGAGACATCGAGCAGATGGTCAATACCGTGGCGGCAGAAGATGCGCCCCGATTCCAACTGCGCAATGTTGCCCAGATGCCGCCGGAACAGCCCGTTGGCACAAATGTAATCAATGCGAGGCATGGCACCAAAGGGGGCCAAGCCCGAAGCCATAAAGCCGCGACGTGACGTCCCCTCATCGGTCTTCGATGCAAAGTCGTTGACGACTCTCATAGTTAGCGTCCCAGCATCCTAAAGAAACGCTCCTCGAGCGCGGGATCGGTCTCAAAGACGCCGCGGCGAGCGAGCGTCACGGTCTTGGTGCCAGGCTTTTGCACGCCGCGCATGGTCATACACATATGCTCGGCTTCCATGAGCACAATCGCTCCCCGGGGAGCGAGATAATCCATGAGAGCGTCGGCAACCTGCGCACACAGCTGCTCCTGCAGCTGTAGACGGCGGGCATAAACCTCAACCGTGCGGGCGAGCTTGGAAAGCCCTGCGACACGGCCGTTGGGGATATAGCCAATGGCAGCCTTGCCGTAAAACGGCAGCAGATGATGCTCGCACAGCGAGTAAAACGTGATGTCGCGCTCGATAACCAAATCGTTCGAAGCGACGGCAAAGGTTTTGGACAGGTGCTCCTCGGCACTCTGGTCCATACCACCGGCGATCTCACCATACATACGGGCAACGCGCGCCGGGGTCTCCAGCAGGCCCTCACGAGTTGGGTCCTCGCCTATGCCCTCAAGCAACAGCTTAATGGCGGCCTCGACTTTTTCCTGATCGACCATCTGGGCCTCACTTTTCCGATTTTGCGTTCGCGCTATGGTACCACGCCCTTTGGCATCGGCCACAAGCTACATAGTATGGGTCGAATAGACCGGATCGTCCCGCCAAAGCTCCACAGCGTCGCAAAGCGCAACGCCCTCGCGCACAGCACGGGCGCGCGTGGCGTTCATATCAATCACGCGCTGATTGCTCGAGCCCCTAAAACGCAATGAGATATCGTACAGATCCTGAACAAACGGGCCATCCACCAACATATCGAGGCAGGCAAGGATACGGTCCGTCGCCTCGGTATGGTGACGACCACCCGGCATAAGCTCCTCGAGCACGTCGCCGGTAAAGCACCAAATGGTCTTGCCCGACCCCGCGGGATAGGCCGCACGCACGCGTTCGATAAAGTCAACAAGCCCCGCCTGATTCTCGGACTCCATGGGCTCGCCACCCAGAATCGTCAGGCCATCGATAAAGGGATGATCGAGACTCTCGATAATTTTGTCCTCGACGGCGCGATCGAACGGCTCGCCCGCAGCAAAGTCCCACGCGACGGAGTTAAAGCAATTCTTGCACCCGCGACGGCACCCGCTCACAAACAGAGAAGTACGAACGCCTTCCCCATCAGCAATGTCGAAATACTTAATGTTCGCGTAGTTCATAGGTAACTCTCCCGGGAGGCCGGGACATATCATCCCGTCCTCAAACATTCTCGGCCTTCGGCCTGCGAAACTGCGGGCGGGACGATATGTCCCGGCCTCATGCAAAGGGTAACTCAATGAACGAAGCGAACATCGAGTATAGGGTTCGAGGTCCAATAAAAACTTTGTTGCAGCTCAACCGCTATCGCAAGTAAATCGCAGCTGCAGCTCGAATTATTTCCGCTAAGAACTTCGAGGAGCGAGCAGGCCGCGCGCTGCATCTCAGCTACGTCAACTTGGCTGAACCGAGAGGGCCGCTTGGGCATTTGCTCGATATGAGTTCCGCACGCAAAGAAGGCCACTTAATGTGGCCTTCGTCTTGCGCAGGACTGTCCGAAATAGCGAGCAAATGCCCAAGCGGCCCTCTCGGTTCAGCCCCGGAGCGGTATTAGAGATGCAGCACGCGGTCGCGGATCTCCTCGGTTCGACCCTGGTTCCAGAACTGGGTACCGATGTAACCGCACGTGCGACGGGCGACATTCATCTTCTCCTGGTCACGATTGCCGCAATTGGGGCACTCCCACACCAGCTTGCCGTCATCCTCGACAATCTTGATCTCACCGTCGTAGCCGCACACCTGGCAGTAGTCGCTCTTGGTGTTGAGCTCGGCGTACATGATGTTGTCGTAGATGTACTGCATCACGCGAATGACAGCCTTGAGGTTGTCCTGCATGTTGGGAACCTCGACGTAGGAGATGGCACCGCCCGGCGAAAGCTGCTGGAACATACCCTCGAACTTGAGCTTGTCGAATGCGTCGATCTCCTCGGACACGTGGACGTGGTAGCTGTTGGTGATGTAGCCCTTGTCCGTCACGCCCGGGATGATGCCAAAACGACGCTGCAGGCACTTGGCGAACTTGTAGGTCGTCGACTCAAGCGGGGTACCGTACAGCGAGAAGTCAATATCGCTTTCGGCCTTCCACTCCGCGCACTTGTCGTTCATGCGCTGCATGACGGCCATGGCAAAGGGCGTGCCCTCCTTCTCGGTGTGGCTGTGGCCCGTCATGTACTTAACGCACTCATACAGGCCGGCATAACCCAGACTAATGGTGGAGTAACCGCCCACGAGCAACTTGTCGATCGTCTCGCCCTTCTTCAGGCGGGCGAGGGCACCGTACTGCCAAAGAATCGGTGCGGCATCCGAAAGCGTACCCATCAGACGCTCATGACGGCACAGCAGGGCGCGGTGGCACAGCTCAAGGCGCTCGTCGAAGATCTTCCAGAACTTATCCATGTCCTGATGCGAGCTCAGCGCGACATCGGGCAGGTTGATGGTCACAACGCCCTGGTTAAAGCGACCGTAGTACTTGGGCTTGTTCGGGTCATAGTTCAGCGCGTTGGCCACGTTGTTAAATCCGTTACCGGAGCGGTCGGGCGTCAGGAAGCTGCGGCAACCCATGCAGGTATAGCAGTCGCCGTTGCCCGCGGTCTCGCCCTTCGACAGCTTGAGCTCGCGCATCTTCTTCTCGGAGATGTAGTCGGGCACCATGCGCTTGGCGGTGCACTTCGCAGCCAGCTGAGTCAGGTAGAAGTACGGGGAATCCTCGTGAACGTTATCGTCCTCGAGCACGTAGATGAGCTTGGGGAACGCCGGGGTGATCCACACGCCGGCTTCGTTCTTAACGCCCTCATAGCGCTGACGAAGCGTCTCCTCCACAATCATGGCAAGGTCATGCTTCTCCTGGGGCGTACGGGCCTCATTGAGATACATAAAGACCGTCACGAACGGCGCCTGGCCATTCGTGGTCATAAGGGTCACGACCTGATACTGAATCGTCTGAACGCCGCGACGGATCTCGTCACGCAGGCGGTCCTCAACAACCTCGCGGACCTTTTCGGGAGATGCGGAAACGCCGAGCTCCTCGAGCTCGCGGGCGACCTCGCCGCGAATCTTTTGACGGCTCACCTCGACGAACGGGGCAAGATGGGTCAGCGAAATCGACTGGCCACCGTACTGGGAGGAAGCAACCTGAGCGATGATCTGCGTCGCGATGTTGCAGGCAGTCGAGAAGCTGTGCGGCTTCTCGATCAGCGTGCCCGAAATAACAGTACCGTTCTGGAGCATATCCTCCAGGTTCACCAGGTCGCAGTTATGCATGTGCTGGGCAAAGTAGTCCGAATCATGGAAGTGAATCAGACCCTCATTGTGAGCATCCACAATCTCCTGGGGCAGCAGCACACGCTGGGTCAGGTCCTTGGAGATCTCGCCGGCCATGTAGTCACGCTGAACGGAATTGACGGTCGGGTTCTTGTTGGAGTTCTCCTGCTTGACCTCTTCGTTGTTGCACTCAATCAGCGACAGAATCTTGTCGTCGGTCGTGTTCTTCTGGCGCTTCAGGCTCTGAACATAGCGATAGATGATGTAATGGCGAGCGACCTCGTAGCAGTCGAGACGCATAATCTCGTCCTCGACCAGATCCTGAATCTCCTCGACCGACACGGTGTGGCCCGCGTTCTCGCATGCCTCGGCGACGTTTTGTGCCGCGTAAACCACCTGGCGGTCGGTAAGACGAGAGCTCTCCTCGACCTCCAAGTTTGCGGCGCGGATGGCATTGACAATCTTATCGATGTCAAAGACAACCTCGGTGCCGCTGCGCTTGATGATCTTCATCCTCTTGCCTCTTTCGCGTCGAAATCGTATTGCGCTTCAGAGCCAAACGATGCCCGGCAGGGCTTGCCCCTGTCTTGCGGCGCCGTCGCGCAATCTGTGTTTTCGAAAACCATAGGCCCTCATGCGGACAATCCTCGCAGCCAATCAAGGGGCTCGAAGATCCATCCAAATGGGGCGAATAAGGTCCTCGTTCTCTGTCCGCCATCTATCATACGACAAAGAGGCATCTATATCCTGTATTCTTTTTTTAGGTCAAACACAACATATAGTGTTTCAGCAGGTCAAAGCAATTAGTCATTTTGCAGACGCATTAATTATGAGGGGTTCTTGGCAAGTCGGTAAAACGTTACCAACACGGCTACCTGCATGGCAGTTATAAAACCCCCTTAGTCAAGCCGCTGACAAATCCTACCAAAACCAAGCCGCTCACGCCAAAAGAATCCAAAAGATTATGCTTGACCAACATGTTGCGGTCACGGTCGGCCAGGACGTATGCAACCTGCCGGCACCTCTACGGGGACCTTGGATCAATATTTGCTGGCATATTTGACGGCGTGCTTGGTAGCAAAACAAAACAGCTCAGAGGACATAGCCTCTGAGCTGCGAACATTTGGTGGGCGTTAGAAGATTTGAACTTCTGACCTCTTCCGTGTCAGGGAAGCGCTCTCCCCCTGAGCTAAACGCCCAAATGGAGCGGACAACGGGGCTCGAACCCGCGACCCCAACCTTGGCAAGGTTGTGCTCTACCAACTGAGCCATGTCCGCTTACGAGGATTAATCTTACGTGATGCCCGCATCCTATGCAAGAACTTTTTTTGAAAAGTTTTGCGACGCTCTCGCGAGGGCATCAGTCGTCACGAAAGGCGCGAACAAACGCAGGCTCGCAGCGAGATGCCCCTACATCTCACCGAGCATGATCCAGGCAGAGCTGTCCTGCGCGAGCCTGCCGTCTGCAAGCGGTGATGAGGTGAGCAGGACCCTGCCCGCCGGCAGCTCCACGGGTGCTGCACCGAAGTTCGTCACACACGCCCAGCCGTTATCGCGGCGATAGGCGATGACGCCGCCCTCAGCGCCCTCGGCACCATCCGCAAGACCGGTGCGCCCGTCAAGATCGAGCCACGCAAGATCGTTGGCGCACCCGCGCAGCTTGCGCCGCAGCCAGAGGGCGTCACGATAGAGCGCAAGCATCGATGTCGGGTCCACTTCTTCCCTATCGGCAGCATAATCGGAAAACCATGCAGGCTGCGGCAGATGGGGCGCCGCATCGGCGTCTGCCGGCGAAAACCCAAACGATCCGCCATGCGCGGGATCGTCCGCCGCCACCCACGGCAGGGGCACACGACAGCCGTCGCGCCCCTTCTCACGCTTCGGTCCGTGCGTATTGGTCGCAGTAGGGTCTTCGAGTGCAGCCCACGGGATATCAGCCACCTCAAAAAGGCCGAGCTCCTCACCCTGATACACGTATGCCGAGCCCGGAAGCGCCAGCTCAAGCAAAAGGGCCGCCCGCGCGCGGCGCTCGCCGAGTTCACGGTCCTCGTCATAAGACGACCCGTCGCGCAAGAGCCAGTCGAGCGCAATCTGGTGGTAGCGCGTCGCCTTGATTTGCGGCAGGGCATAGCGTGTCGCCACGCGCGGCACGTCGTGGTTGGAGAGTACCCAGGTCGAGGCGGAATCGGATTCGACGGCTGCCTTCAAGCCCTTCTCGATTGCAGTGTGCATGTCATCATAGGTCCAAGTGGCCTTGGCAAACTCAAAGTTGAATGTCTGGCCAAGCTCGCTGGGACGCGCGTAGAGATACTGGCGCTCGGGCAGCACCCACGCCTCGGCAACGGCACTGCGCGGCGGATTATAGCGGTCGAACACGCGGCGCCACTCGCGATAGATCTCGTGGACCTCGTTGCGGTCCCACAGCGGATGGGTGCCGTCGTCAACCATGTCATCGCCCTCGGCGAGATGCCACCGGTCGAGGTCATCGCGGTCGAGATCCTTGGCGAGACCCTGCGCCACATCAATGCGAAAGCCGTCGACGCCTCGATCGCTCCAAAACGCCAGGACGTCGCAAAAGAGCGCGTGAACCTCAGGGCATGACCAGTCAAAGTCCGGCTGCTCGGGCGTAAACATGTGCAGATACCACTGACCGTCCGCAACACGCGTCCATGCGGGGCCGCCAAAGTTGGCATTCCAATTGGTGGGAGGCAGCTCGCCATGCTCGCCGCGACCATCGCGGAAGATATAACGGGCGCGCTCGGGCGATCCGGGGCCGGCGGCAAGAGCGGCTTTGAACCAGGGGTGCTGGCTGGATGAATGGTTGGGCACGATGTCGACGATGACCTTGATGCCGCGCGCGTGAGCCGCAGCGATCATATCATCGAAGTCGTCAAGCGAGCCGAGACGTGGATCGACATCGCAGTAGTCCGCCACATCATAGCCACCATCGACAAGAGGCGATGGGTAAAACGGGCTCAGCCAGATGGCCTCGATACCCAGCCGCTCAAGATAGTCCATCTTCTGGGTAATGCCCGCGATATCGCCCAGACCCGAACCAGTCGAATCCTTAAACGAGCGCGGGTAGATCTGATAGATCGCGGCATCGGACATCCATGAGCGCGAAGAGGACTTTTCTGTAGCCATGGGGCGTATCTCCCTTGCAACGAGGTTATGCGAGATGCCCACGATGATACGCCCAAAGCTGACGTTCGCGACAAACAACGCCACAGCCACGACCCAAAACGCTCGCTCCCTCTCGGGTTCGAACCTCCCGGGACGAATCGACCGATTAGTGAAAAGAACGGAAGACCCACTCCCCCGGCCACGACAGCGAGCGGGCTCCGGGTGCCCCAGGTTGCCGCGAAAGAGGAGGGAAGCGTACTTTATGTACGCGACCGACGATTGAGGGGCAAGATGAGGTGCCCGGGGCTCGCGCAGCGTCAACAAAAAACGCGGTTCGTTAGAACCGCGTAAGATAGTTGGAGCGGACAACGGGGCGTCCGCGTATCCGCTTCGCGGATCCGCACCGGCTTCGGCCGCCTGCCGGCGACCTCGCCAGCTCGCTACAAACGCTCCGCGTTTGCTTAACGCTCGCTCCCTCTCGGGTTCGAGCCCAGGCGATGGGTACAAAAAAGCCCGGCTACCGTAGTAGCCGGGCTGTTGCGTTTGGAGCGGACAACGGGGCTCGAACCCGCGACCCCAACCTTGGCAAGGTTGTGCTCTACCAACTGAGCCATGTCCGCATATGTAAAACAAAACGGGCGCCGGAGCGCCCGGATGTTGCCTGGAGGCGAAGCCCGGATTCGAACCGGGGGTAAAGGCTTTGCAGGCCTCTGCCTTACCACTTGGCCACTTCGCCGAAAAAGGACCGCCTAAACGGTCCGGAAATGCAATGGAGCGGACAACGGGGCTCGAACCCGCGACCCCAACCTTGGCAAGGTTGTGCTCTACCAACTGAGCCATGTCCGCTTGCGGGTTATTAATTTACGCGAGTTGTCCAAAAGACGCAAGTACTTTTTTCAAAAAACTTGTCTGCCGCATGTTCTTAGTAGCTAAACGCGCTAAAGCGATTGGCTAGGCACACGATTCCAGTGCTCCGCTAAACAGCTTCACCATCTGCACGCGCGTGCCGGCGCCGTCCGTACGACGAGCAACCTCCACGTTATCGACGAGCATACGCATAAGCTTGATGCCACGGCCGCGTTCCTCGGATGCGACCGGTTCGCTCGTTTCATCGATAGAATAGCCGGCACCTCGATCAAGCACCTCAACCACAACGCGATCGCCATAGGCCTGAACCGTCAGGACGCACCCGATACCGCCCGCATGGTCATAGGCATTACCCAGCGCCTCCCCCGACGCCAATGCGACATCGTAGCGCTCGTCACGGCGCAACGGGAGCGATTCAAGGAGTTCGGCGATGCGATGTCGGTAGTATGGAAGATTCTCGATACCCTGACGGACCTCGACGCTCTTACTCCAGCGAGGCAGCTCCCCCACCGGAATGGCGGGAATAGACTCCCGTGCCGGCCCCGCGACATGAAGGATATCGACAAGACGAGCAATCTCCAAATAGCGAACAACTTCACCTGATGCATTGACGAGCGAAAGCAGGCCTTCTCGCCTCATGAGCTCACGAGCGCGCGTAAGCAGGAATGCCAAGCCCGTCGAATCGATAAAGCAAACAGCCTGACAGTTGATGACGACACGACGCACGCCGCGGCCAATCAAAGCATCCAACCGCCGACGCAGCGCAGGCACCGTGGCGATGTCGATATCGCCTGGTGGCGTCAAAACCGCTATGTCATTCCACTCATTCATACGACCATGGTTCCCCAAAAGAGCTTGTTCGATGCATGCGTTTCCGCAACCGTGCGGATTCGACGCGCCCAGCGTCGCTGTTTAGGACCGGCCCCGTAAAAACTCAAGGGACACCAATGCAATGTCATCGTCCAGCGCCGATTCGGTAAATCGGTCAAGCTCGCCCAAGACCTTGCCGCAGATTCCCGATACGCCCTCACCCGAGACAGAGAGCAGAAGGTCACGAAGGCGCTGCTCGCCAAAGAACGCTCCGGTGCGGTCGCGGGCCTCAATCGTTCCGTCCGTATACATGAAGAGCATGTCGCCAGGAGCGAACGTAAACACGCCTGTCTCGTACACCATGCTCTCAAAGGCACCGATTACGCCCGATTGGCATCCAAGCAGCTCGACCTCTCCTCCACGGGCCTCGCCGCCACCCAGCGGCATCGACTCTGGCCTAATGACCATGGTCGGAGGATGGCCCGCCGAACAATACGTTGCGCGTCCGGCTTTAAGGTCAATCTTGGCGATAAAGGCCGTCACGAACGTCTCGACCCTCGAGAAGCCCATGAGCATGCTGTTAAGGGAGCGTGCCATGCGGGCCGGTCCAGCGCCCTCCCAGGCATATGCCGTCAGGGCCGTCTTGGCGAGCGCAGACATCGATGCAGCCTCAATGCCTTTGCCAGACACATCGCCCAGAATCATGACGGCGCAGTCGTCGGGAAGACGGATGAGCGTATAGAAATCGCCGCCGACCAACGCCGAGTTCGTGGCCGACAGGTACACCGAATCGGTTGCGATACCCGGAACATCCCCCAGGGAATTTCTCATGCCAATCTGAAGGGTCTGAGCAATATGGCGCTCCTCGCGCTTTTGAGATTCGCCTTCGTAGATCAGTTCAAAGTCATGCGCCAAGTGCACCAGGTAGTCATATTCAAGATCATCAATCGGCTCTTGGCTGCCATCACGAAGCAGCAGTGCGCGCGTCGTCGGGCTCTTCGCAACAGAAGCAGGAACAATCGCGTCGTTACTGTGCTTGCCATCACCCTCAGAGCGCGGGCGCCCCGCCTCGATGCCGGAGTCGACGTAGAGACCTTGACAAGGCAGACCATGCGCCCTAAGCCAACCTCCCATAGGCATCGATTCGTCAACGCGAGTTATACGGACGTGTTTAAGGTCCTCGGCACTCGTACCTCCCAAAACAGATGCCTCAAAGCCATCAGGTCCAGCCCCCAGACGTGCCGCTGGCGCCGTCGTGGAAAAGAAAAGCTTCTCGGGATCGTCCGGCAAAGCAACGCGACTGCCGCCTTCAAAATCTATGACGTAGGAATCCAGACTGGCGTCATACTCAACAGGGCAAAAATGGCAGTTAAGCATATTGCAGATCTCGGACGATACCGCCTGGGTAGCCGCGGCGGAATCGTCTAGAAAGGTAAACAACTCATCACGCAAGACATTGAGCGAGCGGCCAAGCTCGGCCGTGCGACGGGAGCGAAGGCTCGATGCCATGCCGACCAGCTGGATAGACAGGTAATCGCAAATGACCTCGAGTACATTAACGTCATAGGCGAGCGGTGCTTGAGGGCGTTTCCAACCAACTTCCAGCACGCCAAGAATCTGCGTACCGTAAAAAACGGGAAGACAGATCTCGCTGCGGTACGGAGGCATATCCTGCATGCGCAACAGGTGCTTAGAACGATTGTCCAAGTCCATAAACATACCGGAGGCGGCCTTATCACCCTCAAGGTCCTGTTGAATCGACAAGCGACAGGCACGCGACTCACGAAGAACATACGTCGGAATGCCAGCGCCATACGGCAAAAACTCAGGCAGGTAGCTGTCGTACAGCTCCTTGGAAACACCGCGAAGTTTAAAACCGCCGCTCTCAGAAAAATAGATAGCGGCACCCGAAGCATCGAGCGTTCCTACAAGCTGGTTCAAAACGGTATCAAGTAGGCTGGGCAGCTCATCGGAGCCCACGGTACTCATAATGACCGAGAGCGTGCCAGAGAGGCGCTTGTTCGCCACTCTAAGCTCCGAAAGAGCACGCTTGAGCTGACGGTCGTGCGAATACTGTTCTTCGATGCTATGGAGCGCCACCAGGACACGTGGCGCGCGGCGCCCAAAGATGCGTGGAGGCGTTACGGAGCCCGCACGAACCAAGACGGGGATAAAGGAGCCGTCACTCAACTTGAGCATCAGTTCGTTCTCGGAGCCATCAGTTTCAAATGGCAGACGATGTTCCGTCGCACGTTCAAAAGCGGACGAGTACAGGACGTCTTTAACATCTCCACCGATGACGTCGGCGCGTTCCTCGCACATCAAACCAAGTAAGCGATTATTCACATGCAGAATGGTTCCGTCGAGCTCGCAGATGATGACAGCATCGCTCGTGATCTCGACTAGTTGGGCAACGTCTGCCCACTCGTTGCGTTCAAGCGTTTCCATCGTGGACCCCACCGTCTATCGGTAACAAAAAAGCCTCCGAAGAGGCTTCTCAAATGCGATGGTGTCGGAGGCGGGACTTGAACCCGCATGACCAAAAAGCGGTCACTAGCACCTCAAGCTAGCGCGTCTGCCAATTCCGCCACTCCGACATGCTATGTTGTTGATTCACGGTTCGTTTTGTCGGACCCGCGCGTTCAACGAGGAAGATAATAACCTATGATTCGAGAACTGTGCAAGCACTTTTTTCAAAAAAGTTTACGAATTTGTAAATGCGCAGGTAAACTGACCTGTTCGGGCCGGAATGAGGTTGCTTTCCAACGCGTCCTCGGGCATGCGGCATTATTTTGCTCCGCGCTTCGCGCTACAAAATAATGCCGCCCCCTGCGGAATGCGTTGGAAAGCAACCTCATTCCGGCCCTAGGAGTATGTACTCCGGACACAGTTCTCAAACATGTTCTGGGGCTGATATATATTTGGTGGCTCGGCTTTGCCGAGCCCTTATATGGGGAGGCCGGAGCCAAAGCTCCGGCCTCACTCAATTTCTTATTAAATTAAGTGAGCGATCAGGGAATCGCACTCTCCCTGCCGAGTTACCCCAGGGCCCGCCCTGAAGTTATTTTTCAGAACACTCCGCAGGACGCAAGAAACCCCCGCCGCACGAAGTGCGCAGCGGGGGTTTCTTGCATGTCCGAGGACGTTCTGAAAAGTAACTTCAGGGCGGGCCCGGACAATAACAACCGACTACAGGTCGATGTGCGATTCCTTGATCGGGAACGGCTCCGCGAAGTGGCAGGCGCAGCAGTGACCCGGTGCGACTTCCTTAAACTCGGGAAGCTTCTCAGAGCAGATGCCCTGCGCGATCGGGCAGCGAGTGTGAAAACGGCAACCGGTCGGCGGATCCAGCGGTGACGGCGGATCGCCAGCGAGGATGATGCGCTTGCGCGTCTTCTGGATATCAGGATCGGGCACCGGCACAGCAGACAGCAGCGACTGCGTGTACGGATGGTGAGGCTCGCTGTAGAGCGTCTTCCAGTCCGAAACCTCGACCATCTTGCCCAGATACATAACGGCAACGCGATCGGAGATATGCTGCACGACAGACAGGTCGTGGGCGATAAACAAATATGCAGTACCGAACTTGTCCTGGAGTTCCTTGAGCAGGTTCAGAACCTGGGCCTGAATGGACACATCCAGAGCGGAAACCGGCTCGTCGCAGATAATCAGCTTGGGCTTCAGCGCAAATGCACGGGCAATGCCGACACGCTGACGCTGACCGCCGGAAAACTCATGAGGATAGCGGTTAATGTGCTCGGGGTTCAGTCCGACAACGTCGAGAAGCTCGCGGACACGCTCAATGCGCTCCTCCTTGGTGCCCACGCCGTGAATGGTCATGGGCTCGGAGACGATCTCACCGATAGTCATACGAGGATTGAGCGAAGCATAAGGATCCTGGAAGATGAACTGCATCTCGCGACGCATATCCTTGATCTCGTGCTTGCTCATCTCGGCAACGTCTTTGCCCTGGAAGAACACTTTGCCGGCCGTCGGCTTGGTGAGGCGCATGATGGTACGGCCCGTGGTGGACTTACCGCAACCGGACTCGCCGACCAGACCAAAGGTCTCGCCAGGATAGATCTCGAACGAAATGTCGTTCACAGCAGAGACGACACGCTTGGAGAAGCGCTTGGCGAACATGCCGGACTCAGCGGGAAACTCCTTAGAGAGGTGCTCGACCTTCAGCAGCGGAGTACGCTCGTTGGTATCTGCCATTACGCCTCGCCTCCCTTCTTGGAATCCTTGCGCGTACGGGACGTCTCAGGAGCGTTCTTGAGGAACTCGGGGTCACCGGAGTAGTGGCACGCAGAGTAGTGACCAGACTCGGTGACAACGCGCTCGGGGCGCTGCTTGCGGCACTTATCGGTCGCATAGGGGCAACGAGGCGAGAACACGCAGCCCTCGGGCAGGTTCATGAGCGAAGGCGGGTTGCCATGAATCGGCGTAAGCGGCTTCTTCTCATCGATGGCCTGCTCCGGGATGGAGCGGATAAGGCCCCAGGTGTAGGGGTGGCGGCTCTCGTAGAAGATTTCCTCAGCAGTACCGAACTCGACGGGACGGCCGGCGTACATAACCATGATCTTGTCGGCCATATCAGCGACAACGCCCAGGTCATGGGTGATCATGATGATGGCGTTGCCGTTCTTCTCCTGCATTTCCTGCATAAGCTCAATAATCTGAGCCTGGATGGTAACGTCCAAGGCAGTCGTGGGCTCGTCGGCAATCAGAATATCGGGATCGCAGGCAAGAGCCATGGCAATCATGACGCGCTGACGCATACCGCCAGAGAACTGGTGGGGATACTCATTGACGCGCTTCTCGGGCTCGGGAATGCCAACGAGGTCCAAAAGCTCGGTGGCGCGCTTGAGTGCCTCCTGCTTGGAGTAGCCGCGGTGCAGACGAAGGCCCTCGCCCACCTGCTTGCCGATCTTATAGACCGGGTTCAAGGAGGTCATAGGATCCTGGAAGATCATCGCGATATCGTTACCGCGAATGTGCTGCATCTCTTCCTCGGTCATCTCGAGGATAGAACGACCGCGATAGCGAACGTCGCCGCCCTCGATCTTTCCCGGAGGCATCGAGATAAGACCCATGATGGTCATGGCGGTCACGGACTTACCGGAGCCGGACTCACCGACGACGCCCAGGGTCTCGCCGCGATCGAGCGTGTAGGAGACACCGTCGACAGCGCGAACGACGCCGTCCTCGGTATGGAAATACATCTTAAGGTCATCGACCTCGAGCAGATGCTGGCCCTCGGGAACCGGCTGGTCCTTCAGGTCCACATAGTTCTTGTTCTTCTTCATCCTTATGCGTCCTTCATCTTGACGTCGAGGGCGTCGCGCAGACCGTCACCCAGCAGGGTGAAGGCGAGCACCGTCGAAAGAATTGCCAGACCGGGCATGATCATCATCCAGGGAGCAGTCAGAAGATACTGCTGACCGTCCTGAATCATGGAGCCCCACGAAGGCGTAGGCGGAATAACGCCCATGCCGAGGAAGGACAGAGCGGACTCGGTCAGAATGGCGCCACCAATGTTCATGGTCGCGTAGACCACGATGGAGGCGACGGAGTTCGGGAAGATGTGACGCACAACGATACGAGCATCAGATGCACCCATCGCGCGCGCAGCGTCAACATAGTCGTTTTCCTTGACCGTCAAGATTGCAGAGCGGAAGACGCGCGCAATCGAAGGCCAGCCGAGAATGCCGATGGCAAAAAAGACGTTCTGAAGACCACGTCCGATAACGGCGATCATGGCGACAACGAAAAGCACGTACGGGAACGCTAGGAAAATATCCGCACAGCGCATGATGATCGTATCCCAGATGCCGCCGTAGAAACCGGCCAGAGCACCCATGACCAGACCAATCACCGTGGAGATCGCAGTGGCCATAATACCGACGGAAAGCGAAACACGTGCACCGTAGATAACGCGAACGAGAATGTCACGACCAAGGGCGTCGGTGCCAAACGGGTGCTCTGCACACGGAGCCATCAGCGACGTCTGGGCCATGGTGGTCGAGTCGGAAGCCGTCGGCGAACCGAGCCAGGGCTTAGCCCACAGATCTGCGGTCAGGGCAACCACAACGACGATGATGATCCAGCAGACACCGATAACGGCGAGCTTGTTCTTACGAAGACGCTTAAAAGCGTCGCCCCACAGCGTGCGGGACTTGGCGGGAGCAGATGCGGCCTTGGTGGCGGTAGCCTGCTCCTGAGACTGAGAATCAGTTTCCTGCATGAGACGTACCTCCCTTAGGCCTTATCCGACGGACCGCCAAGGCGGATGCGCGGGTCGAGGAATGCATAGCTAATGTCGACGAGCAGGTTGATCACCATGACGACGACGACGATGAGCGTAACGCCGCCCATAACGATGGGCCAGTCACGCATGCTAATGGCGCGATAGACCTCATAGCCGATACCGGGCCAGTTAAAGACCGTCTCGGTCAGGATGGCGCCCGAAAGCATGCCGCCAAAGTCGACACCAATATAGGTAACGACGGGGATGAGTGCATTCTTAAGCGCATGCTTGATGATGATCGCGCGATTGGAGAGACCCTTGGCTTTTGCCGTACGGATGTAATCCTGGTTCATGACGTCAAGCAGCTGCGAGCGCATTATGCGGGCAGCATAAGCGGTCGAAACCGAAGCCAGCGTAATGGTCGGAAGCACATAGTGCATCCAATCCTGATACTGAGAGCTGGCACCGCCGGCACCCGAGATCGGCATGGAGAATGCACCGCCCGTGGCGTCCTTGAGAATGACGCCAAAGAACAGTTGCAGCAACATACCGAGCCAGAAGGCCGGGACGGCAACGAGGATCGACGTGGTGAGCGTTACCAAAATATCCCAGAAGGAATAACGCTTTACCGCCGAAATGATACCCGCACCGATACCCATGATTGCCTCGAGCACGATGGCGCACGCGGCAAGTTTGACCGTATACGGATACTTCTGGGCAAAGATTTCCGTAACCGGCAGCTTGCGCTGATACGAATTGCCCAGATCGCCATGAAGCAGGCCGTTCATGTAATACAAGTAACGGTCCACGAGCGACGTTTGAACGGGGTCGCCGTTCTCGTCAAGGATCGCGTTGCCGTCCTCGTCCGACTGGACCAGGTGATAGCGAACGCGAAGCTGAAGCTCCACCTCGGGGGACAGAGCCTTGTCTCCACCGATCAGCTTGATCGGATCTCCCGGCACGATATTCTGGAGGGCGAACAAAATCAGCGTAACGCCCAAAAACACCGGGATGAACTGAAGCACACGTTTAACGATGTACTTACCCATACCACTCCCCTATCTAGGGATTAACCTAAATGGGATGCCGATCGCCAGACCGGCATCCCAAAATTACCATCAGCCAGTTTACCCCAGGTTAGGGAGAACTGTATGTTTCCCATGAGGTCTACGTAAATACTTGACCCTCACGGAAGCTGCAAACTCTTAGGCGAGCTCAGCGGTACCCAGATCGGCGTGTTTCTGCGGATCGACATAGAGGTGCTTGATGCGATCGGAGCCGGCGATGGTGTGCGTGTAGAACATCACCGGGATGACCGGGCAGTCGGCAGCGACCATTGCATCGGCCTCCTGCATCTTAGCGACGCGCTCTTCGTCGTCAACCGTGGTACGGGCCTCATCGACCTTGGCGTCGAACTCGGGGTTGTTGTAACCAGAGCGGTTGTCGCCACCGAGGGAGTCGGAGTGGAACAGCGGATACAGGAAGTTGTCCATGATCGGGTAGTCAGCAATCCAACCCAGACGACCGAACTGATAGTTAAAGTTCTGATACTGCTCGAGCAGGGCAGACCACTCGGGGGTATCGGAGACAGCGGTAACGCCAACCTTGGCGAGGTCGCCGATGATGGACTCCATGATCTCCTTGTGGCCACCGTCCTGGTTGTAGGACAGAGTCACGTTAATGCCACGATCGCCGTTAGCACCAGCGGGAGCAACCTTGTCGAGGTACTCGTTAGCCTTGTCGACGTCGTAGGCGCAGAACTCCCATGCGCCCTCCTTGTAGCCATCGATGCCCGGAGGAACAATGCCGTCGGCAGGGGTACGGGTACCCTTGAAGATGGTCTTGCAGATGGCCTCACGGTTGATGGCCAGGGAGATACCCCTGCGCAGGTCGGCGTTGTTGAACGGCTCGGCCGTGTTGTTGCAGGTCAGGTAGTAGGTGGAAGGCTCGGCGCCGAGCAGCATGCGCTCACCGTCACCCATGGTGTAGCCGTCCTTGGACACGCCGCGATCCTTCTTGGCAGCGTCGATCTGAGCAACGGGAACGTCGCAGACATCGAGGTTACCGGCCTGGAACTCCTTGTAAGCGGTCTCCATGTCCTTGATGACCTGGAAGTGGATGCCATCGATCTTGGCCTTGTCGCCATAGTAATCGTCGAACTTCTTGAGGTTGATCTCCTGACCATCCTCCCACTTGCCGTCCATCATGAACGGGCCGTTACCGACCGGTGCAAGGTAGAAGCTCTTGACATCGGACTCGGCGCACTCGGGAACCGGGGCCAGAGCCGGGTGAGAGGCGACGAAGGGGAAGTCGGCGTAAGCGGAAGACAGCTTGACGACGAGGGTCTCATCGTCGGGGCAAGTAACACCGCTGAGCTCGGTAGCGTTACCGGCAAGCAGGTCGTCATAGCCCTCGACCATGGAAAGGTGATAGGAAACCTCGGAAGGGCCGTACTCGGTAGCGATGGCCGACTTGGTGTTGACCAGACGCTCCCAACCGAGCTTGAAGGACTTGGAGGTAACGTCGTCACCGTTGTGGAACTTGGCCTTCTTGATCTTGAAGGTAAACTCGGTGGCGTCGTCGTTGGCCTCAAAGGACTCGCAAGCCAGCGGAACGATCTCGCCCTTCTCGGCGTCATAAGAGGTCAGAGCGTCAAAGAGCTGGTACTCGACCTGAGTGCCCTGGTCCTCCTGGACATTGTAGGGGTCGATGCAGACCGGGTTGTTGATGTAGAAGTTCAGCGTCGAACCGGACTCAGAACCGGAAGCGTCGCCGCCCTTCTTGCCGCATGCGGCAAGAAAAGCCATGGAGCTCGCAGCGAGGGTGCCGCCAACAAAGGCGCGACGACCCATAACGGGCTGGTGGAACATAGAATCAGCCATGCCATCCTCCTTATGAGATAGGACAAAGAAATGTTCAGTCGGACATATGTCGAGACAATCCGATCCGAACCATCAAAACGCCGCCCGCTGCTATGGCTGGTTATGCACAACGGACCAACGTTTCGCAATACAGTAGCGCATTTTATGCACGATTTGGGGCTAATTCCGGTTAACGGTCGAGAATTTCTTTAGTTGGGCGAAGTATGTGGGGATATTTTGACTCTGTTACAAATATGTAAACAAAAAGGGTCCCGCACCTGCGAGACCCATTGCAAACGTATATACGCCGATGCTTAGTAGCCGACGATGCCCTGCGGGAAGAAGAACATGCACAGGACGACGCACACGGCAAAAACAACGGCCATAATTACCGTCAGGCGATCGAGGTTCTGCTCCATGACGCCCGTGGCAGAGCTGGAGTTATACAGCGAGCTAGCGATCATATCCGAAACGCCGGTGCCCTTACCGGAATGCATCAGGACGAGAATCGTCAGCGCCACGGCAGAGACAGCCCAAACGACAAACAGAAGAATCTGGAACGGACCCATAGATAAGCTCCTTAATAGAACAGTTCAAACTCCAGTACTGTACCACAATCCCCCGCTCTCCCCTACCTGCCACTCAAGGACGGGGTGGAAATGGCAGAAATACCAAAAAGGGGGTTGTCCGGTTGTGGACAACCCCCTTACTAGAAAACGGTATTTGTTTTCTATTAGGCCTCGGTGGCGAGCACGCGGCCCGTCATCTCGGCGGAAGGCTCAATACCAGCCATGGTGAGCATGGTCGGAGCGATATCGGAAAGACGGCCGTCCTCGATACCGGTGAGCTGTGCCTTCTCATCAACGATGATGAACGGCACGCGGTTGGTGGTGTGAGCCGTAAACGGATGCTTGGAACCGTCGGAAGCAACGTCAAACATGTGATCGGCGTTGCCGTGGTCGGCGGTAATCAGTGCAAAGCCGCCCTTGGCGAGAATCGCCGGGACAACCTTGGACAGGGCATCGTCAACAGCCTCGACAGCCTTAACGGCAGCGTCGAAGACACCGGTGTGACCAACCATGTCGCAGTTCGCGAAGTTCACGATGTAGAAATCAGCGCGATCCTCGTTGATGGCGGCGACGAGCTTCTCGGTAACCTCGGGAGCGCTCATCTCGGGCTGCAGATCGTAGGTAGCAACCTTGGGGGAAGCGACGAGCACGCGCTCCTCGCCCTCCTTGGGCTCCTCGATGCCACCGTTGAGGAAGAACGTCACGTGGGCGTACTTCTCGGTCTCGGCAGTGTGCAGCTGCTTCAGGCCATTGGCGGCGATAACGTCGGCCAGGACGTTCTCGGGGAACGTCTTGGGGAAGGCGACCTCGACGTCAAACGTCGGATCATACTCGGTCATCGTCACAAAGTGCGAAAGCTTGATCTGCTCGCGCTCAAAGCCGTCGAACTCCTTGTCCGTGAACACGCGGGTCATCTGACGAGCGCGGTCGGGACGGAAGTTGAAGAAGATGGCCGCGTCGCCCTCGTGAATGCCCTCGTTGTGGGCAGCGAAGGGCTCGACGAACTCGTCGCCGCGCGGGTCCTTCTCGTAGTAGGCCTTGATACCGGCAACGGGGTCGGTATCAGCATCGGACGCGTTGACCATGACGTCGTAGGCGCGCTGGATGCGCTCCCAACGATTATCGCGGTCCATGGCCCAATAACGGCCCGAGGCGGTGGCAACGCGAGCGTCGCAACCGGTCTCCTCGGAGATCTTAGCCAGGAAGGCGCAGAACTCACTCATGTAACCGGCACCGGACTGCGGGTCAACGTCGCGACCATCCATGAAGGCGTGGACGCGAACGGTCTTGACACCGTGCTCGGCAGCCATCTTGACCAGAGCCTCGACGTGGTTCATGTGAGAATGAACACCGCCAGGGCTCATAAGGCCCATGAGGTGGAGAGTCTTACCGTCAGCCTTGACGTCGTCCATAGCCTTGACAAAAACCTCGTTCTTGGCGATGGAGCCGTCCTTGATGGCGTTGTTGATGCGCGAAAGCTCCTGGAACACGATGCGTCCGGCACCGATGTTGAGGTGACCCACCTCGGAGTTACCCATCTGGCCATCGGGAAGACCCACGTCCTCGCCCGAAGCGCCGAGCGTGGTGTGGGGGTACTTCTCGTACAGGCTATCAAGGAAGGGCGTCTTGGCAGCGGCGACGGCGTTCTCGCCATCGGCCGGAGCAAGGCCGCAACCATCCATGATGATCAGGAGTGCAGGAAGATGACGCTGTGCCATATGTCCTACTCGCCTGCCTTGACGACCATAGAGGCGAAGTCGGCAGCCTTGAGCGAAGCGCCGCCCACGAGGGCGCCGTCAACGTCGGGCTTGGCGACGAGCTCGGCAATGTTGCCGGGCTTGGCGGAACCGCCGTAGAGAACGCGGATGCCGTTGGCGAGCTCCTCGCCGAACATCTCCTTGAGGGTCTCACGGATAGCGCCGCAGACCTCCTGAGCGTCCTCGGCGGTAGCGGTCTTGCCGGTGCCGATGGCCCAGATGGGCTCGTAGGCGACGACGACCTGCTTGGGGCAGGTGATCTCAAGGCCAGCAAGGCCAGCCTTGACCTGGTTCACGACGTGCTCGACATAGGTGCCAGCCTCGCGGACCTCAAGGGACTCGCCGCAGCAGAAGACGGGAACAAGACCGGCGGCAACGAGAGCCTTAGCCTTCTTGTTCTGGTCCTCGTCGGTCTCGTGGAAGTAGTCGCGACGCTCGGAGTGACCGATAATGCAGTAGGTGCAGCCAGCGGACTTGAGCATGTCGCAAGAAGACTCACCGGTGAAGGCACCCTTGGCCTCCCAGTACACGTTCTGTGCACCGAGGGCGATGGGGGCAGCCTGAATGCGGTCATGAACCGTGGTGATGTCGATGGTCGGAGGGCAGACGAGCACCTCGACGCCAGCCGGAACCTCGGGCAGAGCCTGAGCCAGCTCGTCGGCGAGCTTGGCGGCCTCGGCGACGTCGTTGTTCATCTTCCAGTTACCAGCGATAAGAAGGGTGCGATTAGGCATCGAGAAGCGCCTCCACTCCGGGCAGGGCCTTACCCTCGACGAGCTCCATGGAAGCGCCACCACCGGTGGAGATCCAGCTCATCTTGTCGGCCAGGTTGAACTTGTTGACAGCTGCGACGGAGTCGCCACCGCCGATGATCGAGGTGCAGTCGGCCTCGGCGACAGCCTCGGCGATAGCCTGGGTGCCGTGAGCGAAGTTGTCAAACTCGAAGACGCCCATGGGGCCGTTCCAGAACACGGTCTTGGCGCCCTTGACGGCCTCGGCGTAAAGCTCCTCGGTCTTGGGGCCGATGTCCATACCCTCACGATCGTCGGGGATAGCGTCGGAAGCGACAACCTCGGGGACAGCGTCCTCGCCAAAGTGATCGGCAACGCGGTTGTCGATGGGGAGCAGGATCTTGACGCCCTTCTCCTCGGCCTTCTTGAGCATCTCGCCGGCGCGCTCGACCCAGTCCTCTTCCTTGAGGGACTGACCAACGGTCAGGCCCTGAGCCAGGAAGAAGGTGTAGGCCATGCCGCCACCGATAATCAGGGTGTCAGCGGAGTCGATGAGGTGATCGAGAACGCCGATCTTGGAGGAAACCTTGGAACCGCCGACGATGGCGACGAAGGGACGCTCGGGCTCGGCGAAGATGCCGGTCAGCGTGTCGACCTCCTTCTCGAGCAGGAAGCCAGCGACGGCAGGCAGGTAAGCGGCGGGGCCCACGACGGAACCCTGGGCGCGGTGAGCGGTACCGAAAGCATCGAGAACGAAGACGTCGCCATAGGAAGCGAGCTTCTTGGCGATCTCGGGATCGTTCTTCTTCTCACGCTTGTCAAAACGGACGTTCTCGAGAACGAGGACTTTACCCGGCTCGACGGCGGCGACAGCCTCAGCAGCCTTCTCGCCGTAGGTGTCAGCGACAAAGGCAACGTCGAGACCAGAGAGCTCAGCGAGCTTCTTGGCGACGGGCTCGAGGGACAGCTCGGGCTGGAAGCCGGTGCCCTCGGGACGGCCGAGGTGGCTCATGAGGATGACGCGAGCGTTGTGCTCAACGAGGTAGTTGATGGTGGGCAGGGCAGCCTTGATACGGGTGGTGTCGCCAACGACGCCATCCTTGATAGGCACGTTAAAGTCAACGCGGACGAGAACGCGCTTTCCGTCGACATCGATGTCGCGGACGGTCTTCTTGGTAAAGGCCATGTTTGCTTCTACCTTTCGTACGTGTCTGCCTCCCATTACGGCAGACGATTTCTTATAAAAAGGGCGCGACCCTAGGGTGTAAGCCCTATAAGGCCGCGCCCTTCTTTAGACGCTCAACGAGCTATTCGCTAAAAGCTTAATTAAGCAACGAACTTCTCGAAGTACTTGATGGTGCGGACCATCTGAGAGGTGTAGGAGTTCTCGTTGTCGTACCAAGAGGTGACCTGAACGAGGGTCTGGCCGTTGCCGAGGTCAGAGCACATGGTCTGAGTGGCGTCGAAGATGGAGCCGTGGGTCTCGCCGACGATGTCGCGGGAGACGATCTGGTCCTCGTTGTAGGCGAAGGTCTCGGGGATGGTCTCGGCGTAGGCCTTCATGGCAGCGTTGACCTCGTCGACGGTGACCTTCTTGTCAACGACGGCGTAGAGGTTGGTCAGCGAGCCGGTCGGCGTCGGGACGCGCTGGGCGGCACCGATGAGCTTGCCGTTGAGCTCGGGGAGAACCAGGCCGATGGCCTTGGCAGCGCCCGTGGTGTTCGGGACGATGTTCTCAGAGCAGGCGCGGGAGCGACGGAAGTTGCCCTTGCGCTGCGGGCCGTCGAGCGGCATCTGGTCGCCGGTGAAGGCGTGGATGGTGGTCATGATGCCGGACACGATGGGAGCGAAGTCGTTCAGACCCTTGGCCATCGGGGCGAGGCAGTTGGTGGTGCAGGAAGCAGCGGAGATGATGTTGTCCTCAGCGGTCAGCGTCTCATGGTTGACGTTGTACACGATGGTGGGCAGATCGCTGCCGGCCGGAGCGGAGATGACGACCTTCTTGGCGCCAGCGTTGATGTGGGCCTGAGCCTTAGCCTTGCTGGTGTAGAAGCCGGTGCACTCGAGAACGACGTCGACGTCAAGGTCGCCCCAAGGCAGGTTGTTAGCGTCGGCCTCCTTGTAGATCTTGATCTCCTTGCCGTCAACGGTGATGGAATCCTCGCCAGCAACGACCTCGTGATCGCGAGCGTAGTTGCCCTGCGTGGAGTCGTACTTCAGCAGGTAAGCGAGCATATCGGGAGAGGTGAGGTCGTTGATAGCGACGATCTCGGAGCCCTCATGACCGAACATCTGACGGAAAGCCAGACGACCGATGCGACCGAAGCCGTTAATAGCAACCTTTACTGCCATTGTGTCTCCTTTCGTAAGGCCCCCGCGAGCTACAGCGCCCGCCGTTGAGGCCCACAAACTAACCACTCGCCTAATATACCTTTTTTTTGACTTGAATTTCACGAGAATGCTCGAAATTGAAAATCAAATTTACGTTAAAACGTTTTAAATACTAAAATAGCAGCTAAATCCATATATAAGTCGTTACTTCAAACTACCTGTTTGCTTCAATGAGCTTTTCAAGCCGTAAAACACGATGGTAGAGGGCTGACTTCGACAAGGGAGGGTCAGCCATCTCCCCCAAATCACGCAGCGACAGATCGGGATAGCGCTCGCGCAGGTCGCAAAAGACCGCAAGGGCATCCGGAAGCGCATCACGAAGGCCACGCTGCTCGAGCTCATCGATAAGCGCAAGCTGATGTTGGGCGGCACCGGCGCTTCTGGTCTGGTTGGCGAGCTCGGCGTTCACGCGACGGTTCACATCGTTCTTAACCAACTTGACCGCGCGCGCCTCCTCAATCTCGGCAACGCTGCGCTTGGCGCCAATCAGCTTTAATAGATGCTCGATTTCCTCGGCGCTCTTAATGTACACGGCATATGACCCCCGCCGTGCATTAACACGAGCATGGACCCCAATCTGCTCCAACAGATCGCAAAGCCCCTTGGCATATTGCTCGCCCTGCACAGCAATCTCCAAATGAAAATCGCCGCGTGGATCGGCCACGAAGCCGCCCGCGATGAGCGCGCCGCGGATATAGGCAAGTCTACAGCAAGGACGGGCAACGATATGTCGGGGTACGCCGGCGACAAGTCCTCCCCTACGTTCGAGGATACCCAGCAGAACCAAGGCCTTATCCAGGTCTGGCTGATCAGGCAAGGTGATGAGGTAGTTTCGAACCTTATGCAATACAGATTTACGGACGGTGAACTCCGTTTTGAGCTTAAGGATACGATGCGTCAGCGTGATCATCGTGCGCGCGACGGCTCCCGTCTCAGTCGCAACCGTCAAACGATACCGCCCAGAGCCGGTAAGCGAGAGCGTACCGCTCACGCGCGTGAGGGCGGCAAGCGTCGACAAGTCGCAGTATTCACATTCGGGTTCGCAGCGCGCAAGCTCGTCGCGCACCTCAGCGGTAAACGACATGCAGGCCTATGCCTTCGTGTTGGCGCGCGACAGGTCGCGGTGGGAGATGCTCACATGATACTGAGCGCCTTCCAGGTAACGGGCCGTGGCCTCGGCAATGGCAACGCTGCGGTGCTGGCCGCCCGTGCAGCCGATGGCGATAGAAAGCTGCGGCTTACCCTCCGCGATATAACCGGGCATGACCGTATCGAGCAGCTGTGTCCAAGCCTTCCAAAACTCCTGCGTCTTGGGATGGTCCAGAACAAAATCGGAGACCTTTTTATCGAGACCGGTCATCGTGCGCATCTCGGGATCGTAGAACGGATTGGGCAGGAAGCGGACGTCGATCATAATATCCGCTTCGACGGGCATGCCGTGCTTAAAGCCAAACGAGAACACGTGGACATCCATAAGCTGCTGGTCGGACAGCTCGGAAAATGCCATACGCAGCTTGTTGCGCAGCGCAGAGGTGCGCAGACGGCTCGTGTCGATAATCATATCGGCTCGGTCGCGCACGCCCTGCAGCTGAAGGCGCTCGCGCTGAATGGCATCGGCCGTAGTCTCCCCCGGCTTGGCAATGGGATGACGGCGGCGATTTTCGCTGTAGCGACGAATCAGCACCTCGTCAGAAGCCTCCAGGAACACGATGTCGCAGCTCATCTCGCGCTCTTCGAGAGCGGCGACCGCATCGAGCAACTCGTCAAACAGTCCCTGGCTACGCAAATCGCAGGTGACGGCGAGATGCCTGCCTACGCCCGTATTGATGCCGACGAGCTCGGCAAGCTGGGCGATGAGACGCGGAGGCAGGTTATCGATGCAAAAATAGCCCATGTCCTCGAACACGTGCATGGCCTGTGTGCGGCCTGATCCGGACATTCCGGTGATGATGACGATATCGGGGATGCGCTCCGAGCGCTCCGCCGCATCCATGGCATCTCCCTTTTGCATGTGTTGCCTCCCGAAAACAAGCGCGGGACCCAGCAACCCGGATCCCGCGCGGTCAATTGCCTATATTGAGTATACCGCCCCGAGCGGATACGAGGCCTGTCTTACGCCTCAAGCGCAGCCTTGAACCAACTCGTAATACTCGTGGGGTGCGTGATGGCGGTGCCGACGACAACGGCCCAGGCGCCAGCATCGATCGCGGCGCGAGCCTCCTCGGGCGTATGCACGCGACCCTCGCAAATGATGGGAAGGCCGGGGAATTCCTCGGTCGCCTGACGCAGGAGCGGCAGATCGGGGCCATCGGCCATGGTGCAGTCGATGGCGGCAACACCATGAGACAGCGTGGTGGACACCAGGTCGAAGCCCATGTCGACAGCACGACGAATATCCTCGATGGTGGCACAGTCGGCCATCAGGAGCACGCCCTCCTCGTGCAGCGGACGGAAAGTATCTTCGACGGTCTTGCCATCGGGACGCGGACGATCGGTGGCGTCGATCGCCACGATATCGGCACCCGCAGCAACGCAGGCGCGAGCGTGGCGCAGCGTCGGCGTGATGTAAACGCCCTCGTGCCCATCCTTCCACAGGCCGATAACAGGAACCTCACAGCGACCCTTAATGGCGGCAATGTCGGCAAGGCCCTGGCAGCGAATGGCGGCGGCGCCGCCGAGCTCGCAAGCGCGAGACATTTGAGCCATGGTCTCAGGCGTACGAAGCGGCTCGCCCATATACGCCTGAACGCTCACGACGAGCTTGCCCTTCAGGGACTGGATCAAAGGATCAACGGTCATGTTCGACTCAACCTTTCTCAAAACAGCCTTCTGAGACACCGCACCTTGACGTTCAAACCGTCGCTCGCGTACCGAAGTACGCTTCGCTCCTCTTTCACGTCAATCTGCGGCACCTCAGAAGGCGCACTTGGTAATTATGTTTACTTCAACGATGCAAGAAGGTGTTCGGCGGCACCGATGAGCGGAGCATCGCCCTCCAGAGAACCGATGAGGATCGGCGTGTCCTGAAGCGGATCGAGCGCTTGGCTGGCATAGCCCTCGTGCACCGAATCCTTCCACGTCTGCGAACGCCAATCGGGACCTTGGTGAATCACGCCACCCGAAAGCACGATGACCTCAGGGTCCAGGATGTTAGCGAGCGAGCCCAAGCTGGCACCCAGCGCAAAGCCGGCGTCATGGATGACCTCGGTCGCCTTTGCGTCGCCCGCACGGCACAGGTCGTTCACATCGCGACCGACCGAAGGACGGCTGGGGTCGACGCGACCAAAGCGCTCATCGTACATACGACCAATGGAAGTGCCCGAAGCAACCGACTCCAGATGGCCGGAACGCCCGCAGGCGCAGGGAATGCCGGCGGCAGCCGAGCACTCGATGTGGCCCATATGACCGGCAGCACCATGGAAGCCCTGCATCACGCGGCCGTTCTCGACATATGCGCCGCCGATGCCCGTACCGATGCCAAGACACAAGACGGAGAACTTGCCCTTGCCGACGCCCCAGTGGGCCTCGCCCAGAGCATGAGCCTGCACGTCGCCTACAACGGCAACGGGAAGACCGAGGTCCTCGCGCAGACGCGGCCCCAACTGGACGCCGGACCAGCCGGGCATGATCTCGTTGGCATACGCGATGGCGCCCGTCTTGGGATCGACGACGCCGGCAGCACCGATACCGACGCCAAGGACCTCGACATCGGGATTCGCCTCGAGAGCAGCCTTGATGGACGCCTCGATACGCTGGAAGACGGCCTCGCCGCCCTCCTGGGCCTCGGTGGGAACCTCGGCCTCAAATACGGGATGGGGCACGCTGCCGTCAGCCGGGTACTCCATGATGGCAGTCGCGATCTTAGTTCCGCCGATATCGACAGAGCAGACGTACTTGTTCTCCATGTCGCTCTCCTTAGGAGATAAAAAACAACTACAGGAAATGCGCCGTCAGGCTAGCCGTCACAGCGCGGTAAAGGTTTTCCAGGTGCCCGAGATCGCCGAGAAACCGTGTGGCCATTAACCTAATGGGTCATGGCCGCACGGTTAAACGGCGAGGTCGGGTGCCCGGGGAAGCTTTACAGGAGACCGTTGTCCTGAAGGACCTTCTTAATCGCCTCGACGTTCTCGCCGGTCATGGCCTTCACCGGGCGCGGCATGGTCGGGCTGTCGAAGATGCCCATGAGGTTCATAGCGGTCTTGAAGGCGCCGACGCCACCGGCATAGCCCTGGACGCCCGAGGTGACATCCCAAATGTGCGAAATCTCATTGAGGCGATCCTGCTCGGCCTTGACGGTAGCCCAGTCACCAGCCTGAGCGGCCTTCCACTGACGCACGTAGCCCTCGGGCTCAACGTTGGCGAGACCCGGGACGGAACCGTCGGCGCCACCGAGGTAGGCGCCGTCGACAACAACCTCGTGACCGGTGAGAATGCTCATCGGATGGCCGTTCTTCTCGTTCTCCTGAACGAGGTAGCGGAACGAGATGTCATCACCCGAGGAATCCTTGACGCCGGCCAGAACGCCCTCGGCGCCGAGCTTGGCAAGGAGCTTCCAGGGGAGCTTGGTGTGAACGCAGACGGGAATGTCATAGGCAAAGATGGGCAGGTCGAGCTCCTCATGCAGGATGCGGAAGTGCTCCTCAACCTCGGTCATGCCCTGCAGGGCATAGAACGGGCAGGTGGCGACGAGGGCATCGGCGCCCAGCTCCTGAGCGACCTTGCCGTGCTCGATCATGCGCTCGGTCTCGGTATCGATGATGCCGACCAGAACGGGCACACGGTGGTCGACGATACGAACGGCCTCGGCGATAATCTGGCGACGACGCTCGTCGGTGGAGAAGACGACCTCGCCCGAGGAGCCCAGGAAGAACAGGCCATCGACGCCGGCATCGATCATGCGGTTAATGCTGCGCTCAAAGGAGGCAACGTCGAGCTGGTGATCTTCGGTATCGGGAACAACGACGGGAGGGATAACGCCGGTGAATTTCTGAGTTGCCACAAGAATCTCCTTAGTTGTCTGGCGGGCGACCCTGTGCCACCCACTCTTGTTGGCAGTGTTCAGGCCGTCTAGGCCAAAGAACACGAGTAGAACGTTTGGTTAAAGAAGTCGACGACTTCGTTTTCGAACGCATTGATGCGCTCGTGAGCGTATTTGGCATAGATGATATGCCTCCGGTCACACTCAAGACCGTTGAATACGGCAAACTGACCCTTGGGGTCGCTCACGGTATCCATAAGCGATGTGCCCATGAGCACCGATCCGCGCACCTGAGACGACAACGCCTCGAGGCCGCCGGGAAGTGGATTGGCAACCGCCGTGCAGGCGAGGCCCCGCTCGTCCAGAGCAGAAACCGCCAGCGCGACACCGCCGCCAAGGCCCTCGCCCCATGCAAAGATGCGGTCAGGGTCCATGCCATCAAGATTGCGCGCCACCTTCGCCAGCGCGCAACCCCAACGGACGCGCTCGACAAAAGCGGGCGAAGAAATCCCCCGCTGCAGGTCGTCCGCACCAGCAACATCGTCATCCAGCGCGAGGACGGCATACCCCATGGCGGAAAATCTCGTCATGTGATGCCAGCCGCGCACAGGCCGATCGATGTCGTGGAACATCAGGCAAAGCGGCACGCGCTCAGATACTCGGGCACGACCGACAGGCTCGATCAAACGAGCGTGAATCGCATCGTCACCGAGCTCAAAGGAGACCTCCGAATAACGGGCGCAGGGGTTAACAAAGTCAATCGCCGTAATGGCCAGGCCTTGAATCTCAAGATTCGAAGCGCATGTCTCTAAATCAGAAACATCTGCTTGGACATCACCGCGCCAGTCCCGATATTCTACGAGCTTTGACGAAACCGTTCCAGGAATTCCCACGAGCCCGGGGACAATCAGCTCGTCAACATTGCTCTCGCACTTAGACATGAGCCTCCCCTCCCTTGCAGAAAAACGGAATGATCAAATCGTCAAAATCCTGAATCTCCTCGTGGCCAAAGCCTTCAAAGAACTCATGACGCTTTTCGCAGGTCAGGCTGTTATAGACTGCAAACTGCGTCGCTGGCGGACAGACGATATCGGCTGTGCCAGTGCCAAACAGCACGGGGCATTTGACCATAGGGGCAAAGTTCTTGGAATCGAAGTACGCCAGCTTGGCATAGGCTTCGTCAATACGAGTCGAGTCCTCGTCAAACCAGCGAGACCAATAGCGCAGGCCCTCGTAGGCAATGTCGTCGGCATCCAAATCCCAGACCAGGCGGAAATCTGACAGGAAGGGATAGAGGATGGCGGCACGATTGATAAGCTCGCTGTTAAGTGCACAGGTCGCAATGCCCAAACCGCCGCCCTGCGACGCGCCGTTCACAAACACACGCGCAAGATCGATGCCCTCGAGCTCGCGAACGATGCGGCACAGGATGCGAATATCTTGGTGCAAGCGGACATAGTAGAGGTTGGCCGGGTCGCCGTCGATACCGGCGACGATATGACCGGCAACCGTTGTGCCCTCAAATCCACCAATGTCCTCGGAGGGACCTCCTTGGCCGGGGCAGTCGAGGGCGATGAGTGCCATGCCCATGCCCGCAAACGACGCCTGCTCAAACCAGCTGCGGCTTGCACCCGGATACCCATGGAACTGAAGTACCAATGGCACGGGCTCGTCCGAGACGGGTTTAAGGTACTTGGCATGCAGGCGAGCGCCACACATGCCGGTATACCAGAGGTCGAAAAGCTGGCAGGTCGCGGCATCGGCGACCGATGCCGTCTCGATCGCATAGTCAAGCCCGACGGCGTCGGCCTCGGCCATGCGATCCTTCCAAAAGAGATCGAAATCTGATGGACGGGGCATGGCGCCTCGATATTCATCAAATTGATGTTGTAGCTCCTGAGCACTTGGCATGGCTCGTGAACCCAACCTTTCGAAATCGCAACGGAGGTGCGCCCGGCAAGGGAACCGGGCGCACGGGAGGGAAAGCGAGGCTACTCGCCGAGCTTGGGATGCAGCAGCGACGGCGCAGCGCCGAGCAGCATCTTGGTGTAGGGGTCCTGGGGATGCTGGAAGACCTGCTTGGCCTCGCCCTGCTCGACGATCTTGCCGCCATTCATAACGATGATGTCGTCAGAGATATAGCGGACCGTCTGGATGTCATGGCTGATGAACACCATGGCCAGGCCGAGCTCCTTCTTAAGGTCGGTCAACAGGTTCAGAATCTGCGCGCGGACCGAAACGTCCAGAGCCGAGGTGGGCTCGTCGGCGATGATGGCATCGGGGTTCAGCGACAGGGCACGGGCAATTGCGACGCGCTGACGCTGGCCGCCCGAAAGCTGACCGGGAAGAACCTCGGCGGCGGAGCTGGGCAGACCGGTGAGCTCCAGGAGCTCCTTGACGCGCTTCTCCTGCTCGGCCTCGGTACCCAGGTTGTGGACGCGCATGGGGTCGAGCAGCTGCTCGCGAACGACCATGCGGGGGTTGAGCGCCGTGGCCGGGTTCTGGAACACGACCGAGATGACGCGACCCATGTGGCGACGGTCCTCGGCGGTACGTTTGGTAACGTCCTTGCCCTTAAAGTAGACTTTGCCGCTCGTAGGGGCCTGCAGGCCGCACATGACGTTGGCGGTGGTGGACTTACCGCAACCGGACTCGCCGACGATGCCGATCGTCTGACCGGGCATGAGCTTAATCGTTACACCCTGGACGGCGTGAACCAAGTTGGGGTGCAGAATCGAGCCGGTACGGGTCCTAAAGGTGACGTGGACGTCATCAAGGAAGATGATCGGCTCGACGCCGTTGACTGCGGTCTCGCTCATCTACATCACCTCCGCGTGAGGGGTCAAACCATTTGCCTTGAGCACCTCGTCGGGGAGCTCGGAATAGAAGTGCTCGGTGCCGGGCACGCGCTTGAAGACCGGACGGGTGTCCAGGCCAATACGCGGATGGCTCGAGCGGGGCGCGAAGCGATCGCCCTTGGGGAAATCGCGCGGGCTCGGAACGGCGCCGGGCACCTGGTGCAGGCGACCCGAACCACTCTCGATGGACAGAACGGAACCCAGAAGACCGCGGGTGTACTCGTGGATCGGGTTGGTGAGCAGCTCCTTGGTGGGTGCCTGCTCGATAACCTGGCCAGCGTACATAACCGTGATGTTATGGGCAACCTCGGCGACCAGAGCCAGGTCATGCGAAACGAAGATCATGGCAAAGCCGAGCTTGGCCTGAAGATCGTTGAGCAGCTTGATGACCTGCTTCTGGACGGTAACGTCCAGAGCGGTCGTGGGCTCGTCGCAGATGACCAGCTTGGGGTCGCGGGTAAGGGCCATAGCGATCAGGACACGCTGACGCTGGCCGCCGGAAAGCTCGTGCGGATAGCTCTCGAGCGTGCGCTTGGGATCGAGGCCGACGAGCTCCAGGAGCTCCTCGGCGCTGCGGGTTCCGCCGCGCTTGGTGAGCTGCTTCATCTGGGCAGAGATGAGCATGGAGGGATTAAGCGAGGACAGGGCGTCCTGATAGACCATGGCGATATCGGTACCGCGCAGGCCGAACCACTCCTTCTTGCTCATCTTGAGCAGGTCACGGCCCTCCCAGAGAACCTCGCCGGAAAGATGCTCGTCATCGTCGGTCAGGCCCATGATGGCCAGCGTGGTGATGGACTTACCGCAACCGGACTCGCCCACCAGGCCCATGGTCTGACCAGGACGAACGTCAAAGTTGACATGGTCGACGACGTTGATATCACCGTGATGCTCAAACTGGATGCAGAAGTCACGGACCGAGAGAATCGGCTCAACGGACTCGTCGGGCACGTGGCGATCGTCACGCTTGAGCTCGACATCGCGCAGGGCGCCAAGGCGAGCGGAGAGGGACTGGGCCTGCTCCTTGTAGGCGCGAACGGGGTCGGAGACCAGCAGGTCGGCCTCGCGACGCTTGGAGGAATCGGTAGGATCCAGGGCAGCGGAGGGAGCAGCGGCCATGGCGTCGGTAATGCCCTCGGAGAGGATGTTGAGCGCCAGGCAGGTGATCATGATGGCCAGGCCCGGGAACAGCGCCTGCCACCAACGGCCGGCGAGCACGCCGCCGCGGGCGTCGGCGAGGATGTTACCCCAGGTAGCGGTGGGCTCCTGGATACCAGCGCCGATGAAGGTCAGCGAGGCCTCGAAGATGATGGCGTCGGCGACCAGGGTAACGGTGAAGACCATGATCGGGGCGATGCAGTTACGCAGAACATGCTTGATCAAAATCCACGGAGCCTTGGCGCCGGAAACGATGACCGCGCGGACATAGTCCTCGCCGTACTCGGACACGATATTGGCGCGCACGATACGGGCAATCTGCGGAGTGTACATAAAGCCGATGGCGAAGATGATCGACGGCACGGAGTTGCCCAGGATGGAGACGAAGACGGCCGCGAGGGCGATGCCCGGGATGGACATGATGATGTCCAAGATACGCATGATCGTCTCGGAGACGGCCTTGCGCGAAACCGCTGCAAGGGCGCCCACGACCGAGCCGCAGACCAGAGCCATGGCAGTGGCGCCAAAGCCGATAATCAGCGAGTAACGACCACCGTAGAGCATACGCGACAGAATGTCGCGACCCTTATCGTCGGTACCGAAGATAAATCCGTTGCCGGGAGCCTGGCGAGCCGTAAAGATCTCGACCGGGCTATAGGGGGCAAGAAGGGGCGCCAGAATCGCAGTCAGGGCGACCAGCACCAGCACGACGGCTGCAATCTTAGAAGACAGCGTCATCTTCTTCCAGCCACCGAGCTTGAGCCCCTTGGAGGCAGCCTTCTCGAGCTGCTCGGTTTGCTTCTCTCGAATCTTTACCATAATCTACACCGTCCTGATGCGCGGGTTGATGAGCAGGTAGAGCATGTCAACCACGATGTTGATGATGATGAAGGCAAGAGCAACGACGATGACGACGCCCTGAACCAGGTTCGCCTCGTTGCCCTGAACGCCCTGCAGAATCGCGGTGCCCATGCCGGGGAGGTTGAAGATAACCTCGATGACGACGGCGCCGCCCATGAGGTAACCGATCTTAAGACCGAGGGTGGTGACCGGGGTGATCAGCGCATTGCGAAGAACGTTGATGCCGACGACGACCTTCTCGGGAACGCCGGCGCCGCGAGCCATACGGACATAATCCTTGTCGAGCTCCTCGACCATGGCGGTACGCACGATACGAGTCATCTGGCCCGTCAGCGGAAATGCCAAGGCGATAGCGGGCATGATCATACGTCCCAGATAGCCAACCGGATTCGTGGTGAAGTGAGGCAGAGCACCCGATGCCGGGAGCACCTTAAGGTAGGAAGAGAACAGCAGGATCAACAGAACGGCAAGCCAGAACGACGGGGTTGCCAAGCCGGCGATGGAAAAGACGCGGATCACTTGGTCCGGCCATTTGTCGCGATACAGTGCCGCGATGACGCCGAGCAAAAACGAAACGACCGCACCGATAGCAAGACCGATAAAGGTCAGCTGCATCGTGACGGGCAGGGCCGTGGAGATGCGCTTGGCAACGGAGTTGCGAGCAGCACCATAAGTGCCCATGTCGCCATGGATCAGATCGCCCATATAGCGCACGTAGCGCACGGGCCAGGGGTCGTCCAGACCATACTTCTCATGGTACTCGGCAACCGCCTCGGGCGAGGCACCGTCACCCAACGCCGTGTAGGCGGGGTCGGTCTTGGAGAACGACATAAGGAAGAACACCAGGACGGTGACGCCCAATGCCATGATCGGCAGCGCCACAAGACGCCTTCCAATCAAACGTAGCAAGTTGTTCACGTTCTCTCCCCTTTCTTTTGTCGGTAGGACCAACTGGTATATGAGTACGGATACTCATTACAAGACCCGAGCGACATCGTTGCCGCCCGGGTCTTTGTTTCAACTATGAGGATACGGTCCCAACGACCGACATCCTGCATACAGACTCAAGCGAGTCTTACGCCTTGACGGTCGCAACGCCCCTGAAGGACATGCTCGTCGTGCCGATGCCCTTGAAGCCATCGAGGGCCTCGCCGTTGGGTGCAGTGGACGGATCGTCCCAGGAAGCGGAGACGGTCTTGACGTGGACAACGGGGTACAGAACGGCGTTGTCGGCAATGATGTCGAAGCACTCGTTCCACTTCTTCTGCTGCTCGTCGCCCTCGGCGGCAAGAGCCTCGTCCATGAGGCCGTGGAGCTTCTGCCACTCAGCGGACTCCTTCCACGGGCAACGGGTCTGCATCCAGACGTTGTCGCCGTACCACCAGTTGAGCAGCAGGTCGGGGTCGGCGCCGAAGCAGGAAGGATCGCCAGGGGCAAGGAGGATATCGTAGGCCTCGCCGCCGTCGATGGCAGCGTAAGTGGCCGGCGAGGTATCGGTCTGGATGGTCACATCGAAGCCGAGAGTGTCGAGGTCGTTCTTGACCTGGGCGGCCATGCCCTTAATCTGCTCGTTGTCGGTGGTGCGCAGGGTGATGGCACCCGGGGTGATGCCAGACTCCTCGATGAGCTTCTTAGCCTTCTTGGCGTCGGTCTTGTACACCGTGGAAGCCTCATGATAGTTGGTGAAGCTCTTGGGCAGGTAGCAGCTGGCAGCGGTGGCAAGGCCGGCGAAGGTGTTGCTGACCATCTTCTCGGTGTCGAGCGCATACATGACAGCCTGACGGACCTTGACGTTGTTCCAAGGCTCCTTGGCGACGTTGAACATGATGAAGCGGGTGCCGAAACCCTGAACGTTATCGATCTTGCAGCCGGCGCTCTCGAGCTGGTCGACGGCGTCAGCGGTAACGAGCTCCATAACGAGCGTGGAGCCCTCCTGCTGAGCGGTAACGCGAGCGGTGGGGTCGGTCAGGATGCTGTACTGGATCTTCTTATCCTCGGCAGCATACTCACCGTTGTACTCGGGGTTGGGAACCAAGGTGATCTCGGTATCGGAGATAGAGTCGTACATCCAGGGGCCGGAACCGATCGGCTGCTTGGCGCGATCCTCCTCGGTCTGGGTGGCCGGGGTAACGCGGACGATGGCCAGACGATCCTTGAGCAGGGAGAAGTTGGGGACCTTAGTCTTGACCGTCACGGTGCTGGCGTCCTTGGCCTCGATGGACTCGAAGGGCTGGAAGAACGGAGCATAGGTAGCGGAAGCGGCGCAAGCGGTGTAGGAGGCAACGACATCGTCAGCGGTGACCTCGGTGCCATCGGAGAACTTGGCGCCCTTGCGGATGGTGACCTCGAAAGTGGTGTCGTCCACAGACTTGGGATCGTCGGTGGCGAGCTCGTTGAAGGTGCTGTAGTCGTGGTAATCGATGCCGTAGAGGCCCTCGACGACGTGCCAGTTAGCACCCAGGCCCACAGCGGAGCCAGTGCTGGCGGGATCGAAGCTGGACGGAGCGTAAGCGGAACCAGCGGTGATCACGCCGCCGCCACGGTTGGCGGAATCGGTGGAGCCGGAAGCGGAACCCTCGTCGCTAGAGCTGCCACCGCAGCCAGTGAGACCAAGGCCGGCGACAGCAGCGACGCTGCCGGTGAGGCCGAGGAACGAACGCCTGGACATACCCTTGTTGATGATGGCCATGTCTTCTCCTATCAATAGAGAATCTTACTCGGGAGCACCTAGACGTGCCCCCGCGCAACTTGCGGACGGTATATACCTTACCTACCGACGAACCCAACTGAGGTGCCGCGCTCGGCGACCGATACATACATACGCTTGAACGGTATTTACTACCGTTCACCGAATTCATTGACAAATGATTCGCCAGACAGTATGTATCGGCGAGGTGAGATATCAGTCTTCGTCAACCCGCAGGATAGCAGGGTTTTCGCTTGGGTTAGTCAAACGTTTTAGCGTTAATAAAACCCGAAACCAGCAGGCAATCATGGCGAAATAAATGGTTGAAAATCGCGCAATCATGTATATCAGTTGTTTAGGCTCGTGTTTAGCTATCGGAATGGCCAGCCGCCGCCTCGGCGCGCTCGGCATTCCATGCAACGAGCGCCTCGTGGACCGCCTTGGCAACATCGGCAGGTATGCCGCGAACTTCCGCGATCTCTTGCTCGCTCGCCGCGCGCAAACGCTTCATCGAGCCAAAATGGCGCATAAGGGCACGTTTTCTGGTGGGTCCCACGCCCGGAACGTCATCGAGTACCGAAACCGTCATGGCTTTATCGCGCAACTCACGGTGGAACGTGATGGCAAATCGGTGGGACTCATCGCGTACCTGTTTAATTAGATAGAGCGAAGCAGACCCGGTCGGCAGCACGACAGGAGTCTCGTCCCAAGGCACAAAAACTTCCTCGTCGGCCTTCGCCAAGCCACAAACTGGTATATCGAGCCCAAGAGCCTCAAGTTGCTTGATCGCAGCGGTCAATTGCGGCTTACCGCCATCGACAACGAGCAAATCGGGGCGCGAGCCAAAGCGCTCGTCGGCCATGCGCTCGGGAGCATAGCGTCGTCCCAAAACCTCGGACATCGACACGAAGTCGTTTGCCTCGTCCAATTCGGCCTGAATTTTAAAACGACGGTACTGGCTCTTGTCGGCGCGCCCGTTGGTAAACACCACCATCGAGGCGACCGTAAAGGTGCCATGCAGTGTAGAGATATCGAAGCACTCGATACGCAACGGCGGCGATGGCAGCGCCAACGCACTTTCGAGCTCCAGGAGCGCTTGATTGGTGCGGTCGTCAGCGTACCCCGTTCGCATCATGTAGCGCATGAGGGCATGGCGCGCATTTTTGGATGCCATATCGAGCAGACGGTACTTTTCGCCACGCTGCGGCCTATGGAGATGGCAGGAACGCTCACGCTTGCCCGCAAGCCACTCCCCCAGCGCCTCCGCATCCTCAAGCTCGACGGAAAGGTTGACCTCAGCTGGAATATCAGCCGTCTCGTCGTAATAGCGCTTAAGAAAGCCCGACTGGAGCTCTTCCTCGTCAACATCAAGACCCTTGTCGAGAATGAACTCGCAGGTGCGAACTGTTCGGCCCTCGCGAACGACGAAGACGCAAGCGGCGGAGATGGTCTCCTCGCGATAGAACCCGATGACATCGATATCGACACTGGAGGGAAAAACGACTTGCTGACGATCGTCCAGACCCCTGATGACCTCCAAACGACGTTTGACGCGTGCCGCGCGCTCAAAGTCGAGCGCCTCGGCGGCATCCGTCATCTCGGAGGTCAGCTCATCGACGACATCCTTGCGATGGCCCGACAAAAAGCGCTCGACACGCTTGACGTTCTTGGCATAGTCTGCCGGGGAAATCGCGCCGACACACGCACCCGGGCCGCGCCCGACATGGTAGTCAAAGCAGGGACGCCCGTTTTGTGCGCAAATCATATTGACGATGTCTTCCTCGCCCTTGTGGGACTCGATGGTACGGCGACAACGACGCCACTCCGCACAGGATGCAGAGCAGATGGGGATAACCTTGCGCAGCGTATCTATCGTCTCACGTGCCGCACGGCTATCGGTATAGGGTCCAAAATAGCGCGTTCCCGGCTTATGACGCTCACGCGTGTATTTGATCGCGGGATACAGGTCGCCCTTTGTAATGGCGATAAAGGGGTAGCTCTTGTCATCCTTGAGGTCGACGTTAAAGTACGGATGGTACTGGCCGATCAGGTTGCGCTCGAGTACAAGCGCCTCATGCTCGGTTTCGACAACGATGTAGTCAAAGCTCGCCACCAGCTGCATCATCAGCGGGATCTTTTGACGCTCATCCTGCAGTGTCACGTATTGACGCATGCGGGCGCGCAGGTTTTTCGCCTTGCCCACGTAGATGACATCGCCCTTGGCATCCTTCCAAAGGTAGCATCCGGGCTGTGTGGGAACGCGCGAAACCTGCTCGGCAAGCGTTGGTATGTTGTCGTGACCGGCCACGCGCACCTACTTGCGACGAAGCAGCGCCAAGACCTCGGGCATCTTAAGGACGACGGCAAGGCCAAAGGTAACAACAAGCGAGGCGACACCCGCAACGCAAACGTAGCCAAGAGTAATCAGAATCGAGCCGCCAAGTGCCCCGACAAAGTGTTCAAGCGCCCACATGACGCCGGCGCCTGCGGCAGCACCTAGGCCACCGAGCAAAAGGCCAAAGAAACCGCCATGCAGGATAGATTTGACCTGAAGGCCACGCAGGCGACGACGCAGCCACCACAGCGAACAGCCGACCAAGATCACGTAGTCGACGACATACGAAAGCGCGATTGCCGGCATACCGAAGCCCAGCACAACGCCAAACAGCAGAACCGAGCCGGCCTGGCCGATGGCGGAATACAGGCAATAGCGGCTATAGGGCTTCATGTCGAGCAAGGCAGAGAAGCTCTTCTGCATCAACACGACCACGCCGTAGAGCGGCAGCGAGAGCGCCAGGTAGACAAGGTACTCGGACACCAGCGCCACGCCGGATTCATCGAACTTGCCAGCACAGTAGATCATATTGAGCGGACGTGCGAAGACAATCAGGTACAGTGCGAACGGAATCAGGAAGAACAGCATCTGGGCGACGCCACGCGAAATGCCCGTGCGAACGCTGTCGTAATCCTTCTCCTGTGCGTCATGAGAGAGCTCGGTATAGAGCGCCGTCGAAAGCGAGGCGGCAATCAGCGCGTAGGGCAGCGTGTACCACAGGCGCGCATAGGCGATGACGGAAGGACCCGTCTCGGGCTGGACCACCAGCGCGGCAGCGTTGGTGATAGAAGTCGAGACAAACATGCACACCGTGGCGAGCAGCGTCGGGATACCGAGCGCAATCGTCTGGCGCAGCGCGGGATCCTTAAAGTCGATATGGATATGAGGATGCACGCCGTGCTTGCCAAGCGCGGGAATCTGACATGCCATCTGGACAAAGACGCCAAAGGTCGTTCCGGCTGCAATAAGAATGATGCCGGCACGCTCACCGAATTGTGCGGACACAGGAGCAAAGCCCATAAAGCTCGCGATGACAATCACATTGTTGAGAACCGGGGCAAACGTCGACCAGAAGTAATCACGGTGCGCGTTGAGAACGCCCGAGAACACCGAGCCCAAACCATAAAACAGAATCTGGATGGCAAAGAAACGGAACATGAACGCAGCGGTATCCATGCTGCCGCCGTCACCCGAAAGGAACGATTGCGTCCAGATAAAGCCCGGGGCGAACACGGTCCCCAGCAACGAAATGCCACCCAGCACCAAAAGCAGAATGCCGAGCAGGTTGCCCACGTACTCGTTTGAGGCCTCGCGACCCTGCTCACGCCTCACGCCCATGTACACGGGCAAAAACGCCGTCACGAGCATGCCGCCCATCACGAGTTCGTAGAGCATATTGGGCAGGTTGTTGGCGACCTGATAGGAGGACGAGAGTAGCGACATGCCGATAGCGGCCGCCATTGCCCACGTGCGGATAAAACCGGTGACGCGAGACACGATAGTCAGGATGGTCATAAGCCCGGCGGAACGACCAACCGTGGAGTAGTCCGACGAGCCCATGTCGTCAGTGTCATCTCGCGACGAAGAAGCTTCGAATGAGGGTGTCTGAGGCGCAGATTCTCTTGCAAAATGAGCTCCGCGCTTCAATTCTTCCTGCGGCATCGCTCAGTCCTCTCTCGTAATCGCGGCAACCGTCGCCCCGCAAAATGCAATTAAATCATCGGGTGCAAGCTCGAGCTGATAACCACGCTTGCCTCCCGAAATAAAAATGGTATCCCAAAGGACACATGTCTCATCAATGAGCGTCCGGTAGCGTTTTTTCATACCGACCGGGCTGCAGCCGCCGCGAACGTAGCCAGTCGCCGCAAGCAAATCCTTCACATGCATCATGGCCAAGGACTTCTCCCCCGCGGCACGCGCGGCGGACTTTAGATCGAGCTCGTCGGCAACAGGGATGCAGCACACGACATAGTCGTTGGACGGTGTCACGCAGACCAAAGTCTTAAATCCTTGACCGGGCTCCTCGCCAAGCTGCTCCGAAATCGCGACCCCCAGGCCCACCGACTCATCACCATCGTCTTCGTACGTATGTAGAACATAGGAAATGCCGGCACTTTCCAGCTCGCGCATCGCATTGGTTTTTGGCGTCTTTACAGCCTTTGCCATGACATATCCTTTCCCTCGCATTCGGACGCAAGGATTAAGTATATGTCCAATTCGACTGCATACGTCACATCGGCACAGCAAGCGCCATCGAATCACAAGGAGTCGATGGCGCCCATAAACTGAATCGCCTATTTATTAAGCATCAAGTTGAGCCTGACGCTCCCGGTCACGCCTGAGCAACGGCGCCAAAAACTTGCCCGTATAACTCTGCGGACAGTCCGCAACCTGCTCCGGTGTGCCCGAAACCACGACGGTTCCGCCGCCGTTACCGCCCTCGGGACCCATATCGATCAGGCGGTCGGCAACCTTGATGACATCAAGGTTGTGCTCAATCACCAGCACCGTGTTGCCCGCATCGACCAAGCGCTGCAGCACATCGAGCAGCTGGCGGACGTCCTCAAAATGAAGACCGGTCGTCGGCTCGTCCAAAATATAGAACGTCTTGCCCGTCTGGCGTCGATGAAGCTCCTTGGCGAGCTTCACACGCTGCGCCTCGCCGCCCGAGAGCGTCGTGGCGGGCTGGCCCAGGCTCACGTAGCCTAAGCCTACATCGTACAGCGTCTGGAGCTTGCGCTTAATCTGCGGGATATTCCCAAAGAAGGCCAGCGCCTCGGTGACGCTCATGTCGAGCACGTCCGAGATGGTCTTGCCACGGTAGGTGACCTCGAGTGTCTCGCGGTTGTAGCGTTTACCGCCGCAAACTTCGCAGGGAACGTAGATATCGGGAAGGAAGTGCATCTCGATCTTGATCTGCCCGTCGCCCTTGCACGCCTCACAGCGCCCGCCACTCACATTAAAGGAGAAACGACCCGGCGAGTAGCCGCGCGCCTTCGACTCCGGCGTACTCGCAAACAGCGCGCGAAGATCATCCCACAGGCCGATATAGGTAGCAGGGTTGGAACGCGGCGTGCGGCCAATCGGCGACTGGTCGATATCGATAACCTTATCGATACACTCGATGCCCTCGATTTTTTTATACGGACCCACAGGGCGCGTCGAACGGTGAATAGCATTCGTAAGGGCAGGCGCAATGGTGTCGGTAACCAGGGAGCTCTTGCCCGATCCCGACACGCCGGTAACAACCGTAAGCGTACCAAACTCGATCTTGGCGGTAACGTTTTTGAGGTTGTTGGCTCGAGCGCCCGTAATTTTAAGGCAGCCGCGACCGGGCTTGCGCCGTTCATCAGGCACCCGAATCATTCGTTTGCCGGTCAGATAAGCGCCCGTCATCGACTCAGGACACGCCATGATATCGGCAGGCGTTCCCGCCGCGACTACGTGTCCGCCGTTGACACCGGCGCCGGGCCCCATGTCGATCACGTAGTCGGCGGCACGGATTGTATCCTCGTCGTGTTCGACAACGATAACGGTATTGCCGATATCGCGCAGGCGCTCGAGCGTCTTGATCAGGCGCTCGTTGTCACGCTGATGAAGACCGATCGAGGGCTCGTCCAGAATATAGAGCACGCCCATGAGACCCGCGCCGATCTGCGTTGCCAAGCGAATACGCTGTGCCTCGCCACCGGAAAGCGTCGCCGAGGCGCGATCGAGTGTCAGATAGTCGAGTCCAACATCGACCAGAAAACGCAGGCGCTCCAGAATTTCCTTGACGATACGGCCGCCGATAAACTGTTGGCGCTCGGTGAGTTCCAGGCCCTCAAAAAACTCGAGCGATTCACGGCACGACAGGCAACAAACTTCGTAAATGGACTTGCCGCCCACGGTGACGGCGAGCATCTCAGGGCGCAAACGAGCGCCGTGGCAGGTCGAGCACGGCTCCTCGCGAATGTACTTCTCCAGGCGCGCCTTGGTGTTCTCGTTCGTCGTCTCGGTATAGCGTTCGTACAGGATGTTGCGAACGCCCGAAAACTTGGTATCCCACTGGCTGCGACGTCCGTCGAGCTTTTGGTAGTCGACCGAGATCTTCGTATCGCCCAGGCCATCCAAGAATGCACGACGCACGCGAGGGGGCAAGTCCTCCCACGGCGTATCGGTGCTCACCTTAAAGTGTTTGCAGACCGCAGCAAAAATCTGCGGATAGTAGTTCGAGTTGCCAAACAGGCTACCAAAGACTCCGTCGGCAATGGACTTCGAGGGGTCCTCGATCAACGCCTCGGCATCAACGGTTTTCTTAAAGCCCAGGCCGTCGCACTCAGGACATGCGCCATAGGGAGCGTTGAACGAAAAATCACGCGGCTGAAGATCGTCAATGGAGTGACCATGCTCCGGGCACGCCAAGGCCAACGAATACTCCAGCAGCTCGCCCTCGGTCCCCTCGGGAGCATCACGATCGGGCAGCATGTACACGTTTACATTGCCGTGAGCCAGCGCGATCGCCTGCTCAACAGACTCGGCGATACGGCCCAGAGAGTTCTCACGGATCACGATGCGATCGACTACGACCTCGATATCGTGCTTGAACTTCTTGTCCAGATCGATCGGATCGTCGAGCGAGCGCACTTCACCGTCGACACGCACGCGGCTAAAGCCCTCGGCGCGAAGGTCCTCAAACAGTTTGGTGTACTCGCCTTTTCGCCCGCGCACCACCGGTGCCAGCACAAACGCGCGGCGGCCCTCCCCCGCCGCCAAGACCTTGTCGGCAACCTGGTCGGTCGTCTGACGCTCAATGACGCGGCCGCATTCGGGACAGTGCGGGGTGCCCACACGGGCGAACAGCAGGCGCAGATAGTCATAAATCTCGGTTACGGTGCCAACCGTCGAGCGAGGGTTTTTAGACGTCGTCTTTTGGTCGATCGACACTGCCGGCGAAAGGCCGTCGATTGAATCCAGGTCGGGTTTGTCCATCTGACCCAAGAACTGGCGCGCATAGCTCGAAAGGCTCTCGACGTATCGACGCTGGCCCTCGGCATAGATAGTGTCAAATGCCAGCGAGCTCTTGCCCGAGCCAGAAAGACCGGTAATGACCACGAGTTGGTCACGCGGAATGGAAACATCGATATCACGGAGGTTGTGCTCACGAGCGCCGCGAATAACGATAGAAGAATCAGACATGGAAGCTCCTTGCCTCCTATTGCATCGAATCATACTGCCGATGAGTTTAGCGCACTCGACGCGCACAGATGTTCGTAATACAAGATTCGCAGACCTTTAGCTTTGCGTATCGGGCGCTTTGTTTCTCGAAATGTCGTGGAAAGGTTACAGTGATCTAATACTGAACTTAATTTGCCGTAACAGAGGAACGTCCATGACCGAAGATATCCCCCTTGAAATCACTTCGAGCGACATGGCCAATCTGCCCATATTCATCGCCGTCCTTATCGTGGCCATCGTCGTGGTGCGCGTATATTTTTCAATCAAACACAATGAAAAGCCGCCCATTGCCCGCGTCTTTTGGTGCGCGACGCTCCTCATCCCGCTCGGCATGGTAGCTGCATGGATTACGAATCAATTGCTCGTAAATGAGGACAATTCCCTATGGGTCCTTTCTTATTCGGCGCTCGGTGCTGCCGCCGTCATACTTCTTGTCGAGCCCTTGGTTTCGGGACTTATCGACCAAACCGATCTTGCGACGGGAACGGTTGCCTGTATTTGCCGTGACATCCTTGTCATCGCCGCTGTTTCAGCGCTCTCGTTCGTTTCACTCGAAATTGCCTGCAACGAAACGTTCTATCGCATTCCCGCCAACTCATTCGGGTTTTCCGTCGGGCTGCTCGCGACGGTTCTGCTCTCCCTTTATTTGCTGGGACAGCGTCATGGAGGCGTCATGGCCCTCGTGCCCGTCGCCTGTTGCATCCTTGGCATTGCCGAGCACTTCGTCATAACGTTTAAAGGCGAGGCCATCCTGCCAAGCGATATCTTGGCCCTTGGCACCGCAATGGAAGTGAGCGAGGGATACGAGTTTACCTTTACCGCCGGAATCGTAACCTCTCTAGCCCTGCTGGAGATTTCCCTGGGGCTTCTTTCGCTTATCCGACCGAGAAAGCTCCGTACGCCCACCCATGTCTTCCCCGCAATCGCCGCTAACCTCTGCGCTTTTCTGCTAGTGACCGTTGTGGAGCTCTCGGGCTTTTCCAGCATCGACTTGGAGCAGGCGCTGGATTTTGGATTTGACCGTTGGCAGCCCATCATCACATATACGTCTCAGGGTTTTATCACTTCGTTCACCGAAATGGTCAACGAGTTGCCCATTGAGAAGCCCGAAGGCTATACGCCCGATGAGGCGCAGAGCATCGAGCAGGAGCTCGCCGCCGCCTACGACAGCACGTATGGCTCGAGCGAGCAGCGCGCGGCTGCCGTTGCCCAGTTCAATGAAATCAAGCCGACGATTGTTGCCGTCATGAACGAGAGTTTTAGCGACCTTTCGTGCTTTGAGCAGCTCCAGGCGGCCGGGTACACCGGCCCCGCATTCTACAACTCGCTTCCCGACACACTTGTTCGCGGCACCATGCTCGCTTCGGTCACCGGTGGCGGAACGGCAAACTCCGAATTCGAATTTTTGACCGGAGCGACAACGGCCTTTGTCGGATTAGGCAAGATCCCCTATCAGCTGTATCAGATGAATGGCGTCAACAGCCTGGCAAAGGACCTTAAAGAGCTTGGGTATACCGCTACCGCTATGCACCCGCAAAACCCCGTCAACTACCATCGAGATAAGATCTATCAGCAGCTGGGCTTTGGAGACTTTCTTTCAATCGGCGATTTCGAAGGTGCGCCCTGTTACCATGCCGGCGTATGCGACTACGCCACCTACGACAAGATACTCGACCTGCTTAGAACCGACGAAGCGCCGCAGTTCATCTTTGACGTCACGATGCAAAATCACGGCGGCTACGACTATGGCACCGTTCCCGCCGAAGAGCTGACAAACTATTGGGTCGAGGGAGCCAGCGAGGGCGCCAATAGCGCGCTCAACACCTATCTTACCTGCATCAACGCGTCCGACCGGGACCTCGAGTATTTTATCAACGAGCTCCGCAATATCAGCAGACCGGTTGTCCTTGTCTTTTTTGGCGACCATCAGCCGAGCGCCGCAACGACTCTCAACGATGAGCTGTACCCTCAGGAAGATACGGCAAGCCACGCTTTCCGTATCTATCAGTCGACCTATATCGTCTGGGCTAACTATGAAATCGCCGGCAATACCGAGCTCAACGTCTACGACACCGTCGGGGCAAACGAGATTGCAGCCATTACCCTTAATAAGATCGGCGCCCCGCTCACCGACTATCAAAAGGCCCTGCTTGCAACAAGGTCAGATGTGCCCACCATCAATGTCGCCGGCTACCTTGGTGCCGACGGGCTGCGCTACGACTTGGAATCTGAAGACAGCCCATACGCCTCGACGATCGACAAGCTGCAGCGCATGCAATACCTCGAGTTTGCCAGCAAAGTTCAGTAAGCCCGCCCATTCGCTTGGACCCATCGTATTGCAAGCACGCTCGGCCCAAATGCATCGCAAATGACTCCCGCTCGCAAACGAGGGTACAATGACGCTCGTGTCACATCACGGGCCCCGGCCCCAACATATACAAAGGAGTCATACATGGGTTGCGAGCACGCACAGGCCGCCGGCGGACAAACGTCGCCGTCGCAATTTGAGGAGAATACGCTGTCCGAGGTCAAACGCGTCATCGCCGTGCTTTCCGGCAAGGGCGGTGTCGGCAAGTCGTTTGTCACCGGTGCCATCGCCACCGAGCTTGCCCGTCACGGCCACAAGGTCGGCGTCCTCGATGCCGACATCACCGGTCCCTCTATCCCCAAGATGTTCGGTATGAGCGGACGCCACGTCCATGCCCTTGGCAACCTCATGCTGCCTGAAATCTCCGAGCACGGCGTCAAGGTCATGAGCTCCAACCTTCTGCTCCAAAACGAGACCGACCCCGTCCTTTGGCGCGGTCCGGTCATCGCAGGCGCCATTAGGCAGTTCTGGAGCGAGACCTCATGGGGCCCCATCGACTACCTGCTGGTCGACATGCCTCCGGGAACAGGCGACGTCGCTCTCACCGTCTTCCAGTCACTGCCCGTCGACGGCATCGTCATCGTCACGAGCCCGCAGGATCTGGTCTCGATGATCGTCGCCAAGGCGGTCAACATGGCCGAGAAGATGAACGTCCCCATTCTGGGCATCGTCGAAAACATGAGCTATATTGAGTGCCCCGACTGCGGCAAGAAGATCGAGGTCTTTGGCAAGAGCAAGCTCCCCGAGGTCGCAGAACGCTATAACCTCGACATCTTGGGCACGCTTCCCATCAATCCGTCACTCGCCGAGGCCTGCGATAAGGGCGAGGTCGAGACCGCGCTGCCCGATGGCATGTTGCCCAAGGCAGTCTCTGCCGTCGAGGCCATTACCCCGCACGAGACCGACGAGGCCTAAGTGAACACGAGCGCCTTCTATGACGTCCTGGTAATCGGCGGCGGGGCTTCAGGCCTCGCCGCCGCCATTACGGCCGCACGTGCTGGCAAAAGCGTCTGCATCGTTGAGTGCGATGTCGCCTGCGGCCTTAAGCTCCTTGCGACCGGCAACGGCCGCTGCAACCTCTCCAACGAATCGATTGATCCACAGCGGTATAACCACCCCGCATTCGTTGAATCCGTTATGGGCCCCCGGCCCGAACAAGAGCTTATGGGTTTCTTCTCCTCGCTGGGCATCATGACAACCTCCGAGGAAGGCCGGCTGTACCCGCGCTCCCTTCGCGCCGAATCGGTGCGCGACGCGCTTCTCAACGTTTGCGACCGCCTAGGTATCACCTTAATCTGCGGAGCCAACGTTGCCTCGGCGCACAAAGCTTCCGAAGGCTGGACACTCCAAATAGACCGTCCAGCGCGGGCACTCAAGGCAAAGAAGCACGACGACCGAAAATCGGAGCTCCGCTCGCTTCGGAAAGCGCTCACCGATGTCCCTCGCAAGAACGAGGCCCTGGAGGCACATGCCGTAATTATCGCCACGGGCGGCAACCCCACCGGTATCGCCGATACGTTTGGCCTCCCCCTCACCTCGCTGCGCCCCATCCTCTGCCCCGTATCGGCAACGGTCGTTGGCGATCGGGCGGCACTCAAGACGTTGGATGGTCTGCGCGTCCGCGCCCGCTTGACGCTCACCCGTAACCATAGTGAGCTCTGGCACGAAGACGGTGAAGTACTGTTTCGAGCCTTCGGCATCTCGGGCGTCGCTGTCTTCAACCTCTCCCGTCGTATCCAGCGCGGTGATACGATCCTGCTCGACGTTTTCCCCGACCTCTCCAAAGACGAGCTGCTCGATATGCTCAACCGGCGCGTTGAGCTGCTCGGCGGCTTTTCGTCCCGCGATCCCCGTTGGCTCGACGGCATGCTCGCCCCGCAACTCTCCCGCGTCGTCTGCACGGCGTTCGAGCAGTGCCATCCAGGCTCCAACGATGTCATCCACCTGGTCTCGATCCTCAAGCACTTTAAGTTGCTCGTCGAGGGAACAGCCGAGGAGCGCTCGGCGCAGGTCACGCGTGGTGGCGTATCTGTCGAGAGTATCTCAACACCCAGTCTACGCGCGCGCAGCGTTGTCGACGCCCCGCTTTACGTCTGTGGCGAAGCGCTCGACATCGACGCCGATTGCGGAGGCTTTAACCTTGCGTGGGCATGGCTCTCGGGCATTCGCGCTGCAAGCAGCCTGTAGCCGCGCAGTCTATAATCAAAAACGCATTCGGGCCGTCTGGGATACCGGACGGCCTCTTTCTTGCCTCTAAGGAGACCTCGATGATCGAAATCACCCAAGTCAACGCTTCGCTCGATGAAGCCGGCGATGAAAATGCCTGCCTCATTGTTGGCAAGCGAGTCGCCAAGCGCGTCCTACGTTGCAAGGACTCCGAGATCAAGTCCATCGAGCTCCACCGCAAGTCAATCGACGCTCGCAAAAAACGAGACGTCCATTTTATCCTGAGCTTTCGTGTTGAGCTGACCAGTCCCCACCTCGAGCGAGAAGCGGTCGACAGCGTTTCCGAACGTGACCGCTCGCGCGTACGCGCGATAGAAGACGATGAGCCTTCATTCCCCTTCCCCATTTCCGACGCATCCAAAGAGCGCCCCGTCGTTGTCGGCGCCGGATGCGCCGGCCTTTTCGCTGCGCTCACGCTCGCCGAAGCAGGTCTTAAGCCCTTGCTTATCGAGCGCGGCGACCCGGCATTTCGCCGCTCGCAGGCGATCGACCTCTTTCTAAAGGAGCGCATCCTCGACCCCGAGAGCAATATTCAGTTTGGTCTGGGCGGCGCGGGGACCTTCTCGGACGGCAAGCTCAATACGGGAACAAAAAATCCCGCCCATCGCCTTATCCTCGAAACCTTCGTCGAGGCAGGTGCGCCCCGCGATATTCTGTGGGATGCCAAGCCGCACATTGGCTCCGACATCCTTCCCACGGTTGTCACCGCTATATCCCGGCGCATCGAGCAGCTCGGAGGTGTCGTCCGTTATCGAACGAAGCTCGTCGACATTCGCATCGACGCGTCTGGCGCCATCACCGGCATTGATGTCCAATCGTCCCAAGACGCCGTTTACGAGCCAATCGAGACAAAGCACCTCATCCTCGCCTGCGGGCATTCCGCTCGCGATATTTTTGAGCTCCTTAAGAGCCACAACGTGGCCCTCGCACAAAAGACCTTTGCCATGGGCGTTCGCATCGAGCATCCGCAACGCGACATCGACCGAGCCCAATATGGAGCCTCGGCGGGACATCCTGCCCTCGGAGCAGCCCCCTACAAGCTCGTCGCCCATCTTCCCAACGGCCGCAGCGTGTTCTCGTTTTGCATGTGCCCCGGCGGACAGGTTGTTGCCGCCTCTTCAGAACCGTGCCATCTGTGCGTCAACGGGGCCAGCCTCAATGCCCGCGACGGACGCAACGCAAATGCCGCCCTGCTCGTTAACGTCACGCCTGAGGACCTTCCCAACGATGACCCGCTCGCCGGCATCGAGCTCCAGCGTGCCTGCGAGGCGGCCGCCTATCGCCTGGGCGGTTCCAACTGGAACGCACCGGCACAACTCGTCGGAGATTTCCTCGCAGGACGCGCCAGCAAGGCGCCCGGAAAGGTAAAGCCCACCTATCCGCTCGGTGTGACCTGGACGGCAATTGACGAAGCCCTGCCGCAGCATATCGTCGAGTCGCTCCGCCTGGGACTTCCCCTACTCGGAAAAAAGCTACGAGGCTACGACCGTCCCGATGCCGTTCTTACCGGCGTGGAGACTCGTTCGAGCTCACCGGTCACTGTCACCCGAGACCGAACGTGCCATGCCGTGTCGACCCCGGGCCTCTACCCTTGTGGTGAGGGAGCTGGATATGCCGGCGGCATCATGAGCGCGGCCACCGACGGCATCCGTTGTGCTGAAGCCCTGATCGCAGACCTCTAACGCACGAATTCCAGCGCGCAAAAGACATAGGCCCCGAGCTCCACAGGGAACTCGGGGCCTGTTCGCTATTTCTTAAACCGTGCACCCTGGCGTTTTCTGCCCGATGCGAACGTGGAACCCTTGCGGGCCTGCGAACGTAAGCGCTCGATCGTCTCGCCCTCAGACGCACCCTCGAGCATCGCCCGAATCTGAACGACGGCATCGCGCAGACGCGCCGCCTCCTCAAAGTCCATGGCGGCAGAAGCGTTACGCATGTCCTCTTCCATGGTTTCGACGATCCGCACGAGCTCGTCATGCGGCAGTTCTTCCAACTGCTCCGCAAGCGTCTGCTCGGGCGCCACCGTTTCCGGCACGCCGCCCTCACCCGACTCATCGGGCGTATAGAATGCGCCATGGCCAAGAGAGTCGCCCTTCGAGCGCCCCTTGGAACCCACGGTTTTTTCGGCCTCGGCAATAAAACTTGAGATGTCGTTAATGGCCTTGTGCACTGTTTTGGGCACAATGCCATGCTCTTCGTTATATGCCATCTGAATCTCACGACGGCGCCGCGTCTCCTCGATGGCCTCTTTCATCGAATCGGTCACAACGTCTGCATACATGATGACTTCGCCATCGGCGTTACGGGCCGCACGGCCAATCGTCTGAATCAGCGAACGGCGGTTGCGCAAGAAGCCTTCCTTATCGGCATCGAGAATTGCCACCAGTGAGACCTCGGGGAGATCCAAACCCTCGCGAAGCAGGTTGATGCCAACGAGAACATCGATCTTGCCCTCGCGCAGCGTTCGCAGGATCTCGACACGGTCCATTGTCGCCGTATCAGAGTGCATGTAATTGACCTTAATGCCCGCATCAAGCAGATGGTCGGTCAGGTCCTCGGCCATGCGCTTGGTCAACGTGGTCACCAGCACGCGCTCCTTGCGTGCAACGCGCTCGCGAATCTCGTCCTCAAGATCGTCAATCTGACCGCGAACTGGACGCACGTCAATCTTGGGGTCGAGCAGGCCGGTCGGACGAATAATCTGCTCCACGTCGTTTTGGCTCACCCGCAGCTCGTAGTCGCCCGGCGTGGCCGAAACATAGATAAACTGGGGGATCCTCGCCTCAAACTCATCGAAACGAAGCGGGCGGTTATCGAGCGCCGAGGGCAGGCGAAAACCGTGTTCCACCAGCGTCACCTTACGCGAGCGGTCACCTTCGTGCATGCCGCGAATCTGCGGCACCGTCACATGGCTCTCATCGATGATGCAGAGCATATCCTTGGGAAAGTAATCGATTAGGGTAAACGGCGGCTCACCCGGCTTGCGACCGTCCAGATGACGCGAGTAGTTCTCGATGCCGTTGCAAAAGCCCATCGTCTCGAGCATCTCAAGATCATAGTCGGTGCGCTGCTGCAGACGCTGTGCCTCGAGCAGCTTATCAGTCGCCTTGAGCTCGGCCACACGCTTCTCGCACTCTTCACTGATTGATTTCAGAGCCGCTTTGACCTTCGGCTTCTCAGTCACGTAGTGCGAGGCCGGCCACACGGGAATGGCCTCGTACTCACGCAGCATCTCTCCGGTGACCTCGTCAATCTCGGCAATCAGCTCGACCTCGTCGCCAAAGAACTCAAACCGCAACGGATGCTCGGCATAGGGCGGATACACGTCGACAACATCGCCGCGCACGCGGAACGTGCCGCGTGCCAGGTCATAGTCATTGCGATCATATTGAATGTCGATAAGTGCATGGATAAAGTCATCGCGCTCGAGCGGCACCTTCTTGTCGACGTTCGGAGCTAGGCCCGCATAGTCCTCGGGAGAGCCAATGCCATAGATACACGAGACCGATGCGACGACGATCACATCGCGTCGAGATAGCAGTGATGCAGTCGCCTGATGTCGCAGCATCTCGACCTCTTCGTTAATCGAGGAATCCTTCTCGATATACGTATCGCTTTGCGGCACATACGCTTCGGGTTGATAGTAATCGTAGTACGACACAAAATAGACCACGGCGTTGTCAGGGAAGAATTCCTTGAGCTCGCTCGCGAGCTGAGCGGCAAGCGTTTTATTGGGAGCCATAACCAGCGTCGGCTTCCCCAGGGCCTCAATAGTCTTAGCCATCGTGAAGGTCTTGCCCGAACCAGTCACGCCCTGCAAAACCTGATAGCGATCTCCATCCCTCACGCCCTGCACAAGCGACTCAATGGCCTTAGGCTGGGAACCAGCGGGCTCGTATGGAGACACGACCTTAAACGGCACCTCGGAGCCCTCAACGCCAAAACGTTTAAGCTCTCCTCCAACACGCTCAACTTCAAATTCCGCCATGGATACTCCTAACTCATATATCTGCAGTATACGCAGGCGGCAGGCATAGTCCTATACGAACCGATCGGGATAGAGGGTCTTGTAGCGAACCCAGGCATTATTGACACGAATCAGATACGCCTGCGTCTCGGGAAAGGTGATTGCATTATGAAGCGACGTGCTCTGCTGCGCCCATCCGTCGACATTGCCCATGCCGGCGTTATAGGCGGCAATGGCACTGTCAGTCGACCCGTTAAAATACGTTAGAAGATACGAAAGATACGCACAGCCAAACTCGATGTTCGTAGCGGGATCGTTAAGGCTGTCGGCTGAATACTCGCTACCATCGACAAGACCCTTGGCAATCATATCCTGGGCAGTCTCGGGCATCAGCTGCATCAAGCCCTGTGCGCCTTGATTCGACTCGGCCTCGGGATCCCAATTCGATTCCGACTTTATGACGGCACACACCAGATACGGATCAAGATTGTGCGAAATGCTCGATTGCTTTACGTACGCCTCGTAGTCAATCGGATACAGCGGCTTAAAGAAAGCAGCAGGGGCACACGAGTAGACGAGCGAAATAAGGCCGAAGACGAACACAACGGCAAGTGGCGCCACGCGATACCACGTAAAGAAACGTGCCTTAGGCATCGGCCTCCTCCTTATCCGGAGTATCTATAAACCCGTGGCATGCAAGCCATGAGTCAAGCTGCTCAAAGAGCGAATTATCGCCTGCGGCATTATCAATCACCGTAGTAGCGAGATTGCACAGCGCAGACTCATCGGGCTGACAAGCAGAACGGGCATCGAAATCAGATGGCTCCATGCCACGTTGAATAGCGCGCTCGCGACGAACTGACAAAGGGGCGCTGATGACCAGAATTTCATCAGCCAAGCCAAATGCATCCTCAAAACCAGTCGGAGCAGAAACCTCGACCACCGCAAAGGGATAACGGGGAGATGAAACCGTACAACAAACCGGATCGAGAATCCTAAGCGAAAGCTGTTCAATCAGAACGGGATGCACGATGCCATTGAGCCGTGCGACCGAATCAGGAGAAGCGAAAGCTCGAGAAGCGAGGATGCTGCGGCGAATGCCGCCTTCCTCATCCAAAATGTCCCAACCGAATTCATCCGCGAGAGTATTGACGATATCAGAGCCCGGCACATACAGAGATTTTGCAAGCTCATCCAGATCGATAAGCATAGCGCCACAAGATTCGAAATAGCGGCAGGCTGTCGACTTACCCGAAGCAATATTGCCCAAGACAAATACGGTAAACATCAAGCCCTCCCTAACGCCAATGCGAGCAATTATCGCTCAAATACACTAGAAGGACTCAAAATACAGCCAAAGAGTAAGAGCGCATACGGGGGAGCTAGGTCCCAAAGCACAACGTGTATACAACGCAAAAAGGGGGAGACCGCGAGGCCTCCCCCTTCTCAGTTCAAGCGTACGGCTCGGTGCCGTCCACCGGTCAGCGGCGCCCTGGCCTCCCACGGGCTGACCCCGCAGTACTCTCGGCGCGA
>JAXJNG010000041.1:0-79830 GCA_036312785.1 Collinsella sp.
ACAGTCCTGCGCAAGACGAAGGCCACATTAAGTGGCCTTCTTTGCGTGCGGAACTCATTTTGAGCAAGCACCCGCCCTGCCGGGGCTCCCGGGTTCTGCAACGACTCGGCCGTTCGGGTCAGGTAGGCTGATAGGAAAGATGGTGACGGAGGCGCAAAATGCGCCTCCGCCTTTTGAATGTGATGAAAGTGTGGCGAAATGAGCTTAAAACTTCCGTAAATGTGATAAATGTCACGTTTTACCTAGGGTAAAATGTGGGAAATATCACGTTTACGGAAGTTTCTTTGCGGGAGGTTCGGTCATGCAGCGAGATATCATTGCCAAGCTTAACGCTTGGAAAGCGTCAGAATATCGTAAGCCGCTTATCCTTAAGGGGGCGCGCCAGGTTGGAAAGACGTGGGCGCTTAAGGAGTTCGGCCGAACCTCGTACCTCAATTTTGTGTATCTGACGCTCGAGGAGCCGTCACCTGGGGTACAGAGCGAGTACGCTCAGTTTTTCGAAGGTACGCGCGATCCTCGACGGATCATCTCAAATCTTTCCCTGGCACTTGGACAACCTATCGAGCCCGGCGAAACGCTGCTTATTATTGATGAGATCCAGGATTGTCCTTCTGCAGTCGGCGCCCTTAAATACTTCTGTGACGAGGCCCCCGAGTATCACGTCGCATGCGCAGGGTCTTTGTTGGGCGTTCGCTTGTCCCGTGAGACCAGCGCTTTTCCGGTGGGAAAGGTCGAGTTCATGGAGATGTGCCCCATGAGCTTTTCCGAGTTTCTGAAAGCCGAGGGCGCTGCAAACTACGACGAATACCTTGGCGGCCTGGATCAGATCGAGACAGTGCCCGATTTCTTCCATGTCCGTCTCGTCGAGCATCTTCGTCGTTATTTTGCATGCGGCGGCATGCCAGAGGCTCTTGGCCGGTGGGTGGAGACGGGCGATATCGTTCAGGTCGATAAGGTGTTGTCTGATCTCTTGGATTCCTACGAGCGCGATTTTGCCAAGCATGGTGGCCGTGCGCAGTTCGCCAAGCTTTCACAAATATGGAACTCGATTCCAGCTCAGTTGGCGCGCGAGAACAAAAAGTTCGTTTGGGGTGCGGTGCGCGAGGGGGCTCGTGCTCGAGAATACGAGGATGCTCTGGAATGGCTTGCCGATGCTGGGCTCATCACGGCGGTTCGCCTTAATGCTGCCGGTGGTGTGCCGCTCTCTGCGTACGATGACCTCAAGGCATTTAAGGTCTACTGTCTTGATGTCGGCTTGCTGCGCCGCATGGCAAGGCTGGATGCGTCCGCTTTTGCCATCTCGGATGCGCTATTTTCGGAGTTCAAAGGTTCGTTCGCCGAGAACTATGTGCTTCAGGCATTACTTTCACAGTTAGATGCTGCTCCGCGTTATTGGACAAACGAGAAGCCGAAGCACGAAGTCGATTTTTTGATTCAAGTCGGAAACGAAATCGTTCCCGTCGAGGTCAAATCGGGAGAGGTCGTTCATTCCAAGAGCCTTAAGTACTATGCCGACAAGCATGCGGAGACGACTCCATTGAGGGTCCGCTACTCACTTAAGAACCTAAAGCTCGACGACGGGGTGCTCAACATTCCGTTGTATTTGGCTGATCGATCTGTCCCTCTTATCAAAAAGGCGCTTGATCGTGCACATCTTGACGTTTAGATCCTGGGTGAGCTGACGGGCGGCGGCTAATTAATCGCTCCGTTACGGCCAGGGAGCCTGGGCCTTAGCGATGCTTGCTTCGCCAAGCCGTGGGTGTCATGCCGGTGTATTGTTTGAAGGCTTGGGCGAAGGCGGCTTGCTGAGGGTAGCCTAGACGCTCTGCCATCTGCGCTATCGTGAGCGCGCTATCGGCCAAAAGGTCCTGCGCTCGCTCCATGCGGCGTCTGCGAATGTAGGCGCCCAGGGACTCGCCTGTTTGGGCCTTAAAGGTGGCGCATAGTTTGGAGCGGCTTGTGTAGAGCCTCTCGGCCACCTCGTTGATACCCACACGTCTGCCTTTGTCGAGCGCGCGCTCAATCATCGCCGTTGCTTCTTCGGCAATGGTTATGCTGACGCGTGTGTCTGCCGCCTGCCGCGCCTGCCTGTGGGCCGCGCGCGAACAGGCGAGCTCCGCGACCATGGTCTCCACGATGCCCTGCATATAGACGTGTCCGCCTACGGTGCGGGCGCGGTCCTTGTTAATCCGGCGCAGCGTGTGGCAGATGGCAGACGTCGCTTCCTCGTGCCATGGCTCGGCAAACGCCTCAAAGATTCCCGCGAACTCGGTGGGATAGCGGTGCTCCAGTTCGTCAAAATATCCAGGCAAAAAGAGCACCGAGCGCGAGTAATAGAGCTCCCCCGCAAACAGCGGGCTTAATTCCTCGCCACAGCTATCTTGGATAAAGCTGCAAACGGCATTGTTTGGCCACGGTCCATGCAATGGTTTGAGGTTTGCGGGCGTTATGCCAGCCTCGGGCATGCATGTAAGTGTGGGCGCGCTGACCTCGCTCACGCATGCGTACGGTTCGGGCGTGTATTCGGCTAGGTGCATGTTGCGCGTCGGGGTTATGAAATGCTCCATGACGATGCAGGTGGGGGAGAGGGGCATGATCCATGCGCGGCCGTGCGCCCGGTCGTTTGCCACCTCGCCGGTAAAGACGGCGCCCTTGCCGGTAAGCTCCAGGCCAAACTGCTCAAATTGCGGTGCGTAGAGCTCGGTTATGTCGGTCGCTGCCCGCCGTATTTGCAAAAGCGTCCCTTTCCTTTGCAGAAACGTCCACGCCTGGCTTGATTGTGAGCCATGGCTAACACATCAATGATAAGTTCATTACGGTTAACTCTCAAGCCGTTAGAAAGGAATCTCATGGCAAAGGAATCAAAAAGGGAAGGTGGAGGTATCGGCGAGTTGCTCGCGTATGCCGGTGACCGCAAATTCCTAACGTATTTGGGCATGGCGCTCTCGGCGCTCTCGCAGCTGATGAGCTTTGGCCCGTACGCGTGCATTTGGCTTGTCGCGCGCGATCTGATCGCCGTGGCACCCAACTGGAGCGAAGCCACTAACATTGCGATGTACGGTTGGTGGGCCGTGGGGTTTGCGCTGGCAAGCATCGTAGCTTATTTCGTGGGGCTCATGTGCACGCACCTGTCTGCGTTTCGCTGTGCGTCCAATATCCGCAAGACTACGAGCGAGCACCTGCTTAAGCTGCCGCTTGGCTACTTTGACACGCACGCCACCGGTGAGCTGCGCCGTATTGTAGACGGATGCGCCGCCTCCACCGAGACTTTGCTCGCACACATGCTGCCCGATATCGCAGGCGCCGCCGCCATGGTCGCGGGCTTGCTCGTGCTGCTTTTCGCGTTCGATTGGCGTTTGGGGGCGGCATGCCTTATCTCGGTCGTCGTTTCGTTTGGCGCCATGGCCGCCATGATGGGCGGCAAGGGCGGCGAGTTTATGAAGGCCTACATGGGAGCGCTGGTCAAGATGAATAAGACCGGCACCGAATACGTACGCGGCATCCCCGTGGTCAAGGTGTTTCAGCAGACGGTCTACTCCTTTAAGGCCTTCCACGATGCGATCGCCGAATACGCCGACATGGCACAAAACTATGCGGGCACGTTCTGCCGAGGTCCGCAGGTACTCAACCTTACCGCGCTCAATGGTCTTGTGGCATTCCTGTTGCCCGTGGCGTTGCTGCTGGCGCCGGGCGAGACGGACTTCGCGCATTTTATGACCAACTTCACGTTTTACGCGATATTTTCGGCCGTAGTGCCGACGGCCATGACCAAGCTCATGTTTGTGGGCGAGGCCTCTCAGATGAGTGCTGATTCGCTGGCTCGTATTCGAAGCGTCATGGATTCCAAGCGGCTCTCCGTGCCCGTCCAACCCAAGCACCCTGCCGGCGGCGACGTGCGATTTGAGGACGTGAGCTTTACGTACGAGGGTGCCGAAGCACCTGCTGTCAGTCATGTGAGTTTTAGCGTTCCCGCTGGTAGCATCCTCGCCCTGGTGGGTCCCTCGGGTGGCGGTAAGTCAACCTGCGCAAGCCTGATCCCGCGTTTTTGGGATGTCTCCTCGGGTCGAGTGCTCGTAGGCGGTGTGGACGTTCGCGATATGGATCCGCACGAGCTTATGGACCAGGTTGCCTTCGTGTTCCAGACCAACCAGCTGTTCCGGCAAACACTTGCCGATAACGTGCGCGCCTCCAAGCCTACGGCCACTGACGACGAAGTGCGTGCGGCCCTCTCCGCAGCTCAGTGCGACGACATTGTGGCCAAGCTCCCCCAGGGCATCAATACCATGCTCGGTGCCGGCGGAGCATATCTTTCGGGTGGCGAGGTTCAGCGCGTGGCACTCGCCCGCGCGATCCTTAAAGGCGCGCCTATCGTGGTGCTCGATGAGGCCACGGCGTTTGCCGACCCCGAGAACGAGGCGCTCATCCAGCGCGCCTTTAGCAAGCTGGCGGCGGGTCGCACGGTCATTATGATTGCGCACCGACTCTCGACTGTAGTGGGCGCAGACCAAATCGTGGTGCTCAACCAGGGCAGCGTGCAGGAGTCGGGTACCCATGCCGAGTTACTGTCCCAAGAGGGTCTGTATGCCAAGATGTGGGCCGAATACGAACAGGCCGCGAGCTGGAAAATCACTGCAGCGACCGCTGATGCCGCCGTCACGAAGGGAGGCGAGGCCTAAATGTTCGCCTCATTCCAAAAGAAGTATTTCCTATCCGATAAAGGCGTCGCCGGCGTAAAACGCGGCATTTTCTGGACCACGCTCACTAATCTCATTACCATGGCCGGCATGGGCTTTTTATTCCTGGTTATGGCCGGTTTTGTCGAGCATCTCGCCAGCGGGGCTGACCTGCCGGATGCCCTGCCGATCGTGGGCGGGCTCCTGGTCTTTTTCGTGTTGCTCTTTGCCTCTAACTGGCAGCAGTATTACTACACCTACTGCATCTTTTACGAGGAGTGCGGCAAGCAGCGTATGGAGATTGCCGAGCGCTTGCGCAAACTGCCGCTGTCGTTTTTTGGTCGTCGTGATCTGGCCGATTTAACCGAGACCATCATGGGTGACGTCCAGGCCATGGAGCACGCCTACAGCCACGTGCTGGGAGAGCTTTGGGGCGCCATCATCGCAAGCGCCATTGTGTTCGTGGCGTCGCTGTTCTTTTGCTGGCAGCTGGCGATCGCGGCGTTTTGGAGCGTTCCCGTGGCCTTTGCCGTGCTGTATCTAACACGCGGCCCCATGACTCCGGTGTTCGATCGCGTGCGTGCCGAGAAGGTCAAGGTTACCGAGGCTATTCAAGAGACGCTCGACTGCGTTCGCGAGATCCGCGCCACCAACCAGGAGGCCCATTATCTTGAGGGGCTCAACGCCGTGATCGATGCCGAGGAGCATGAGACCACCAAGGGCGAGCTCGCTAACGGGCTTTTGGTCAACTCCGCCTTTGCCATCCTGCGTCTGGGCATTGCCACCACGCTGGTCACGGGCGCCGCGATGGTCGCCTCCGGGCAGGTCGACTTTTTGGTGATGTTTGCCTTCCTGCTTATGGTGAGCCGCATCTATGCGCCTTTTGACCAGGCGTTAATGTTAATGTCCGAGCTGTTTGCCGCCGAGTCGTCTGCCAAGCGCATGCGTTCCATCATGGAAGAGCCCGTGGCGCGGGGCAGCGAGAAATTTGAGCCCGCGGGCCACGATGTGGTGTTCGATCACGTGGCATTTGGATATGGTGCGGGCGAGGACGGCCGCGCCGGCGAGAAAGTTCTTACCGATGTGAGCTTTACCGCCAAGGAAGGCGAAGTTACGGCACTGGTCGGTCCTTCGGGTTCCGGTAAGTCTACGGTGAGCCGCCTGGCCGCGCGCTTTTGGGATGCCACCGCGGGCAAGGTTACCGTGGGTGGCGTGGATGTTGCGAGCGTGGATCCCGAGGTGCTCCTGCGCGACTACGCCATTGTGTTCCAAGACGTACTGCTCTTTGACGACACGGTGATGGGAAACATCCGCCTCGGGCGTCGTGATGCCACCGATGAGGAAGTGCTTGCGGCTGCGCGTGCCGCCAACTGCGACGAGTTCGTGAACCGCATGCCGCAGGGCTACGACACCATGATCGGCGAGAACGGCTCCAAGCTGTCTGGCGGCGAGCGCCAGCGCATCTCCATCGCTCGTGCGCTGCTTAAGGACGCCCCCATCGTCCTTTTGGACGAGGCCACGGCGAGCCTGGACGTCGAGAACGAGACCGTGGTTCAGCAGGCGCTTTCCCGCCTGCTCGCGGGCAAGACGGTTATCGTTATTGCTCACCGTATGCGTACGGTGGAAAATGCCGACAAAATCGTTGTGCTCAAGGATGGAGTGGTTGCCGAACAGGGCACTCCGGCGCAGCTCAAGGCGGCAGGCGGAGAATTCGCCCGCATGGTTGCGCTGCAAAAGGAGGCGGCTGCCTGGCAGCTGTAGGAATGTGACAAAGGAACAGTCCCATAATGTGACAAAGGGACAGCTCCTTTGTCATATTGAGTTCATCCCCATAGTTTCCAAAAAGTTAACCATTGTTGAACTTAATAGTTAGATAAGATAAACTATTTTCCAAAAGTGTGCTCGAGCAAACTTGTTTACTCGGGTGCTGAGGCACCGTGCCGCGTCAAATGCGGCAAAAGGGAGAAGCAACATGAAGAAGTCGACGTTCAATACCCTGCTTGTCGGTGGCGGTTTTCTGCTTGGCACGGCCGGCATCAAGCTGCTTACCAGCGCTCCGGTCAAGAATGCCTGTGTGCAGGGTATCGCGTGCGGCATGCGCATCAAGAACTGCTACCAGGACATGGTCGAGCAGGCCAAGGCTAATGTCGACGACATGGTTGCCGAGGCGGCCTATATCACCCAGAGCGAGGCCGCTGCTGACGAGGCAGCTGAGTAACGCTCCCAGGCACAAACTATGAGATTCTCGATTATTAGCGAGATCCCCGGCAGGACCCGTCTTCAATTGGCGGGTCCTGTGCCAGAGAGCGATCTCGATGCACTTCTTAAGCTCAGCGGCGATATCGACGGCATGCACAAGGTGCGCGTTTATGGCCGTATTGGCCAGATGGCGCTCGAATACGACGAGCGGTGTCGTGCGAGCGTGCTCGATGCCTTGGGTGCGCTCGATGCCCAGGCCATTGCCGACGCAAAGACGGGTTACGTGATGCAACTTGAGCCACGCAAGCACAAGCTCGTTATGGATCTTGCCACGCTTGTCGGCGCCCACTATGCGCGCCGATGGTTCTTGCCGACGCCCCTGCGTGCGGTGTTTGTCGTGGCCGGTTACATGGCATTTTTGCGCGCTGCCCTTCACGAGCTGGCGCAGCCGCGCCTGACCGTTCCTGTGCTCGACGCTTCGGCCATCGGCATTTCGTTCGTCAAGCGTGATGTCGACACCGCGGGCCAGACGATGTTCCTGCTCAACGTGGGTGAGCTGCTCGAGGACTACACCTGCGCCATGAGCGAAAACGAGCTCATTAACTCGCTGCTCGATGTGCCCGACAAGGCGCAAAAGGTCGTCGGCGACACCGAGGTAAGCGTTGCCGCCACCGAGCTCGAGCCCGGCGATTTGGTCGCCGTGCGCACCGGCATGTCCATCTGCATCGATGGCGTGGTCGAGCAGGGGAGCGCCATGGTCAACCAGGCGACCCTGACCGGCGAGCCGCTGGCCGTCGAGCGCAGCGCAGGCGACGACGTGTTCGCCGGCACTGTCGTGGAAGACGGTAGCATCTTGGTGCGTGTGCGCGCCAATACGGCGCAAACCAAACTGCGCTCAATCGTCTCACTCGTGCAGACGGCCGACTCGCTCAAGTCCGAGGGCCAGTCGCACATGGAAGACCTTGCCAACAAGATCGTCCCGTGGAACTTCCTGCTCGCGGGCCTGGTTGCGCTTACCACCCGCAGCCTTATCAAGACCTCAGCGGCGCTGATGGTCGACTACTCGTGCGCACTCAAGCTCACGGGTTCCGTCGCCGTCATGACTGCCATGAGCGATGCTGCCAAGATGGGTGTCATGGTCAAGGGCGCGAAGTATTTTGAGTCGTTTGCCAAGGCCGACACCATTGTGTTTGATAAGACCGGCACGCTCACCGAAGCGCAGCCGCGTCTTGCCTGCGTGCTCACCACCGATGGCTGGAGCGAGGACGAGGTCCTGCGCCTTTCCGCATGCCTGGAGGAGCATTTCCCGCATCCGGTGGCGCGCGCCGTGGTAAATGCGGCACGTGAGCGCGGGCTCGAGCACCGCGAGCGTCACGCTGCGGTCGAGTATATTGTGGCGCACGGCATCGCTTCGTCCATCGAGGGGCGTCGCGCCATCATCGGTTCCGCGCACTTTGTATTTGAGGACGAGGGCGCGCGGCTCGAGTCCGACATTAAGGAGCAAATCGAGTCCCAGATGCAGGGTCTGTCGCCGCTGTATCTGGCGGTCGATGGCAAGGTCGTCGGCGTGCTCGGCATCGAGGATCCGCTCAAGCTCGGGGTTCGCGAGGCCATCGCCGACCTGCATGCGCTGGGCGTCAAGCATGTCGTTATGCTCACGGGCGATTCGGAGCGCACGGCCGAGCGCATTGCGCGCGAGGCGGGCGTCGACGAGTTTAAGGCCGAGCTGCTGCCCGAGGACAAGTACGCGTATGTGGAGCGGATTAAGCGCGAGGGGCGCCACGTTGCCATGGTGGGCGACGGCGTCAACGACTCACCGGCGCTGGGCCTGGCCGATGTGGGGCTGGCCATGGGCGGTGGAAGCGACATCGCCAAGGAGGTCGCCGACATCATCCTGACCGACACGGATCTCGCTGCGATCGTGCGCCTGCGCCGCATGAGCCAGGGGCTTATCGACCGTCTGACGAGTTCGTATTCCAAGGTGATGCTCACCAACTCGGCGCTGTTGGCATTGGGTATTACCGGCATGATTACTCCGCAGACGTCGTCACTGCTGCACAATGGCTCAACGATCGCCTACAGCCTGGGCAACGCGAAGGCTTACCTCCGTTAGCGTTTTCGATTGAGTATATGGCCTGCATTCGGGCGGCACCGCAGCCGCCAGGGTGCAGGCCTTCTTTTGTTTGACGAGATGTTAGCTTGGATATATGCTTGTGCTAGCACTGCTAGCAAATGCTGAAGGTGAGGTTGAGATGGCTACCGTTGGCAGCATGGCGCAGGTGAACGTTCGCGTGGATCGCCAGGTCAAGAACCGTGCCGAGGAGGCACTGCGGCTTTCGGGCAGGTCATTGCCCGAGCTCATCAAAAAGGTGGTGGCCAAGGTCGCGCAGGGTGGCGGGCAGTGCGAGGAAGTGCTTGCGGCCGTCGACGACCGGCAGCAGACCGTCGCGCCCGATACTCCGTTCGCCGCGTCGTGGGCAGCGGCAGATCAGCTTTACGCGGACCTGGGCATCGCTACGTCGTCCGTGTCCGATGATCGCGATTGGGACACAATCTATTCCGAAGCCATGGACGAGCGCTATCGCCAAAAGGGGATGATCCTGTGAGCGGGGCTCCCCTCAAAATAATGGTGGACGCCAACGTGTGGGTTGATTCGTTTTGCGCCGACCATGCCGAGTCGCTTGCCGCACGTGCGTTTATTGGGCAGGCGACGGAGACGGGGGCGTTGCTGTTCTTTCCGGTGCATATCGCTAAGGACGTACTGTACGTTGTCCAACACGAGCTGAAGCGTAGCGTTCTTGCCAGCGGGGGAGCACTCGACGAGGCTTCTGCCCGCGCAATTGGCGATGCGGCGCTGGCGTTTGTTCGGAATATGACCGAAAACGTCACAGCCGTGGGTGCGGATGCGTCGGACCTTTGGCTGGCCGACAAATATCTGACGCTCCATCGCGATTACGAGGACAACTTGGTGCTTGCCGCATGCAAGCGCGCGCAGGTCGATTACTTGGTGACCAACGATCGCAAGCTGCTCGAACATGCCGATCTTGCAGCGAAGACCCCGCGCCAAATGATGCCGATTCTTGCTTTGGCCGAACGCGGCGGCGCGGCTATCGGTTAACGCGAACTGCTTGCGGGCCTCTTGGACGACGATGCGCCAAGGGACCCGCGTCTGCTATTTACAAAAGCTCGGCCTTAATGGTGGGACTTTCTTCGAGCTGTTCGGCTGCCTTTTCGTCGGAATCGTTTAGTGCTGCCAGACTGCGGTAGACCCACTCGTTGACCTGGGTGTTCTTGACGCCTGCGGTCTGCATAAGGGCGCCTACCTCGCGGATTGCTGCGAGCAGATCAGCTTTGGGACCTGCGAGCTCGACGTCGACGCCGTGGTAGGCGGCCACGCCGCGGTTCTCACTCACGTGGTCGATAAAACCCTCGACGGTCTCAAGCTGCTGGGCGAGAGCTGCATCATCGTCAGCGTCCAGCGCGACGAGTGCGTTCGATACCGTGAGGGCGGGATGTCCGCAGGGGACAAAGCCTTCGATGACATCCATAGCTTCGGTAATGGTTGAGCCCAGGCCTGCGAGGGCATTGACGAGTTGCTGCTTGGTATCCATAACGGTCCTTTCGACGGGTCAATTTTGCTTGGCGAAAATATACGTGACGCGATCGGTAGCAAAAGTGCGAAGTGCGGCGCACATTGGGGTCTTCACAGCTCGTGCATAGAACAGCTGTCCGCTTTCAGAACGTGGTAAGATAACACTCCACAAGCGGGGCTCGCTCCGCATGCTCCTTGAAAAGTCGACGGGTGTTGGGCGCTCGTGCCCAATGCCATCCAGACTTTCCCGACATTCGGGGGCGACTGGTTTCGACACGATAGCTCTGAGAGAGGAAGCAAGCCGAGGTCTCCTCGCCTCGTTAAACAGGGGTACCGTCAAATTGAATTGACAACAACTCTTCTTTTGAGCCTATGGCTCTCGCTGCTTAGTTTATAGCGGCGCGTCAACCCGGTGATTTCCCCGACACCGGCGCGACGTCATGTTAGGGGAATGCTCCTGCGCACGTAATCGGTATGGCGCAGGCTAAGACCGAACCGGTTAGGACGCCGCGAGCGTGTCGCTGCGCGCAAAGCGTCCGAGACTAAACCAGCGACTGAGCTTGGAGATGCCAATCAGGGGGCTTTCGTGGACCGGAGTTCGATTCTCCGCGCCTCCACCAATAGTTACAGGCAGGTAGAGAAGTGTCTCTACCTGCCTTTTTATTTCTAGTCCGTACCGCGGAGAATCGAACTCTGCGCAGGGCGCGAGCGTTAAGCAAACGCGAAGCGTTTGTAGCGAGCGGGCGAGGACGCCGACAGGCGGCCGAAGCCGGTGCGGATTTGCGAAGCAAATACGCGGATTCTCCGCGCAATCTATCAGCTCAATATGGATGCGATGTTTATCGAATCTCAGCCGGCCATGCGCCGCATCAACGGATCCCCCTACCCGCGGAGAATCGAACTCTGTGCAGGGCGCGGGCGTAAAGAAAACGCCTTGGCAACGCAGACCGGGACACGCTTTCCCAATGACGGCCCAGGCGGAAAGTCCATCCCGGAATCCGCGCTCAGACTGGGACGTAGTTTCCGGATGACACATCAAGCGGAAAGCGCATCCCGGAATCTAAGCTCGGAATGGGATTCATTTTCCTGATGGTGGGCTCAGCGGAAAATGAGACCCGGAATTTGCTCTGAGAACGGGACACGCTTTCCCGCCGACCACCCCGCCCCCTCAACTCCAAAACCTGCGCTCTCGCCATCCCAAAACTGGGTAGAAGAAAGCCAAAACGCAATCGCAGGAGGTCAACATGACTGCAGAAGATAAGGCAAAGAACGCCGGCAAGGTCGCGCTCGTCCTGGAGGGCGGTAGCTTTCGCGGGCAATTTACCGCAGGCGTGCTCGACGTTCTCATGGAGGCTGGCGTCGAGATTCCGGCTGTCTACGGTGTATCGGCCGGCGCCCTCAACGGCGTGAACTACAAATCGCACCAGATCGGCCGTGCCAACCGCATCAACCTGGCTTTCTGTAACGACAACCGCTTCATGGGCGCCGCGTCGTTTGCGGCCACGGGCTCTATCGTCGGCTACGATTTTATCTTCAACGATGTCCAGGACCGCCTGGACCCCTTTGACAACGAGACGTTCGATGCGAGCCCCATCGAGATGTACGCCGTCGCGACGGACATGCTTTTTGGAACCGCCACGTACCTGCCGGTCAAAAGCGCCGTGCTCGACCTCGATGCCGTGCGCGCCTCGACGTCGCTGCCGCTGGTGACGCCGCCGGTCGAGATTGACGGGCACAAATATGTCGACGGCGGCGTGGCCGATTCGGTCCCCATCGAGCACGTGCTGGAGGAGGCGGGCTTCGACCGTGCGGTTGTCATTGTCACGCAGGACCGCTCGTACGAGAAAAAGCCCTACGAGTTTATGCCTGCCGCGCGTGCGCGTTATGCCGACTACCCCTATCTGCTCGAGGCTATCGAGACGCGCCACGACCGTTACAACATCCAGCGCATGCATCTGTGGAAGTATGAGCGCGAGGGCCGTGCGCTGGTCGTCGCTCCGCAAAAGCCGGTCGAGGTCGGCCATGTCGAGCACGATTCGGCAAAGCTTTTGGACCTGTATATCCAGGGCCGCCAGGAGGCAAAGCGCCTGCTCGCGGAAATCCAAGAGTTCGTTGAGCGCTAACGACGGCGAACCCTCAAAAAATGACAAAAGCTAAAGAGCTGGAAAATCACGGCTCGTGGATGACATGTGCAGAAACTCTGGTCGGAGCCAAAATACCTGTTGACTCGTACGGCGAGCGGGGTAATATGGACGGGTTACTTGCAGAGCCCCGTGAATCTCTGTAACAACACGTACTGTACATGGAGGAGTCTAAGTGATTTCGAAATCGACTCACTACGCCAAGCAGGGCGAGGTCCAGCGCAACTGGGTTCTCGTCGACGCCGATGGTGCTGTCCTGGGCCGTCTTGCCACCCAGATCGCAATGATCCTGCGCGGTAAGAACAAGCCCCAGTTCACGCCCAACAGCGACTGCGGCGACTTCGTTGTCGTCATCAACGCCGATAAGGTCCAGCTTACCGGTAACAAGGCCGACACGAAGACCTATTATCGCCACAGCGGCTACAACGGCGGCCTCAAGGCTGAGAGCTTCCGCCAGGCTATGGAGAAGCACCCGGAGAAGGTCATCGAGCGCGCCGTTCGCGGTATGCTGCCCAAGACCACCCTCGGCCGTGCCCAGATGACCAAGCTTAAGGTCTACGCTGGCACCGAGCATCCGCATGCTGCCCAGAACCCCACGAAGATTGAGCTGGAGGCTTAAAGATGGCTGAGAACACCGTTGTCTACCAGGGTACCGGCCGTCGTAAGAACGCCGTCGCCCGCGTCCGTCTCGTCCCCGGCACCGGCAAGGTGACCATCAACAAGCGTGACGCCGAGCAGTATTTCGGCCGTCATCAGCTCGTTGAGAACGCCCTTGCTCCCTTCAAGGTGACCGACACCGCCGGTCAGTTCGACGTTATCGCTCTGTGCGATGGCGGCGGCATCTCCGGTCAGTCCGGCGCTCTGCGCCTGGGCATCGCTCGCGCTCTTCTGAACGCTGGCGACTACCGTGCTGACCTCAAGAAGGCCGGTTTCCTTACGCGCGATGCTCGCGTGGTCGAGCGCAAGAAGTACGGCCTCAAGAAGGCCCGCCGCGCTCCCCAGTTCTCCAAGCGCTAAGGTTTTATCTCCTTTCGAGATACAATGTACAAGCGGGGCCTGCCGATTCCTCGGCGGGTCCCGCTTTTTTTTCGACTAGGGCGGGCGGTTGCATATCGCCTGCTAGGGAAGGAGCGATCCTATGCCCCAGAACATCTTCGGTACCGATGGCGTCCGTGGCGTCGCCAACGCCGATCTTTCGTGCGACCTCGCGTTTCGCCTGGGCCGCGCGGCGACCAAGTTTCTTGGTCCGGACATCTGCATCGGCCGTGACACGCGTCTTTCGGGCACCATGCTCGAGAGCGCTCTGACCGCCGGCATTATGGCCGAGGGCGGCCGCCCGCACTGCTGCGGCGTTATCCCCACGCCTGCCGTGGCGCTGCTCACCGTTCAAAACGAGCTCGATGGCGGCATCGTCATCTCCGCTTCGCACAATCCGCCGGAGTTCAACGGCATCAAGTTCTTTAGCCGCAAGGGTATGAAGCTTCCCGATGCTGTCGAGGAAGAGATCAGCGCCTGGGTCATGTCCGAGGAAGCCATGGCTGCCGACACGCTGCCGACCGGTGCTGGCGTGGGCCACATCATCAAGATGAAGGACGCCCGCAAGGCATATGTCGATCATGCCATCGATACGCTTGATGGCCTGAGGCTCGACGGCCTGGTCGTTGCCGTTGACTGCGGCCACGGTGCTTCTTGCCAGACCACGCCCGCCGCGCTGCAGCGCCTGGGTGCCACGGTCCATGCCATCAACACCGATTACTGTGGCACCGACATCAACGTTGAGTGCGGCTCCACCCATCTTGAGCCCCTGCGCGAGCTCGTGCTGCGCACCCATGCTGACATCGGCCTGGCCCACGACGGCGACGCCGACCGCGTACTGTTCGTGGACAGCGAGGGCAATGAGATCGACGGTGACTACATCCTGGCTATCTGCGGTTCTGACCTCGCCGCTCGCGGCAAGCTCGCCAACTCCGAGATCGTCTCGACCGTCATGTGCAACCTGGGCTTCTCCATCGCTATGAAGGAGCAGGGCTTCGAGATGGTCCAGACCGCCGTGGGCGACCGCTACGTTCTGGAGCGCATGCTCGCGGACGGCGCCGTCATCGGCGGCGAACAGTCCGGCCACATCATCTTCCTGGAGCACAACACCACCGGTGACGGTCTGGTGACGGCTCTGCAGCTGCTGGCCGTGCTCAAGCGTACCGGTCGTACCCTCACCGATCTTGCCGGCATCATGAAGAAGTACCCGCAGGTACTCGTCAACGTGCATTCCGACAACAAGGCTGGTCTTGACGATTGCCAGCCCATCTGGGATGCCGTCGCTGCTGCCGAGAAGGAGCTTGACGGCCGCGGCCGCATTCTGGTGCGCCCGAGCGGTACCGAGCCGCTGGTCCGCGTGATGGCTGAGGCCGAGACGCACGAGCTGACTCAGCGCGTTGTCGACGACATCGTCGAGGTTGTCAAGCGCGAACTTCCCTAATGGTCAAAAACGGGTGCCAAGTGGTAAACTGTTAAGGTTATTTTGGTTGATCGGTATGTCCGAGGGGGAGCATGTTCACTAAAGTCCTAAGGTCTTTTGGTATGCGTGGTCGAGTCCTTACGTTGGATGCTCCCATCTCGGGTGACGTCATTCCGCTCTCCGAGGTAAACGATCAGACGTTTGCTACTGGCCTTTTGGGCCAGGGCGTGGCGATTCAGCCCACCGGAACGCGCGTGATCGCGCCGGCTGATGCCAAGGTCGAGGCTATTTTTCCCACGGGACACGCCGTTGCGCTTAACACGGTTGATGGCTTGGACGTGCTCATCCACGTTGGCCTGGACACTGTTCAGCTCGAGGGCAAGCACTTTACCGTACATGCGCAAGTGGGTGACATCGTCCATAAGGGCGATGTACTCATTGAGTTCGATCGCGAGGCAATTGCTGCCGAGGGCTACGATGTGACGGTTCCCATCTTGGTGTGCAACTCCGTTGAGTTCTCGAGCATCAAGGGCTCCGTTGGCGTGCATGTCGAGGAGATGGACCAGCTCATCGTTGCTCGCGAGCGCTAGCAAGTGCACGTGGCCATTAGCCTACAATTCAAACACGTTTACGGAGGGCGCCCTTGAAAGAGGACGCCCTCCGTGGCAAGATGGGATATGTCCGAAGCTAAAAGGCTTCGGGTCACCGTGGACGGGCAGGGGCCTCGACGCGGCTAGACACGAGACACATACATTACGCGACCTCGCCCTGGTGGCCGCACACGTTGGTTGCGGCCGACGCGGGCCGCGGGCAAGTGCTTGTAAGGGAGCCTTGCCTCTCTTGTACGAGAAAGGACGCGTAATGAAGATCATTAAAGCTAAAGACTACGAGGATATGAGCCGCAAGGCCGCTAATATCATCTCGGCCCAGGTTATCCTCAAGCCCGACTGTGTGCTGGGCCTTGCCACCGGCTCCACCCCGATCGGTGCCTACAAGCAGCTCGCTGCTTGGTACAAGAAGGGCGACGTCGACTTTGCCGAGGTCAGCACCTACAACCTGGACGAGTATCGCGGCCTTTCGCACGACGATCCTCAGAGCTATCACTACTTCATGCGTGAGAACTTCTTCGATCACATCAACATCGACCTGAACAACACGCATGTGCCCGATGGCTCCAACCCCGACGCCGCTGCTGCCTGCTCTGAGTACGACAAGATTGTCGCCGACGCCGGTTACCCGGATCTGCAGCTGCTCGGCATCGGCAACAACGGCCACATCGGCTTCAACGAGCCCGATGACCACTTCTCCAAGGGCACGCACTGCGTCGACCTCACCGAGAGCACCATTCAGGCCAACAGCCGCCTGTTCGACAGCATCGACGATGTTCCCCGTCAGGCCTACACCATGGGTACCCAGACCATCATGTATGCCCGCATGATCCTGGTCGTCGCCAATGGCGAGGCCAAGGCTCAGGCCGTGCATGACATGTGCTATGGTCCGGTTACGCCCGAGTGCCCGGCTTCGATCCTGCAGCTGCACACCAACTGCGTTGTCGTTGCCGACGAGGCCGCCCTTTCGCTCTGCAAGTAGCGAAAGCCTATCACCTCGACATAGCTTTGCCGAAGGCCTCCGCTTTGCGGGGGCCTTTTTGCTGAGCGCGCGCCGTGTGCTTGACGAAAATCTTGCCGCGAACTGGACGGGTGCGTCTGGTGCGGCATGATTCATTCCATAACAGATACTATGCATAAATGCTATGAAAAGGTCGCAGACGGTAGCTGGCGTTAGGTGAGTTGCGCAACACAATTGAACAGCGCTCATTTGAGGTACACTGCCAAAGGATGGGACAAGCTGGCAAGCGCATTGACCTGCGCAAAGACTGATTGGTTGGGGGATAAGTTTCAATCGGACCACGCTGAACAAAAACTTGCCATTTGCGTACCAACAAACATCCTAAACCGTAGCATCGCTCTATTCATCTAGCGATACATATGGTCTAGCGTTACGGTGTCCATGTGGTCGAGTTGAGGAGCGGGCATGGTTAACGATTTGGGCAATACGGACGACCTCGAGCTTATGCCGCTGGGCAGTAGCTATACGGTGCGGCGCGATCGCTTGATGAACGAACTTATCGCCAAGGGCCGAAAGGCCGGCATCGTAGTCCTCTACGCACCTGATGGCTTTGGAAAAACCTCGGTGCTGCTGCAGTATGCCCAAGAGGTTAAAAGCGATCCGACGCGAGGTCCCGTGCGGATCATTGAGGCAGACCGCGCCATTGGGCGCGAGGTGTTTATGCAGCTCGAGGTCGTTACCGAAGAGCTTAAGGACAAGCCGCACTCCCTGATTGCAATCGATAACGTGCCTAACCTCAGCCAGAGCGAGACCGAGGAGCTGATCGACCGAATCCGAAGCCTGCGTGCTATGGGGGTTGGGGTCTTTATGAGCTGCCGTCCTTCGAATCGACAGCTGATTCATGGACTGGGCGATTCGATTAAAGTCAACGCGCAGATGCTCAAAGTGCATGCCTATGAGTATTCGGCGTGGGCATCGGCGTTCTCGATCAGCACATCGCTCGACTTCTACCAGCTTACGCAGGGCGTGCCCGAGCTCGTCTCGGCTATGCAGTCGGGACTATACGGGCAGGGAGACGTTGCCCAGATGCTCGAAAACGAGATCGTCAATATCTACGGTGCGGCACTTGTTGATCTGGCGTCGCTCGAGAACAACGCCCTGTTTAGTGTGGCATGCTTGATGGTCCTAATGGGTGAGGGCAATATTTCGGAGCTCGAGGCTTGCGGTGTTAGGCTTTCGGCGATTGACCAGTCCTATCTTGTCCGCGATTATCCCATTTTTGGTGTCGATCCGGCAGACCGGAGCTTTACCTGCTTGGGTACCGAGGATAACGCACGCCTGCGATTGCGCAAGCTGGTCGCCGAAATTCGCCCCGAACTCGTTGTGCGGGCGGCGCGTATATTGATTAAAGCGGGTCGCTGCGATACCGCGATGGACCTCGCGGACGCGTTTTTGGACCGCAGTGCGGTGTTGGAGCTTGCCGGGCAGTATGGGGTCGATCTGGTCCTGACGGGGCATGGAGGGGATATCTGCCGCGCGGCGCTGGGAAAGACCGAGACAGATGGCCGGGCATCGGAGCCGACGCCTGGCGAGGCGCTCGGCATCTATCTGGCGGCGGTGAGCGTCTCCAATACAAAGCTCGCGCGGTATATGGCCTCAATTATCGAGCGTGCGGGCGATCAAGCGATTTGCGAGCTCGATCCCGTGTCGTGGAAGGTGGCGCACGTGTTTACGGCCGCCTGTTATGGAGATAGTGGTCTGGGGCTTCCGGCAAGCCATACAGCGCTGGAAAGTGAGGCGTCTTGTGTCGCACTCGACATGCTGTCCGCACATGTCGAGATAAAGCATGGGCTGACTGAGCGGGCGAAGGGTGGTGAGATCCTCGCGGGGCTCAAAACGGATAAGGCCTACAATTGTGAGCTCGATATCGCGGGGACGTTTGTGCGAGTGGACCGCATGTTGACGGAGCTATTTGATGGGTCGTATGCAGGGACTGACGAGCGTGATGACGAGATGGCCCTGACGCTCGAGGCACTCGAAACGCGTGGAATCCGAGCGCTCGCCATCTGGGTGCGCATGGTATTGTCGGCGCGGCGCCTGTTTGCCGGCATGCCGGTGACCGACGAGCAGGCATTCAATGAGCTCGACCGTTTTGCCGTGCGCGTGCGTGACAATCAGGTTCAGTTGTTTGGCTTGATACTGGAAGGCTGGCAGTCACTGGCCGAGGGGCGTCCGGTCAATGCCAAATTCCGTGCGGTGCAGGTGCTCAGGCTTGCCGAGGAATCGATTGGATACATACGCGACAACGCACTGCTGTTAGAGCGCGCGGCGTACTTACGCAATACATCGATGGTATCGGTGCGCGAAGAGGCAGAGCTGCTCGATTTGAGCCGGACGCAGGTCGGTGGTGCCGAGGCATGGATGGTGGCGCTGCATTTGGCCTCCGCTGGCCGCGATAGCGACCTTGCAGCCTGGATGTCCATGAACCGCCCAGGGATTTTGGATCCATCGTATCGGCTGTTTGCGCGTCTTGCGATGCATTGTCTGGGCGAGCCGGCTGCTAGAATTCGAAAGAAGCTCCCGGTGCGCGAGTTGTCGCGGTATTCGCTGCGTGACGACTTTGAGGGCGAAGGCGAGCGTCTGTTCCAGGCCGGCGATGCCGAGGGTGTCGATGTGATTGGCCATATCGAGATCCGCATGTTTGGGGCGTTTCGCGCCGAGCGCGACGGGTTTCCCATCACGGATAAGATGTGGCGCCGCAAGAAAGCGGCGACGCTTGCCGAGCGGCTTGCGCTGGGCATGGATGCACTGGTCGACCGCGAGACGCTGGCTATGGAGCTGTGGCCCCATGCCGAGTTCAATAGCGCCCGTAACAATCTGTACTCGACGATATCGCGCCTGCGTTCGGCCTTGGGGCCGACACCGGATGGCAAGTCGTGTGTGCTGATTCAAAACGAGTGCATTGGGCTTAACGGCGATTACGTCAAGACCGACGTGCGGTTGTTTGATCAGATAAGCCGCGAAGTTTTGGGAAATCGCACGGGTGCGCGCGGACCCCATCTGATCGAGCTGTGCCTTAAGATCGAGCAGCTTTATGCCGGCCCGTTGTATGTTCCCAATGGCTGTAATCCCACCTACTTTTTGCGTATGCGGCGCATTATGGAATCGAAGTATATCGACTGCATGATTCGGGGAGCGAATGCCGCCCTAGAAGAAGACGACCTGCAGTCGGCGGTATGGCTGGTGGAATCGGGGTTGCGGCAAGAGACGGCGCGCGAGGACATGGTGCGTTGCGCTATGCGCGTCTACGGTGCGGCGGGGCGACGACGCGATATCGTCGAGCTGTACAGTGGGCATATGCATCACCTGAGGGAGCAGGTCAATGGCGTGCCCGAGCCCGAGACGCGGCGTCTGTACGAGCGCTTGGTGGAGGGCAGGCTTAACCGCGTGCTCGTCGAGCGATAAAAAAGAGCGTCCGAATTGCTTGGACGCTCGCAAGTTTGATGTATATTGGCTCGCCGGATCGTTGGCTCTTAGACGAGCTTAATCTTCTCGATGTCCTTGCGCGAGGACTCGCGATACAGCGAGAACTTGCGGCCGATAACCTGGACGACCTCGGCATGGCAGCGGTCGGCGAGCTCTTCGGCGGCCTCGCGGGCGGAAAGGCTGGAACCGTCGAGTACGGAGCACTTAACGAGCTCGTGCTTCTCCAGGTAGGCGACCGTCTGCTCGACGGTGCCCTCGTTGATGTCGGACTTGCCGATGATGATGGCGGGGTTGAGGTGATGGGCCATGCTGCGAAGCTGCTTGACTTGGGCTCCTGTCAGTGCCATGGGTTCTCGCTTTCTATGTTATGGGGCGCCCCGCGATGGGGCCTTAATCTACGTGAGCTGTCCCACGATAGCGCAGGAACGGCGCGGTGTGGGGCGTGTTTGCCCAGTTCAAAAAGAATGCGGATGCCGAGCGGGAGAACAGCGCGGGTTACAGGCGGACGTGTACGGCGGCTGAAAGCGGTCTATGGACGGTCCGAAGAGACCGGCTCCCATGCAATAAACGCCCAACGGACCTTGCGGACGTGGTCGAGCATGTAGCGCCCCTGCGGCACGCCCTTGGACCCTGGCTCGCCGGCATGGGGATTCTCAATCATATGCTGAGCGATGTAGTCGCGCAGACGGTCGATCTTATCCTCGTTACCGTGCTCGAGCATGCGGGAGAAGTCCGCTACGCCCGCCTCAAGGCTATCGAAGGTATCGCGACGAGGCGATTCAAAGTACGTAACCTGCGGCAGGGCACCCATCTGAATGAGGATATTAAAGGCATACACAAAGCCATTACTGCAGGTAACCGAGGCACCGATGGCGTTCATCAGGTGCAGGTCATAGCGCGGGCTGGAGTTGGCGACCATCGTGACAGCACAACGCCGACGAGCCGTTCGATCAAGCTTGGCAAGCACGCCTTTTAGGTTGGTCGTGGTGACAGAGCGACTGGCAAAGGCAACATCTACCGCTTTCGCGACCGGTCCAACCAAATCCCAGTCATCATCCCAAGCAAGCTCAAGCGGTGTAATGCGATCTTCGAGCCCATAGTACTCAATGCCAGCATCAAGCGTGCCCAACATGGCAGGGGAAAAGTCAGCAGCAATCACGGGATGCCCAGCCTGAGCAAGCGGAATAGCAATCGACCCAGCCCCACACCCCATATCAAGCACCGACTCACCAGGCTCAAGCGCTAACAGCTTCATAAAATCCCGAGCATACGAAGCAGTCTCAAGCGGCCGAAAATGCCGAGCCCTTTTATCCCACTCAAAAGAATCATCAGCCCGATGCCGCGCGGCCTGCAGGCGCATCCATTCGCCATTCCAATCAGCAGAAAGCAGCTCAGAGCGAGCATCCCCATCAACCACGGGTCAACCTCCTAGCAACAAAAAAGCGACTCCTCCCAAAAGAAGAGCCGCAACCAGCATATATCAGAAAGAACCGACCCAACGCCAAACCGCAGTATCGACCACGTAGTGCAGGAGCGAAGCAACTGCAACCGGGATAGAACTCAACTGAGATCCCGTTGTGCGGGAGCCCCGGGGAGGGCAAATATATAAGGTCGATCGCGAGTTCCGCACGAGCCGGAGAGCACTTAATGTGCTCTCCGTGCGAGTCAGGACTGTCCGAGCAGGCGACCTTATATATTTGCCCTCCCCGGGGCTCCTCGCCAGTCCCCCTCAGCTAGTTCTTCAGCGAGTTCAGCGGTGCCGGGAAGCGTCCACCACGGTGGGCAAGCACGGTGCCGGCGTTGGGGTTCACCGGCATGATGGGCGCACGGCCGAACAGGCCGCCGTACTCGACGCAGTCGCCCACGCCCTTGCCAATGGCGGGAATCACGCGCACGGCCGTGGTCTTGTTGTTGATGACGCCGATAGCCATCTCGTCGGCGATGATGCCCGCGATGGTCTCGACCGGGGTGTCACCGGGGATGGCGATCATGTCCAGGCCGACGGAGCATACGCAGGTCATAGCCTCGAGTTTCTCGAGCGAAAGCGCGCCAGCCTCGACGGCGGCGATCATGCCGGCGTCCTCGGACACGGGGATAAAGGCGCCGGAGAGACCGCCCACGCTGGAGCTGGCCATGACGCCGCCCTTCTTGACGGCATCGTTGAGCATGGCGAGCGCGCAGGTCGTGCCGGGGCCACCGCAGGTGCCCACTCCGATGATCTCGAGGATGCGCGCGACAGAGTCGCCGATGGCGGGCGTGGGAGCCAGCGACAGGTCGACAATGCCCTTCTCGACACCCAGGCGATGAGCGGCCTCGCGGCTCATGAGCTCACCGGCGCGGGTGATCTTAAAGGCGGTCTGCTTAATCTTCTCGGCGACCTCCATCATCGATGCGGAATCGGGCAGCGTCTCCAGGGCTGCGGCCATAACGCCGGGGCCCGAGACGCCTACGTTGATGACGGCGTCGGCCTCGCCACCGCCGTGGACAGCGCCCGCCATGAACGGGGAGTCCTCGACCATGTTGGCAAAGCAGACAAACTTGGAAGCGCCGACGGAGTCCTGGTCGGCCGTGAGCTTAGCGGCGTCGATGATGGTCTGCGCAGCCATGAGCACGGCGTCCATGTTGATGCCGGCGCGCAGGCTGGCGACGTTGACGCTGGAGCAGACGCGACTCGTGGTGGCGAGCGCCTGCGGGATGGACTGGATGACGCGGCGGTCGGCGTCGCCGATGCCCTTCTGGACGAGCGCGGAGAAGCCGCCCAGGTAGTCGATGCCGAGGGTCTCGGCCGCACGGTCGAGGGCATGCGCGATGGGGGTGAGGTCCTCATCCTTGCAGCACGCGGCGATCTGCGCCACCGGGGTGACGGAGACGCGCTTGTTGACGATGGGGATGCCGTACTCGCGCTCGAGGTTCTCGGCGGTCTCGACCAAGTGCTCAGCCGTGTGCGTCACGTGGTCGTAGATCTTCGTGCACATGCGGTCGAGGTTCTCGTCGCCGCAACCCATGAGCGAAACACCCATGGTGATGGTCCTGATGTCGAGGTTCTGCTCCTCAACCATGCCGCGGGTTTCCGCGATTTCTGCGGGCGTGATCGCCATCCTTGCGCTCCTATCTGCCAAAACGAGCATAGTCTTATCTATTCTAACGTGCCGCACGTGCCAAGTGGCGCATGCGGCACGTTTTGGTGCTCGGTTGTTTCCGTTGTGTTACTGCCCAAAGACCTCTTCGGCGATGCGCGCGCTTTCGGCGGCGTCCTTGGCGTAGTAGTCCGCGCCAATCTGCTTGGCGTATTCGGGGGTGAGCACGGCGCCGCCTACGATGATCTTGACGCCCGGCACCTCGGCATGAAGCAGCTTGATGGTCTCCTCCATGGCGACGACCGTGGTGGTCATAAGCGCCGAGAGGCCGACGAGCTTAATGTCGCGCTCCTTGACGGTCTTGAGCACCTCCTGCGGATCGACGTCGCGACCCAGATCAAAGACGGTATAGCCGTAGTTATCGAGCAGCATCTTGACGATGTTCTTACCGATGTCGTGGATATCGCCCTTGACGGTGGCCACGCAGATCTTGCCCTTGTCGGCAATCTCGCCGGCGGGCATCAGGCGTTTGATGGTATCGAAGCCCACGCGCGCGGCCTCGGCCGAGGCCATGAGCTGCGGCAAGAAGAACTTTCCCTGGTCAAAGAGGACTCCGACCTCGTCGAGGGCGGGGATAAAGTGATTGTTGATGAGGTCCATAGCGTCGTGGTTGGCCAGCAGGCGCTCGGTCTCGGCTGCGATTTCGCCCTTGCGGCCCGAGACGACCATGTGGCGGATGGGATCGTCATCGGCGATTGCAGTGGTGCTTGCGGTAGGCGCGGCATCGCTCGATGCTGACTGGGCGGCCGCCGGGTTCGCGGCGATCTTATACGGGTCGGTCCAGTCGGCGTAGCGCTCGATGTATCCGGTCGAGCCCTCATCCTCAACGCTCAGGACGCGATAGCTGTAGACGGTATCCATAAAGCGCTTGGAGCCCGGGTTCATAATGGGGGCGTCCAGGCCCGCGCCAAAGGCGGCGGCCAAAAAGACCGAACCTAGCAGAGGACGGGCGGGCAGGCCAAAGCTGATGTTCGACACGCCGAGCGCGCATTTGACGCCCAGGCGCTCCTTGCACAGAGACATGGCACGTAGAATCTGCTCAGCCTGGCGCTGGTTGGTCGAGGCGGTCATGACCAGGCAGTCGATGAGGATGCGGTCCGGGCCGATGCCGTAACGGGCGGCCTCGGCCACGATGCGCTCGGCGATGGCGAAGCGGGCCTCGGCGGTATCGGGGATGCCGCCCTCGTCGAGCGTAAGGCCGACGACGTTGGTGCCGTAGTGGGCCACCAGCGGAAAGATCTCATCCATGATTTGCCGTTTGCCATTGACCGAGTTGATGATGGGCTTGCCGGCGTAGCGGCGCACGGCGGCCTCGACGGCTGCGGGGTCGGTGGAGTCGATCTGCAGCGGCAGCAGCGTGGAGCCCTGGAGCTGCTCGGTGGCCTGCTGGATGACCTTGACCTCGTCGATCTCGGGCAGGCCCACGTTGACGTCCAGGATGTCGGCGCCCTGCTCCTGCTGGCTGATGCCCTGACTCACGACGTAGTCCAGGTCGCCGTCGCGCAGGGCCTGCTGCAGGCGCTTTTTGCCGGTGGGGTTGATGCGCTCGCCGATGACGGCGATCTTGTGGCCGTCGCAGGGGAGGTCCACGACCGTCTGGGCGCTCGTGACCGACATGCTGGGCTTGCGGTGGCGCGGGCTGGGCGTGTGGTTGTCGATGAGGGTACGAAGTGCCGCCATGTGCGTGGGCGTGGTGCCGCAGCAACCGCCCACGACGCTCACGCCGTCCTCGATCATGCCGGCGACGGCCTCGGCGTACTCGGGTGCCTGGATATCAAAGACGGTATTGCCGTCATCGTCCACGCGGGGCAGTCCCGCATTGGCCTGCACCATAACGGGCTTGTCGGTGACGGTGAGCATGCGCGCGGCGAGCCCTCGGAGCTCGGCCGGGCCCTGGCTGCAGTTGATGCCCAGGACGTCGGCGCCGATGGCGTCGAGGGTGATGGCGGCGACCTCGGGGCTCGTGCCCAAGAAGGTGCGGCCGTCTTCCTCAAAGGTCATGGTGGCAAAGACGGGCAGGTCGGAATTCTCGCGGCAGGCGAGGACGGCCGCCTTGATCTCGGCCAGGTCGGTCATAGTCTCGATAATAAAAAGGTCCACACCCGCGGCGACGCCGGCGCGCACCTCCTCGGCAAAGAGGTCGTAGGCCTCGTCAAAGCTGAGGGTGCCCAGGGGGCGCAGCAGCGCGCCGATGGGACCGATATCGCCGGCGACGTAGTGGGCACCGGCCGCGCGGGCGCAGGTGACTGCCGCGGCAAAGACGTCTGCCACGGTGGCGGCGCCGTCGAGCTTGTGGGCGTTGGCGCCAAAGGTGTTGGCGGTGATCACGTCACAGCCAGCCTCGACGTACTGACGCTGAATATCGGTGATGACCTGGGGCTCCTCAAAGTTGAGCAGCTCGGGCAGGGCGCCTGCCTTCATGCCGGCGGCCTGCAACATGGTGCCCATGCCGCCGTCGAACAGCAGGTGTCCCGTGCCCTCGATAGCGGCGCGCAGGCGATCGTCCTTAATGTACAGGTCGTCGATCGTGCGTGTCTTGTATGCAGCGCCATTGCGGCGTGCGGCATCAACGGGCGCCGCCAGCGCGGCGCCGTCCAGATCATGAGTGATAAGCGGAGTAAACATCGATGGCTCCTAATGGCTGGAATAGCAGGTAGTGTGGGCGGCGCGGAAGCGGCAGTGCTCGTGCATACGGCAGATATTGCAGGTGGGGCGGCTCTGGGCGTCGTGGACCTCGCCGTCGAACAGACCGATCACCGCGGTCACGCTCTTGGTGGGCATGAGCAGGCTGGTGGGGGTGACGGTAAGCCCGATGAGCCGTGTGGCGTTGAGCGCGTCCACGATTGAGCGCTGGGCCGTAAGCGGGCAGTCGCCATAGCCGGGACTGAAGCGCCAGTTGCCGGCGAGCCCGTGTGCAGCGGCGTCTGTCTTGACCTGTCGGTCCATCTGCTCAACAGCAGCTTCTACATAGGCGGAGCACGCGGCGTCGAGCACGGCGCCTTCCAGGGGTTGCTGGGCTCCAGTGGTGCGCAGGCGACGCTCGGCGTCCATGCCGAGGGTACAGGCCATGAGCGCCGACAGGCGGGCGTCCTTAAGGTGGCGATAGATATCACGACCCCGCAGCTCAACATTGGTGCCAACCAAGCGGATGCAGGGCTCGCCCTGCTCGTCAACGCCCGTGGCATCGACGGCAAACACGCGTCGCACGCCGCGGGGCTCGATATCCAGCTCTAGGCGCTCGACCACAAGCTCAATTCGTCGTGACAGTTCGGGCTCAATCTGCTGGCCGCCGTAGCCCAGATACCGCAGCATCTCGGCACGGTCGACACGAGGGTGGTGGGCAGCATCGATACGGTAAAGCGCCGGCGACGCAAGGTCGGCCGGCACTTCAACAACGGTTGTATCGACGTGCGGTTTTTCCATTACCCCAGGCGCTCCATAATGGTCGCGGCGATTGCAGGACGGTTCATAGTGTACAGGTGCAGACCGTCGGCACCGTGCTCCTTAAGGTCGCAAAGCTGACGAGCAGCATAATCTACACCGGCTGCCTGCAGGCTCTCGGGGTCGTTCTCGTACTTGGCGAGGATCTTGATGACGGGGGAGGGCAGCGACGCGCCGCACATAAAGACCATGCGGCTGATCTGCGACTTGCCCATAAACGGCATGATGCCCGCGGTAATGGGCACGGTGATGCCGGCCTTGTCGGCAAGCTCGCGGAAGCGATAGAAGCACTCGTTATCAAAGAAGAGCTGTGTCACAAAGAAGCTCGCGCCGGCGTCTTGCTTTTGCTTGAGGTGCTCGACCGAGAGGTTGAGATCCTCGCAGGCAATGTGGCCTTCGGGGTAGGCTGCGGCGCCCACGCAAAAGCCGGCGTCGACGAGCTCGGGGATGAGGTCGCGGGCGTAGGCGTAGTCGGAGGCAGGCTTGTCGTCCTCGGTCGCGCCGGCGGGCAGGTCGCCGCGCAGGGCTAGCACGTTTTCCACGCCGGCGGTGCGATACTCGTCGATCTTGGCGGCGATGTCGGCGTGGGTGCGGCCCACGCAGGTGAGGTGTGCCACCGAGGGCGTGTCGAATTCGCTCGAAATCATATGCGCGATGGGGGCGGTGGTGGCACCGTTGCCCGAGCCGCCGGCCGAGCAGGTGACCGAGACAAAGCTCGGCGAAAGCTTGCACAGATTGCCTGCCACTTCGCGAGCCGTGTCGAGGGTCAGCTCGCCCTTGGGCGGGAACATCTCAAACGAAACGGGTGCGGTGCCCTGGGATGCTGCCTGCTTAAAAACCTCGTCGACGCGCATATCGTGCTCCTCTAGATACGTAATAGTGTGATGTGTTGTGTAAGGATTCTACAGCACCACTGTGCCACGGTGGAGTTTCACTCGCTATTTGAGGATACCAATCAAAGATGCCTTGCTATCGGCTTTCTCTATAACAGAGCGGCTAATCTAGGCACGGACTATAAAGACTGGTATCTGATGCAAAATACCAGTTAATAGAGCTCCATCCCAAATTGACTACCCTTAAACCATGGAGAGAGGTCTGCAATTTATGCAGTTGATTGGCTGTTGAGGGTGGCAACGCCGCCTCGATAGGGTAACCTCATTGATTGGTTTCGCGACAGCAACATAACGGTAATGTCGCGGAAACACGGCGAGTCTAAGCTATGACTCGTTCGTTAGTAATCAACACCGCTTCTCACGCGGTGCCGATACGAAGGGAGTTCCGTATGGCCGAACTTACTGACCGCTTCGGGACCATGGTGTTCTCTGAGGAAGTCATGAAGGACTACCTCCCCAAGGACATTTGGAAGCGCCTTGCTGCAACCCTCGAGGGCGGTGAGCCGCTCGACCTGGATGTGGCCAACGCCGTTGCCCATGCCATGAAGGTCTGGGCCATCTCCAAGGGCGCGACGCACTACGCGCATTGGTTCCAGCCGCTTTCGGGCATTACTTCCGAGAAGCACGACAGCTTCCTGGAGCCCAACCACGACGGCACCGCCATTACCAAGTTTACGGGCAAGAACCTCATCCAGGGCGAGCCCGATGCCTCGAGCTTCCCCAACGGCGGCCTGCGCGCCACCTTCGAGGCCCGTGGCTACACCGCCTGGGATCCCACCAGCCCCGCCTTTATCAAGGACGATGTCCTGTGCATCCCCACGGCTTTCTGCTCCTACACGGGCGAGGCCCTGGACAAGAAGACCCCGCTGCTGCGTTCCATGACCGCGCTCTCGCGTGAGTCCAAGCGCGTTTTGGCGCTGTTCGGTAAGACCCCCAAGAAGGTCGTTCCTTCCGTGGGCGACGAGCAGGAGTACTTCCTGATCAAGAAGGACGCCTACCGCAAGCGCAAGGACCTGGTCATTACCGGCCGCACCCTCTTTGGCGCCGCTCCCTGCAAGGGCCAGGAGCTCGAGGAGCACTACTTTGGCGCTATCCGCCCCACCGTCTCGGCCTATATGAAGGATCTGGACGATGAGCTGTGGGCGCTTGGCATTCCCGCCAAGACCAAGCACAACGAGGTTGCTCCCTGCCAGCATGAGCTCGCCCCCGTCTATGGCGAAGTCAACGAGGCCATCGACCAGAATCTGGTCATGATGGAGAAGATGAAGCTCATCGCCTCCCGCCACGACTTGGTCTGCCTGCTGCACGAGAAGCCCTTCGAGGGCATCAACGGCTCGGGCAAGCACAACAACTGGTCGCTTGGCACCGAGTCCGAGAACCTGCTCGATCCGGGCGACACTCCGCTCGACAACCTGCAGTTCATCGTCTTCCTCACCGCGGTAATCGAGGCCGTCGATAACTATCAGGAGCTCCTGCGTGCCTCCGTTGCCTCGGCCGGTAACGACCATCGTCTGGGCGCCAACGAGGCTCCTCCGGCGATTATGTCCATCTTCCTGGGCGACCAGCTTACCGAGGTCGTCGAGAAGATCATCGATGGCAAGGCTTCCGTCCATGCCACGCGCGGCGTGCTCGACCTGGGCGCCGATACCCTGCCCAAGCTGATGCAGGACAACACCGACCGCAACCGCACCTCCCCGTTTGCCTTCACCGGCAATAAGTTCGAGTTCCGTGCCTGCGGCTCCGAGCAGAACGTCTCCGACTCCAACCTGGTGCTCGATGCCGCCGTGGCCAAGTCGCTCAAGTCCTTCGCCGACGCGCTTGAGGGTACGCCCGAGGATGAGTTCCAGGACGCTGCGCTTGAGTACTGCAAGAAGGTCCTGACCGACCACCAGCGCATCCTCTTTTCCGGCGATGGCTACTCCGACGAGTGGCCCGTCGAGGCCGAGAAGCGCGGCCTTGCCAACAACAAGACCACGGCCGACGCCCTGCCTGCCTTTGTTTCCGATAAGGCCATCGCGCTCTTTGAGGAGACGGGTGTCCTGACCAAGGCCGAGGCCCAGTGCCGCTACGACTGCAAGCTCGAGAAGTACAACAAGCTCATGAACATCGAGGCCACCACGATGGTTCGCGAGGCGCGTCGTACCTATCGCCCGGTCATTACCGCCTATGCCACCAAGGTCGCTAAGGGCCTTGAGACTATTCGTGCCGCCGGTGCTGAGGCCGCCATGCAGTGCGAGCAGAACACGCTCAACAAGCTCTGCAACGGTATCACCACCATCAACGACTCCATCAAGGCGCTCGACGCCGTGCATCAGAAGGCTGAGGCCCTCGATGGCCAGGAGCAGGCCAATGTGTATGCACACGAGGTCGTTCCCGCTATGGACACGCTGCGCGCCGCCGTGGATGCCATGGAGGAGATCGTGGCCGCCGACTACTGGCCGGTTCCGACCTACGATGACATTCTGTTCTATGTGTAGTACTGGGACAGCATACCGTCACGGTTGAAAGCCGGGGTCCGCATCGCGCGGGCCCCGGCTTTTTTGTTGAACAAATTCCCTAGGGCGGCGTCCGTTCGTGTCGTTTATTAGGGTAGGGGTGTGCGCGTTGCCGTGTCGTGAAAATGGAAGATGCTCGGAATATAACGCGCCTCGATATACTCAAATTGAGTTCCGGTTGAGTCGAATGTCTGGCTGGTTACGACCGCCAGATACGAAGAAGGATCGATGTCAAGCAACCGGCAGTCCTCAGTGTCGGGCTGGGCGAGTGTTATCGTTCGTTTGCTCACGGCAATGGTGAGCCCTAGCTCATCCTCGATGTAATGGAAGAGCGACAGGGTGGCATTCTGCTCGTTTAGGCCGGGGACGGAGGAAGTTAGGAAGTAGTGGCGGTCGACAGCGACCGGTTTATCGTCGAGCATGCGGACGAGCTTCAAATGCGTAAGGTCTTCTCCTTCGGGAAATCCCGTCAATTGAGCTAGACACTTATTGGTGCTTACGTGTTCCAAATAGACGATTTTTGACGTTGGAATTGCTCCGATCGCGTGTGCCGATTCGCTGAACGAAGAAAGGTCGCTTACGGTGAATGCGCCCTCTTTGCTGGTGCCTGCAGGTGACGTCTCGATTACGAGGACTCCCTTGCCTTTAATGGACTGAACTAGACCTTCATTTGCGAGAAGCGAGATAGCCTTGCGCACCGTCATTCGAGAGCAGGAGAACTCTTTGGAAAGATTTTGTTCGGAAGGAAGGAGCGATCCTACGGGATGCTTGCCTTCGACAATCCGCTTTCGTAGGCTTCGGTAAATTTCACTGTACAGGATCCTTGCCAAAATGCTCTCCTTATTGAGGTTGTACGGAATGCGTCGAATCGGCGCGATTATCCGGTTCTACCAATTATAGGAAGTGGAGACACTTAAAGTTGCCGCTTACCGCCATAAATCAACCGTTCGCCCGTATGCTTAACATGTCTAGACAGATAGCAAATCACTGAGCATATAATTCAAGTCGTCAAGTACATGTCTAGACAGGAGGATTGCAATGGCAAAACAGAGCTATGCGGTTACTATCGCGGGAGGCGGGAGCACTTATACGCCGGGCGTTGTTCTGACACTTCTCGCGAAGCGCGATGTGTTCCCCATCAATAGGATTACGCTCTATGACAACGATGCCGAGCGTCAGGGGACAATTGCCAAGGCATGTGCCATCTACATCAGGGAGAATGCTCCAGAGGTAACCTTCAGCTATACGACCGACCCTGTGGAGGCCTTCACAGGCATCGACTTTGTACTTGCCCAGATTCGCGTTGGCAAGTACGCTATGCGCGATAAGGACGAGAAGATCCCCCTGCGCTATGGCGTTCTTGGCCAAGAGACCTGCGGTCCTGGCGGCATTGCTTATGGGCTGCGCTCCATCGGCGGCGTACTCGAGATCCTTGACTACATGGAGAAATACAGTCCTGACGCATGGATGCTCAACTACTCCAACCCCGCGGCGATCGTTGCCGAGGCGACACGCCGTCTTCGTCCGGATTCAAAGATCATCAACATCTGCGACATGCCAATAGCCCTGATGGATATCATGGCTCAGATGTGTGGTCTCAAGGACCACAATGACCTCGTCGTCGGCTACTACGGCCTCAACCACTTTGGCTGGTGGACAAAGATTCACGACCGTGCAGGCAATGACCTTATGCCCACTATCAAGGCCCAAATGGCTAAAAACGGTTATGCTGGCGAGGATTCTGGCCTTGAATTCGTCGATGCGTCTTGGGATCAGACGTTCCGTAAGGCTAAGGATGTTTACGCGCTCGATCCGAATACCATCCCGAACACCTACCTCAAGTACTATCTCTTCCCGGACTATGTGGTTGAGCACACCGACCCCAACCACACCCGCACCGACGAGGTCCGTGAGGGTCGCGAGAAACGCGTCTTCGGCACCGCCCGCCAGATTATCGAAAAGGGCACGTCTGAGGGTTTCGGCCTTAAGCCGGATACCCACGCTGAGTACATTGTCGATCTCGCTCGCGCTTTGGCAGAGAATACCCGTGAACGTTTCTCGCTGATTGTTCCCAACGACGGGGCTGTGTCCAATTTTGACCCAACGGCTATGGTCGAGATCCCCTGCATCGTCGGCAGCGACGGCTACGAGAAAATTTGCCAAGGTGAGATTCCGCAATTCCAGAAAGGACTTATGGAGGAACAGGTCTCGGTCGAAAAGCTTGCAGTGTCTGCTTGGGTCGACCATTCCTATCAGGAGCTTTGGCAGGCGCTGACGCTTTCGAAGACGGTCCCCTCTGCCTCCGTTGCAAAGAAAATCCTTGACGATCTCATTGAGGCGAATAAGGAGTTCTGGCCAGAACTCCACTAGTATCGGAAATCAATTTTGTGAATGATGGCGGGCGGCCGACCTTGGACAGGTCGCATGGGAGGAAAACCATGAGCGAAAGCAAAGAGCTTGCAAATCGCAAGCTCGGCGAGGACGTAGTTGGCCTCGTCGGCGGTAAGGAAAACATCCTGAGCATCTCGCACTGCATGACGCGTCTACGTTTCAAGCTGCGGGACGATGCGAAGGCCGATACTAAGGCAATTGAGTCTCATAAAGGCGTCATTCAAGTAATCAACGCGAATGGCCAGTATCAGGTTGTTGTCGGCATCAATGTGATTGAGGATGTTTACGATGCCGCAGTTGCCGCTTCTGGTGTCGAGGGGCTGGGCGAGGTTAATCTTGATGGTGAGCCCGTCAAGAAAGGAAACCTTGTTAGTGCCCTTATCGATACTATTTCAGGCGTAATCCAGCCGATTCTTGCGGTGCTGTGTGCCGCGGGCATGATCAAGGGTGTTTTGAGTATTCTCGTCGCCCTCGGATGGATTACGGCAACAGACGGCTTGTACCAGATTCTATATGCGGCTGGTGACGGCTTCTTCTACTTCCTGCCGATCATCCTTGGCTATACCGCGGCAAAGAAGTTTGGCTGCAGTGAGTTCGTTGGCATGACGCTCGGTATCGCACTTACGTATCCGGCGATGGTCAACATCACATCGGGCGATGTTTTGGGAACGGTTCTTGCCGGCACTCCCTTTGCCATGAACTACTACACGACTTTCCTCGGCATACCCGTCATCATGCCGTCTTCGGGTTATACGAGCTCTGTCATTCCGATTATCATCTCTGTTTGGTTCGCGGCAAAGCTGGAGAAGTGGTGCCGCAAGCATTTCTCTGAGTATGTAAAGTTCTTCTTTGTGCCTACATGCGTGCTCGTTGTGATGGTCCCCGCTACCTATTTGATTATTGGCCCGATTGCCACCCTGATCACGAACCTCATGAGCCTGCTGTTTAACTCCCTCTACAGCTTGCCTGTCATCGGCGGCGCGCTCGGCGGCATCGTGCTTACTGCCATTTGGCAGCCTATGGTCATCTTCGGCTTCCACTGGAGTGTCATTGCCCTCATGCTGGTGAACATTGCCTCCCAGGGCTGGGATATTGTCATGGCGCCGTACATGGTTTGCTCGTACGCTCAGTCCCTTGCCGTCCTTGCCATTCTTCTGAAGACTAAGGACGTAAAGCTCAAGCAGCTTGCATGGCCGGCGTTCATCTCGGGCTTCTTCTTTGGCATCACTGAGCCCTGCATCTACGGCGTGACCCTTCCGCGCAAGAAGCCTTTTGTCATGAGCTGCATCGCCTCTGTGCCCGGCGGCCTAATCATCGGTGCTCTTGGTACCAAGATGTTCGCCTTCACCGGCGGCGGCTTCTGCGCCTTCCCGGGCTTCATTGATCCGTCCGGCGCAATGGGCGCGAGCTATCTGATTTACGTAATCATAGCCATCGTGGTTTCCAGCGTGATTTCATTCCTGCTTACGTATGCGACGTACAAGGAGGACGTGCCGGCGGTAGAGGCTGCAAAGTAGCCAAAGAAGTGGAGCCGCGGAACAAGTATTTCCCCGCGCGCCAGCAATCTGACAAGGTCGTCCTTGGATAAGCGCCGAGGGCGACCTCGTCTTGTACTGATTTCGTTCGAGAGGCAGTGGTTGAGGGTGCCTAATATTATCTTTGACAATAAGATGGGCGAGACATGCCTTGCGGCGTGGAGGTCCGCAGGTGTGGAAGTCCGCTCAGTCGTGGTCCGACAAGATGGTGAAGTCGTCTTCGAGCATGCGGCTGCGCCGTTCGCCCTCGAACACGTTCACCCGCTCTATTCTGTGACTAAGTCCTTCACCTCGGTTGCTGTCGGGATGTTGGTGAATGAAGGACGGCTGTCGCTGACCGATCGCTGGATTTCATACTTCCCGGAATATGAAGGCGAGATTGCGGATGAGCGCTTTCACAATGTGACGGTTCGCAATTTGCTGACTATGACGATGGGGCAGGAGAGTGACCTTTCGTATATTGGCGCGGGAGACGACTGGGCACATGAGGTTCTTCATCGTGAGTTTGACTGGAAGCCGGGCGAGGTCTTTCACTACGATTCGCTGTGTTCACATTTATTGAGCATGCTCGTGCAACGCATAAGTGGAACGAAAGAATCCGATTATCTCGCCGAACGTTTGTTTACGCCGTTAGACATTAGAAATTGGTGGTGGGAAGAGGATCAAGCCGGTCATACGACCGGAGGTTTTGGTCTTCACCTTTCGACACCGGATTTGGCTAAGTTTGGTCAATGTTTGCTAGATGGTGGCAAGTGGCGTGGGGAACAGATCATTCCCGCGGAATGGGTTGCCGAGGCGACGAAGATTCAGGTGGAAACGAGCCCCTTTTATCCGTCTGAGGCGACTGAAGACAGCAATGGCTATGGATACCAGTTCTGGATGTGCCGGCGTGGCGGGTTCAGATGCTCTGGCCTTTTTGGGCAGCTGTGCTACATGCGGCCCACAGATGGCCTTGTCATCGCCTGCTCGAGTTCCACGACAGGAAGTAAGGCGCTGCTTGATCCGCTGTATGAGGTATTGTTCAAAGAGTCTAATGTTCGGGAAACGGTGGCTTCCGAACGTGACTTCGATAGCATTCCCTTGCCAGCTGGGTTGGCTTCTGGCGGACGTTTGAGTTCATTACGCCTCGAGGGCATTCACCGTTGCATTTTCGGGGATTTTGAAGAGATCGATATTCGATTTCATGAGAATGAGCTGGATTTGTCTCTGTTGCGCGATGGTCGCGAGTACGGCGTGAGGGCCGGCTACAAGTCTTGGGTTTGTAAATCGGGCGATGGGGCCGGAGTCGGAGACCTCTTTCCTTTCGTGACTCATGAAGCTGAGAGGGACGATGCCCCCGCATGGGATGTTCGCAAGTTGTTTGCAGCGTATGCCTGGACTTCGCCAACAAGTTTACAAATCGAGACCAGGGAACTGGACTACACACGGCGCTGTTTTATCGATGTACGGATCGGAGGTATTTATGCTGTGTGCAGGGTGCGAGTTGAGGGAATGTGCTGTTTCCCGGCGCCCTCGGAACTCACAGCGATTTTGAAGTTGGGATAATTTTTCAAGGCGTGCGATTGATAAGAAAGCTTGTCAACATCACGGCTAATGGAGACGGAGCTGTCTCCAAGCAATGTTTTTCGATACGGACGTTTCAGATATCGTATTGCTAGGGACTAAGTTAATCACTTGTTAGGGTCGAAGCGTAAGTGCGTTTCCTCGGCTCCGCGCCCTGTTGGGTTCGAATCCCGGTACATGGCAGCAAAAAGCCCGCTATCGTGAGGATAGCGGGCTTCTCATTTCAAATGGTGCCCCCAGCGGGATTCGAACCCGCGATATCCACCTTGAAAGGGTGGCGTCCTTGGCCGCTAGACGATGGGGACAGCGGGAAAGAGTATAGCAGACTTTTTTGCCGGCGCGTATATCGTTGGCAAACTGGAAAACCACCACACAGGAGCTGGCTCCCTATCCTGATTTTCAAATATCTCAATCTGTAACATCTGGGCAGGCAAATCGGCTCTATCTGTTACAGATCGAGACAGACGGCGGGCGTCGGGACGAATATCTCAATCTGTAACAGTAAGACGACTTTCAACGGCCTAGATGTTACAGATCGAGACAAACAAACGTGGCAGATCAAAACCACCACAAAGGTGCCTGTTCCCTTTGTGGTGGTGGGGTGTTAGGGGAGGAGCTTCATGGCAGCGTCGTGGGCGGCGTGCTCGTAGGTGTCGTCGAGGGGCTTGAGCGGCAGCAGAGCGTTGGCCTGTGCGTCGCCGCGCCGCTCGAGGGCGTGCGCGATCAGCCAGTCGGCGAGTTCGGGGTTTTTGGGCAGCGCCGGGCCATGCAGGTACGTGCCGATGACGCCCTTGTAGATGAGACCCTCAAAGCCATCGTCGCCGTTGTTGCCGGTGCCCGTGACGACGGACGTTCCGAGCGGCGTGGCATCGGCGTCCAAAAGCGTGCGGCCGCCGTGGTTCTCGAATCCCACAAAGGGCTCGGGTGCCAGATCGGTTTTGACGGCTACGTTGCCGATCAGGCGGTCGGAGCCGCGTACGGTTTCGGCGGCAATGACCCCCAGACCCTCGATGCGATCCTCGCCCATGTAGTACGAACGGCCGAGCAGCTGATAGCTGCCACAGATGGCAAGCAGCGAGCCGCCATCCTCAACATAGGCCGCGACCTTGTCTTTTTGGGCGAGCAGCTCGTGTGCCACGGCTAGCTGGTCGCGGTCGGAGCCGCCACCCATCATGAGGATATCGGCATCGGTCAAATCAAGCGTTTCGCCCATACGGACCTCGTCTACACGCGCGGGAATGCCACGCCAGGCGCAACGGCGCTCGAGCGCGATAACATTGCCGCCGTCGCCGTAGAGGTTGAGGGCATCGGGATACAGGTAGACGATGCGCAGCGGGCGCGAAAGCTCGACTGGCGCGATGCCGACAGGAAGAGCGCTGCCGTCGGCACGGGCTATGGCGCGGGCAGCAACCGTGGCTGCATCGGCACCCTTCAGCCCGTCGAGTTCCTTGACCAGCGGCGGGAAGGCCGTGTAGTTGGCGACGGCGTAGAAGGTGTCATCGGCGGCCTCGTCTGCCACGGCGCCAATTGCCTGCGCGACGTCCGAGATAATCGCGGCATCGATGCCGGCGTACTTGAGACGCACCTGCATGTCGTGCGCGCGCGTGCCTCCGGCAAAGGCGACAAGACCCGGCGTGTCGGCGATGCGCTCGAAGTCGACGTCGTAGATCCACGATACATCGTGTCCGTCGGCATCGTTGTCGTTAAGGAAGAAAGCGCAAAGCCTGCCGCCTGCCGTTTTAATGGACTGGATCTGGCGATCGAAGCCCACGGGATTTTTGGCCAGGTTGGCCTCGACGGTGCGGCCGGCGATATCCCAGCGGCCCATGCGTCCGCCGGCGGGGACGTAGGCATCGAGCGTGGGCTGCAGGTGCGCCGTATCCACGCCCAACTCATGTGCGGCAAAGAATGCAGCGGCAACGTTGTAGACCATGTACAGGCCGTTGTAGCGCGTGGCGATGTGTGCGGCTGGCGCGCTGGAATCAGATCCAAACACCAGGTTAAAACCATAGCCGTTGCCGCCGAGCTCCACGCCCGTCACGCGACGGACCAGCGCGGGACGGGCCCAGCCGCACGAGGGGCAATGGTAGGCGCCGAGCTGGCCGTATTGCACGTAGTCATACTCCAGCGGCGCGTTGCACTGTGAGCAAAAACGTGAGTCGCTAATACGGTCGGACTCGGTGTTGGTGGCGCCGTCGATGCCAAAGGCGATGCTCGCGTTGGGAACGCGCGCGGCGATTGCGGCACACAGCGGGTCGTCGGCGTTGTAGATGAGCGTCGTTGCCGGCGAAAGCTCCAGCGCGTGGGCGATGACGTCCTGGGTGTGGTCAATCTCGCCGTAGCGGTCCAGCTGGTCGCGGAACAGGTTGAGCAGCACGAAGTACGTCGGCTTGAGCTTGGGCAGGACGCGCACGGTGTAGAGCTCATCGCATTCAAAAACGCCCACGCGCTTGCCGCCGCCGGCTCGCTTGAGGCCGCTGCGCGCCTCGAGCAGTGCGCCCACCACGCCCGGCTCCATGTTGTTGCCGGCGCGGTTGCATACCACGGTGGCGCCGCTGGCGGCAACGGCGTCGGCGATGAGGTTGGAGGTGGTGGTCTTGCCATTAGTACCCGTAATCACCACGCTGCGGTCGACAAGGCCAGCGAGGTCGCGTAGCAGCTCGGGGTTGATCTTCATGGCGATGCGGCCGGGGAGTACGCCGCCCTGGCGCTTAAGGACGGAGCGCAGCCCCCAGCGGGCGATATCGCTCGAGGTGCAGGCGAGAGATGAGCGGAAGTTCATGAAGTCGTTCCTAACGTGAATGACATGGTCGTGGCGATTGTGTCGTTAAAAGCCATAACGGCGCGCAAATTCCTGGGCAAGCTGCGATACGTCTTCGCAGGCATTGGCCCAGGGGGCAAAGTCTGGAGTGTCCGAGATAATGCCGTCCGCTTCCCAAACGGCCTGGTGCGAAAGATCCCAGGGATCGCGTGGCTCGGGCCGGCAGGGAAGGTACGGTGTCTGGTACATGGGATTCAGCAAGAAGAACGCGCCGCCCTCGCAGCGGTTAGCGAACTCACGCAGCGCACGCACCGCCGGACGCATCTTGTTCGTTTTGAACAGCAGAATCGTGCGGGCGAGCAGGTACCAGGGGGAGTTCTCGAGTGCATCAGCTCCCACCTGTTCCTCGAGCTGGTGCGCTAGGGCAAAAAAGCCGTCCTGGTCTTCCAGACGAGCGAGGGCGAGCAACACGGTGCCTGCGGCTCGGGTGGGGTAGCCTTCCGCCTTAAGGACGCGGCGGGCGTAGTTGGCGGCAGCGCGGTAGCGGGCGCTCGCCATGCACAGCTGCGAGATGGCCTCGAGCGTGTGGAGCCACCCGATAAGTGCCGGCTCGCTCACGGTGAGATCTGCCGCCGTCACACCGTCCGTCAAAACCTTGTTGGCCCAGTAGTGCGGGGCTTCCATGTCGAACCCGGGCACGCTTTGCTGCAGGTAATCGGCCGTGGTCGCCTCGAGCTTCATCAGGTCGCCCAGGCAGGCGTCAACGGGCGTGTCCGCCAAAATGATGGCGAGCAGCTGGGCATCGAGGACATACGCATCGATGCGGACGATCTTGAGCAGCTCATCGCGCATATCGTCGAACAGGCGGTTGCGCGTCTGCTCAAACTCCTCGTCGCTGCCCATGTCCTCGATGCGATGGAGCTCGTCGAGCAGATGGCGATGAACACCGGCATAGGACAGCAGCGCCTGGGCATGCTCGGTCTGCGCATACTTTTGGGGATTCGCGCTAATGTCGTTATGGACAAGCTCGCGTGCTGCATCGGTGAGCTCGGGGTGCGACGCCAGATAGGTGCGCTCCAGGTAGGCGGGGATGTAGACGCTCGGATCCATTAGAGGTCCCCTCCCTTAAATGGAAGCCCCTGCTCGGCCGCGCGCAGGATGCGCTCATCGATTTGGGAACGCACGATATCGTTGGTGGCGACCCAGGCGGCAAAACTGGCGTTGTCGGGGGCGCCCAGGCCCTCCTGCAGTACCGGCGTCGCCTCGGACAGCGCAAGGACAAGTTCGTCGGTGGAGCCCACACCCACGTTGACGCGGGCATAGACGCCATCGGGAAACTCGGTTTGGAAGTAGAGTGCCTCGGCCGCGTGCGGACACGAACGCACAAGGATACGCAGGTAGTGTTCGGCACCCTCGTAGTCCAGCTCGCGCCAGGCAGCGCTCATCAGCGCGATGAGCGTCCACGGGTCCAAGTCACGCTCTGCATCTTTGGGGCGGCGGCGCAGCGGGGTATTCGCGAGGTACGGCACGGAGTGAGCGGAGCGAAAGCGCTTGAGCTCCTCGGCGGGGTATTCGAGCTTTGCCATGGCGAGCATCGCGGTGTGGCGGACACCAGCGGGGTCGTTGGGCGCAAAGTCCAGGCTGCGGTTTGCGGCTTCGAGCGACATGCGGTAGCGTCCGCTAATGAGGGCGCGCGATGCCAAGGCGGCAAGCCAGCGCAGATAGGGGCGGCGCGTAAGGTCGCCTGCGGCCTCGCGCTCGTAGGGGTCCTGCGCCGAAGCGATCTTGAGCGCCAGATCGTGCTCCACCTCGTCGCACTTGGACACCAGGTACTGCACGTATTCCTCGTTGGATTCGGCGGTGAGTGCCGTCAGCATGCGCTGGGCATCCCAGTTGGCCGGATCGAGTGCGGCCGCCTCGCGGAGCATGTTCTCGGCAGCTGCCTCTTCCTGCTCTGCCTGGGCATCGTCGGGGATAAAGGGAATGCGGTAGTCGACGGCCTCGACCACCTTGGCAATCAGATGCCCGGCGCGGTCGCGGTCGTGCACGATGAGCGGTGCGGGGTTGCGGGTGAATTGTTCCATCAGACGCTCTACGGCGGCACCGTCGGTGAGCGGGATATTGTCGCGGCGCAAGGCCTCAAGAACGAGGCGATGGCAATCCTCTTGAATGGGATCGAATGCCATGGGGCCTCCTTTGCTGCGGTTAGGGTTCAGATGTTTCTATATAAGGTTCTAGTTTACCCGCATGTGGCACACCGGGGGTGCCGCACTTGGACTTGCACCTTTGCACCACGAAGTCGGATGTCGCACAAATGTCGGTACCATGGACGGCCGAGTGGTATCACGGTGCCGCAAACGGTCGATTTTTGGCGGCGAACGGTGCATATTTTGGAGGGGCACCGTCCTGCCCGGGATATGTAGTCAACCTTGATAAAACGTTTGCCCAGCTTGGGAGTATGAATGCCGCACAAGGGTCTTCAGGGATAGAAAAAACGTTTCATCATTGGCGGCTTTAGGTGAATAACTGACCAACCAGAACGGTAAAATAGTGTTTGTCTGAGCGTTGAGACGTTTAGACATCGCGCATTGTCATCGCCGGCAACGCGCAAACCGGTCCTAACGGAGCCAATTGGGTGCTCCGTTATATACGCAAGTCTAAGAGGGGCTTGTTTAGGAGGCACAGTATGGGACGTTTTACCAATCCTCGCGATCTGTACTTTGGTGAGGGCGCTCGCCACGAGGTGAAGAACCTCAAGGGCAAGAAGGCCATCATCGTTTCTGGCGGCAGCTCTATGCGCCGCGGCGGGTTCCTGCAGGACGTCGAGAACGACCTTAAGGAAGGCGGTTTCGAGGTCAAGCTGTTCGAGGGCGTCGAGTCCGACCCGTCCATCGAGACGGTCATGAAGGGCGCCGAGGCCATGCGCGAGTTCGAGCCCGACTGGATTATCGCCATCGGTGGCGGCTCGCCCATCGATGCCGCTAAGGCCATGTGGGTCTTCTACGAGTATCCCGAGGAGTCCTTCGATAACATCATCCAGCCGTTCAGCTTCCCCGAGCTGCGTCAGAAGGCTCATTTCTGCGCCATCTCCTCTACCTCCGGCACCGCTACCGAGGTCACCGCGTTCTCCGTCATTACCGACTACGCCAAGGGCATCAAGTACCCGCTGGCCGACTTCAACATCACCCCTGATGTCGCCATCGTCGACCCCGAGCTCACCTACACCATGCCCGCCAAGCTGTGCGCTCACACCGGCATGGATGCTCTGACCCACTGCATGGAGGCCTACGTTTCCACCTGCGCCTCTATGTTCACCGACGCCAACGCTCTGCACGGCATCCGCGAGATCGTCGAGTGGCTGCCCAAGTCCTATGCTGGCGACCATGAGGCCCGTCAGCATATGCACGAGGCTCAGTGCATCGCCGGTATCGCCTTCTCCTCGGGCCTGCTCGGCATCGTTCACTCCATGGCTCACAAGACCGGTGCTGCCTTTGAGAACGGCCACATCATCCACGGTGCCGCTAACGCCATGTACCTGGGCAAGGTCATCCAGTGGAACTCCAAGGATCCCCGTGCTGCCGAGCGTTACGCTTACGTGGCCAAGGAGATCCTGCACCTTCCCGGCGAGACCAACGAGGAGCTCATCGCTGCGCTCGTCCAGAAGATCCGCGACCTCAACGACCAGCTCAACATTCCGCAGTCCATCAAGGATTACGCGAATGGTGGCGTGAAGGTCGACGCCGAGAACCCGCAGATGGTTTCCGAGGAGGAGTTCCTCGCCAAGCTGCCCGAGATTGCCGCGAACGCCGAGCAGGACGCCTGCACGCCCGAGAACCCGCGTGAGACCAAGGCTGCCGACTTCGAGAAGATCCTCAAGGCCTGCTACTACGACACCGACATCGATTTCTAATCGACTCTTGTTATCGTAACGAGGGGTTCCGCACGTATCTGTACGGAGCCCCTTTCTTTTTTCTTTTAGAGAATGGGATAGTTATGGCTGCAATTTTCAATAGCCCCAGCAAGTACATCCAGGGTCCGGACGAGCTGGCCAAGCTCGGCTCCTATGTCGAGCCGCTCGGCGCTAAGGCCCTCGTCATCGTGACGCCTTCGGGCAAGAAGCGCGTCGGTGCCAAGATCGAGGGCGGCTTTGCCGAGGCTAAGGCCGAGCTGCTGTTTGAGGATTTTAACGGCGAGTGCTCCAAGGGCGAGGTCGATCGCCTGGTTGCGCTCGCTCGCGACAACGGTTGCGATATCGTCGTCGGCGTCGGTGGCGGCAAGATCCTCGACACCGCGAAGGCCGTCGCCTACTACCTGGAGTCCCCGGTTATCATTTGCCCCACCATTGCTTCGACCGATGCACCGTGCTCGGCACTTTCGGTGCTCTATACCGATGACGGCCAGTTCGACAAGTACCTCTTCCTTAGGGCGAACCCCAATATCGTCCTTATGGATACGACGGTTATCGCGGCGAGCCCGGTGCGCCTGACGGTTTCCGGTATGGGCGATGCGCTCGCAACCTATTTCGAGGCTCAGGCGACGCACGATGCCGACGGCGGCACCTGCGCCGGCGGCAAGGGCGGAATGGCCGGCCTGGCGCTCGCCAAGCTCTGCTACGAGACGCTTATGGCCGATGGCGTCAAGGCCAAGGTCGCGCTGGAGAAGGGCGCGCTGACGCCTGCCGTGGAGCACATCATCGAGGCCAATACGCTGCTCTCCGGCATTGGCTTTGAGAGCTCGGGCCTTGCTGCTGCTCATGCCATCCACAATGGTCTGACGATGCTGCCCGAGTGCCACAGCATGTATCACGGCGAGAAGGTCGCCTTCGGCACTATCGTCCAGCTGGTACTCGAGGATGCCCCGACCGAGAAGCTCGAGGAAGTCTTGGGCTTCTGCATTGAGCTTGGCCTGCCGGTCACGATGAAGGAACTTGGCGTTGCCGAGCTTACGCGCGAGAAGGCCATGATTGTTGCCGAGGCTGCGTGCGCGCCCGAGGACACCATGTGCAACATGCCGTTTGAGGTGACGCCCGAGATGGTCGCAAACGCCATCCTGGGTGCCGACGCACTGGGCCACTACTATCTCATGGATGAGTAAATCAAGCTAAGGAAGGGGCAAAGCCAGCAGATGGCTTTGCCCCTTTTTGCTATGGTGCAAAGGGGTCAGGTTAGTTGAACCAAAGAAGGCGGGGTAGGCCTGCGATGAGGTTTTGCCCCGCCCTCGTTTGACTACAGCTCGCAAACGTTTTGCGCGCGACCCTCGACGTAGGCGACGACGTTGTCGAACTCAATCTTGGCGCGGCGCTGCATGGCCTCGTGCGTAAGGAAGCCTACATGTGGCGTGAAGGTGCAGTTCTTGGCGTTGACGAGCGCGTAGTCGGCGGGGATGGGCGGCTCCATATCAAAGACGTCGATGCCGGCACCGGCGAGCTTATCGTCGTTGAGTGCCTGGGCAAGGGCATCGTTATCCACGATGGCACCGCGGGCGCAGTTGATAAAGACGGCACCGTCCTTCATCTGGGCGAACTGCTCGGTGCCAAAGCTCTTGCGCGTGGTGTCATTGTTAGGCAGGTGCAGGCTTACGATATCGGACTCGGCGAGCAACTGCTCGAGCGAAACCTGCTCAATGCCGGCCTCGGCTGCCTCGGGATGCTCGTGGCGGGCATATCCCAGCACGCGGGCGCCAAAGGCCTTAAAGAGACGACCCGTGGCGCAGCCGATCTTACCGCAGCCCACGATACCCACGGTCTTGTCGCGGATCTCGGTGCCCATTAGGCCGGCGCTCGTCTTGCCGCTGCGGACGGCGGCATCGGCGGCGCCCACCTTGCGCAGCACGTCGATGGTCAGGCCAAAGGTGAGCTCGGCGACCGAAACGTCGGAGTAGCCGGCGCAGTTGCGAACCTCAACACCGCGCTCACGGCAGGCGGAAAGCCCCACGTGGTCGATGCCCGTAAAGGCAACGGCGATCATCTTGAGCGCATCGGCGCCGGCGACGACCTCGGCAGGGTAGGGGTTGTTGGCGATCATGACGACCTCGGCGCCCTCGCTGCGTCGAGCGAGCTCGGCCGGATCGGTTGTTTTGGTATCGAAATAGACAAACTCGTGTCCGGCGTCCTTAAGGGGTGCGGAGAGCCTGTCGATGGTCTGCTCGGGTACTCCCAACGGTTCGATCAGGGCAATCTTCATCTTGTGACTCCTCAATAAACCTAGGCGATTAGGCTGGCAATAGATTGTAGGTCTATTTGCCGCAAAGATGCTCCGCGTGTAATTTACCCGAGGCGTGGGCCGATGGCGTATCATTATCTCTTGCTTGTTTGCACTGCTCAGGGAGGGGCCGCGCATGGCGCAGGAACACGATCTGTTTGATGACATTATCGAGATCAGCAAGGGTTTCGACTTTCTTAAAAACCCGCTTGGCGGCGTGACCGATGCGCTCGATCCGTCGGCGTCGCAGTGGAATCCTGCCGACTACAAGGAGCGCCCGCGCGGCAACACCATTCCGTGCTTGACCTGCAAAAACGAAAAGAGCGGTTGCGCCGCGTGCATGGACGTGTGCCCGGTCAACGCTATCGAGGTCGAGGAAGACGCCATCGAGATCCTCGACTCCTGTCGCAAGTGCGGCCTGTGCGCCGCTGCCTGTCCGACCGAGGCGATCATCTCGCCGCGCCTGGCGCCTAAAAACCTGTATGACGATATCGTCTCCGCTGCTACGAGCCACGAGACCGCCTACGTCACCTGCACACGTGCCCTCAAGCGCATGCCGCGCGAAAACGAGGTCGTCGTTGCCTGCGTGGGCGATATTACGGCCGAGACCTGGTTCTCGGTACTGGCGGACTATCCCAACGTGAGCGTCTACCTGCCACTGGGCGTGTGCGATAAGTGCCGCAACACCGGTGGCGAGGACATTTTGGGCGAGGCCATTGCTACCGCCGAGGAGTGGGCGGGTACGGGCATGGGCCTGGAGGTCGACCCCAAGAGCCTCAAATGCCATAAGCGCCGCGAGTACGAGCGCAAGGAGTACATGGATAAGATTGCCCGCACCACGGGCCTGACGGTGACCAAGCTCAATCCGGCGACGGCGGCGCTGGCCTCGGTGACGCAGAAGTTGAAGGCTCACCGTCACCAGATCACGCAGCTCGAGCGCACGCTCAACACCATGTGCGGCACCACGACGACCAAGCGTCGCCGTTCGCTCACGCACGGGCGGCAGCTGGTGCTCTCGACGCTGCAGAACCACCCCGAGCTTGCCCAGAATATGCAGGTGAGCACACCGGAATGCGATTTTGACAAGTGCACGTCATGCGGCGAGTGCGTCAACGTGTGCCCCACGTTTGCCTGCGATTTGGTGGGAAGCGGTCGCTTTGCACTGGAGTCCACGTATTGCCTAGGTTGCGGAGCCTGCGTCAAGGTGTGCCCCGAGCATGCGCTCAAGCTGGTCGAGCACGATGCGTCCAATCTGGTCGTTGTCGACCCCGAGGCCGAGGAAAAGGCCGCTCAGAAGGCCAAGGCCCACGAAGAGGCCCAGAAGGCCAAGGCCGAGGCAAAGGCCAAGCTTGACAAGATGCTCGATCAGGTGGAGAAGCTCGCGGACTAGTCAGCGAGCTCTATCTCTGCTTCATTTGCGCCGCCGCGGTGTCCGGATTCGCCCGGATGCTGCGGCGGCGCTATACTTATACGGTTTGAAGTACCTGTACCAAAAGGAGCTGTCGTGTCCCTTTCCATCGGTATCGTGGGCCTGCCCAACGTGGGCAAGTCGACGCTGTTCACCGCGCTTACCAAAAAGACCGGCCTTGCCGCCAACTACCCGTTTGCCACGATCGACCCCAACGTGGGTATCGTCGACGTGCCCGATAGCCGCTTGCAAAAGCTTGCCGACATCGTTAACCCGGGTCGCATTGTGCCGGCGACGGTCGAGTTCGTCGACATCGCAGGTCTGGTGAAGGGCGCCAACGAGGGCGAGGGCCTGGGCAACCAGTTCCTGGCCAACATTCGCGAGACCGACGCCATCTGCGAGGTCGTGCGCTACTTTAAGGACCCCAACGTCATGCGTGAGGTGGGCCGCACGGGCGAGTTCGTCGATCCCGCCGGCGATGCCGACACCATCATGACCGAGCTCATCCTGGCCGACATGGGCACGCTCGAGAAGCAGCTGCCTAAGCTCGAGAAGGAGGCCAAGCGCGACAAGGAGCTCATGCCCAAGTTCGAGGTTGCCAAGCGCCTGCTTGCCTGGCTCAACGAGGGCAAGCGCGCCGCGTCCATGGAGATGACCGACGAGGAGCGTGCCGCCGCCAAGGGGCTGTTCCTGCTCACCATGAAGCCCATCCTGTATGTGGCCAACGTGGACGAGGATATGCTCAACGACGATCTGGCGCCCATCGATGGTGTCAAGCCGCTGCCCATCTGCGCCAAGATCGAGGCAGAGCTTTCCGAGCTCGATCCCGAGGACGCCGCCGACTACCTGGAGAGCCTGGGCCTGGAGCAGCCCGGCCTGGACGTGCTCGCTCAGGCTGCCTACAAGCTGCTCGGCCTGCAGTCGTTCTTTACGGCCGGCGAGATGGAGGTCAAGGCCTGGACGGTTCGTCAGGGCGCGACCGCCCCGCAGGCTGCTGGCGTGATTCACACCGACTTTGAGCGCGGCTTTATTAAGGCCGAGGTCATTGGCTATGACGATTACATCGAGCTCGGCGGCGAGCAGGGCGCCAAGGCCGCCGGCAAGCTGCGCATCGAGGGCAAAGAGTACGTCATGGCCGACGGCGACGTCGTGCACTTCCGCTTTAACGTGTAAGGACGACGCATATGTTCAAATATGGCAAAAAGGCCGGCTACATGGGCATCGCGCTGCTGGTGCTCGCGGTGCTTCCGCTCGTGGTTGCGGCGTGTGTCCTTCCCAACATTGGACCCGAGGTGGCAACGAAGTTTAACGCCGCCGGCGAGGCGACGCGGTGGGGCAAGAGCTACGAGCTGCTGGCGCTGCCGGTGCTCAACCTGCTGCTCGGCGTGGCGACGTACTTTACCGCCGGTCGTCAGGCTAAGAACAACGACGACTCTGCCGTGATGGCGCGACTAACGTGTGAGCGTTATCTGCGCAACGGCTGCATCACGGGCGTGTTCCTTAATGTGATTAACGTCTACTTTATGTATTCGGCAATTACTGGCACGGGCTTTGGACTGGGATTCTAGCTTGTTCCTTTAGGCAACGAGCCTACAAGCATATTCGATGGCTGCTGCGAGGCCGCCGCTCGATCGTGGTTGAAAGACCACATCGGCGGCGGCCTCGTTTTCGTATCCCGCGCCGCGCAAGGTTAGGGCGACGGTGGCTTCTAGGAGCAGGGGGAGTCCTTGCGGGGTGGTGGCGATAACAGCGGTCTGGTCGAGCGTGCAGCCGCGCTCTTGGCATAGACGTGCGAGGTCGCCTTGCTTTGGATTGGAAAGCAGCGCCGTGGCGACACGGCTCGTCAGTAGCGCAAGGGCCGTGCGTTCGTCGGGCGTAAGCTGGTCGGCCTCGATAACGACAAGAGCAATCGGCGTGGCGCGCCGGCGGCAGTCTGTGCGCCGTACGTAAATCGAAGAACCCGACATAGAAAACTCCTGTGTATTCGTTAAAACGTAAACTATAGTTTACGTTTTTGTTCGGCTCCATTTCAAACTCGGCTGCATGGACGAACGTGCGAAACAGATTCTTGGCAGGCGGGTCGAAGAGACACGCAGGGACCTTGGTATCTCCAAGGTTGATTTTTGTGTGGCGACAGGAATCAGCCGACCCTACCTCGACCGAATCGAAGATGGGACGGCAAATTTCACGCTCAAGGTTCTATTTAAGATCGCGCCCGCACTCGGCATGACGGTGTCAGAGCTTCTCGAGGGTATCGAATAGGGGATACCCGTCGACAACTGAATTATGCCATCGGGACGCGGTCGTGGTTGACTTGGCTGTAGAACAGGCGCTGGATTTCGGCGGCATCGCGTGACTGGCCGAGCGCCCACATGGTTTTGGCCACGAGCGTCTCGGTGGTCATATCGTCGCCGCGCAAAATACCCGGATGATCGGCGTAAGCTCGGCCGACCTCATAAACACCCAGGTCAAGGCCCTCCTCGGGGACCTGCGTGGTCATAACGACGGTGCGACCCGAATCGACCCAGCGGAAAATTGCCTCTTGGAACGAATCGCCGGACTCGCCAAACTCGGGAATACCGCCAATGCCAAAGGTCTCAAGAATTACAGCATCGTAGCTATCGGCTAGGGCGTCCAGGATACCCGGGTTCACGCCGGGCGTAAGCTTAAGGACAAACACGCGCGGGTCGATGCTGTCGTAGAAACGCACCGGGTATTCGCCCTGATGCGTGCCGTGAAGCCCGTTGCGCACGATGCGGTCGTTGCGGATGTAGGCAATGGGCGGATAGTTGACGCTAATGAACGCGTTAAAGCTCATGGTGCGCTGCTTGCGGGCGCGCGTGCCGGCAATGGCGACGCCGCCAAATACGATCGAGACGTCGTGCGAATGCTCATCGAGCGCATAGAGCAGGCTCTGGTATAGATTGAGCTTGGCATCGGTAAAGGGGTTGCCCATGGGCTTTTGCGAGCCGGTGAGCACGATGGGCTTGGGGCTGTCCTGAATCAGATAGGAAAGCGCTGCTGCGGTGTAGCTCATGGTGTCGGTGCCGTGCAGAATCACGAAGCCGTCGTGGTCGGAATAACCTTCGACGATGACATCGCGGATGCGCATCCAGTCGCTCGGGCGCATATTGGTGCTGTCGATGTTCATGGGCTGCACGACGTCGAGCTCGCAGAGGCCCGAGATCTTGGGGACGCTCTGGGCGAGCTCCTCACCGGTCAGGGCGGGGGAGAGGCCGTTGCCGTCCTCGGTCGATGCGATGGTGCCGCCCGTGGCGATGAGAAGGATGCGCTTCATGCTGGTATTCCTATCGTATTTGCCGCCGCAGAGGCGGAGTCGTTCGGCAGTATTGTGGCACAGGGCGTCCAATGTTCAAACGTATTACATCATCTGTAACGTTTAGTAACACTTCAATTGCCGTCAAATAGGGGCCCAGGTCGTGCGTTTGCCGTGCGCTGATGGCTGCGAGGGGCGAGAAACCCCATATAACGTGTACACTATGGAAGTTATTTTCGTTCATTCACGCGGGTGGGCACCGGCTCCCCGCCAACAAGAGGGGGAACCATGGATCAAAAGGCTTCCGCAAAGGTCCTCGTACTCGACTTTGGTGCGCAGTACGGTCAGCTCATTGCCCGTCGCGTCCGCGACCTCAACGTGTATTCCGAGATTGTCCCCTGCGACATCTCGGCCGACGAGATTCGCGAGATGAACGCCTCTGCGCTCATCCTTTCCGGCGGCCCGGCTTCCGTGTATGCCGAGGACGCTCCGTCTATCGACCCCGCCATCTTTGACCTGGGCCTTCCCGTCCTGGGCTTTTGCTACGGCCATCAGATCACGGCCGTGACGCTCGGCGGCAAGGTCGGCCACTCCGAGGTGGGCGAGTACGGCCGCGCCACCATCACGCGCACGGCCGGCGCCAAGCTCTTTAACTCTACGCCTATGGAGCAGACCGTGTGGATGAGCCACCGCGACGCCGTTTCCGAGGTGCCCGAGGGCTTTACCGTTACCGCCAGCACCGACGTGTGCCCGGTTGCCGCCATGGAGTGCCCCGAGCGCAAGATTTTCACCACGCAGTTCCACCCCGAGGTCAAGCACTCCGAGTACGGTCAGCAGCTGCTGAGCAATTTCCTGTTTGAGATCTGCGGCCTGGAGCCCAACTGGAGCATGGACAACCTGGTCGAGACCATGACGGCCGAGTTCCGCGAGAAGGTCGGTGACGACCGCGTGATTCTGGCCCTGTCCGGTGGCGTCGACTCCTCCGTTGTGGCTGCGCTGGGCGCCCGCGCCGTGGGCAAGCAGATGACCTGCGTGTTCATCAACCACGGCTTGCTGCGCAAAGGCGAGCCCGAGCAGGTGGAGGAGGTCTTCACCAAGCAGTTCGACGTCGACTTTATCCACGTTCACGCCGAGGACCGTTATGCCGAGCTTCTGGCCGGCGTGACCGAGCCCGAGGAGAAGCGCCGCATCATCGGTACGCAGTTCTGGAAAGAGTTCTTCGCCGTGGCGCAGCAGCTCGAGACCGATGGCAAGCCGGTCAAGTACCTGGCTCAGGGCACCATCTACCCCGACATCATCGAGTCTGGCGCTCGCAAGACGGGCGGCAAGACGGCCACCATCAAGAGCCACCACAACCTGATTCCGTTCCCCGAGGGCGTGCACTTCGACCTTATCGAGCCGCTCGACCACTTCTTTAAGGACGAAGTCCGCGCGCTTGGTCTGGCGCTTGGCCTGCCGGGTCACATCGTGTTCCGTCAGCCCTTCCCGGGCCCGGGTCTGGCTATCCGCATCATCGGCGCGGTCGATAAGGAGAAACTCGAGATTCTCAAGAACGCCGACGCTATCGTGCGCGAGGAGCTCGATGCCTACAACCAGCGTCTGTTGGAGCAGACCGGCGAGCGCAACTCCGAGCACAGCTGCTGGCAGTATTTCGCGGTCCTGCCCGATATTAAGTCCGTTGGCGTTATGGGCGACGAGCGCACCTACCAGCGCCCGATCATCCTGCGTGCCGTCGAGTCCAGCGATGCCATGACCGCCGACTGGGCCAAGCTGCCCTACGACGTGCTGGCCCGCATCTCCGGCCGCATTGTTGCCGAGGTTCCCGGCGCCAACCGCGTGTGCTACGACATCACGTCCAAGCCGCCCGCGACCATCGAGTGGGAGTAGGCTGATAGGGTTCTGACCTGCACTTTTGAGTGCCGCACTGTGCCGCTGAGTTTCGTTTCGTACGAGAGTCATGGCAAAGCCGCCAGCGACGGCGGTGAGTAAATACGGTAATCTGGCCTCCGTTCCCGCGTTGGGACGGAGGCTTTTTCTTTGCCGTTTTACTCCCTTTCACCTGCGATTTCGCGATTTACTCCCCGTATTTCAAGACGACAAGGCACGGGGCGGTATTCGGAGGAACGGGAGTAAAGATTTATCCCGAATGAGTAGACGCGCGATTTTTGTCCCCGAGAACGAAACGAGGCCGTTTCGGGGCCCGTGAAACTCAAATCGAACTCAACGGGCGTTTTTACGGTCTCCGTACGGCGTTTCCCCAGGTGGTTAATGGGGAGTAAAGAATCTCGCCGCCTCAATGAAAACGGGAGTAATCAGGGGAAATGCCGCAGTGTACTGCCGTGTGCCGCCGTGTAAGCCACCGCGTCATTTACTCCCCGTTTACGCTTGAAATGCCTTTGCATGCAATGGGGAGTAAAAACTCAGCATACGCAGGTGCGAGCGGAGCTCACCGACTATCCTGGCGCCCTGATTCGGTTTTAGTGGTAGCGAAATGCGGGGAGCCGTTACAGCAAGGCTTTCCAGTCCTCGTACTCGTCGGCGTCGATCTCGCCGTTCTCGAGCCGTGCGCGCTTCTCTGCCCACAACTCGATCGCCATCGCGGCTTTGGGCGCGTGCGGCGCCTTGGGGTTCAGGGAGAGGCCCGAACCGTCGGCTGAGGGAACTATGCCGAAGGAGTCTTCGAGCCGCACGAGCAGCGACATGAGGTCGCCCGCGGTTTCGACGCCGTAATCCTTGAGGGCGTTGACGGATACGCCTAGTGCTGCGGCGATGGATTCGAGCAGCTCGGGCTTCACGGCGCGGATGCCGCTCTCGTAGTGGCGCACGGCCCCCTCGGTCAGGCCGACCGCCTCGGCAAGCTGCGCTTGCGTCATGCCGCGCGACTTGCGGTACCGCCTTATGTTCTCGCCTACGGACATGCGCCCTCCTCCTGGAATTACGTACCCGCACATCTTACCAGCGTACGCAAATGTACGCAATTCTATTGACAGTACAGATATGTACGTTTACTCTGAATCTGTAAACCGTACGTATCTGTACGCTAATGACAGGAGGAGCCATGGACGAGAAGGTGGCAAAGACGCCGAGACCGCACATGCTGGATGCGGACGAGGTTGCGGAGCTGCTGAGGATCAAGAAAGGCAGCGCCTACGAGGTGATCAGGAAGATAAACGCCGAGCAGGAGGCGCGCGGGCGCGTGGTTATCCGCGGACGCGTTCGAAGTGACGTCTTCGACGCCCTGTACTTCCCGGAGGTGGACTGACATGCCGGTGTACAAGGACGACAGCAACGGCACGTTCTTCGTGCAGTGCTACTACCGCGACGCCCGCGGCTCGAAGCGCCACAAGACAAAGCGCGGCTTCTCCTCCGAGGTGGAGGCGGCCGTATGGGAAAGCCAGTTCAAGAGCCTTAACGGCGGGGCCATGGACATGACGTTTTCCGAGTTCGTTGAGGTGTACGCCTCCGAGGTGAAGCCTCGCATACGCGAGCATACGTGGATCACCAAGGAGTACATCATCAACGACAAGCTCGTGCCGTTCTTTGGGGATATGCGCATGTGCGATGTGAGGCCGATCGACGTTATTAGGTGGCAGAACGAGCTTACTGAACACCGGGACGCCGACGGTAAGCCCTGGGCGCCGACGTACCTGCGCACGGTGAACAACCAACTCAACGCCATCTTCAACCACGCCGAGCGCTACTACGGGCTCACCGACAACCCGGTGCGAAGGGTCGACAAGATGGGCTCGAAGAAGGGCGGCGAGATGCAGTTCTGGACCAAGGACGAGTACCTGAGGTTCAGCGAGGCCGTCATGGACAAGCCGCTCTCGTTCCACGCCTTCGAGCTGCTCTACTGGACGGGCATCCGCTGCGGCGAGCTCCTGGCGCTCACTCCGTCCGACTTCATGCTGGAGAGTTCGCGTCTGCGCATCAACAAGTCGTACCAAAGCCTCCACGGCGTAGACACCGTGACCGATCCCAAGACGCCCAAGTCGGTGCGCACGATCGTCATGCCCGCCTTCCTGCGCGACGAGATGGCGGACTTCATCGAGCTACGAGACGACGTCGCCCCCGACGAGCGCCTGTTCGCCGTTACCAAGCACTTCCTGGCCCACGAGATGGAACGAGGGTGCAAGGCGTCTGGCGTGAAACGCATCCGCATACACGACATACGCCACAGCCACGTGAGCCTGCTGATCGAGATGGGCTTCTCCGCGCTGGCCATCGCCGAGCGCATGGGCCACGAGGCGGTGGACATCACCTACCGATACGCGCACCTGTTCCCCACGAAGCAGGACGAGATGGCCGCCGCCCTTGACGGGGCGAGGGGATAAGAAGGATGCCGTGCGAGAACAGCGCCCGCAAGCGCAGTAAGACGATGGCGTTCCGCTGCACGCCCGAGGAGCATAAGCTCATATGCGAGATGGCCGCCTGGAGCGGCATGAACAGGCAGGACTACATCATCGCCAAGCTCACCGATACCCAGGTCGAGGTGAGACCCTCTGTGAGCGTGCAGAAGGCGCTGAAGGACTCGATGGCGGAGTTGGCCAAGGAAGTACGGCTGGCGGCCTCCTACAGCGAGCTGAGCGAGTCTCTGCAGCAGAGAGTCGAGCACGTGATGAGGTTCTTCCTGGCGCTCGGCGAGCCTATTGACTCGCGAGTGGACGACGCGTCTCAGGAAGAATCGTTCCCGGCGATGGCGACTGAGGTCGAAACTAACGACAACGCCGACAATGCAAGTATCTTTGGAATGGGTCGCGGCTAACGCTCATCTAAGCGCCGACCAGGAACTGCGATTCTTTAGGGTGTTGCCCGCAAAGCAAATAGTTAATCTTCCGCGAAAGGAAGCTAAACGGTCCGTTCCTCGACATAGAGGATCTCGTTTTGCGCCTCCAGGATTCGCGCGGCGTCGCCGATGCGCTCGGCGCACCTCTCGCTTATCGACCTCAGGGCCAGGACCCCCTCGACGTCGAGCAGGTCCAGCTGGTCGGCGTGCGCCAGGGACTCGAGCAGCTGGTCCAGGCCCCTCGCCAGCCTTCCTGCATCCGCCACCGCGTCAAGCAGCTCACGACGCTCGTCCTTCTCGTTGATATCCATCATTGGCTGTCCTCCTTCTTCCGACGGACGTGTTGCGCAGCACCGTAGCCGTTCCGCATGGAGAACCATCTCGCCACCGCGATCCCGTGCGCATATTGGCCGCAAGCGGCGCGGGGAATGCCGTCCCGATGCGGACCACGGCACCGCGACTCGGGAACGCGCCGTCGTTCCCGCCGCGGCGTCGTCTCCAATCCCACGGGAGCCCAGCAACCGCCGACAGATCGCATCCCATGCCTGGAAGCCTCGGCGCCCATGCCTGATTCCATGCCGCACGCCTGCGCCCTTCCGATCCGAAACCCGCCCCGGCGTTCCTTGGACGCGCAGGGTCGCACGCCGGCAGGCGGCCCGCAAGGGCCGCGACACTTTTTCGGGTTCTTCGCTCCATGCGCTGCGCGCGCGAACAACGCGAAAAACTGCCGTCGGAATACTTCTATTTCCACGCCCGACTTCGCTTCCTCCCTTGCCGGCACGCCCGCGCCGCATGCGACTCACGCGACGCAAGGCACGCCACAGGGGCGGGCCTCCGAGTCTAAGGAGCAAGACATGAACGACATGAAGGAAAAGGCGATGGGCGCGGTCAGGACCTTCCTCGAGCGTAAGGGCTACGAGATCGTCGATGAGGCCTGGCAGGGGCCCGAGGGCATCGGCGGAATCGACCTCGTGGCGGTGGACGAGGACGGGACCCTGGTCTTCGTCGACGCCACGGTCCGGATCGGAACGGACGGCTTCCCCGAGGCCCACAGGGCGCGCGGGCTGCGCGAGGCGCTGGCGGCGACGTGGCTCGCCGGCAACGGCGACGACTACGCCGACACGCCGGTCCGCTTCGACGAGGTGGCGATGATGGTCGTCAAGGAAAACCGAGCGCTCCTGCGCCACCACATCAACTGCTTCGGCGAGATGGAGCCGCTCTCCTAGGCGGCGCGCCCGGCCCCGGGCTCCCGGGGCCGGGTTTCCCCGAATCCACCCCTTGTACCACGAAAGCGTACATATCCGTACGTTTTCGTGGTACACTCCGCTTGTCGGACAAATCCGTACGGTTTTGTCCCGACGCTCCGAGACTCGGGGCGCGCCGGACCGGATGCGCCGAGGCGCGCCCCACGCTAGAGAGGACGCGACCCATGCGCACGATAGCCATTTCCAACTACAAGGGCGGCGTCGGCAAGACGACGACCGCCGTGAACCTGGCGGCGATCTTCGCCGCCCGGGGCCTTCGGACCCTGCTTGTCGACCTCGACCCGCAGGCGTCTGCCACAGACTTCTTCGGCCTCTACGACCGGGCCGTCTCCGAGCGGCGCACGTCGGTCGAGCTGCTCTACGGCGGCGCGCCCGTGGAGGAGGTCGCCTACGCTGCCGGGGAGAACCTCGACGTGGTGGCCTCGACCATCGACCTCGTCGACCAGAACGAGATGCTCCTGCGCGAGCAGCGACTCAAGTTCGCCCTCGACGACGCCTCGGGCTCCTACGACGTCTGCCTCATCGACTGCAGTCCCGTGATGCGCAGGCTCGCCTTCAACGCCTACCTCGCCGCGGCGGAGGGCGGCATGGTCGTCATCCCCGTGAAGCTCGACTCCACCGTGATGCGCGGCACGGCGCTCACCGTCGAGGCGACGCGCTCCATCGCCGACGCTCTGCGCATGCCCACGCCCCGCTGGAAGATACTGCGCACCTGCGTGCCCGGCCGCATGACCAACGCCGAGGCCACGGGCGCGGCCGTGCTCGACGGGTTCTTCCCGGACGAGCAGTTCGAGACGGTCATCCACGCGAGCAGCAAGGTCTGCGAGGGCAGCTGGCAGTGGAAGCCGGTGGCCGCCTTCGAGCCGGGGAGCCGCCCCGCGCGCGACTACAAGGCGCTCGCAGACGAGGTGTGCCGTGAACTCGCCTAGGCAGGTGGCCGCGGGCTTCACCATCACGGGGCTTCTCGACGGCGCGTCGCGCACCCGCGGGCGCTACCCGGTGTCCGAGATCGCGGTGGCCGACATCGCCGACCACCCGGCGAACGCCGCGTACTCTATGGACCCTGCTGGGATAGCTGAGCTCGCCGAGTCCATACGCGAGGACGGCCTCACCGACCTGCCGCTCGTGCGAAAGGTCGGCGACGGCTCGTGGCAGATGGTCTCCGGGCATCGGCGCAAGGCCGCCTACGCGCTGCTCGCGAAGGACGACCCCGCTTACGAGAGGATGCCCTGCCGCGTGATAGAGGGCATCGACGACGAGCGGGCGGTGACGCTGCTCCACGCAGCGAACTACTTCACCCGCGCGCTCACCGTGACCGAGCGCGCCGCCGCGACCGAGGCGCTCAGGGGCGACGCCGTGCGCCTGCGCTCCGAGGACCCCTCGCTCTCCGGCATGCGCGTCGACGACGTGAAGGCCGCCATCATCGAGCGGCAGACGGGCCGCAAGGTCTCCGGCAAGACCATTGCGCGTGAGGAGAGGCTGGCCCGCCGGATTGCCGAGGACCTCTCGCCCGAGTGGGCCGCCGAGGCCGATCGCGGCAACCTCAGCGCCGAGGCGGTGCGCTCGCTCGCGGGCATGCCGAAGGAGCGCCAGGCGGAGATGCACGCCGCAATGGAGCCCTGGCGGCGCACCAAGCGGGAGCTCTCCGACTACGTGAGGAGCGAGAGCAAAACGCAGGCCGGCCCCGACGGGCGCATCTCCAAGGCAGCGAGGCTCGTCGCCGATTTCCTCGAGAGCCCGCCCGAGAGCCCGAGCGCGGCCGACCTCTCGCTGCTGCGTGAAATGGCGCTCATGACCGCGCCGTACGCGGAGGCGGGCACCGATGCCCGAAAGCGTCGCAGAAGGGCCTCAGGCCCGAAATCCAGCAAGTAGCCTATGGCGTCCGACACTTCGGTCGGGCGTCCATAGCACTTGGGGACCGGGCGGCCTCGGACCCGTCATGCCGCGGGCCGTTTAAGAGCCCGCTTTCGCGAGGCCCGGTCCCAGAGGCGGCGCCCGAGCCGGGCCGCCGCCTGCGGGGGATCCCCCGCGCCCCTAGAGAAACGCGCCCGCCGCACGGCGGGCCCGAGGAAAGGAATCCGCCATGAAAGAGGAAGCCGACGCCGCCAAAGGCAAGGAGCGTCGAGTCACGTTCCGCATGGAGGGAAGCGACTACGACGCGCTTTGCGAGCGGTGCGAGCGCGCCGGCCTCAGCAAGTCGGAGTACCTGCGCTACCTCGTTCGCATACCGCTGTCGACGGATGCCAACGCGGGAGACGAGCACCGCATACTCGTGGACCGCAGGGCCCTTTGGTCGATGTCTCGGGAGCTCACGAAGTGGGGCTACCACTACAACCAGGCAGTGCACGCGATGAACCTCATCAACTTCCACGCCCGCCACGGGCACGTCGACCGGGACCTCGTCGCGGAGAGCATCCCAACGATCGAGCACGAGCTCGCCGACGTGAACGGCGCGGCCCGCGAGATGGCGGCCGAGCTCGGGCGCATCGGCGCCGACTCGCTCGTGGAGGGCTCGCCATGCCGATCCTGAAGCCGATAAGCGGCCACGGCTCGACGGGTGGCATCCGCCGCTACCTCGAGAAGGGAGGCCGCGCCCTGGCGCGAGACCTGTTCAACCTGAGCTACGACGAGCGCGACGCCGGCGCTCTGGGAGAAGCCGCCAAGGAGGCCTGCGCCTGGGACGCCGAGATGGACGCCACGCGCGCCGCGTTCGGCACGGACGCCTCATGGAGGGGCAAGCCCGCGCGCACGTTCAAGCACTTCGTGCTCTCGCCGGACCCCGGTGACGACATCGACCTGGCCGCTCTGCGGGAGCTCGCGTGCTCGTGGGCGCTCAAGCACTTCGGCGACCACGAGATCGCCATCGTCTACCACGACGACAACGCCCGCGGCATACCGCACGCGCACATCGTCGTGAACAACGCGAACCTCCGTACCGGCTACCGCATGCAGACCCAGCACCCGGAGGACCTCAACCGAGACCTGCAGGACATGGCGCGAGCGCGCGGGCTGTCCGGGCTCTCCAACGACAGGTCGCCCGTATCGCCCTCGAGGGCACGCGGGCGGGCCGGCGCGGGCGGGCCCAGGAGCCGCAGGAACGTCTACCTTGGAAGGGCCGAGAAGGAGATCATGCGCTCGGGCGGCTACTCGTGGGTCGGCGACATCCGCGCCCGCGTCGCACTCGCCAAGACCACGGCGCGCGACGAGGCGGAGTTCCTCGGCATCCTCGACGCCCTGGGCGTGCACGTCGCCGACAACTCGGCCAAGGCGCGGCGGGACGACTGGGTGTTCAGCCTTGTCGAGGAGCCGTCCAAGAGGGTTAGCGGCGAGCGTCTTGGGTTCGTCTACGGCAAGGAGATGCTCCGCCGGCGCTTCGAGCGCGAGGGCGCCTACCGTCCCACGGACGCGAGCACCGCGCGCATTCGCGAGGCCGCTGAGCGCGCCCTCGAGCTCAACGACCTCTCGGAGCTGAGCAAGCTCTCCTCGGCGCTCGAGACCTGTGCGAAGTTCGACGTCGAGTCCATCGAGGAGTTCGGGCTCAGGATGGCGACGCTGGAGCGCCGCGGCCAGGCGGGCGGCGAGGGGTACCGCCGCCTCGAGGCTGCGCGCGATTACATGGCGATGAACGGGCTCATGCCGCTCAAGACCCGCTACGGGGACGATCGCGGGCGCGGCGCTGCCGAAGGAAACTCTCGCGACGGCCGTCGCGAGGACGAGCAACAGCGAATCCTCGCCGCCGAGCGGCAGCGGGCTCAGCAGGACCAGCGCAGGGAGAGGGGCCGGAGATGATGGTGAGGATAGAGTATGAGGGCGGCAGGACGACGCTGTTCGACACGCTCTCGTTCACGGAGGGGTCGCCGTTCTCCGGCGCGAACATGCTCACGGAGTTCGAGCTCGAGATGCGCGAGGAGCCCGAGAAGGGGCTCTGGCTCACGGCGAACTGGCACCAGGTGCGCGACGACTGGCGTGCCGACGCGCCCGCGGACGGCATCCCGGCCGCGCGCAGGTCCCGCGGGTGGCGCTTCATGCTGGCCTCGGAGGCGGAGCTTGGGCGCGCCCGCCGCGTCCTGCTCGACGGCGACGAGGCGTTCGCCCGGGTGCGGGGCTACCTGTGCGACGCGGCTGCAATTTGCGCTTGCTACCGCGAGCACGTGGGCCCTCCCTCAAAACCGCTGAAATCGCAGATAAGGGACCTGCAGCGCGCGCTGGGGAGGGCGGAGGTCCCGGGCGTGCCAGACGAGCTGGCGAGGCTGCTCGCGCAAGAGAAGGAAGAGGGCGCCGAGGAGGGCGCCCGCAAGGTAAAGGAAGATTGGGGTGACGTCGATGAAGAGGCTTGGTAGGTTCCTCATGGCGGCGCTAAAGGTCACGCTGGGCTTTTTCGTCTGGCTGTTCCGCGCCGTGTTCAAGTGGGTGATGTGAAACACGCTTGCGTAGCGGAATTGCCGGCAACGACTCACAAACCGAGAAGCTGTTTCTTCTTCGCGGCGTAATCCTCATTTGTTATGGCGCCTGCGTCGAGAAGCTGTTTCCATTTTAGTAGCTCATCTGGCGCAGATAAAGCATCGGCCTGACGCGAGGGGCTGTTCGCCGTGCGCATGGATTCCTCTTGCTCTTCCGCTTCAGCCGCCTTGTCATCGAGTTTGCTTTCGATGAATCGAGCTATCTCTATGGCGGCTTGCTTCCTGTTCTCCCCTGGATCGAAAGAGAAGACTATTTTTTTCTGCTTTCTGGATACCGCTGTCGTGAAAAGGAGAAAACCGAGGTTCTCCTCTCCTTCTGGGATGTAGAACTCAAAATCGTCAACGTCTTTGTATCGAACCGTTTGCTCGCCAAAGGGGACGTCGAATTGCGGAAGCACAGGCAGGTCGTCTATTGTTGGCCGATTCGACTTCGATATCACTTCGCCGGCTATTTCCGCTCCAGCGCGCATGGCTATTTTCCCTAACGATCCGCCACTCGAGAAAGCTCCCAGAGCTATTTTTGCAAGATTGGCGGCATCAAAAGCGTCGACGTTATCGTCTTCGTCGATTGAAAGGCCGCGTCGCCCGCTCGCTATCAACCCCAATTGCTTGCGGGCGTCGCTTGGATCGAAATCATCTTCAGTGACGATAATGACCGACTCGTCTTTGACGACTAGCCCTTGATCGTTGCCGCCATCAAAGATCTTAAAGAGACCGGGAATTATCAAGCCGTCAAAGTAGGATCCCAGCTTAGTAATAGCATCTGAAGGAAAACCAGCGGAAACGGCTCGAGCAAGCGTCTTCTCTCGCTGCTCGTGAACCTCTTCGTTCGTCGAGTATATTTTGTTCTTCCGCGTTGGAGCGAGTATCTTCATGGAGCACTTTTTGCAAAGGGTCAAAGCCCCGTAATGTTCTGGGAGGATGCTGTTGCCTTTACACGAGTCGCATATGGCCATTATCTCTTCTCCTGCTTCTTTTTAGTGGTTGAATCATTCCTGTAAGACCTCAAAGCAACCGCTTGGCCCGTTCATCGTAGATCTTGTCGAGCTCCGATTGCACGTACTCCTCTTTGAGCCTCGCGACGAAACGAGCATCCGAGAACAGTCGGTAGACGAGCACCGCCGCGCCTCCGAGGTCGAGGCACTTGGGGTTCTTCGTGATCGATGCCTGCACGACGCTGCTCGAGGTCGCGATGGTGTCGGAGATGAGGATGATCTTCTTGGTGCGCGCCTGGTACATCTCGGTGCAGTAGTCCGACCCGTCGTCCTTGAATATCAGCGAGCAGCCGTGGAGCGCCGCTATCAGCCAGTTGATGAGCACCGTCATGCCCGCCTGCATGCCGACTTTCAATACGTCGCCAGTGCTGACGTATTTGGTGAGGGCCTCGGTGTGCGCCTTGTCGAGAACGAGGTTGGCGAACGGGACCTGTATCCCGCACGGCGTGTAGAGGTCCGTGCCGATGTGGATCAGCTGCTTGACCAGGGCCGCTGCGGCGGCATCCGGCTCGCTCACGACGCGCCTTCCCGCCGCGACCAGCATCTCCACGGTCCCGGCGGGCGCCCCGATCAGCGGGTTCTTCCCGAAGGCGTCGTAGGAGACCGAGTAGGTCGCGGGGATCCGCGCGCCGATCCCGAAGACGTTGGCGTCCTTAACGCAGGTGATGCTGTTGGTCATGATGTTTGAGGTCCCGAACACGAGGCCGAGCACCGGGTCGTGGCCGAGGGTCGCGAACCGGTGGTTCGCCCCCTTGAACACCTTGAAGTTCTCAGCCTCGTAGCGCGTCGCGTCGTACGGCACGCCTCGCGAGGAGAGGATGTGGCTCTTGGAGGCGAACAGGCGGCCCGATTCCGCCGGATCCCCATCGCCGAAGCCGGAGAAAACGCGGTCCTGGAAGCTGTGCAGGGCGTCCTCCTTGGCGTTGCCCGCTCCCGCCCGCTCGACCTCCGTCAGGGAGTTGATGACGAGCACGCGGGCGACCTGGAGCATGGTCGCGGCGACGACGAAGGCCGCGTCGGCGTCCTGCAGCCTCGTCCGCTCCTTGAACTCGCGGTCAATGCGCTCGAGATTCTCGCCGTACTCGCGGACGGACTTCTCGACCGCCTGCTCGGCCCAGCCCTCGTCAACGGCCACGCATGCAGCCCTCGCCGCCATGTAGTCGGCGAAGAGCCTGCAGGCGTGCTCCTCTTCCTCCGTCACCTGACCGTCCGAGGCCGCGGCGACCTGCAGCTGCTCGGCGATGGAGCCCAGCGACACGATGCTCACGTTGTCTAGGCAGTCCTTGACCCGGTCGAAGGACAGGTCCTCGTCGTCCGCGATCGCCTGCACCCTCGCCTTCACGTCGTCCGGGAGGCCGCCGTCCAGCTTGAGGTAGTCGAGGCCGTCCTCGAGCCACTCCCGCTCCTCTTGGGAGAAGTCGCCGTCGCAGCGCATCAGGAAGCAGAGCGTCGCCACGTAGGCGTAGATGAAGTTGTGCCGCTTCTCGCCCGCAAGGTAGGCCCCCTGCTTGATGCCGTCACGGAACCCCTTGATGCGTGCCTTGCGGAGTCGCGCGGAGAACGAGTTCTCCTTGATGGCGTTGATGCCGCCCTCGACGGTCGACGCAGCGCCGGACGCAAGGGACGACGCTCCCTGGGCCAAACCCATTGCGGCGCCGACGGCGATTCCGCCCACCGCGTTCGCAGCCCCTGCGATCGCCTTGCCCGCATCGGACGACGCGATCTGCTCGCCGGCGCTCGACACGCCTTCCGCAGCCGAGCACATGGCGCTTCCGACGGCTTCGGATGCCGAGGCGGCCGTATCGACGATGGCGTTCCCCGCGTTCTCGGCCGCATTCGCGACGCCCTTGGCGGCGGACTCGACGGTCGCCGATGCGCCTTTTGCCATCTCTCCTGCGGCGTGGGCAGCTTGGGACAGAGCTTCCCCGAGATCGAACTTGAGCGCCATTCTGTATCTCCTGACGTAAACGAACCTTATGTAAGGCGCTCGTGCGCAACCGATGCAACACGGCACACACGACGCGTCTCACTCGCTCTTCATTATCCCACTATGCGCAAGCCCCTCGTCCGACCATCGGAGCGAGGGGCTTGATCGTTCTGTTCGGTTGCGATTTCGTTTTTCGGCAGCTAGTCCCGGTCGTCATCGCCGGCTGCGCAGCAGGCGTAGGCCGTGAGCGTGAGGAGCCCCATGAGGAGCCCTATTCCGAAGGGCGCGAATCCCATCCTTCCACCTCCTTCGCGTAGACGACGGTGCGCGAGTTGCTCGTCTGGTAGCTGCACGTCACGAAGGCCCAGGCCTGCGCGACGTCCGAAGGCTCTTCCAGGACGACCTCGCACCGGGACAATTTGTCCCCGAGGTAGGCGGCGAGCGCCGCCGCGTCTGCGAAGTCGGTCCGCTTGCCCTCCGAGCTCGCGTCGACCACGTCGGCCGCGAAGACCTCGAGCTCGATCGCCTTCTCGCGGGTGTAGACCCGGATGGTGCGGTGCCCCTCGGCGAAGTCGCGCGACGAGTACTGCGCGAGCGGCGCGAACATGGTGCCGTCGGACATGTGGTGCCCGTAGACGATGACGAGCGGGCTCTCGGCGCCCTGCGCGCACCCGGCGTCTATGTAGGGAGCGCCCCACGCGGATCTTTCGCCGCCGGCGTCGTGCGTGAGGTAGAAGTCGGGCGATTCAGTCCGGCCCTGGACGATCGGGTAGTCGACGGTCGTGCCCGGCACGCGCACCCAAGCGACGACGGAGGCGGGAAGGGCGTCCCAGTCGATGCCGCCTCCCGTCTCTTGAGCCTCCATTGTCGCGTCCTCTTCCGCAGTAGGCACCTCGTGCACCTCGTACGGGTTCCTCTCGGGCAGCGGCAGGACGGCGAGCGCCCCCATCGCCAGCAACGCCACGGCAATGGCGAGCGCCGTGGCAGCTTTCCCTTTGTTCATGTCCTCCCCCGTTCGCAGGGGAGGCCCCGGGCGAGCGCCCAGGGCCTCCGGTTCGGTATCGATGCGGCGCCGCTACTCTTCCGGCTCTTCGGCAGGCTCTTCGGCTGCCGTGTCCTTGCTTGCGCCGGCCGTCTTGCGCTTGCGGTACGCGAGCGCTCCGCCCGCACCCGCCGCAGCTGCCAGAGCGATGCCCGCGGCCACGGCGTAGCCGGTGCCGTCGGGGGCGTCGGCCCCGGTCTTGGCGTAGGGCTCCTCGGGGACCTCGGGCGTGTCGGGGTTGTCCACGACGACGCTCTGCTCGGCGGAGTCGATGTCCTCGTGGGTTGCAACGACGTTGCCGGCGGAGTCCAGGACCTTCTCGAAGACGACGAGCTCGTCTCCCTCGGCCAGGCCCTCGGTGTCGAACTCGAAGGTCACCTCGACGGTGCCGGAGGGCGCCTCGGGCTCGAAGGGCGTGCGCGCGGTCACCTCGTTGCCGTCCTTGTCGAGGAACGGCTCTCCGGTGCCCTTGTCCATGAGCGTGCCCACGGCGATGTAGGTCTCGCCGGGGACGAGGCCCTTGTAGGCCACCGCGTCGACGACCTTGGCCTTGCCGGCCTCGATGACCTGGTCGCCGTCGGCGGCGTCAGCCGCCTGCGTGCTTACCTCGACGGCGACGTGGACTGTCTGGCCCTCGTCGGAGAGGTCCGCGTGCGACGCCACCTCGGCTCCGTCCTTGCGTAGGCTCTCGAACACGACCAGGTCGCGGCCGCCGAGCAGGCTCGCGTCGAAGGAGATCTCGACGTCCTGGTTGCCCGTCGAGAGCGCGGGGGCGAACTCGGCCTTGGCCTCCACGGGCATGCCCGAGACGTCGGTCACGGGCTCGCCGGTCGCCTTGTCGACGAGGGTGGCCGAGAGCTCGTACTCCTCGCCGGCCTTCAGGCCCTCGTAGGCGACGGCGTCGACGACCTTGGCCTCGGCGTCGGCCGAGACGTCCTTGTCGCCGTCCGCCCCGTCCTTTGCCGTGGTGGAGATGCGCGGGCCCTCCTGGTCGTCAAGGCCCATCCACACGGCCTTCGCGACCGTCGAGTCGCGATCGATCCAGAAGCTTCTCGTGATGAGCTCGAGGCCCTCGTTGGCATCGCAGCGCAGCTCGGTCATGGTGTAGGCGCCGTACGGCAGGGCCGCCAGCGAGTCGTCGACCGGCGCCGAGGAGCCGTCCTCGCCGAGCGAGAACCAGATGCCGGCCTTCGGGTCCATGTCGGCGGCAGCAATCGGGCCCTCATGGCCGAGCAGGGCGTCGTTGGCGTTGGTGTCCCTCGAGTGCTTGTTCCAGCTGCTCGCGGTCGACGCGTCGCCGTTGCGGTCCGTGACCAGCACGTGAATCTCGCCGGTGGCCGCGTTCTCGATGGCGAACGGAACCATGAGGCCGGCGTTGTCGGACTCGCTCTTCTTGGAGAGCTCGAGGTCGTTGCGCACCACCTGGTCGCGGAACTCGAGCGCGGCGCCGTCCGCGGAGGCGCTCACGATCTCGTCGCCGGTGCGGACCTCAAAGGTGCGGGGCTCGCCGTCGGTCAGCAGGTAGCTCCCGTTCGTCGCCGTCTCCCGCACGTCGTAGGTTCCGTACGGCAGTGCGTTGGCCGCGGTCTGCGCGGTGTAGGCGCCGGCCTCGTCGTTCCATGCGGTGGTCAGCGTGGCCACGGCCTCGCCCGGCTCGCGCCACTCGCCGTCAACGAGGACCTTGTGCGCCGAGCGGTTCGTGACGGTGAACTCGATCCCGTCGAGGCCGGGGTGCTCGCCAGGCGCCTCCTTGTGGCCGCTGCCCGCGAGCGCCTCGGACGCCTGCAGCTCCTTGTCGGACTTGGTCACCTGCACGCCGCCGCGGAAGACCTCGTCGGTCACGGGGTCGCCCGTGAGGTCGCACACCTCGCCGGCCTTCACGGTGAACGCGACGGGGACGTCGCTGGCGTCGTAGCCCTCGGGCGCGCCGGACTCGACGATGCGGTAATTGCCCGCGGGAAGCGCGTCGGCGCCGGTCGCGGCGACGTGCGACCCGTCCTCGGGCGCGGTCTTTATCGTGGCGCATACCTCACCGTCGGCGTAGTACTTGCCGCCGACCAGCACGTAGCGGCCGGTCTCGTTAACGACGAAGAAGCTCGCGCCGTCGAGCGAGGCGTCGCCCTGGGGCTCCGCGCCCGCCTCGGAGTCCGTTTTGGCGACCTTGACTCCGCCTGCGGACCAGCTGAAGCTCACGAGCGTCTGGGAGCCGCCGCCGGTCCTGACGCAGAACGCCTCGAACCCGGCGGATACCTTGCCGGCGCCCGCCTTCATCTTGGCGAAGGTCCCGCCGATCAGCTCGGATTTCGCCCAGGAGGCGAACTCGGCGCTCGTGCCGTGCGTGGCAGCCGACTCGGACCCAGAGTAGGCGTAGGCGATGAGCACATGGCTCGCCGCCGCGTACTTGGCGTCGTCCCAGCCGCCGCCGTCGTACCAGCTGCCCGGGAACATCGACGCGTCGAAGCCGGGAGAGCCGAACGAGTACCAGATCGCCGCTGTCACGTCGCCGCTCGGCACGGGGCTCGTCGAGTAGGAGCCCGGCGCGGGCGTCGGGGACGAGGGCTCGGCGCAGTAGGCGATGTTGCCGTCGGCGCTCATCCACGTGGTGGCGAAGCCGCCGTAGGGGATCTTGCCGCCGATGGACACGTCTACCGTGCTCGGCGCGGCGTAGGCGGGCGAGGCCGCCACAGAGGCGAGCAGAGCCCCCGCCGCCAGGATGAGCGCCATGGCGCATCGGAGGAGCTTTTCCTGCAGGGTGCAGTCTTTCGCTGCGTTCATCTTTCCGCCTCCCTATCTCTCGACGCTTCGCTGTGCGCGGGGCGCCTCGTGCTCGGCGGCGCGGCTCGCCTGGCGGGCGTGCTCGGCGCGCTCCGCGAGGTAGCGCGAGCGCCCTGCGTCAACGGCCTCCTTGAGCTGCGCCGGCATGACCTTCACGGTGTCCTTGACCGTGCGTCCGTCCTCGTCGAGCTCGGGCCGGCCGTCCGGGCCCATCACCGTCTTCCTCAGCCACACCTCGCGGTTCGCGAGCAGCGGTATGTCTCGGAAGTCGGCCCCCTTGAAGCGGCTCTCGTTAACGAACATGGGGCTGAACTCGTAGCCTCCCACGTCCATGCCGTCGACGACGGTGCCCTTGGGAAGGGTCGCCGAGTTGAAGGTCCTGGCTTCGCCGGTCGCGCGGTCGGTGTACTCGATGCCCTCGCGCACGAAGCTCTTGTGCAGCGAGAGGTACACGTTCTTCCTCTCTTCCATGTCTTTCCTCCTTTTCGTTTTCAATCGGTCCTTGTCTTCATCCGCCGGGACGCGTGCCCCGGCGCGGTGCCCCTATCTCATGGCGACCGCCCCCTTCCTCGCTTTTCCGCTAGAAGCCGCTCACGATGTCGCGCGCCCAGGAGCCGCTTTTCACGAGGGCCAGGATGAGCAGCACGCACATGGCCAGGTACTGCAGCGCGTAGGTGAGCCCGTTCGCGACCGCGTCGGCCGGGGTACCCGTCCCGGGGTTCGCCCCGGTGAGCCCGCCGAGCACGAGCGGGAACGATATGAGTAGCACGAGGATGATGACGCCGGCGATGCAGACCGCCCCGAAGCTCTTCAGGTAGCCAAGGCCTATCTGGCGCGTGGCGTCCATGCCGAGGAACGCCAGCGGGATCGGGGCGAACGCGGCCATGATGTAGAGCTGGAGCGCGCGGGCCCAGCAGACCACGAGGGCGACGACGTAGGCCGCCAGCACCACGACCCAGCTGATGAGGCTCACGACGAGCATGGCGATGAGCGACGGGATGTCGTCGTCGGTGGTGACGACGGACACCTCGGGCAGGTCGAGCGCGCCTCCGGCGCCGAAGAGCGCCTCGACTCGGTCGATGGCGAGCCCGCAGACTTCGTAGATCGACGCCATCAGGTCGAAGCTGTTCTGTATGAGGAACAGGAACACGGCAAAGAACACGAGAAGGAAAACGACCTCCTTGACGCCGGGAAGGCTCTGGCTGCCGTCCATGCGCTGGGAGATCTCGATGAGCTTCAGGGTGAAGACCAGGCCGAGCACCCCGCACCCGATCGGCAGGATGGCAACCTGCCATACGCCCCGGGCGACGTCGTGCATGGTCAGGTCGCTCGAGCTCGTGAGCATGTGCGCGAAGTCGGCCGAGAGGATCCCGTTCGCGCCGATCGACCCGAGCACGCCCGTTTGCGCCTTGAACATCCAGTTGCAGCAGTCGCGCAGAAGGCCGCACAGCCAATCGTTGACGTCCCCGGCTATGTCGGCGTATGCCGGCTGCACGGGGACGAGCAGGAGCGCGCAGAGGGCGAACGCCGTCGCGGCGGAGATGGCGAACGCCCTTCGGCGTCGCGCCTTGAGCGCCCCCATGGCTACATCGCCTCCAGCGAGCCGCCGCGCGAGACCACGGTGACCACCGTCGAGGCGGGGTCGTCGAGCGTGAAGGTCGTCGACGCGACGTTCCCGGCGTAGTCGAGCCACACCTCTTTGTCCCAGGAGGCACCCGCCGCCTGCGGGGACACCTCCGCCGCCTTCCTGGCGACGATGTCTTCGATGTCGGCCGAGTCTGCGCCCAACGCCTCGGAGAGGCGGTCGTCGGTGCCGGTCACGGAGAACGCGCCGCCGCGCACCTTCTGGGGCGTGTACGCCTGCGTCAGGAGGTCGCAGGCCAGGGTGCGGGCGTCCCCGTCGCCCGAGACCTGGATGAGCGAGAGGCCTCCCGGCTTCTCATTGGTTCCCTTGACGTCGATGGGCACGCTGAGCACGCCGCCGGCCTCGGAGGGCTCCTCGGCCGAGAAGAACCAGGCGCGCTCGGTGCCGCCTGAGCTCTCCACCATGGCGCCCTCGACGATCCGCAGCGTGGCTGTCGGGTCGTCGGCGCCCGTCCATACGGTGTTCCAGAGCGCCTCGGCGCCCGAGGCGGCCTTCCCGGTTGCCGCGTCGGCGCCTGCAGCCGCGGGCTGCTCTTGCTCCTGGGGACTATCCTGCGCGCCTTCCTGCGGGGCGATGGCGCAGCGCGCCGCGCCCGCGCCGAGCGCCACGACGAGCGCGCCTGCCGCGACGGCGGCCATGACCCTTGACTTTCCCTGCATTGGTTTCTCCTATCTCGCGGTGAGCGCGCAGCTGAAGCTGCCGATGCCGCTCGCTATGCGGCACACGTCGCCCGTTCGCGGCTCGTGTATGTACCTGTCGTCGCCGATGTAGATGGCCACGTGGCCCGAGCGGTAGAGGATGTCGCCGGGCTTCGCCTCCGAGAGCGGTATGCGCCTGAGCTCCTCGTACTGGGAACCCGTGTAGTGGCTTATGCGGATGCCCGCCTGCGCGTAGCAGTACTGCGTGAGCCCACTGCAGTCGAGCGCCTTGCCGGGGGTCGAGCCTCCCCAGACGTAGGGCACGCCGAGCTGGCTGTACGCCGCCTCGACGATCGCGTTCCCGTTCGCGGTCGAGTCCTTCAGGTCCTCGACCGTCATGGAGTCGAGCCGGTAGAGGCCCCATTGCGCCATGATCGACTTCAGGGACTCGACGTAGGACGAGTCGGTCGCCCAGCCGGCGTCCTTGAGCCCCTCGGCCATCCTGTCCGAGTCGTGCCTCTCGATCGCCTCGCGGATGAGGGCGTTGCCCGAGTAGCGCTCCGCCTGCAGGAAGACCCTGCTGCGGAAGCGGATGCACTCGGCGTCGCCGGTGAAGCGGATGAAGCTCGCCGTGATCTGGGTGTGCTCGCCGGGCACGTATTCCTCGCTGGTGGCCCAGTTCGCCTTGCCGGCCACCTCGGGGCAGCCCGCGTAGCCCGACCACCACTTCATGCCGAAGAGGTTGTGGTCGCGCTCTGCGAGCTGGCTCATGCGGTCGCCCTGGCCGGACTCCTGGATGATCTGCGCGATGGTGCAGCCCGCCGGGTGCCCGTACTCCTCCTGGCACTCGAGCGCCGCCTCGACCATCTCGTAGGTGATGTAGGGCGGCAGCCCCTCGAGGCCCCGCTTGGAGGCCGCGTCGTCCCAGAAGCCGAACAGCGCGCTCAGCAGCTGCGCGACGGCGAGCGCGCATGCGACGAAGGCCATAATCCCGGCCACCGCCCCGAGCAGGGCGGGCGCGGCGCCCGAGACCGCGCCCGCGATCGCGGAGGCGGCGCCCTTCGACCCCGCGGCTCGGGCCGCCTCGCCCGACGCCTGCGCGGCCGCCTGGGCCGCTTGATGCTTGGCCGGGGCGGTCGCGCCGGCTGCCTCGGGGCCGCGCGCGCCTCCCTTTGGGGCGCCGAGGGCGGTCGCCGCCTTGCGGCTGCCTTGGGCTGCTTCCTTCGCCTTCCTCCGCCGCAGCCCTCCCGCGGCCTTCTTGGCCGCACGCCCCGCGTCGTACATGCCCGAGACGCCCTCGAGCTCCTCCGAGTCGTCGAGCTGGGAGACGGCCTCCCGGGCGATCGCCAGCTTCGCCGCATCGACGCGCGAGCGCATCGCGGCCGCCGCGCGCCGGTCGCCGGCTGGTTGGGACAATTTGTCCCCGAGCCCGCCTTCCGGCGCGTCGGGCCTGGAAGGGCGCCCCTTCGCCGCTGCGGCGGGGCCTCCCGCCTCGTCGAGCGGGCCGGCACCCTCCGAGACGTTTCCCAGGGCGTCGCGCTCGGTCTCCGCGACGTCGCCCGCGGTGAGCACGTCGCGGCGCCGCGCCCCTACCACCTCGAGCATCCCGCCGCCCTCGCTCGGGCCGGCCATTCCTATTCCTCCGCCTCTCGCGCCGCCCGGCGCATCTCGCGCTCGGCGACCTCTGCGGGCTTGGTGTTCCACAGGTCGTAGAGCGAGCCCCTCGGGAAGTCGTCGGTGATGGGCACGCGGATCCCGGCGCTGATGAGCAGGCCCTCGCCGGGCTTGACGGCGTCGCCGATGTAGCCGCGCTCCGTGGCGGAGAGCTGGAGCATCTCCGCCCATGCGTCGAGGTCGGCGGTGGACTGCTTGTGCAGCAGGAAGAACTCGGAGTTGAGCACCATGTCGCGGGCCTCGGCGTTGGCCAGCATGTGGCTCGTGTTCTGGCTGATGCCGGTGCAGATGAGGCCGAACTTGCGTCCTTCGCGCCACAGGCGGGCGAAGTACTCGACCACCGTCGGGTGCGCGAAGAGGCTCTGCACCTCGTCGATGTAGAGCCAGGTGTAGTTGGGGCGCGGCGGCGTGACCATCACGCGGTTGCGCACCATCTCGAGCGCCGTGATCATGCCGAACACGCGCATGTTCTGGCCGAGGCCGTGCATGTCGATGTTGGTGATGCGGTTGTCGAGCGCCACGTTGCTCTGGCCGTTGAAGAAGGAGAACGCGCCCTTCACGTAGCGCTCGTAGCGCAGCGCGATGTCGGCGGCCTCGGGCTCGGGCTGAGCGAGCAGCGCCGCGTGGAAGTCGCCGAGCGTGGGCAGGCGGCCGTCCTTCGCGCACTCCCGGTACGCCTCGCCGACGCAGCGGGCGATGATCGAGCGGTCGCGCTCCGGCAGGCCCTCGCGGCCCTCGGCCATGAGCGCGCTCGAGAGCGCGAGCACCGCGTCGGTCTTGTACGCGAGCTTGGCGGCGTCGGCGCGGTCCGCGACGTCGGCGGTGTCGAGGGGGTTGAGCACCGCCGAGCATCCCGGGGCGAGCTCGACGTTCGCGCCGCCGAGCGCGCCGACGAGGTTGCCGTACTCGCCGGCCGGGTCGAAGATCACGACCTCGTCCTCGGGGTGCGCGAGCACGGTGTTGGTTATCTCGCGCTTCACCGAGAAGCTTTTGCCCGAGCCGGGCTTGCCGCACACGAAGCCCATGGGACTCGCCAAGCGCTTGCGGTCGCACAGCACCAGGTTCCCGCTCTCCTTGGACTGCCCATAGTAGCCTCCGCCCGCCTCGTCGAGGCTCTGGCTGGCGAAGGGCATCTGCATGGCCACCTGCCCCGTGGTGAGGTAGCGGCTCACGGTGACGTGGTTGTCACCGAGCGGGAGCACCGAGTTGAGAGCCTGGCGCTGCCGGAAGTGGAGCGGCTCGAGGCCGATCGTGCAGCCCTGCGCGACGCTCGTCACCTGCTGGACGCGGCGGTCGAGCTCCTCGAGGCTGTCGGCCCAGGTGTAGACGAGGCCTGTGTAGACGAACAGGCGCTCGGACTTGTTGCGCAGGAAGTCGAGCAGCTCCTCGGCCTCCTCCTTCGAGAAGCGCAGCTCGGGCGGCAGGATCTGGTAGTCGTAGCCCTTCTTCACGGCGCTCATCTGCTCGTCGATGATCTCCTTGTCCATCCAGTCGATCTGGCGCTTCACGAGCGCGAGCGCCTCGCTCTGCGCGATGGGCTGCACGTGCAGCGTCACGTTGAGCGGCAGCGGCAGGTCGATGATGGAGGCGAGGTAGGTCTCCTCGATGACCGACCCGAAGCTGCGCACCGCGAGCACCGCGCCGTAGCGCTCGTCGCTGCGGAAGCAGTCGGACCTGCCTTCGGGCTTGAAGTCGAGCGTGGAGGGCATGACGAAGTCCTTCGTGCGCGCTCCCGACGCCGGGGACAATTTGTCCCAGGAGAACTCGAAGCGCGACCCCGGGCGCAGCTGCCCCTGCAGAAGCTCGAGCCTCTCGACGCCGTCGAGGGCGCGCGACGAGCAGCGTATGCGCGCGAGCGTCTGTTCCACGTCGCCCCGGATGCGCGCGAGCTTGGGCACCGCGGCGTCGACGTCGTCGGCGCCCACGGCGTAGGTCAGGTAGCGGTGGCGCACGAGGTTCGAGACGCCCTCGCGCATCTTGTCGTTGAGGATCCGGTTGTACTCTTCGGCGAGCCCGGCGGTGGCGCGCTCCCCGGGCTCGAAGAAGACCTTGCGGCCGACCTCGTCGGCGGGGATGGGCGCGTTCACTACCTGGAGCTGCACGTGGGAGTCCGCCGGGAAGTAGTTGAACAGCGAGCTCATCACGGTGAAGGCCGTCTCGCGCGCCTCCTTGCGCGCGGACTGGTAGCTGATGTCGGAGAACTCGACCGTCTGGCTGAACACCCCGGGCATCACCTGGGCGATTCCGTCCTTGTACATGGCGTCGTAGCCGACGTAGGCGGCCATCTCGCGCGAGCGGTCGCGCTCCCGGCGGCGCCTCTGCCGCTCGGCCTCCGCGCCCTTCGAGGCGTCCTTGCGCCCGCCCGTGCCGCCGAGGAGCAGCCCGAGGGTGCTCGGGCGCTTCGGCCTATTCTCCTTGTTGCTTCTTGCTCGGCTCATAGAGCTCGGCTCCTTTCTTCCTTGCCCTGCGCCTCGCGCGACGTCCCGGGCGGCCCGGGCGCGGCGAGCCCTCGGGGAGGCTCCCGGCGAGGCAGGGCTCGTACGCGAGCAGCTGTGGGGAGAGCTCGTGTGCCGCCAAAAGCGGCAGCAGCTCCTCGGCGCGCATGCCGAAGGGCCGCCAGAACCCGGCGAGCCAGAACGGCATGCTGCAGAGCATGATCGGGAAGGCCGCGTCCGCGACGTCGGCGTGCAGGCCCAGGTGGACGAAGGCCGCCGCCCCGACCGCGCTGCCGAAGCCGAGCGACACGCATGCGAGCGTGCGCAGGCTCATCTTCCCGACGATCTTCTCCTCGTACTCGCCGATGTCCTTCTGCACCGGTATCCTGAGCGCCATCCGCGACGCCCCCTATGCCGGCAGCCAGGACGTGTCCAGCTGACCGAAGTAGACCGACGCGGCGATGATGATCGCGCCGCCGGCGATGGTGGATATGGCGGTCGCGATCTGCGGGCCGCCCTGCTGCTCCCTGATGGCCAGGCCGAGCGAGACCGCTCCCCACACGACCAGGAAGCCGCCGAGGAAGGTCACGCAGCCCGACACGAGCTTGATGACGTTTGCGAGCATGCTGCTCTCCTTTGCTTTCGGTTGACGATGTTCCTTGCTGTTCCTCCCCCGCGGCGGGGGAGGCCCGCGCCCGCCGCGGCCCCGTCACGAGTTGCCTTCCTTCTGCCTGCGGTACTCCGCGAAGTCGAACGGGCCGCGGCGCGCGGCCTCCTCGAGCAGGCGCGAGCGCGGGTGGCGCTCGAGCCGGTACTTCCGGTCCATGAGCGGCATGCACCCGTTCACGAGCACGAGCGCGTCCTCGCGCGGCATGCGCGCCACCTCGGCGGGCTGTATGAGGTCGCGCTCGGAGATGCCGCGGTTCACGGTCCGGGTCCAGCCGGCGCCCCGCGAGTCGCTCTGCGTCTCGCTCGCCACCGTCTGTTTGCCGGCCATCTTGCTGATCTCCTCGTTGGTCTCGTTCGCCTTTCCGCCCAGGTAGAGCAGCGTGTCGCAGGCGTTCACGATGGTCTCGGCGTTGTTGTCGCCGTAGGTCTCCTTCAGCTGCGAGAGAGACTGGGCGATCATCGAGACGGCGATGTTCCGGCTGCGGGTGACGGCGATGGTCCGCTCGAAGTCGGGTATGCGCCCGATGTTGGCGAACTCGTCGAAGACGAAGTGCACCGTTGTGGGCAGCGAGCCGCCGTGCGCCTCGAGCGCCTCGGCGCAAAGCGCGCTCACGGCCGTATCCATGAGCAGGGCGAACAGGAAGTCGAAGGTCGAGTCGGTGTCGCTCATAGACGCGAAGAGCGCGACCTTGGCGCCCTCGTCGCCCATGTGGGCGAGGTCGAGCTCGTCTTTGGAGGTGAGGTCGCGCACGGCGCGGATGGAAAGCGGCTTCAGGCGGACGTTGCAGCTCGAGAGCATCGACTTCATGGTGTCGCCGGCGGCCACGCGGAACTCGCGGTAGCTCGCGAGCGCGAAGTCGTCGGGCGGCGCGGGCTCGCGGACCTTGACCCACTCCCACGCGCCGTCCTCCTCGGAAAAGCCGCGCAGCGATCCGCCCTCCGCCGAGGCGCCGCCGCGCCTGACGTAGCGCTCGCCGGTCTCCAGCTCGCGGAACACCATGTCGAGCGGGCTCATGTAGCCCGGGTCGTCGCGGGCGTCGGCGAGCGAGAGCAGCGTGAGCAGCCCGTCGAGGTTTCGGTCGGCGGGCTCGCAGTGCATGACGAGGTAGGCCGTGAGCGCGGTGTAGACCAGGCGCTCGGCCTTCTCCCAGTAGGGGTCGCCTTTGTGGTCGGCCTCGCCCTCGGTGTTGGCGACGATGCCGCGGGCGAAGCGGATGACGCCCGCCTCGTCGCGTATGTAGGCTATGGGGTTGAAGCGCATGGAGCGCGTGAAGTCGATGGTGTCGAACGCGCGGATCTCGTAGCCGAGCTCCGCCAGCGCGCCGCCCATCTCGCGGATGAGCGTGCCCTTCGGGTCGGTCACGAAGAAGCTGGCGTTGGCCTGCAGGAGGTTCGGCTTGACGTAGTAGCGCGTCTTGCCGGTGCCGGGTCCTCCCACCACGAGCACGTTGTCGTTGGTGTCGGTGGAGAGGTCGAACCTGCGGCTCACGAGGCGGATGCGTGCGTTGTCGGTGAGGATGATGTTGTTGTCGGGGTCCTTGGGGTCGCCGAAGGGCGCGATGTCCTTGCGCGTGGCCCACCTGGAGCTACCGTGCTCCTCGCCGTCGCGCCGGGCCCCCTTGGTCCCCAGTGAGCGGGCCCAGGCGAGGAGCGCGCCGCACGCGCAGGCGGTCCCGGCGCACAGGGGAACCGCCTCCGCGGAGAAGACGCGCCCCGCGCGGAGCGCCGCGGGGATCGCCGCCATGGCGGCCTCCGGGTCGAGGATCGGGTTCGCGCCCGACGCCGCGATTGCCGCGGCCGCGAAGTCTCCCGCGGCGAACGCCGCCGCGGCCAGCGCGGCCGCCGCCTGCCACCTCATCTCTCGGGCCCCTCGATCTGGCGCGGGCCGCGGTCCCGGCCGATGCCCTGGCTGTGGGCCCTCGACGCCTCGCGCGCCCGCTCGGCGCGCTCCGCCAGCCGCTCGGGCGCCTGGCGCCTTTCGGCTATCTCGGAGAGCCGCTCCCTTGCGCGATCGGCGGCCTTGCCCGTCTCTTGCTCCAGCTGGCGGAAGGCCTCGTCGACCTCGGGGGCGTCCTCCACCTTGAAGAGCAGCCAGTCGCGGCCCTCGCCGGGGATGATGTGGTGCTCGACCGACGCGGCGCGCAGCTTGTCGGAGACGACCTCCTTGATCGTCGCGTACTCGGGAAGCCCAGAGAGCTCCTCGAGGCTGAGCTTCGCGTAGGTCGGCGCGCCGTCGGCCGCGATGGCCTCGGCGCGCCCGCCGGCGATGGTCCCGCGGATTCCCGCGAGGCGCTCGGAGAGCTCCCTCGCGCTGCGCGCCATTGCCTCGGCGCCGGCCTCCTGGCCGATTCTCAGCATCCAGTCGAGCAGCTTGCCGCCCGCCTCGTCCCCGTGTCGCTCGCCATCCCGCGCCTCCCTTCCAGTCGAGATGAAAAAGGGCGCCTTCGCGCCCCGGTCGTCCCTATTCGGCCCCGACGGCCCTCTCGCGCGCCATTGGGGCGCGGGCTTCCTGCCCGGCGTGCGCGCGGCTCGCCTCGCGGGCGGACGCGGCGCGCTGCGCCAGCGGCTCGGGAGCCTTCTCGTGCAGATGGGCCCACTCGCCGCTGCGGCACTGCTCCGGCGTCGCCTCGCACATGTCGCGCATGGCGCGCTCGAACCGCTCGGGCTCCTGGGCGATGGCGCCGAAGCTCCAGCTCTCGAAGCCGGTCCACGCGTCGCCGTCGCGCTTGAGCGTCCACCACTCGTCGCCGCCGTTCACCTGCTGGATGAACGCGAGGTCGCGGTAGCAGAACCCCTGGCGTATGGCCCAGTTGCCCGAGCCGAGCGCCTCGCGGAGCCTGTCGACGCTGTCCGTGCGGGAGAACTCGTAGGGGTACTCCTCGAGGAACGGGTCGTCCTGCCAGTCGAAGCCGCCGACCTTGAGCCAGCCGTTCTCCTGGCACTTCTCCACGAGCCCGTCGTGCTCGCGGCCGGTTATCCTCTCGAAGCCGTCCATGGGCCCTCCGCCTTTCGTTTGTTGTTTGGCGGGCGGCGTCCTCGCGATGGGGGCACGGTGCGAGTCGGAGCAGGCGTGCGTGCCGGCGCGTCGGCGCCGCCCAAGACGTGTATAGCGATTTCGATTGCGGCGGCGACCGGGGCCGCCCGCGATGGGTCGAGCTGGGTCGAGCCGTCCACGCCTCCACGGGAAGCGCACAAGCTAGCCGAGCCGGCGCCTGTCCCTTCCGCCCAGGTAGACGGGCCTGCAGGTCTGGGAGATCCTGCTCGCGATCGCCTCTGCCGTTACGCGCTCGCCGCGCCTCGCGAGCCTGTCCGCCAGCGCGCCCGGCGCGTAGTTCGACGTGACGATGGTCGGGCGCATGTCCTCGTAGCGCGCGTCGAGCACGCTGAACACGGTGCCGACGGACCATTCCGTCGCGTCCTCCTTGCCGAGGTCGTCGAGCACGAGGACGTCGCACTTGGCGTACCGCGCGACGGCCGCCTCGGTGCCGCCCTCGTCGAACGTGGCCTTCACGCGCTCGAGCATGCCCCTGGCCGTCGTGAAGGCGACGTCGTAGCCGGCCTCGGCGAACAGCCTGGCCATGGCGGAGGCGGCGTGCGTCTTTCCGGCGCCGACGCCCCCGTGTATGTAGAGCCCGGCGCCTCCGTTGCCGGCGAACGAGGCGATGTACTCGGCGAACTCGGGGCGGTCGGCCTCGGCGGCCCAGTAGCGCCTGGGGATGCCCGCGCGCGCGAGCGCCTTCTCCCGGCGGGCGGCCTCCTCCTTGGCGGCGAGGGCCGCGCGCCTTCGCGCCTCGGCCTCCCGCTCGCTGGTTGCGTCCTCGCACGGGCAGGGGGCGCTGGAGACCCAGGCGACCCTGCCCGCCAGCGCTGCGCCGAGCGGTTCGAGGGCGGCGCCGCAGTGCGGGCACGCCCTCGGCTCCGGCTCGTCGAAGGAGAGCCCGGCGGCCCGGGCCTGCTCCAGGGTGATGAGTCCCGCTCGGTCCATCGGGCGCCCCTTCCTTATCTTCTGAAGTCCTTGTTGTCCCTTTTGCTTATTGGGTGGCATATCGTCAGGGGTTTCCCTGTCATTTCGTCAGGGGTTCGGGCTGCGAGCCCTGACGGTTCGTCATCCTTGTTCGCGGCGAACCCTGTCATTTCGTCACCCTTTCGCGCCGGGAACCCTGACGAATCGTCAGGGGTTGCCAACGCTCCGGGCGGCAGCCTCTCGCGCACGATGCGGTATCGCTTGGTGGCATGCCCGCGCGCCGGGGCGTGCACGCCGCACTCCTCGATGAGGCCCTGGTCGAGCAGGTTGCGGATGGCGCGGTGGACGCTGCGCTCCTGCACGTTGAGGAATCGGGCCAGGCCGCCCTTGCTCTCGAAGTAGCCGCACCCGGCGTCGCAGAAGCCGAAGATGCGCGCGTAGACGAGCAGGGGAAGGCCTGAGAGGCCGAGGTCCGCCATCATGAAGTGCCGTACCGTCGCGAACTCGCGCGGGGAGGGGCCGTCGCGCCCCCTCGGGCCTGCGGCCGCCATGGCGCTAGCCCCTTCTTGGCGAGCCGACGACGCTGTTGCGCTCGACCCATGCGACGAGCTCGTCGTGCAGCACGATGCCGTCGCGCGTCTTGCCGCCGATGTAGCGGATCGGGAACGGGTCGTCGCGGTCCTTGGCGAGCCGGTACATGGCGTCGCGGCTGATGCGCAGCATCGCGCACGCCTCGTCGGCGCCGAATATCGCGTTTGTCGATGCGATGAGCCTCACCTGGCTCCTGCTAGTGCTCTTGGTCATGGTCGTCCTCGAGCTCCTTTCGTCTCGAGGCTCCCTCGCGTGCCCGGCCGCGGGCGGCTCCCGGGGCGGTCGCCGCCGTCATTTCCTGCCGCTCCTTGACTCGATGTAGGCGTCCACTGACGCCCTCGAAACCAGGAGCTTCCTGCCGAGCCTGTACGAGTCGATCTCTCCCGACCAGATGAGGTCGTACGCCTTGTTTCGGCTCGCCCTCATGTACTGCTGCATCTCGATCACCGTCATCCATTCGTCGCGGCCCTGGTTGCCCTCGTGCGCGGCGCATTCGGCTGTGCGTGCCATGGTTCCTCCAATCTTCCCGTGCGGCACCGTGCGGGCACACCGCGCGGCACAGTGTCCCTTTTCGTCTGCGCGACGATTGAACCGCCTGCTGGCGCATCGCGCGCATGACGGGAACGGAGACGGGTCGAGGTGGGTCGAGCTGGTCGGGCCTCCACGAAACGGCCATGAGCCGCGTGGCTTAGCTCTCAGCTAAGTCCCTGAAAAGTAAAAGGCGCCCATGCGGGCGCCTGCCTAGGAGCGATGTTCGTTCGGTTGTGGTTGGAATGCTTCTCTTCCGCGGTGCCGCCGTCCGGGGTCCGGCATCTGTCGTTCGCCTCTTCTGTCGTGTTTGATGTTGTGTGTTATGCGAGCGACCTTGCGCGGGCCTGCCGGCCCGTTGCCCCAGGTGCACCCGGGTAAATGGTACCCATCCGTTGGAACATGGACATCGCGGGAGGGCTGTTTGGGCAAGCTAGGATGGATGAGCGGCGGGGTTCTAAATGCAATAATTCGAGCTAAAGGGCCTTGTACTCTCTTTTGTAAAACGCGAGGGTGCAATAAACTCGACGATCCCCCTGAACCTTTTCTGAACGAATCAGCTCTTAGGCGGTATGACGCGACACGCATCGGTAGTGCTCGGACTGGGTTAGTCATCGAGTGGGTATAGAACATACGTTCTGTATAACGTTATAGCACCAGGTGGCAGGCGTAGTTTCAATCGAAGCTACGCCTGCTGCTATATATGGGTTGATGGTGGTATCAATGACCGCGATGCTTCTGTTTGCGCTTCAGTTTTCGCTGCTCGAAGCGCGCCTCCGCCTCATCCGCTCGACGCTGGCTTCTTGCTTGAGCCGATTCCCGCTTCATCGTCTCCCGCTGATTCGCGAGCGCCTGCTGCGCCTTGGTGCTCATCGCCGGCTGCTTGAGGGCTTTCGCCGCCTCGCGGGCGCGTCTCTTGGGGTTCTTCGCGGGCTCGCTCGCCTCGGACGGATCGTCACCGAAGAACGCGAGCTTCGCCCATTTGCTTGTAACGAATCGCAGGATCTCCTCATCGGACGGTTCTGCGCCGAAGACGATGCGGGCGACGCCGTACCTGCCGTCCTCGACATGCTCTGCCAGCCCGACCCAGAATTGGCCGTCGTGATATACGATCAGGGTGGACGACACGCTGATCTGCATGGCTGGTTCCTCCTTTATGTAGATGACCATGCAGAGAAGGGACAACCAAGGAGGCAGGTTACTGATGCGGACTCCCGCAC
>JAXJNG010000042.1:0-38692 GCA_036312785.1 Collinsella sp.
CCACGGGTCAAGATGCACTAGGCCTGGACGAAGTCCGGGCCCGCGCCTTTAGACGCGAGCCCGGGGCCCGTGGGTTATACCCTAAGAGCAAACCACCCTTTTTAAGGGTGGTTCTGATTTCACGTCACCTTGCTCGCTTGGGGCCGTTTTCGCTGACGTTGCCAAGACATTAGCGTCAACGAACTAGTCATTGGGTACCTAGTTATTGGGTGAAAAAAGGGGACGCCGCGGATTGGTTCCGCGGCGTCCCCTTTGCGTTGACGTGTCGGTTATGCCTTACAGCTCGTAGAGCGTGGTGAACTTGTCCTGCAGGTAGCTGCAGTAGTAGCGGGCATCGAACGCCATGCCGCATGCGCCCTTGATGAGTTCCGGCGCGTCCTTGGCGCGGCCCCACTGCCAAATGTGCTCGCCCAGCCAGGCGCGGACGGGCGCCAGATCGCCGCTCGCACAGGCGCCATTGAGGTCGACGCCGTCGCGGCACATGGCCGGCACAAACATGGCATCGTAGGCGCTACCCAGCGCATACGTGGGGAAGTAGCCAAACGAGCCGCCGCTCCAGTGCGTATCTTGCAGGCAGCCGCGTGTGTCGTCGGGAACGGGAATGCCCAGGTACTCGTCCATAAAGCGATTCCAAAGCGCGGGGATGTCCTTGGCCGTGGCCTCGCCGGCAAACAGCATGCGCTCAATCTCGTAACGCACCATGATATGCAGCGGGTAGGTGAGCTCGTCGGCCTCGGTACGGATCAGCGACGGCTGAGCGATGTTCACGGCGCGGTAGAGCGTGTCCTCGTCCACGTTGCCGTAGACCTCGGGCGCGTGGCGGCGCAGCACCTCGAGCAGCGGTCCCATAAAGGCGCGGCTGCGGCCCACGGTGTTCTCGAAAAAGCGGCTCTGGCTCTCGTGGATGCCCATGGAGGTGCCGCCCTCCAGGCACGTGCGCGCGTAGGCGGGGTTCACGCCCAGCTCGTACATGGCGTGGCCGGCCTCGTGGATGATGCTGTAGACGTTGGAGATGCAATCGTCCTCGTAGATGTGCGTGGCGATGCGCGCGTCGCCCACCGAGAAGCCCTCGCTAAACGGATGCTCGGTAAAGGCAAGCGTGGTGTCGTCCAGGTCCAGGCCGACGAGTTTCATCAGGTCGAAGCTCATGGCGCGCTGGGCGGCCTCGGGCACGCGGGCGTGCAAAAAGTCTGCAGCGGGCTGCTGGCCGCGCTCGCCGATGGCGTGCACGAGCGGCACGACCGTGGCCTTAACCTCGTCGCAAAACGCATCGAAGCTCTCGGTGGAAAGGCCGCGCTCGTACTGGTCGAGCCACACGTCGTATGGGTCGCGCTTGGGGTCCATGAGCTCGGCCTGATGCTTGAGCTGGCTGACGATTTTGTCCACATAGGGCTCAAAGCTCGCCCAGTCGTTGGCCGCTTTGGCCTTGTGCCACACGGCGTCGGCCTCGCAGGTGAGCCTGGTCCAGGCCTCGGCCTCCTCGGTGGGGATGACGCTTGCCTCGCGCTGGTCGCGGCCGAGCACGCGAATCTCGTCAAGCAGCTGCGGGTCGTCGATCTTTCCGCCGGTGACGGTCTCGCGTGCCAGCGAACGTACAAGTTCGACAGACTTTTCGCTGGTCAGGAGCTTATGGTGCTCGCCGGCAAGGGTGCCCATGGCGTCGGCACGGGCGGCGGCACCGTTGGCGGGAGCAATGGTCGCTCCATCGAACTCGGCAATCTTGAGCAGGTACTCGCGAGTCCACAGCTTGCCCTCGAGTTTGCGGAACTTTTTGACGGCCTTGTCGACTTTAGCGGCCTTGACGCCCTTGGCGGCCTTTGCCACGGCGGCCTTGGCCTTCTTATCGAGTTTCTTTCCCATACCGTATCCTTAATCTCGCAGGCCGAGCGCCGCAGGCGGGTGCGCGGCCAGTTTGCACAGCTACCTGCCTTGTACCCAGCGCGAACAAAACGGAACGCGGCGATGCGCTCGCGAAATGTGTTATCCTATAGCCCAATGCGTTGACGGAGAGGGTTTTGCCCGCCGCGTCGCCGGCAAGAGAGGGAAGGTCATGGGCTGCAAGCCTTCCTGCGGTGACAAGGGCCAAGCGTTCACTCCCGAGCAGCGACCTCAACGGGCACGCGGCCAGCGGCGGCGAAGCCCCAGTAGGGAAGCCGTGAGCCTCGCGACAAGGGGCAAAGAGTGGGCGCGGCGGGCCAGACATCCGCCGGGTCAAACAAGGTGGTACCGCGGAATTCAACCGTCCTTGGGCAATGCACATGCCCGAGGGCGGTTTTTTGTTACCGAACCGGGCCGCGTTTTCGCAACGTCAGACGGCGGCAGCCGCCTCGGCAAGCGGGGAGCGCGAGAGACGAAAGGGAAGACATGAGTCTGATTGATGATCTGGTCAAACTCGAGGAAGAGGCCAAGGAGCTCGTCGCGGGCGCCGACGACGCCGCAAAGCTCGAGGCCGCGCGCGTTGAGCTGCTCGGCCGCAAGGGCCGCATCACTGGCCTGATGCGCATGATGGGCAAGCTCGCCCCCGAGGATCGTCCCATGATGGGCAAGCGCGCCAACGAGATGCGCCAGCTGATTGAGGGCATGCTCGACGAGCGCACCACCGAGATGAAGGCCGCCGCCCTCAAGCACACACTCGAGCACGAGGCCGTCGATATCACGCTGCCGGGCATCCGTCCGCAGATCGGTCACCAGCACCTGATCAAGCAGATCATCGAGGAGGCCGAGGACATCTTCTGCGGCATCGGCTACACCGTCGAGTCCGGTCCCATGGTCGACACCTCCTACTACAACTTCACCGCGCTCAACGCCCCCATGGATCACCCGAGCCGCTCGGCCCGCGACACTTTCTACGTGGTCGACAACAACCCCGGCAGCGTCGCACACCCCGAGGCTCACGCCCACGGCGAGTCCGACGTGCTGCTGCGCACCCAGACCTCGGGCGTGCAGATCCACACCATGGAGTCGCAGAAGCCGCCCATCTACATGATCTGCCCGGGCACCGTCTATCGTCCCGACACGGCCGACGCCTGCCACCTGCCGCAGTTCAACCAGATCGAGGGCCTGGTCGTCGACGAGGGCATCACCTTTGGCGATCTTAAGGGCACGCTCGACTACTTTGTTAAGTGCATGTTTGGCGAGGACCGCAAGACGCGTTACCGCCCGCACTTCTTCCCCTTCACTGAGCCTTCCTGCGAGGTGGACGTGAGCTGCCATGTGTGCGGCGGCAAGGGCTGCAACTTCTGCAAACACAGCGGCTGGATCGAGATCCTGGGCTGCGGCATGGTCGACCCCAACGTCCTGATCAACTGCGGTATCGACCCCGAGAAGTACACCGGCTTCGCCTTTGGTATTGGCGCCGAGCGCGTCGCGGCCCTGCGCTACGACCTGCCCGACCTGCGAACTCTGATGACTGGCGATATGCGCTTCCTGAACCAATTTTAGGCTTGCCCAGGCACCCCATCTTGGCGTTCAAACCGTCGCTCGCGTACCTTTAGTACGCGTCGCTCCTCTTTCACGCCAACCTGGGGCACCTGGACAACCCTAAGGCGAACGTCTTCATTTGATATTCCTCCCTTTGCGGAGATTAAGAACTAGGAGAGCTACATGCGCGTTTCTTACGACTGGCTCAAGACCATGATCGATATTCCGGAGGATCCCAAGACCCTTTCGGACGAATATATCCGTACCGGCACCGAGGTCGAGGCGATCGACACCGTGGGCGAGTCCTTCGACCACGTGGTGACTGCCAAGGTGCTCACCAAGACCCCGCACCCCGATAGCGACCACATGTATGTGTGCTCGGTCGACGTGGGTGACAAGAACCTCGACGCCGACGGCAACCCCGCCCCGCTGCAGATCGTCTGCGGCGCGCAGAACTTCGAGGCCGGCGACCACATCGTCACGGCCATGATTGGCGCTGTCCTGCCCGGCGACGTCAAGATCAAGAAGAGCAAGCTTCGCGGCGTCGTGTCCATGGGCATGAACTGCTCCGCGCGCGAGCTCGGCCTGGGCGGCGACCACTCCGGCATCATGATCCTGCCCGAGGATACGCCCTGCGGCATGCCGTTTGCCGAGTACGTGGGCTCGAGCGACACCGTGCTCGACTGCGAGATCACGCCCAACCGTCCCGATTGCCTGTCCATGATCGGCATGGCCCGCGAGACCGGTGCCATCTTCGATCGCGATTTCCACGTTGAGCTGCCCGCCATCAAGGCCGAGACCGGCCGCGCGACCGACGACGAGCTTTCCGTCGAGATTGCCGACGAGGGCCTGTGCGACCGCTACGTTGCCCGCATCGTGCGCAACGTCAAGGTCGGCCCGTCGCCCGACTGGATGGTCAAGCGCCTTAACGCCCTGGGCGTGCGCCCGCACAACAACATCGTCGACATCACCAACTATGTGATGATGCTCACCGGTCAGCCGCTGCACGCCTTTGACCTGGACACCTTTGCCGCGCGCGATGGCCACCGTCGTGTGGTGGTTCGCGCCGCCCAGCAGGACGAGAAGTTCACGACGCTCGACGGCGAGGAGCGTGTGCTCGACGCCGGCATGGGCCTCATCACCGACGGCGAGCGTCCCGTGGCACTGGCCGGTGTCATGGGCGGCATGGATTCCGAGATCGAGGACGATACCGTTGACGTGATGGTCGAGAGCGCCTGCTTCAACGCCGGCCGCACCTCGCACACCAGCCGTGACCTATCGCTGATCTCCGACGCCTCCATCCGCTTTGAGCGCCAGGTCGACGAGACCGGCTGCGTGGACGTCGCCAATGTGACGTGCGCGCTCATCGAGGAGATCGCCGGCGGCGAGGTCGCCCCCGGCTATGTGGACGTGTTCCCCGCGCCCAAGACCATCGACAGCATTAAGCTGCGTTTGGCCCGCGTGCACGCCATCTGCGGCGCCGACATCGAGCCCGACTTTATCGAGCGCTCGCTTACCCGCCTGGGCTGCACCGTCGAGCGCGACGGTGAGGACTTTATGGTCACGCCGCCGAGCTTCCGTCCCGACCTGCCGCGCGAGATCGATCTGATCGAGGAGGTCCTGCGCCTATGGGGCATGGGTCGCGTCACGGCGACCATTCCGGCTGCCAAGAACCATATCGGCGGTCTGACGCGCGAGCAGAAGCTTACCCGCAAGGTCGGCGAGATCCTGCGCGCCTGCGGCCTCAACGAGACCACGACTTTTGGCTTTGCTGCCCCGGGCGACCTGGAGAAGATCGGCATGTCCACCGAAGGCCGCGGCTGCCCCGTGGTGCTCATGAACCCGTTGGTCGCCGAGCAGACCGAGATGCGCCGCTCGCTGCTGCCGGGCTTACTGCAGTCCGTTGCCTATAACGAGGCCCACGGCACGCCCAACGTGCACCTGTACGAGGTCGGCAGTCTGTTCCACGGTCGCGAGAATGCCAGCCTGCCCAAGGAGACCAAGTCCGTCGCGGGCGTGCTCTCGGGCCAGTGGAGCGAGCAGTCCTGGAACATGAAGTACCGCAAGCTGCGTTTCTTCTTTGGCAAGGGCATCGTCGAGGAGCTGCTCGCCCAGCTGCGCATTGAGAAGGTTCGCTTCCGTCCCGTCGAGGGCGAGAGCTATGCCTTCCTGCAGCCGGGTCGTGCTGCCGAGGTGCTCTCGGGCGGTACCGTGCTGGGCTGGGTCGGCGAGATTCACCCCGAGGCGCGCGAGGCCTGCGGCATCGATGAGGTCGTCGTTGCCTTTGAGCTCGATCTGGACAAGCTGATCAAGGGCGCTCGCAACCAGGAGAACTACCGCGAGTTCTCGCAGTACCCTGCCGTTGAGCACGACCTTGCTATCGTGGTCGACAACACTGTGACCTGCGAGGATCTTGAGCGTCGTATTACGAGTGCCGGCGGCAAACTGCTCGAGGGCGTGCGCCTGTTCGACGTCTACCGCGATCCGGTCCGCATCGGAGCGGGCAAGAAGTCCATGGCCTTCGCACTTACGTATCGCTCCGACGACCACACGCTCACCAGCGAAGAGGTCGAGAAGGCGCACCAGAAGATCGTCACCAAGGTGTGCAAGGGCGTAAACGGCGAGGTCCGCGGCTAGGGCTTGCGCTGGGGTATAGGTCAGCGGTGGTTGCCGCCGAGTCCTACACGACTGCTGTTCTCGGTATAAGGCACCGTTGAGCCTGCATATATGACACGCGCATTACATAACGGCGTGCTGCTTTGTCGGCAGTGCGCCGTTTTGCTATGATAGCCCGCGGCGTGTTACGAATCTGACATTACGTAACACTGGAAAGGTGATTCAAACGGCGTTGCAATTCCGTGCGCCGACAACCGGGAGGCGTACATGCACATTCCAGATAATTATCTGTCCCCGCAGACCGATGCCGTTATGGCGGTTGCGATGGTGCCCGTTTGGATCCACTGCATCAAAAAGGTGCGCGCCACGCTCGATCGCGAGCACATGGCTTTCCTGGGCATCTGCGCCGCGTTCTCCTTCCTGCTTATGATGTTCAATGTGCCGCTGCCCGGCGGCACCACGGGTCACGCCGTCGGCGGCGCGCTCATCGCGCTGTTGCTGGGTCCCGAGGCCGCGGCCATTGCGGTCTCGGTCGCGCTGGCACTGCAGGCGCTGCTGTTTGGCGACGGCGGCATCCTGTCCTTTGGCGCCAACTGCTTTAACATGGCCTTCGTGTTGCCGTTTGCCGCTGCTATCGTGTTTCGCGCGCTCAACAGCCGTTTGCACGACAAGAGCTGGGGCACCTCGGTTTCGGCCATCGTAAGCGGCTGGGTCGGCCTGTGCCTAGCGGCCCTGTGCGCGGCAATCGAGTTCGGTATTCAGCCGATGCTCTTTACCAACGCTTCGGGCGCTCCGCTGTACTGCCCCTTCCCGCTGTCCGTGGCTATTCCGGCCATGTTGATTCCGCATATGCTGGTTGCCGGCGTGGTCGAGGGCGTGGCGACTGCCGCGATCTACGGCTTTATCAAGAAGACGGCGCCGAGCGTTATCGTCGGCCCCGAAGCCGCCGATGGACAGCTCGCCGGCGATGGTACTGCCAAGAAGACTTCCCTGGTCCCCACGCTCATCTTGGTTGCCGTGCTTGTCGTGGCTACGCCGCTCGGCTTGCTTGCCACAGGTGACGCATGGGGCGAGTGGGACGCCGAGGGCGCCGCGACCGCCGTTCAGGAGGCTGGTGACGACAGTCTGCAGGCTTCGGTCGGCCTCGATGCCCCGACCTTTGCCGACGCTCTGCCTACGGGTGATTACCTGCAGGCCTATTCCGAGGAGCAGGGTCTTGGCTTTGCCGGTCAGGCTGCCATGTATATCCTGTCCGGCGTGATTGGCGTGGCGGTGCTCACCATCGCATTCCGCCTGGTCTCGCTGACGGTCAAGGAAAGCGGTGCTCATGGCAATAGCCGAGCTGCCTAGCTGGCTTGCGGTCGAGCAGCGATACGAGCCCGTGGGGGCTCGGCATCGTGTGATGCAAAAGAATGTCCTGCACCTGGCGAGCCTGCTTGAGCGGGTTCGCTTGGGTGGAGGCGCGCACGAGGGCGGGTCGATGGTCGACCGCGCCCTTTCTTGCGTTTCGGCTCCGGTGCGCCTGGTGGGGATGTTCGTCTGCGTTCTGTGCGTGTGTCTGACGCAGAGCCCGTTGTACCTCATGTTGATGGCGGCTATCGCGCTGGTGCTGGTCGCGGTGCGCCCCGCACGCGGGCTGCGTGCGACCATTGTACCGGCGCTCGGCGCCACGGGGCTTGCGGTGGTTCTGGCGTTGCCTGCCCTGCTGCTGGGCGCGTCTGCCACGGGCGCCATGCTCAAGATCGCGCTCAAGACCTTCATTAATGTGTCGCTGGTGCTGGGCGTTTCGTGGACGCTTACCTGGAGCCGCATGTCGGCGGCGCTCAAAATGCTGCACCTGCCCGACGAGGTCATCTTTACCTTTGATATGGCACTCAAGCACATCGAGGTGCTGGGACGCACGGCGCACGATCTGTGCGAATCGGTCATGCTGCGCAGCGTTGGCCGTGCGCCTGAGGGATTTTCGCGTACCGATTCGATCGCGGGTATCATGGGCATGACGTTTATCAAGGCGATGGAATGCAGCCGCGCGATGGACGAGGCCATGCTCTGCCGCGGCTTTGCCGGTGCGTATCCGGCTCCTGCGCGGGGCGGCTTTGGCTGGCGCGATGCGGTCTATGCGGCTGGCGTGGCGCTACTGGCAGTGTTGTGCGCCGTGCTGTAGGCGCTGCTGGTTCCGGCTGGGGATGCAAATAGGGAAGGGCGACGTTTTGGCAAACGATACAAATGGCGCGATGGGCGCGAGCGGTGCTGCTAGCGCCGAGGTCGCGCCGCTCATCGAGCTGCGCGACGTGGTGTTCTCCTATACGGGCCATACGGTGGTCGACGGCGTTTCATTGCAGGTGAACCGTGGGGAGCTCGTTGCTCTGCTTGGTCCTAACGGCTGCGGCAAGACGACGATTATGCGCCTTATTAATGGCCTTGAACTTGCGGATGCGGGTGCGTACCTGTTCGACGGGCATTCGGTCGATGCCGCATATCTCAAGGATTCCGCGACGGCCCAGCGGTTCCATCAGCGCGTGGGCTTTGTGTTTCAGAACGCCGATGCACAGCTGTTCTGTGCCACAGTGGGCGAGGAAGTCGCTTTTGGTCCGGCTCAAATGGGGCTGCCGGCGGGCGAGCTCGACCGTCGCGTGCGCGATGCCATGGAACTGTTTCAAGTTGCCGACCTGGTCGATGCCTCGCCCTATCAGCTTTCGGGCGGACAAAAGAAGCGCGTGGCGCTGGCGGCAGTCGTATCGATGAACCCCGATATCCTCGTGCTCGATGAGCCCACCAACGGGCTCGATGAGGACTCTTGCGACATCGTAGTCAACTTTTTGCTGGCCTACGTTGCTGCCGGTAAGACGGTCTTGATGAGCACGCATCACCAGGATTTGGTGCGACGCCTGGGTGCCCGTGCAATCTATATCGATCGATATCACCATGTGGTCGAGGCGTCTTCGTCGTCGTATGGAACCGAAAGCGGTGCTACGGACTAGTTGCTGCGTAGAGCGTGCGTAGCCGTCCGCGCGGCTTTGCCGTGATGGTATAGTTATCCAGGTTTTTTATGGGGGTGGCTATGCCAAGCTGGAACATTCATATCGCTCAGACGGAGCGTTTGCTGGAGCGCACTGGTGCGCTTGCCAATAGCGTGCGCGACCGCAATGCCTTTTTGTTTGGCTGCGTGGTTCCGGATATCTTCGTGGGCTATATGGTCCCTGGCATCGCCGATCCCATCCCGTACCGCATTACGCACTTTGCAAAGCCTGAGCCTATCCCTAAGCCTCGTGAGCATGAGTTCTGGGATACCTATGTGGCACCGTTGCTTAAAAGTTCGCCCACCGGTGCGCCAGCCGCGGCGACCTCGATTATCGAGGAGCGCGAGCGACTGAACCGCGTGCACTATCCCCAGCGCTACAAGGATGCCGAGCCGGTTGCCGGTCCCCGCGCCTGTGAGTTCTCGCTTGCGTCCGAAGATGTGGCACAGTCGTTGCTCGATTTGACACTGGGTGTCTGGTCGCATCTGGTGGCCGATACCGTATGGAATACGCGCGTGAATCAGTACCTGGAGGCGCATGGCGGCAAGCCGTGCGAGGAGTTCCGCATTAAAAAGCAAGGCGACTTTGACTGGTTTGGCAAGACGCTCGGCATTGTTTCGATTCCGCGCGCGACCGATCGCCTGTATACTGCGGCGACGCGTTTTGGGCAGTATCCCATCCATAAGGAGTATGTGCTCAAGACCATCGGCGTTATGCACGAGATCGTGCGAGAAAACCCCGGTGAGCCCGACCATCCGCCATACCGCCTGCTGACCGAGGAGTTCTTCGACGCGACGTTTACCGAGGTGATCGAGCTGACCGAGGCGGGTTTTGCCGCCCGTGTCGAATCGCCCGATGTGCCTGCGCTGCCCCTGATTGCTAGCTGCTAGCTGGCCGGCCCGGCAGTGAATAGCTCAACCCAATCGACAAGTAGCTCTTGCCGTAAGGTATCTTCGGCAATGCGCTCCTGTTTTGTCTTTGGGATGTGGGGAAGCCCGGCCTTTTTATGGATGAGCTCGGCTATGTGGTCGAAGCTCTTCTTCTCCTTGATCTGGTCATAGGTAATTTGGATGACGTCGTAGCCCATGCTTGTGAGTGCGGTGGCGCGCTCGGCATCGGAGAGGCTCGCGGCTTCGCTGTCGTGGGCAGAGCGGCCTTGGCATTCCAGAATGACGCCCATGCTGTCGGTGGCGCTTTCGATGAGGATATCGGCGTAGCAGCAGGTTTTGTCATACAGCGAACGTGCGGCTTCACTGAGCGGGATGCGCGCGTTGTTGGCGATCTCGATGCCCTGGCCGCCCTCGTCGCGGGGGAGCGAGATAAGCATGGAGGTCTGTACTTCGAAGGGCGAGGCGGCCTGCCCCGTCATGTGCTCGGCCGCCCAGCGCAGTTGTTTGACGCCGCGCAGGCCTGCGGCTTGCTTGGCGAACGCGGCGATATCCGTTGCGGTAAGAAGCGGCGTGCGCTTCCACAAGTTGGTGTCATTGCCCTTGGTGTCGTTAACTCGCTCCCAGCCGCAGTTGGGTGGAATGAACTTAAGCGAAATAGCTTCATCGAGTTGTTGTTGCGTTCGCTCGCAGGGCTTAAACACTGCAAAGGAGCCGCACATCTCGTAGCACGCCATGAGTAACTGGTTGCGTGAGACCTGCGTGGCAAGGCTGAGCAGCGTGAACTCCGGTGACGTGACATCAAACCCATGTTCAGTCTGCCTAAACGACCCCGGAGGTGGTTCTTGGGTCAGGAGGTGCGATTTAAACAGGCTTCGCGACCCGGATTGTGCCCGAGTGAATACAAGCCTGTGAAGTGGTGCGTGAAGCAGGTCTTTTACAACTGCATGACTTCCGAGGCCACAACATCTGCGATCCATATTGCCAAGGCTAATGACGGGGTAAAGGCCTAATACCTGCGGCGGGATACGGTGATAGTAAAAAGCGGATTGACCGCATAGCGTCAGGTCCATGACGTCCTCCTGGTAGAAATATGCTTTTGGACCGTGCGATGCCAGTGTCAATTCGGAAGTATGCGGCAAAATCTGAACCCTATGAGCAGACCTGGCTTTTGAGGCTAGTTTATCAGGCATTTTGTTGCGAAAAAACGGGGTGTGCTCGGAGGTCTCAGAATTTGCCGCATACTTTCGAAAAGCAGGTCGATCCGGCTCTTGCTAAAACGATTTAGCAGCGTCCGTTAAGGTGTGGGTTTGCCACCGGGCGAACACTTTTGGCGCTTGGGGCTTTATTTTTGGGCCTCGAAGGGTGGATTTCGCGCTTTTGGTAAAGAAATGAGTGCGTGTTTTGCCGTGCGCCGGCATTGGCACAGAAAAAGGGCCCGGAAGGCAATGCCTTCCGGGCCCTTTGCAATGCAAATCTGCTTGCAAGCGCGATTTAGCGCACCTGAGCGACGTAGGCGACGTTGGTCGAGGAGACCTTGTCCTCGAGCTGGACGCTCATACGGGGATCGCCGGCGGTAGCGACGGTCAAATCGCCAGTCTTGACGTAGCCGAGCTCCTTAGCGGTCTCGATCGCCTTGACGATCGTGCCGTTGACGGTGCCCTGGGTAATCTCGGCCTGGTGCGGGATAACGCCCCAGTACATGATCATCTGCTGGACGGCCCACTCGTGGCGGGAGAACGCGCAGATCGGCATGTTGGGACGGAAGTGCGAGATCAGGCGGGCGGTACGACCGGTGGTCGTCGGCACGGTGATGCACTTGGCGCCAACGGTGGTGGCCATGTTCACAGCGGACATACCCACAACGTTGTTGACGACGCGGGTGCCGTGAGCGTCAGCCGGAACCTCGAGCGGAGCGTGAGCCGGGAGGTACTTCTCGGTCTCGAGAGCAATGCTGGCCTGCATCTTAACGGCCTCGACCGGGTACTTACCGGCAGCGGACTCGCCAGAGAGCATAACGGCGTCGGTGCCGTCGTAGATGGCGTTAGCAACGTCGGCAACCTCGGCGCGCGTCGGGCGCGGGTTCTGCTGCATGGAGTCGAGCATCTGCGTAGCGGTGATAACGGGCTTGTAGGCCGCGTTGCACTTGGCGATGATCTCCTTCTGGATATGCGGAACGAGCTCGGGCTTGATCTCGATGCCCAGGTCGCCACGGGCGACCATGATGCCGTCGGAAGCCTCGAGGATCTCGTCGAAGTTCTCGACGCCCAGGGCGCACTCGATCTTCGGGAAGATCGTCACGTGCTCGCCGCCGTTTTCGCGGCAAAGCTCGCGGATGCCGCGGACGGACTCGCCGTCACGGATGAAGGAAGCGGCGATGTAGTCGATGTTCTCGGTCAGGCCAAAGAGGATGTCCTGACGATCGCGCTCGGTGATGGCGGGCAGCGAGATGTTGACGTTGGGCATGTTGACGCCCTTGCGCTCGCCGATCAGGCCGTCGTTCTTAACGACGCAGGTCATGTCCTGGCCGTCGACGGACTCGACCTCGAGGGCAACCAGGCCGTCATCGATCAGGATGAGGGAGCCCTTCTCGACCTCGGAGGGCAGAGCCAGGTAGTCGAGGGAGATGTGCTCAGAGGTGCCGTGGAAATCCTCGGTCGTGGGCTGAGCGGTGACGACGATCTTGTCGCCGGTCTTGACGGCAACCTTCTTGCCGTCGACCAGAAGGCCGGTGCGGACCTCGGGGCCCTTGGTGTCGAGCAGGATGCCGACGGGCATACCGAGCTCCTTGGAAATACGACGGACGCGCTCGATGCGACCGTGGTGCTCGTCGTAGGAGCCGTGCGAGAAGTTAAAACGGGCGACGTTCATGCCCGCCTTGATCATCTCGCGGATGGTCTCGTCGCTATCGCAGGCGGGACCCATGGTGCATACAATCTTGGTGCGCTTGTACATTCAGACCTCCATCTGACATCGTCTTGCGCTGATAGATAAACCATAAGAAATAAAACCGAGTTGATTATAACGAAATGGCGTCCGAATACCCCAAAAAATCGACCGTATGCCGAATTAGAAGTTCATTTTTTGCGGAAAAACGGTATATGCAAAAACTTTACCAACCGTTCTAACCGCTGCTATCTGGGCGATATTTCAATTTGATGATGCGCCGAAGAAAAAACGTTTTATCAGTATTGAGCATCACACGGTCTGCACCGTTGCTTATGGACCATATTTCCAAATGGATTGTTTTGGCTAGACGCGTTGCTTTGGGGTACCATAGCTCCACTATCAACTGCCGCTCAGCACGGCAGCCTTGATGAGCCCTTGCCCTTCTCCTGGGAATTATGATCGGGCATCAATCTGCTGAGTGGCCCGAATCCCAGGAGGGGACTCTATATGCAAAAGGAATACCTGTCCGCCGCGGCGGAGGTGCTCAGCGACCAAGGTGTCGATGAGAACCTCGGCCTGAGCGACGACGAGGCGTCGTCGCGCCTCGCTAAGACAGGCCCTAACAAGCTCGAGGAAGCCGAGAAGACGCCGCTGTGGAAGCGCTTCTTTGAGCAGATGGCCGACCCCATGGTCATCATGCTGATCGTTGCCGCCGTCATCAGCGCGCTCACGGGCATGGTCAAGGGCGAGGCGGACTTTGCCGATGTCGCCATCATCATGTTCGTCGTTATCGTCAACTCGGTGCTGGGCGTGGTCCAGGAGGCTAAAAGCGAGGAGGCTCTCGAGGCCCTGCAGGAGATGAGCGCCGCGCAGTCCAAGGTTCTGCGCGACGGCAAGCTCGTGCACCTGCCGAGCGCCGAGCTCGTGCCCGGCGATGTGGTCATGCTCGAGGCGGGCGACTCCGTCCCGGCCGACTGCCGCGTGCTCGAGAGCGCCACGATGAAGATCGAGGAGGCCGCCCTTACCGGCGAGTCCGTACCCGTCGAGAAGCATGCCAACGTGATCGAGCTCGCCGCCGGCACCGACGACGTGCCGCTCGGCGACCGCAAGAACATGTGCTACATGGGCTCCACCGTGGTGTACGGCCGTGGCCGCGCCGTCGTAGTCGGTACCGGCATGGATACCGAGATGGGCAAGATCGCCGGCGCCCTGGCCGAGGCCAAGGAAGAGCTCACGCCGCTGCAGGTGAAGCTTGCCGAGCTCAGCCGCATCCTCACCATCATGGTTATCGTCATCTGCGTCGTCATCTTTGGCGTTGATATCATCCGCCACGGCGTGGGCAACGTTCTTACCGACCCGACCGCCCTGCTCGATACCTTTATGGTTGCCGTCTCGCTCGCCGTCGCTGCCATCCCCGAGGGCCTGGTCGCCGTCGTGACCATCGTGCTGTCGCTTGGCGTGACCAAGATGGCCAAGCGCCAGGCAATCATCCGCAAGCTCTCTGCCGTCGAGACTCTCGGCTGCACGCAGACCATCTGCTCCGACAAGACCGGTACCCTTACCCAAAACAAGATGACCGTCGTCAAGCACGAGCTCGCCGCGCCTAAGGAGAAGTTCCTGGCCGGCATGGCTCTGTGCTCCGATGCCCAGTGGGACGAGGAGCTGGGCGAGGCCGTGGGCGAGCCGACTGAGTGCGCGCTCGTCAACGACGCCGGCAAGGCGGGCCTCACTGGCCTGACTGCCGAGCACCCGCGCGTGGGCGAGGCCCCGTTCGACTCGGGCCGCAAGATGATGTCCGTGGTCGTCGAGACCCTGGACGGCGAGTATGAGCAGTACACCAAGGGCGCGCCCGACGTGGTGATCGGCCTGTGCACCCATATCTACGACGGCGACAGGGTCGTTCCGCTGACCGAGGAGCGTCGCGCCGAGCTCGTGGCCGCCAACAAGGCCATGGCCGACGAGGCCCTGCGCGTGCTGGCGCTGGCAAGCCGCACCTACACCGAGGTCCCGAGCGACTGCAGCCCCGCTGCGCTCGAGCACGACCTGGTCTTCTGCGGCCTGTCCGGCATGATTGACCCTGTCCGCCCCGAGGTCGCCGACGCCATCCGCGAGGCCCACGACGCCGGTATTCGCACCGTCATGATCACGGGCGACCATATCGACACCGCCGTGGCCATTGCCAAGCAGCTGGGAATCGTCACCGATCGCAGCCATGCCATTACCGGTGCCGACCTCGACCGCATGAGCGACGAGGAGCTCGACGCGCACATCGAGGACTACGGCGTGTACGCCCGCGTCCAGCCCGAGCACAAGACGCGCATCGTCGAGGCCTGGAAGTCGCGCGACCAGATCGTCGCCATGACCGGCGACGGCGTCAACGACGCCCCGTCCATCAAGCGCGCCGACATCGGCGTCGGTATGGGCATCACCGGCACCGACGTCACCAAGAACGTTGCCGACATGGTGCTTGCCGACGACAACTTCGCCACCATCATCGGTGCCTGCGAAGAGGGCCGTCGCATCTACGACAACATCCGCAAGGTCATCCAGTTCCTGCTTTCGGCCAACCTTGCTGAGGTGTTCTCGGTGTTTATCGCCACGCTCATCGGCTTTACCATCTTCCAGCCGGTGCAGCTGCTGTGGGTGAACCTGGTCACCGACTGCTTCCCCGCGCTCGCGCTGGGCATGGAGGATGCCGAGGGTGACATCATGAAGCGCAAGCCGCGCAACGCCAAGGACGGTGTCTTTGCCGGTCACATGGGCCTGGACTGCGTGGTCCAGGGTCTGATCATCACCGTGCTGGTGCTGGCGAGCTTCTTTGTGGGCGTGTACTTTGACATGGGCTACATCCACATCGCCGATATGATCGCCGGCAATGCCGACGAGGAAGGCGTGATGATGGCGTTCATCACGCTCAACATGGTCGAGATTTTCCACTGCTTCAATATGCGCAGCCGTCGTGCGTCGCTGTTCACCATGAAGAAGCAGAACAAGTGGCTGTGGGCTTCTGCCGCGTTGGCACTGGTGCTGACGGTGATCGTGACCGTGCAGCCGACGCTTGCCGAGATGTTCTTTGGCCCCGTGACGCTTGAGCTCAAGGGCGTTCTTGCCGCGCTGGGCCTGGCCTTCCTGATCATCCCGCTGATGGAGATCTACAAGGCGATCATGCGCGCGGTCGAAAAAGAGTAACGTTCCTGTCCGGGCCCGACCGCCTGCGGGGTTTCCACGGGCACGTCCTCGCCGCTTTGCGGCTGCGGGATGTGCCCTTAGGAAATCCCTCCCGGCGGGCGGACCCTGCGGTATCCTTGCTGGCTTTTCTCCCGCGCGGATGATAAAGGGCTGAGGGAAAGTTTGTGAGCTGGTCGGGCTTTGCCCGGCCAGCTCTTTTTGATTTAAAATACCTGCTCAGTTGTGATTTGTGGTGCTGGGAGGCGCTTGTGGGCAAGGCGAAGGCTAAGGCGAAGAAAAAGACGACGGGGGCGCGGGCTAAGCGTGACCGTCGTCGGAAACTCGCGACCGAAGCGCCCGTGTCTGCCGAGGAGTTGTTGGCGAGCGTACCGGGGCTCGATGCGCTGCAGGATGTTCCGGCGTTTGATGACCTGCCGGTCGATGAAGCCCAGCAGACTGCCTTTGATGATTTCTGCGCACATGCCGAGGAGCCCGAGCAGATGCAGCTGGGTGCCGTTATTCGCCTGGATCGCGGATTTCCGCTGGTGGCTACTGCCGACGATACCTTTCGCGCCGAGCATGCCGTGGGGTTTGCCAAGTCGCGCGGCGAGGACGAGGTCCTGCTGCCTGCCGTGGGCGACCGTGTGGCGGTGCGCCGCGCTCCCGGGCACGATATGGGCGTGATTGAGTGCGTGCTGCCGCGCCGTACGAGCTTTGAGCGTTGGCGCGGCCGTGCCCGCGGAGAGCGCCAGGTGCTCTGCTCCAACGTGGATAGCGTGCTAATCGTGCAGGCGCTCGGTGCCGGTGAGGTGCTGCTCGACCGCGTGGCGCGCTCGCTGGTGTTGGCGCTCGACTGCGATGCCGAGCCGGTGGTGGTGCTTACCAAAGCTGACCGCTGCGATGCCGAGGAGCTCGAGCGCGATCTGGACCGCGTGCGCCGCCTGGTGGGTCCGGACGTGCGCGTGATCGTGACGTCCTCTGCCGAGGGCCGCGGCCTGGACGAGGTCCGTGCCTGCGTGCCCGCCGGGAGCTGCGCCATGATTCTGGGCGAGTCGGGTGCCGGTAAGTCGACGCTGCTCAATGCACTGCTGGGCCGCGATACGTTGGCGACCGGCGGTGTGCGCGAACGCGACGACCAGGGCCGTCACACTACCGTCGCGCGCGTGATGGTGGCGCTGCCGGGCGACGCCGGCGTGATCGCCGATGCCCCGGGCCTGCGCAGCCTACCGCTCGTGGGTCACGAGCGGGGTCTGGCGCGCGCCTTTCCCGAGATTGTCGAGGCATCGCGCGCGTGCCGGTTTGGCGATTGCACACATACCCATGAGCCGGGTTGCGCCGTTCGCGAGGCCGAGGACGCCGGGCAGATTGACAGCCTGCGTCTGGAAACGTTCCAAAACCTGGCGTCATCCATGCGCGTGAGCGCTCAAATGCTCGATCCCGATGTTCATCTGTAATTGATTTTTCCTATGACAGCCGTCTCCCAACTGTTCGGGAGACGGCTTTTTTGCTGCGGAAAAGCCTCGAAACATGCAGCTTGCTGACGTGCTGACCAAAACCTTGCCATGAGCTTGACGGGCTGGTCAGCTTTTGGTCAGCGATTGGTTTGACATCGAAAACCAAGATCGCGATTGCGCCGCTTTGCACTCTGGCCGCCCAGACAATGGTGGTACGGGCATTCGCCCGGCACTGCCATGAGAGGAGCGGCCGTGAACAAGAGCAAGCGCATCGCAATCAGTCTGGTCGCGGGCGTGCTCGCTGCTCTGCTCTGCATGGTTTACGGCTCGTCGATCCGCTCGCAAGCCGAACAGGTCCAGGCTGAGACCTTGGCCAAGTACGGTGGCGATCGCGTCGAGGTATGCGTCGCGGCGCGCGATATCGATGTGGGCGAGACCCTCGATGAGACCAATGTCATAACCCAGGAATGGCTGACAAGTCTGCTGCCGCGTGACGCGGTGACCGAGCTGCGCCAGGTGCGCGGCGACGTGACGACTTCGCGTATTCCCAAAAACGCCGTGATCTGCAATGTCTACACCAAGGCCGAGAGCCACAAGCTCGAGGTGCCTAAGGGCAAGGTCGCCGTTTCGGTGGCGGTCGATGCCGAGCACTCGGTCGGCGGCGCCACGGGCGTGGGCAGCTACGTGGATGTGTATGTGCAAAAAGACGGCGTAACCGATCGATTGTGCGGCGCGTACGTGATCGATACCAGTGAGGATTCCGGTGCCACGCGCGAGGGCAAGATCGAATGGGTGACGCTGGCGGCTGACCCCGAAGACGTCAAGGAACTGCTGGGAGCTTCGGGCAAGGGAACGGTCAGCTTAACGATTCCCGCCACGGCGCGCGGCAAAAAGAGCGGAGGCGACGAGTGATGAAGGCGATCTGGCTTGCGTGCTGCGCGTGCGGCGATTACGGGCTGTTGCAGCGGGAAGTCGAGGGCCGTGATGCGGGTGCACAGGTGCTTCGCGTGGGTGACCTGGACGGGCTGATTTCCATGGCGCGGGCGTTTCCGTCGCGCCGCGGGGCTGCCATCATCGCGGCGTCTCTGTTTGATACCGAAGATGTGCGCAAGACTGTTGCGCGCCTGACGGCCGAAGGCCGCGTGAGCCGCGTGGTCGTGTTGATAGAAGCACTCGATCCGTCGGATATCGAGGGGCTGTTTCGCGCAGGGGCGACCGAGGTCATCGCTGCGCACAGTATATGCGGCAACGGGCGCGCGGGCGAGGGAGCGGTTGATTCCGATCGGCGCATGACGATTGAGCCCGATGCTTTTGTTGATAGGGAACCCGGGGCGCCTCGCGCTACAAGAGGCCCGCGTGTTGATGATTATGGAAAAGCGGAAGCCGAGCATGGTCGGCGCCCCCGGAACCCCCTTGTATGCGATGACGCTGGAGGGCCGGCGCAGCATGCTGGCGACTCCCCGGCTGTAGATATGGGATACGTGCACGGCGTGAATCTGGCGGATGAACTCGACGAAGTTGAGGGCTTTGCCGGGTGCGGCGAGTTGCCGCTGATGCAGCATGAGCAGATTGCGCAGAACGAGCCTGCCTCGCAGACCGAACAAGCTGCCATGCCGGCTTGGACGCAGCGTGTGGTTGCGGCGGGGGAGACGGGGACGCTGCCACCGACGCCCGCCCCGCCGCCTCCGATGCTGCCGGCAGACGCTACCGCTTCGCCGCATCGAGCTCCGGTCATCTGTGCCATTTCGGGTTCGGGCGGTTGCGGCAAGTCGACGATCGTTGCCACCATGGCACACACATCGTCGCTGTTGGGCTTGCGTGCCGCCGTGCTCGACCTGGACCTGATGTTTGGAAACCTTTACGACTTGTTGGGCGTCGATGCTCCGCGCGATATGGCGGCACTTATCGAGCCGTCGGCGGCGGGCGCGCTCGCCGAGCCAGATATCGTAGCCGCATCGATGCGCGTGGCGCCGGGCGTTACGCTCTGGGGTCCCGTCGCGGCGCCCGAGCAAGCCGAGCTCATGGCACGTCCGGTGGAACTACTGCTTGATGTCCTGCGTCGCGAATCCGACGTGGTCTTTGTCGACACCTCGGTCTTTTGGGGTGATGCCGTGGCGGCTGCGGTGGCGGCGAGCGACCGCTGCCTGGTCGTTGGCGATGCGGCGGTGTCGTCCGCGACATCGGCGTCGCGCGTCATTGAACTGGCAAGTCGAGTAGGTGTGCCGCGCACGCGCATGAGCGCTGTATTCAACCGGTTTGGCGCGCGTGGCGCTGACGAGGATGTTGCCATGCGCTTTGAGATTGCCTGTGCGTTGAGCTCCAAGATTCGTATCGCCGATGGCGGGCAGGATCTCGCCGCGCTCATGGCGTTTGGGCGCGCTGACGAGGCAGTGGGGCAGACCAGCGCTTTTGCGACCAGCGTGCGCGAGGCCACGCGCAAGATGCTCGTGGAACTGGGGTGCGCCGTCGGCCCTTGGAGCGATATGGTCGCCGACCGTGCAACGCGCACCGATCGCCCGCGTATCCGCCTTCCCTGGTCGCGCGAGGGTGATCAGCGATGAGCCTGCAAACGAGGATTAAGGCTGCCGGCGCTGCAGCGGCGGCAGCTCCTGTAGATGCGGGGCGTCGCCGCGCGGTGAAACGACGCACTAAGCGCGCCGTGATGGACCGCATGGGTTACGACGAAGTGGCGCGTATCAGCGCCTATATCGACCCGGCACTTGCCCGCTCGGAATTGCGTCCCGCGGTGGAGGCGGCGCTCAATGTTGAGGAGCCGACCGATCTCGCGACGTCCGAGCGCGAGACCATCATCGACGAGATTTTGGATGACGTGGTGGGCTTGGGGCCGTTGCAGCCGCTCATCGAGGACGACACCGTTACCGAGATCATGATTAACGGCTGCCGCTCGGCTTTCTTTGAACGCGGCGGCGTCTTGCATCCCATCGAGCATGCGTTTGAGGATGATGAGCAGATCCGTGTGCTTATCGACCGCATCATCTCGCCACTTGGCCGCCGTATCGACGAGCGCAGCCCCATCGTCAACGCCCGCCTCAAAACGGGCTATCGCGTCAACGCGGTGATTCCGCCTGTGGCGATTGACGGACCGATTCTCACCATCCGAAAGTTCTCGGATCGCATCTGCTCGCTGGACGAGCTTGTGGGGCTGGGGTCGCTGCCGCTTTGGTATGCGCAGCTGCTGTCGTGCGCGGTGTCGCTGCGACAGGACCTGGCGGTTGCGGGAGGCACGGGATCTGGTAAGACCACCCTGCTCAACGCGTTGTCATGCGAGATTTCCACCGGCGAGCGCATCGTGACGATCGAGGACTCTGCCGAGCTCAAGTTTGCGCATCATCCGCACGTGGTGCGTCTAGAGGCGCGCGAGGCTTCAATTGAGGGCGAGGGCGCGGTGACGATCCGCGACCTGGTGACCAATGCCCTGCGCATGCGCCCCGACCGCATCGTGGTGGGTGAGGTGCGCGGTGCCGAGTGCTGCGACATGTTGCAGGCCATGAACACGGGGCACGACGGGTCGCTCACCACACTTCATGCGGGCTCAGAACAGGAGACCGTGGTGCGTCTGACGTTGCTTGCACGTTATGGCATCGATCTGCCGAGCGAGCTCATCGAGGAGCAGATTGCCATGGCGCTCGACGGCATCGTGATGTCCGAGCGCCACGCCGATGGCAGGCGCTTCGTCTCCTCGTATTCGGGGGTGCGTCGCGCCGCGTCGGGCGGCGTAGAGCTCGAGCGCTATGTGACTTTCGATGCCGCCGAGCGCACCTGGACGCTTGACCGCGAGCCGCCGTTTATCGCAGAAGGCCTGCGGTCGGGGACGCTCACACAAGAGGAGGTGGACGAATGGAGGTCGCTGTGCCCCTCGTCGTAGGGGGTTTGGCAGGGTTTTCTGTCGCGACGGCGTGCGGGGCGGAACCTCGTGTGCCGCAGGTGCCGCCGGCGGAGCTGGCGCGTCAGGCGTTCGAGACGGTGGCAGAGAAGCTGCCGCGTGAGCTGGTGGAAAACGATCTGCTGAAAAAGATCGCCCGTTCGTGGGCATCGCTGGCTCCGGCGCGTCGCCTTGGCCTCGTGATCGAAGATGCTTCGGGGCGTTTGGCGCTTCTGCTGCTATCGAGCGGTGTCTGCTGCGTTTTACTAACGATGGTGTCGTTATCGCCCCTCGGATTTGCCTTGGGACTTGTTGCTCCGATTGCCGTTGGCGCCGCTCGGGATGGCTTTGAGAGCCGGCGCGAGCAACACGATACAGAAGAGGCCATGCCCGAGGCGTTTACCGCACTTTCCATGTCGCTTGCCTCGGGACATTCGCTGGCCCAGGGCATGCGCTTTGTGGGCGCTCATGCGCAAGAGCCGGTGCATACCGAGTTTTTGCGGGTGGCGGCGGCGATCGATTGCGGCATCTCGGCGACCGACGCGCTCGATGACCTGCTCGTGCGCATCGACGCCCCCGGTCTTTCGCTTGTGACTTTGGCGCTTAAGGTGTCTCAGCGTACCGGCGCTCCGCTTGCCGACTTACTGTCCGAGGCGTCGAGCATGGTGGGGGAGCGCATTGAGCTCAAGCGCCGTCTAGATGTTAAGACGTCGCAGGCCCGCATGTCTGCGCATATGGTCGCGGCGATGCCGACGGGCATGTGCGCGGTGTTGGCGCTGCTTTCGGCAGATTTTCGTCGCGGTCTTGCGACGCCTGCCGGCGCGGGCGCTGTGGTGCTGGGTCTTGCCCTCAACGCCGTTGCCCTGGTGGTTGTCCGGCGCATTATGCGGGTGGAGCTATGAGCGCCCCGGTTGCAGTTGCGGCTTGCCTGTGCGCTCTGAGTGTATTTGTCGCGACGGGTTTGGATCGGGCGGATGCACGCAAGATCGCAGAGGCCTGCAAGCGCGAGGCGGTGCTGGTCGCTGCCGCGGGTCGCTCGGTGGTCGATGCTCTGACCGCGCGAATGAAGGGCGCGGTTGGAGCGGGCGGCCCGGCGCGAGTGTCGCTCGGCGAAGTGTCCGAGATGATCGATGTTGTGCGCTTGGGTCTTTCGGCCGGCCTTTCGTTTGATGCGGCGCTTGAGATTTTCTGCGCCAACCGCCGGTCAGTGTTGGCTCTTCGCCTTGAGCGGGCCTGCATGGCGTGGCAGGTGGGCGTGGGCACGCGTGAGGACGAGTTATTGGCCGCCGCGCGCGACCTGGACGTGCGAGCGCTCGAGACCTTTGCCATCACGGTGGGGCAGGCGCTCGCCCTGGGTGCCCCACTTGCCGAGACGCTGGCCGCTCAAAGTCGCGAGATCCGTGCGGCTCATCGCGCTGCGGTCGAGCGCGAGATCGAGCGTGCGCCCGTCAAGCTGCTGATTCCCACCGGCACGCTCATCTTGCCGGCGTTGCTTCTGTCCATATTGGGCCCGCTGCTGGGAGCAGGCGGGATGATGTAGGGAGGAATACATGAACACGATGACTGACGCTGCTGGCAAGGTCCAGGGCTGGGCGTTTTGCCGGGCGGCACATGTTCGTCAACGCGCCAAGGAGCTACTGCAGGAGGAGAGTGCACAGGGTACCACCGAGTATGCCATCTTGGTCGGCGTGCTCGTGGTGATCGCGATTATCGCCATCGTCGCATTTAAGGGCAAGGTTAAAGAGCTATGGGATGCGATCAGCGAGGGCATCAACAGCCTGTAGAGGGCGAGCGCCCCATCGGGGTGCTGCTGGTGTTTGCTTGCCTGACCGTGGCGATAGCGGCGGTGCTTTGGGGGCTTAACGCCGCGCGGCAGCAGCGTCCTGGGGCCGCCTTCGATTCGGGCTCAGATTCGGCGGTGGCGTCTCAAAAAGATGAGATGCGAGATGCGGACGATTCGGATGTCGCTGTCACGGCGCAAACCTTTCTGCGGACGCTCGACAAGCGGTCTGGCACTGCGACGGATTTGCCTGAGGACAACGCGATTGCGGTCCGGCTTGCATGGTCCGAGGACCGACCGATGACCGAGGCAGCGGCGGATATGTTACGCGCCTACCGCGAGGTGCCAACGGCCCAGCTCGCCCTGAGCGGCTATCTCGATATTAAGGGCAACGTATGGGGCGCCATCGTGCGCGATGGGCGCGGCTGGGTCGATATGGTGACGGTTGCCGCGGATGCTGGCGATGCTTCGTGTCGTCTGCGCGCCGTGCGTCTGGTCCCGCAAACAATAAGCTCAAAGGAGGGATCGTGAAATGCATGGCGTTCTGCGTGAAGAGGTTGCCCAAGCGACTGTGGAATACGCCATCGTCACGGTGGCGCTGCTTTCCATCGTGCTGGCGATCGCGGGGCTTTGGCGTGCTGGCACCGATGGGCGCTTGGCGGCGCTGGTCGAGCGGGCGGCATCCCATGGCGTTGCCTCGACGTCGGTTATCGACGCCGCTGCGGGCGCTAAGGACATCGTGCTGTATTGATGTTGCGCGCGAGGACCGGGCGCAGTCTACGGTCGAGGCGGCGTTCCTGCTGCCGACGTTTCTGACGCTCGTCCTGTTGGCGCTGCAGCCGGTGTGCCTGCTCTATACGCGCGCGGTCATGGAGTCTGCCGCCGCTGAGACCGCGCGGCTTATGACCACGACGACGGTGGATGACGACGATGACCTTAAGGAGTTCACTCGCCGCAGACTTGCCGCGGTGCCCGACGTCTCGATTTTTCATGCCGGCGGGCCGCTGTCGTGGGATATCGAGTTGGGGCGGGCCGGTGCTGGCGGCGTTTCGTCCGTGTCTGTTGCCGGCGAGGTTAAGCCGCTGCCCGTAATCGGTGCATTTGTGCAGGCCATGGGCAGTGCGGGTGAGGGTGGCTATGTCGAGCTCAAGGTCGACGTCTCGTATCGATCGCGTCCCGAATGGCTGGAGGGAGATTATGATTCATGGATTGCTGCATGGGATTAGGCGCTGCCTGCTGCGGGTGACGCAAGGGTTTGCGGCCCGCCGTCGACCAGGCGCTCGCCGCAGGCGGGGCGGCTTTATGGGCCGTGCCGGTATCGACTTGTTTATCGAAGACGGTGCCTATACCACGCTCTCCTCTGCGGTTGTCATTCTGGTGGTGCTTACGCTGCTGTTTTCGTCGACCGCGGCGATATGGAGCATGTCGCGCGCCGGAGACACCCAGGTGGCGGCCGATAGCGGTGCACTGGCGGGCGCCAACGTGGTGTCGTCCTATCACACAGCCGCCACGGTGGTCGATGCGAGCATTTTGAGTTTGGGCCTGGCGGGGTTTGCCACGATCGGCACCGGCTTGGCTGCCATTCTCATTCCGGGCGCCGAGGTTGTCGGCAGCGATATCATCGAAACGGGAACCCAGATCATTAAAACGCGTAACAAGTTTGCTAAAAGCGCGGCAAGGGGCCTGCGAAAGATCGAGACCGCCTTGCCGTACCTGGTTGCCGCGCGCGCCATGCAGGCAGTATCGGCGCAGGATACCGACGGCGTGACCTATACCGGTACGGCGCTTGCCGTGCCCAGGACATCCGAGTCGGATTTTGTTGCGCTCGAAGGGTCCGAGATCTCGACCGATGCCATTAAGGATGCGTCGGAAGATCTGGAGCGCGCGGCCGAGGAGCTACAAAAAGCATCGGAGGAGACGGCGAAGGCCAAAGAGCGTGCCTGGCTAGCGGATTGCGGTGGATCGGATAAAGGTTCGGTCGGCAGCTGTTCGTGTATGTGGGAGCGCGCAAAAAGCCTAACGGATCTCTCCGGTGTTCAAAATCCGCATTACGCTTCGAGCGTTACGTGGGAACCGCAAGTGGCGCTCGATCGCTCGAAGGACTACTACCATTGGCGTCTGGCAAACGAGAAGCCCCAAGGCTCGAGTGTCGAGATGAAGGCGGAGTCTGCGGCGCGTAAGGCGTTTTATACCTATGCGAGCGCGGAGGTCGATCGGGCATATATAACCGAGAACGGAGACAGGGTCTCCTCCTATATTCCGCTGCTGCCGCGCAACTCTGATGAGGTCCGGGCGACGGAACTCTATACCGATGCGGTGTGGCCGACTAGCGTGAACGATGACAAGGCGTATCTGCATTACGGGACGACCTGCCCTAACTATAAGAAAGGAACGCCGAGCGGATTTGCTTCGGTTGCCGATTACGATGGGCAAGATAAATGCAGCAAATGCCATTTTGGCGTTTCGTCGCTTGGTGCTGTTGCGGCGCCTTCAACCTCTATCGAAAACGGCTTCGAGTATCACTTTGACAAGTTTAAAGACGCCCTGGAGGACTACGTCGACTGTCGCAACAAGGAACTCGAACTCGAGCGTCAAACCGAGGACGAAGCCGACCGTGCGGGCAATGCGTTCGATACCGCCATCAAAGAGCTTTCGGGTGAGCGCCCGCGCATCGCCCCGCCCGGTCGCAACGGCGTGGTCGCCTTTGCGGTCTCGGGCGCCATCTCCAGTCCCGATCAACTTAACTCCTCGTTTAACGCGGCAGTCAGGCTTGGCGATCGCGGTGCTATCTCTGCCGCGGTGCTGGCACCCGATGACGCGACGGCGCAAAACAACGTGCTTTCGCGATTTTTCTCGACATTGAAGGAACGCTCGGGCGGCGTTGCCGGCGTGCTCGATGGCGTTATGGATGTTTGGGGCCGCCTACTTGTGGGGTACGGAGACATCCAGGGTGCGGCCGACGAGCTTATGGGAGAGCTGATCGGTGGCTTGGGAGGGAGTAGCGGCGCGCTGGGCTCCATCGCGTCCTGGCTCGGTGACACCGTTTCGTTCTCCGTGGCGGCGCTGGGGCTCGAACCGTGCGATTTGCGTCTGCGAAAACCGGTGCTGACCGATACCGCCAATGTCATCAAAAGTCCGGGGTCCGATATCGCGGGCATCTCCAAAGCTCAAGATACCCTGCGAAAAATCCCCTTGGGCGTGACTGACCCCAAGGCGCTTTGCGAGGCCTTGGAATATCACGTCGAGCGCACCATCAGCGGCGCGATATTCACACTTGCGGAGATCCCGCTGCCCGGCGGCGGCTCCATCCCGCTCACTGTCGATGTTGCCACGCTGGTGGGTGCTTTTGGCGGTGGGTCGTAATGGGCATTCGCACGGGCTTTCGCGAGGAGCGTGCCCAGGCGACGGTCGAGATGGCCATGGTCACGCCTGTCCTGCTCGTGCTGGCTCTCATCGCGTACAACGTCATGATCTTTGCCGGCGCGGTCGCGCGCTTCGACCGCGTGGTGCCCGACATCGTGCTGGCGCACGCTGTGGCGCCGGGCGGGGAGGGTGACGAGAGCTCCATTGACGCTTCCGCGACTGTTCAAGCTCAGATTCAGGATGCCATGGAGGGATATGACCTGCAGGTCGAGGTCTCGAGCGAGCAAGGCGCGGCGTCATCGGATGGTAGCCTGCTCTCTCTTTCTGGCACGTTTAGGACCTATACCTGCACCATGCACTACGAGCCATGGCCGAGTTCGCTGAGCATCGCCGGCGTTTCCCTGGGGGCGCCGGCCGTGCTCGCGCATGAACGCGCGGTGACGGTCGATCCATGGCGTCCGGGGGTGGTCATGTGACCGCGGTCTCGTCCTACATCGCCTACGCGCGGGCACTCAATAGGCTGGGTTGGACGCCGGCCGAGTTTGTGGTAGCGGAGTCGTTTGTCATGCGCCTGCGCGGCATGCTGGGACGGCGTCCGGTTGCCGCCAACGGCCTGCCGCTCGTCATGGCGTTTCCACGCTGCTCTTCGGTCCATACGTGTTTTATGGCCTATCCCATCGACATCGCCTTCATCGATCGCGACGGCAATATCCTCGCGCGCTACGAAAACGTCCGCCCTTGGCGCATGTGCTCCTGCCCCGGCGCCTGGGCCGTACTAGAGCGTCCTTCAATCATTGTTTCGACCCCTGCTCTCCAACGCGTGCCGGCTTAAGGGACTGAGCGAAAAACTTCTTGCTGCCGGCTGATGCCTCTGACGTGCCGATTTATAGAACCGAGGCTGTGCTCAAAAACTTTTTTAAAATTCTCGGTTGACCGGAACGCGTCCTTGGTTATACTAATCAAGCCTTGAAACAAGGCACACCTCAAATGGCTGGGTAGCTCAGTTGGTAGAGCAGAGGACTGAAAATCCTCGTGTCAGGGGTTCGATTCCCTTCCCCGCCACCTTGAATTGACTAGGACCTCTGCAAAGGGGTCCTTTTCTTTTATACAGCCTCCACATGGAATCGAACCCCGTGAGGGCGCGGAGCTGAGTAAACGCGTAAGCGTTTGCCAGCGCAGCTCGCAAGGCGCGTAAGCGCCACAGCGGTCCGTCCGCGCGGCGCGCGGACGCGATTCCCTTCCCCGCCACCTTGAATTGACTAGGACCTCTGCAAAGGGGTCCTTTTCTTTTATTGAGGGCTCTGCGGAAATTGCGTCCCGGAATTTGGCTTCAGAGTGGGATGCGCTTTCCGGCGCTTACTTCCGACGTGCGTGCACATCTCGGGCCCGCCCGCTCAGACATTCCTCCCGCTTTTGCGCCACTTTACAGACCGTTCGGTCGTCTGTCCGCACGCGCGGGTATACTCAAAACGATACTTTTCCTATGCAATACGATGCAGGCTCGGCCTGCACGATCCGAAGGGGGCAGTGATGGAGAGGATACTCGGCGTTAATCTCTCTGGCTGGTTTATTCCCGAGCCTTGGGTGACCCCGTCGCTATACGCGGCGACCGGTGCATCCAACGCGGCCGAGCTGCAGGAGGCCATGGGCACCGCCGCCTATAACGAGCGCATGCGCCGTCATTACGAGACGTTTGTGAGCGAAGACGATTTCCGTCGCATGGCGCAGATCGGCCTCAACGCCGTGCGCCTGCCGGTGCCTTGGTATGCCTTTGGCTCACAGGAGTCCGATGCCTCCTACATCTCGGTTGTCGATTACATCGACCGCGCGATTGAGTGGGCTGCCAAGTACAACATCCGCGTGCTGCTTGACCTGGCGACTGTGCCCGGTGGCCAGGGCGATTCCAACGATTCGCCCGCCACGCCGGAGGCTGTTGCCGAGTGGCATTCGTCCACCAACGGTCGTCATGTCGCACTCGACGTGCTCGAGCGCTTGGCCGATCGCTACGGCGAGGCCGAGAGCCTGCTGGGTATTGAGCTGCTGGATACGCCGCAGATGAGTGTCCGCAAGAGCCTCTTCACCATGACGGATGGCATTCCTGCTCACTACCTGCGCAATTTCTATCGCGATGCTTACGAGCTCGTCCGTTCGTATATGCCCGAGGATAAGATCGTCGTTTTCTCGTCGTCGGGGCATCCCAGCGAGTGGAAGCATTTTATGCGCGGCGCCAAGTACAAGAACGTCTACATGGACCTTCACCTGTACCATTACCGCGACGAGCATGCGCTCGACATCACGAGCCCCCGCGGGCTGACGACGGCGATTTCGCGTAACAAGCGCGAGCTTAAAGAAGCGATTTCAACTGGGTTCCCCGTGCTGGTGGGCGAATGGTCGGGCGCGGCGATCTTTGCCAACTCGTCGGTTACGCCCGAGGGCCGCAATGCCTACGAGCGCGTGTTTATCGCCAATCAGCTGGCTTCGTTTGCGCCGGCTGCCGGTTGGTTCTTCCAAACGTGGAAGACCGAGAAGCGCATTGCAGCATGGGACGCCCGCGCGGCGCTCGGCACGCTCGAGCGCGGCATGATTGAATAGGTTGATATGACGCAAAACAGCGCCCATACGGGCAAACTCTATGTGGTCGGCACGCCCATCGGCAACCTGGGCGACCTGTCCCCACGCGTTGGCGAGGCCTTTGCCGCCGCCGATGCCATCTGCTGCGAAGACACGCGTGTGACGTCAAAGCTGCTGATGCATCTGGGCATTTCCAAGCCGCTTGTCCGTTGCGACGAGAATGTGATCGCCAGCCGCGCCACCGGCCTGGTCGACCGTCTGCTGGCGGGGGAGACCCTCGCCTTTGCCTCGGACGCCGGCATGCCGAGCGTGTCCGATCCCGGCCAGGCGCTGGTCGAGGCGGCACGTGAGGCCGATGTGCCCGTAGAAGTTATTCCCGGGCCCTCTGCTTGCGTCACGGCGCTCGTTTCGTCCGGCATTCCCTGCGAGCATTTTTTCTTCGAGGGCTTTTTGGGCCGAAAGCACGGCGACCGTGTGCGCCGTTTGCAGCGCCTTGCCGTGGTGCCCGGCGCGCTCATCTTCTACGAGTCTCCACATCGCATCGTGGCGACGCTCGAGGCCGTGGTGGAGGTCTTTCCCCAGCGTGAGGTTGCCGTCTGCCGCGAGCTCACCAAGCTGCACGAGGAAGTCTTGCGCGGGCCCGCTGCCCAGCTTGCCGAGGAGCTGCGTGCTCGCGGCGAGGTAAAGGGCGAGATTGCGCTGGTCATCGCGCCGCCGAGCGAGGATGAGGAGGCCGGTGCCGTGCCGGTTGGCGCCGCGGCAGCGGATCCCGACGAGGCCCTGCGCGAGGATATCCGCGCCGCGCTCGAGGAGGGGGAGCCCGCGTCTGCGGTGGCCAAGCGCCTGTCTCAGAAGTATTCGCGCCGCAAGCGCGATGTCTATGCCATGGTGCTCGATATGCAATAGATGGAGGATATCCAGCCCTTGCGCTAGAATCATCCTCTGTATGCAACGTTTTTCTGGAGGACAAACCCCATGGATCAAAGCAAGCCTTCGTTCTTTATCACGACGCCCATCTACTACGTCAACGCCGATCCGCACCTGGGCACGGCTTATTCCACCATCATCGCCGACGTTCAGGCCCGTTATCGTCGCTCCGCCGGCTATAACGTCAAGTTCCTGACCGGCATGGACGAGCACGGCGAGAAAGTCGCCGAGGCCGCAGCCAAGCATGGCATGACGCCGCAGGAGTGGACCGACAGCCAGGCCCCGCACTTCAAGGAGCTTTGGAGCAAGCTCGAGATTTCCAACGACGACTTCATCCGCACCACCGAGCCGCGCCAGCATCATGCCGTGCAGTACCTGTGGGAGCGCATGAAGGAGTCCGGTTACCTGTATAAGGGCAGCTACGACGGCTGGTATTGCGTGCCTGATGAGACCTACTTCACCGATACACAGGTCCAGAAGGGCGACGAGGAGTACGGCAGCGTCGGCCAGCACCTGTGCCCCGACTGCCACCGTCCGCTTGAGCGCGTGCAGGAGGAGTCCTACTTCTTTAAGCTTTCCGCCTTCCAGGACAAGCTGCTCAAGCTCTATGACGAGCACCCCGACTTTGTCGAGCCTGCGTTCCGCATGAACGAGGTTCGCAGCTTTGTCGAGGGCGGCCTTAACGACCTATCCGTGAGCCGCACGAGCTTCGACTGGGGCATTCAGGTCCCGTTTGACGAGGGCCACGTGACGTATGTGTGGTTCGATGCACTGCTCAACTATATGACGGCCGTCGGCTACGGTGTCGACACCGACGAGGCGCGTGCCGAGCTGGCCTATCGCTGGCCCGCGCAGTTCCACATCGTGGGCAAGGACATCATCCGCTTCCACTGCGTCATTTGGCCCGCCATGCTCATGGCCATCGGCGAGGCCCTGCCCGAGCACGTTTTTGCCCACGGCTTCCTGACCGTGCGCAATGCCGAGACCGGCAAGGCTGAGAAGATGTCCAAGAGCCGCGGCAACGCCATCGCTCCGCAGGACGTTATCGACATGTTGGGCGTCGAGGGCTATCGCTACTACTTCATGACCGACGTCGTCCCCGGTACCGACGGCGCCATCAGCTTCGATCGCATGGAGCAGGTCTACAACGCCGACCTGGCCAACAGCTGGGGCAACCTCATCTCGCGTTCGCTCAACATGAGCGCAAAGTACTTTGATGGTTGCGCGCCCGCCAAGCCCGCGTCGTTCGATGCGTTCGACAACCCGCTGGCAAAGATCGCCGATGGCCTGGTCGAGCGCTACATGGCCAAGATGGACGTGCTCGATTACGGCGGAGCCAAGGATGAGGTCATGGAGCTCATCCATGCTGCCAACCACTACATCGAGGACTCCGAGCCCTGGGCACTTGCCAAGGACGAGGCCAAGGCTGACGAGCTGGCGTTTGTGATCTACAACCTGCTCGAGGCCATCCGCATTGCCGCTCACCTGCTGATGCCGCTCATGCCCCAGACTTCTGTCGAGGCCCTGCGCCGCCTGTCCTGTGAGGGCGAGGCCGCGAGCGACGACCTCAAGGGCATTTGCGCTTGGGGCCTGCTTGCCGGTGGTCAGCCCGTTGAGAAGGGTGAGCCGCTGTTCCCGCGTCTGGGCTAAGACGCCGCGCCATATCGGCAATTTGCTGTTTAGATGTAAGGGCATGGCCGCAACGGTCCATGCCCTTTTGTTTCAAGACGCCGCCATCATGCTAAGGAGGCAACTATGACAACTTCGCCTTTGGCAAACCCCACGGCAACAAGGGAGCTGCTGGAGGAGTTTGGCCTTGCGACCAAGCATCGCCTGGGCCAGAACTTTCTGATCGACAACCATGTGATTGAGCGTATCTGCGAGCTTGCCGAGCTTGCAGGTGACGAGCGCGTACTCGAGGTGGGTCCGGGTTGCGGTACTTTGACGCTTGCACTGCTGCAGGAAGCGGCGTGCGTCACGTCGATCGAGGCCGACCCCGAGCTCGAGCCGGTGCTCGACGCCCACGCCGCCGACTATGCCAACTTCCGCTTTATCATGGGCGACGCGCTCAAAGTGACGCCGGAGCAGATTGAGCAGGCCGCCGGTGGTGAACCCACGGTGTTTGTCGCGAATCTGCCCTATAACGTGGCAGCGACGATCATCCTTCAGTTCTTCCAGATGATGCCCGCGCTTAAGCGCGCTGTCGTCATGGTGCAAAAGGAAGTTGCAGATCGTATTGCCGCAACGCCGGGCAACAAGACCTATGGCGGCTACACGACAAAGCTCGGCCTGTATGCGCAGGTTATGGGTCGCTTTGAGGTGCCGCCGCGTTGCTTTATGCCGGCGCCGCACGTGGACTCGGCCGTCGTGCGTATCGACCGTGTTGACGGCGTGGTGCCCGAAGGACTCGACCGCGAGTTTGTGGCCCGCGTGATTGATGCTGCATTTGCTCAGCGTCGCAAGACCATTCGCAACTCCATGAGCGCCAACGGCTTTGCCAAGGACGTGCTCGATGCCGCCTTTGAGGCTTGCGGTATCGCATCCACCACGCGCGCCGAAACGCTTGATGTTGCCGACTTTGTCCGCCTGGCCCAGGAGCTAATCCATGACGCTTAATGCCGAACGCGTGACGTTTACCAAGAAAAAGAAGACGGTTGCTTGTCCCGTGCCCTTGGCGCCGCTTGCCGACACGCATGCGCATCTGCTTTCGTTTTGGGGCAAAGAAGTGCCCGAGACGCTCGTGCGCGCCAAAGCTGCGGGCGTCGACCTGTTGGTGACGATGTTCGACCCCATCGCTGACAAACGCAGCGTGACGGACTATAGCGACTGGCTCGTGCGCGAAATTCTGCCGATGCAGGATATCCCTCAGATCAAGTATCTTGCCGGCGTGCATCCGTATGGTGCGCCGGACTATACCGACGACGTTCACGCGCAGGTCGTTGCCGCACTCGATGACCCCTTATGCGCCGGTATTGGCGAAATCGGCCTGGACTACCATATGGACTATGACGACGATATCGCGCCGGCACCCCATAACGTGCAGATTGACTGCATGGCGCGTCAGCTCGAGCTTGCCGTGTGCCGTAACGTGCCGGTGGAGCTGCATCTGCGCCACGAGGACACGGACCATGAGCGTACCTCGCACGTGGACGCCTACAACGTGCTTCGTGAGGTGGGCGTGCCCCAGGCCGGTTGTGTGCTGCACTGCTTTGGCGAGGACCGCGCCACGATGGAGCGCTTTGTGGAGCTGGGCTGCTATATCGCCTATGGTGGTGCGGCTACCTTTAAGCGCAACGACGACGTGCGCGAGGCATTCGCGGCAACCCCACTCGATCGAATTGTGTTCGAGACGGATTGCCCGTATATGGCTCCGGAGCCCATCCGCGGTCTTGAATGCGAGCCCGCAATGATCTCCATTACGGCAAACGCGCTGGTTAACGACCGTGTCGATCGCACAGGTGAGGATGCCGAAACAATCGCGCAAGCCGCTTGGGAAAATGCCTGCAAACTTTTTCAAAAATAGTTCTTGCGTTCGCGGTGGCGCTCCGTTATTCTAATTCCTGCACGCGGGCGTGGCGGAATTGGCAGACGCGTACGGTTCAGGTCCGTATGGGGGCAACCCCATGAAGGTTCAAGTCCTTTCGCCCGCACCATTAGATGAAAGAGCTCCCAGCAATGGGAGCTTTTTTGTTATGGGCCCATCGCAGGGACTTGAACCTGCGAAGGAGCGAGCGTAAAGAAAACGCGGAGCGTTTTTAGCGAGCTGGCGAGGACGCCGGCAGGCGGCCGAAGCCGGTGCGGATCCGCGAAGCGGATACGCGGACGTCCTTTTGCCCGCACCATTGATTGAAAGAGCTCCCAGCAATGGGAGCTTTTTTGTTATGGGCCTCTTGTTGATGTCACGTTGCTGCTTCGTGCGGGTATCCTAGTGCCAACGTGTGCCTATCAGAGGAGAGACCATGCTGTTGTCCGGTATCATCGCCGCCCTTACCAGCCTTTTGATTCCCATCATCATCCTGTTGCTGCTGCTTCCTAACGCCTGCTATGTCGTTGAACAACAGCATGCCGTGATCATCGAGCGTCTGGGCAAGTTTAACCGCATCGTCAACGCGGGCTTCCACATGAAGGTGCCCGTGATCGACCGCAAGGCCGCCACGGTGAGTCTGCGCACCATGAAAAACGGTTTTGGTATCGACGTTAAGACCCAGGACAACGTGACCATCGGCCTTGAGGTCTCTGCTCAGTACCACGTGAGCTATGACATGGGCGCCGGCCCGGCAGATTCGGGTATCTACAAGAGCTACTACATGCTGCAGGAGCCCGTCGACCAGATGCGTGACTTCATCACCGACGCCCTGCGCTCTTCGATCCCCGTCTACACACTCGATGAGGTCTTTGCCAAGAAGGATGACATCGCCAAGGATGTCAACGCTACCGTTTCCGAGCAGATGGCCGCCTACGGCTTCACCCTCGTGTCGACGCTCATCACCAAAATCGCACTGCCGACCGAGGTTGAGAACTCCATGAACGACATCAACGCTGCCCAGCGCAAGCGCGCTGCGGCACAGGAGCTCGCTGAGGCCGACCGCATCAAGCGCGTCACCGAGGCGACCGCCGAGGCCGAGGCAATGGAAAAGGCGGGCGAGGGCATCGCCAACCAGCGCAAGGCCATCGCGCTGGGTATCAAAGATTCGCTCGAGATCATCCAAGAGACGGGTGTCGGCAATGACGAGGCCAACCAACTGTTCATGTTTACGCAGTGGTCCGAGATGATGACGGAGTTCGCACGTACGGGCAAAAACTCGACGGTCGTGCTGCCGAGCGACTTCTCGCAGTCGGCCTCTATGTTCGAGCAGATGCTGACCGCCGGCAAAGTTCAAAACGATTCGAAGGAGTAGACGCGCGTGAAATACACCGTCGTTTGCGTCGGTAAGCTCAAGGAGCGCTTTTGGAAGGACGCGTGCGCTGAGTACACCAAGCGCCTAGGTGCCTATGCCAAGGTTGATATCCGCGAGGTGGCCGATATCGACCCGGCTAAGGCGGGCGGCGTGGATGCCGCGCGCGACAAGGAGGGGGCGGCAATTCTTGCTGCATTGCCGTCTCGAGCGCATGTGATCCTGCTGGCTATCGAGGGCAAGGAGCGTTCGAGTGAGGAGCTCTCGGCGCGGCTCGACGATCTTATGCTGCGAGGCAGCAGCGACATTGCCTTTGTAATCGGCGGTTCGGACGGCGTGAGTGATGAGGTACGCGCCCGCGCCGACGAGATGCTCAGCTTTGGACGCATTACCTTGCCGCATAACCTGGCGCGTGTGGTGCTGCTAGAGCAGATTTACCGTGCCTGCAAGATCAGCCGTGGCGAGCCGTATCACAAATAGGTCGGCAATACGAAACAATGGCGTGGGACAATACCTTTCGTTTTGAGGAATGTGTCTGAAAGGACTATGAGATATGAAGATTGGATTTGTCGGTTTTGGCAATATGGCGAGCGCTATGGCCGATGGCTGGATCGCTGCCGGTGTAGCTGCGAGCGACATGTGCGCCTGTGCGGGTCGCTACGACGCACTGGTTGAGCGCTGCGAGGCGCGCGGCATGGCCGCCTGCCACGATGCCGCCGAGGTTGTCGCCGCATCCGATATCGTGGTCGCTGCGGTCAAACCGTACATGATCGAGAAGGTATTCGCCCCGCTCAAGGATGCTCTTGCCAAAAAGGTCGTTCTGTCGGTTGCCTGGACCTGGGACAGTGTCAAGTGGGAGCAGGTCCTGCCGGGCGTCGCGCATATCTCGACGGTGCCCAACACGCCGGTTTCGGTGGGCGAGGGCGTCATCGCTTGCGAGAAGGCTTCCACGCTTAGTGATGAGCAGAGCGCAGTGGTGCTTGATCTGCTTGGCAAGCTCGGTGCGGTGGTCGAGCTCGATACGAGCCTGCTGTTCGTGGGCGGCACGGTGGGTGGTTGCGCTCCGGCATTTGTCGCTATGGCAATCGAGGCCCTGGGCGATGCGGCGGTCAAGCATGGTATCCCGCGTGCCGATGCCTATCGCATTGTGAGCCAGATGGTGCTGGGTACGGCAAAGCTGCAGCTTTCAACTGGTCAGCATCCTGCGGCGATGAAGGATGCCGTATGCTCGCCCGGTGGCGCCACCATCAAGGGCGTCGTTGCGCTCGAGGACGCCGGCATGCGCAGTGCCCTGGTCAAGGCAATCGACGCAACCCTCCAGTAAAACCTGCCATTTAGGGACAGGTTTATTTTGGCAGGTTTTTCCTGCGGTTTTGTCGTATGTGCGAAAAGCGCCCCGCAACCGGATCGTTACCGGTTGCGGGGCGCTTGCGTTTGCCCAGATAAAACCGACCGAAATAAACCTGTCCCTTTTTGGCAGGTTAGTCCCAGAAGCTGTCTTCCTCATCCTCGGACTTGGGTCCGCGGTCGACGTACATCTTATGGGTACGCTTCTCCATTACAAAGGCAAGAATCGCAAATAACAGGATGCCGCCGGCGAAAAGGATGGCAAAACCGGTGCGGGTGCCAAACAAAAAGGAAAAAACTGCGTCCATTGGGTGCCTTCTTGCGTAGTTGAGTTGGGTCGTAAACGCTCATAAGTATATACTTGCCCATACATGTACAAGGTTGCAACCTAAATGGAATGTATATCGCCGGAGGATCTAATGCTTGATATCAAGTTTGTTCGCGAGAACCCCGATGCCATCGATGTCGCCATGGCTAACCGCCAGACGTCTTGGGATCGCGAGAAGTTCTTTGAGCTCGACGACGAGCGCCGTGCCGTCATCACCGAGGTCGAGGAGCTCCAGGCTACGCGCAATGCCGAGTCCAAGAAGATTGGCGCCCTGATGAAGGAGGGCAAGAAGGACGAGGCCGAGGCCGCCAAGGAGGCCGTGCGCGCCGTCAACGAGAAGATTGACGGTCTGGCCGAGCGCCGCACCGCTCTCGAGCAGGAGCAGTACGACTTCATGGCTCACCTGCCCAACATTCCTTGCGAGGCCACGCCGTACGGCAAGGACGAGGACGAGAACATCGAGCGTCGCCGCTGGGGCACCCCGCGCGAGTTCGACTTCGACTTTAAGCCGCACTGGGATCTGGGCACCGACCTCGACATTCTTGACTTCGAGCGCGGCAACAAGCTCTCCGGCAGCCGTTTCACCGTTCTCGGTGGCGCCGGTGCCCGCCTGGAGCGTGCCCTCATCAACTTCTTCCTCGATACGCACACCAGCCGTGGCTTCAAGGAGTGGTGGCCGCCTATCGTCGTCAAGCGTCAGACCATGTTTGGCACGGGCCAGCTGCCCAAGTTCGAGGACGACGCCTATCACGTCTCGGGCGACAACTTCCTGATCCCCACCGCCGAGGTCGTGCTTACCAACCTGCACGCCGGCGAGGTCCTCGATGCCGACACCCTGCCGCGCCGCTACACCGCCTTCACCCCCTGCTTCCGTGAGGAAGCCGGTTCCGCCGGTCGCGACACCCGCGGCATCATCCGTCAGCACGAGTTCGACAAGGTCGAGATGGTCAAGTTCGCTAAGCCGGAGGAGTCCGACGAGGAGCTCGAGAGCATGACCGCCGAGGCCGAGTACCTGCTGCAGCAGCTGGGCCTTCCGTATCGCGTGATTAGCCTGTGCACCGGCGACTTGGGCTTCTCTGCCCGTCAGACCTACGACGTCGAGGTCTGGCTGCCGAGCTACAACGCCTACAAGGAGATCAGCTCCTGCTCCAACTGCGGTGACTTCCAGGCTCGCCGCGCCAACATCAAGTATCGCGACCCCGAGAACTTCAAAGGTTCGCGCTACCTGCACACTCTCAACGGTTCCGGCCTACCGGCCGGCCGCACCATGGCCGCCATTCTGGAGAACTACCAGAACGCCGACGGCACCATCACGATCCCCGAGGTCCTGCGTCCTTACATGGGCGGCCTCGAGAAGATCGAGCCGGTCGCGTAACTTGGCTGCATAGGGGATATGCAAGGGCGCTCCTTCGGGGGCGCCCTATTTCGTGCGCAGGTCCATACCATGCCGTGCGGACAGCTCGATAGAAAACACACGAACAAACGTTCTGTATACATGCATTTACCTGCTATGCTTTTGCTAACTAAGAGCAAGAGAAAGGGGATGTGATGGAGCTGTTCGACGAGCGGGTTGTGTTGTTCCAGAGCGACGAGGGCGGGGAGTACCTGCTTGTAACGTGTGAGCCGTCTGGCATGGGTGGCCTGGTGCTTCGGCAGACGAGTGAGGGTCCGTTGACCCAATGGTGCTTTGAGGAGTCGCCGCATGTGGTCGAGACCTTTGTGACGCACGAGGGACTTGTGGCGCTGGAGCACTTCTATGGAGTTGGGACTTCCAACCAGGTCGCGCGCATGCTGAGCATCTCGTTTGCCGATTATGATTGTGCCCAGCGGGTGAGATCGCTCCTGAGGGAACTTGATGCCAAGTTCGACGTGATCGAAAAGCCAATCGATCGTACGGGGAACAGTGGTATATGCGGAGCAGCATGACAAAACTGCGTTCCACAAAAAAGTTTGAGATTGTGCTTGACTCCAATAAGCTAAAGTGGTTTTATATGTCTTGCGCTGCGGCGTTACCTCAGCTGGATAGAGGGTCTGACTACGAATCAGAACGTCATAGGTTCGAATCCTATACGCCGCACCAATTGAACTTGAAGCCTCCGGCAACGGGGGCTTTTCTTTTATGTCGCCGCTGCATGGATTCGAAC
>JAXJNG010000043.1:0-2384 GCA_036312785.1 Collinsella sp.
TGCCACAATGGGCTTTGAGTATCGGCCCGTGCGGTAGCCCTTACCGCACCTGCGGGGAGGAGGCTTCCCATGCCCCATGTTACCTCCATCGGCCTGGACGTCCACGCGCGATCGGTCGCCGCGGCGGCGTTCAACCCCTTCACCGGCGAGGTGGTGCACCGCGACTTCGGGACGGACGCCGCCGAGATCGCCGAGTGGGCGCTCGGGTTCGAGGAGCCCAGGGCCTGCTACGAGAGCGGCCCCACCGGCTTCCACATGGCGCGCGAGCTGCGCGCGCTCGGCCTCGACTGCGCCGTGGCCGCCGTCTCCAAGATGCAGAGGCCGGCGGCGGACGCGCGCCGCAAGAACGACCGGCGCGACGCCGAGTTCATCGCCCGCATGCTCGCCACCCACAACATCGTGGAGGTCCCGCTGCCCGATGCGGCCGTCGAGGCCGCCCGGGACCTCGACCGCGCCCTCGACGACGCCACGGCGGAGTACCGCCGCTCGAGGCAGCGTCTCAACATGTTCCTGATCAGGCTGGGCCACGTCTGGGACGAGCGCAACGCCGACGGGGCGAGGAAGAAGGCCTGGACGAGGGCCCACTGGAGGTGGGTCTCGGAGATCAGGCTCGAGGGGCCGCAGCGCGACGCGCTGGAGTACTACGTCACGGCCGCCCGCTGCGCGGAGTCGGACAGGCGGCAGCTCGAGAGGAGGGTCGTCGCGCTGGCGGGCACCGACCGCTGGCGGGCGACGGTGGAGGCGCTGTCCTGCATCAAGGGTGTCGACACCCTGACGGCCTTCAGGCTCGCGGCGGAGGCCGGGTCCTTCACGAGGTTCCGCTCGGCGCCGGCCTTCGCGAGCTGGTGCGGGCTAGTCCCGTCGGAGCGCTCGAGCGGCGAGTCCGAGCGGCGCGGCGGGATAACCAAGGCCGGCAACGCGCTCGCGCGCACGGCGCTCATAGAGTCCGCATGGCACTACTCCACGTGCTCCCCGAGGCCCAAGGCCCCAGCCCCCGGCACCGACGTGCCCCCGGTGATACGCTCGAGGGCGGACGACTGCACCGCCAGGCTCCACCGCCGCCGAGAGGCGCTGGCCGCGGCGGGCAAGAGCGCGTGCAAGGCCAACGCCGCCGTGGCGCGCGAGCTCGCCTGCTGGGTCTGGGAGATCGGGTGCAGGTCCGAGGGGACCGTCCTCTAGCGGCCGGCGACAACCGACTCCCGCCGGGAGGGCCCGCGCCTCGACGCATCGCCGGCGCGAGTTCACGACCTTTTTGATGGGCAGCCCCCGGGCCGCGCCCGACAAAAGACTGGATTCGTACGATAGCGCCGGACGGAGAATCGAAATGCGGTGGGGTGCGCGGACATACCGGGCTGACCGCCGGAAGCGCACCCGCAAGAGCCCGCGGATATTAGCTTGCCAGGCAAGCGTCGACTAAGCCATGCAGCGTGCGCGGGCTCTCCCGACGGGAAACGAAAAAGCCCGGTTTCAAACCGGGCTCGAACGAACATGCCTATTGACAATGGCTTTCTCATATTAGAAAAAGGCCAGAGGCTTAACACCTCTGACCTGTACTTTAGATGGTGGGCGATACAAGATTCGAACTTGTGACCCCATCCGTGTGAAGGATATGCTCTACCCCTGAGCCAATCGCCCGTCGCCTTTCGGCAAAAGAGATACTATCATAGCCGCGCGTGGTTTACCAAGAACTTTTTGCCCCCGATTTTAAATTCGTGGGCGCAAGCAGCACTGTTTCAACCCTGTCAACCAACAAAACCGCAGCTAAACCACCATTTACCGCTTTATCCACGAAGTCTCGGGGCGGCAGATAAGTCGCGCGTTGTTGTACGCCATGTCGAGCGTGAGGCACGTGCGCGCGGCATAGAAGCCATCCTCGCGCTGGATGGTCAGCGCCAGCTCGGGCTTGTCGCCGGTTAGGCACAGCGGCAGCAGCAGCTGGATTCGGCCTCCGTAAAACTGTGGCACAGCGAGCGTGTAATTGGCGGCGGCGCGTCGGGCGGCTTCGACGACGGCGCCCTCAAAGGCGCGACGCAGCAGCAACGAGTTACCCTCCCCCATCAGACTGGCGGGAATACGCGTCGGGTTCTCCTCATCGCCCAGAATGTGGTCGATGTTGGAGCGGATGGGAAGGCGGTAGTCAAAGACAAGCTCGGAGGGGTCCTCGGCAAAGCGCACGCGGCACGGCAGGTACTCAAACGAGACCAGCATGGGGTCGCTCTCCTTAAAGAAGCCCTTCAAAAACCAGCGCTGAACTGCGCCCCAAATCTTGGACGCCCTAAATAGCGACTAGGCCGCAAGGGCCTGATTCCGGTACTCCTCCGGGGTCAGGCCCTTCAATCTTACCTGCCTCCGGCTCGTGTTCCAGTGGACTATGTATTCCTCCA
>JAXJNG010000044.1:0-10204 GCA_036312785.1 Collinsella sp.
CCTGTGGGGCGAGACGATCCTGTTCTCGATGTGCATCCTCGAGGAGATGCAGTGGAAGCGCACCCGCTACATCACCTCGGCCGACTTCTTCCACGGCACCCTCGAGCTCGTGGAGCCCGGCGTCCCCGTGTTCCTGTTCATGGGCGAGGACGAGAACCGCAAGCTCGACGAGCGCGTCCGCGCCTTCCTGACCCGCGGTGTGACCGGCGACACCGACATCAACATCATCGACACCGCCGAGTTCGCGATCCCCGGCCTTGACGACGAGTTCCGCGTCATCGTGTCTCCGTGGATCCTCTCCTCGCTGATCACCGATCGCCTTGCCGCTTACTACGAGACGGTCACCAAGCACAACCTTAACTATCGCCGCTACTATCACCAGTTCGACTACTAAGAGCAAATAACGTTTATGTAATTGGGCCCCGCTCCTATATGGAACGGGGCCTCGTTTAGGTTGGAGAGTAATTATGAGCTACCCCCTGCTTGCCGTCATGAATATCAGCCATCGTTATTTTGACCTTGAGGAATTCTTTTCTTCGGCAGCGGCCTCGGGCTACACGTGTTGCGAGCTTTGGACCGGGGCGATGCATCTGTATGTCGATTGCCATGGATACGATTCGCTCGGGCAGGTGCGGGAGCTGTCGCAGCGGTATGGGGTTCGGATTGTGGGGCTTTGTCCCGAACAGAACAACCCCAAGCCGTGGAATATCGCGGCGCGCGGGAATGAGGCACGTGCCCGCACGCTCGCGTATTTTAAGAACGTTGTGGATATCGCGGCGGAACTTGGAGCCGAGCAGGTCATGGTCTCGAGTGGCTGGGCATTTTTGAACGAGCCAATCGAGGACGCGTGGGGTCGCAGCGCCTCGATGCTGCGTGCGATTGCCGAGCATGCGGGAGAGCGCGGCGTGCGACTGGTGCTCGAGGCCCTACAGCCGGTTGAGTCGATGATCGTGAACTCGGCAGCCGATACGAAGCGCATGATCGAGGCGGTTGATCATCCGGCACTTAAGGCGTGTCTGGATTTGGGCGCTATGGCGGTGGCGGGGGATACCATCGACGATTATTTCGATCTGCTTGGCGATGATGTCGCCCACGTGCATTTTGTCGATGTTGCGGCAGACGGCACGACGCATCTTGCCTGGGGTGACGGCGACCGCGATATGCGCGCCGACCTAGATAGGCTGGTGGCGCGCGGCTATCGCGGAGTTGTTTCGGCCGAGACCTATGACTGGCGCTATTTTGCCGACCCCGCAGCTGCCGATGCGCAGGTAATGGCAGAGTATCGTCGTGCGATTGGCGCCTAAGTGGGACAGGGCGCCGAGTTGGCGTTTGACGCTTTTTGAGAAACGGGACGTGCTTTCCGCTTGAGGCTTCTGGCGGAAAGCACATCCCAGAACAGGCGCTCAGAATGGGACACACTTTCCGCTGAGGACTTCAACCGGAAACCGCATCCCAGTTTTTGGCTGGCGGGCGGGACGCGCTTTCCCCCATGTTTCCAAATGAATACGCTGTGAGCCGTGAAGGATGATTTTCCCCGCAAACACTCTAGTATGCTAAAGTACCCAGAAGACCGGCGGAGCTATGCCGGTCTTCTGTTCTATACGAAACACAGCATGAGGAGGCTCACCAGATGACGGCCACACCGTGGGGATTCCGGGACATATTGCCCGAGGAGGCTCAGGCGCGCGAGGAGATTGCATGTACGGTGAAGGGCTGCTTCAGGGGGCATCATTACCTGCCGGTCGAGACGCCGCTGCTCGAGGACAAGGGTTCGCTTGAGGAGGGCGGCCGCATTGCGGACACGCCGTTTAAGCTCTTTGATGACGACGGCCGCCTGCTGGTGGTCCGTCCCGACAACACGCTGCCGATCGTTCGCCTGGTTTCGACTCGCATGCGCGCGGCCGATCTGCCGCTGCGCCTGCGCTATGAGGCGCCGGTGGTTCGCGAGTGTCAGCGCAATGCCGGTGGCTCGCGTCAGTTTACGCAACTGGGTTTTGAGCTCATCGGCGCGGGCGACACCGCGGGCGATGTCGAGATCGTCTCGCTGGTGGCCGAGGCCGTGCGCAAGTTGGCGCTTCCCGATGCGCGCATTATCGCGGGCAGCGTGCGTCCGTTTAAGGAACTGCTCGCGGCCTGTGAGGCTCGCGAACTGGCTGCCGAGGCATTGCGTTGTGTGCACGCCAACGACTTCGTGAGCCTCGATGCCCGCGTAGCGAAAAGCACCGAGTCCGAGGCCGTTAAGGTCGCCATTAGCGAGCTGCCGCGCCTGCACGGTGGTGCCGAGGTGCTCGACCGCGTCGACGCGCTGCTGGCGGCGGCGGGCATTGTCGCGCCGCTCACGCGCGAGCTGCGTGCCCTGGTCGAGGGCCTGGCTCCCGAGGACGCCCAGGTGCTGTCCTTCGACTTCTCCATCATGAACTCGTTTGATTACTACACGGGCCTGGTCTTTAAGGCCTATGCCGGTGGCTTGCCCGATCCGGTCGGTTCGGGTGGACGCTACGACTCCATCTTTACCGGCGCATTTGGCGACGGCATCGAGGTGCCGGCGGCGGGCTTTGCCTTTTCGCTCGAGCGCCTGGAGGCTGCGCGCACCTCGGTCGAGGACGCTGCATCCGATGGCGACCATGCCGCGGGCCGCGGCACCGAGGGTCCACTGCGCATCGCCGTGCCCAAGGGCTCGCTCAAGGCCGACACGCTCGACGTGCTCGAGGCCGCGGGCCTGGACGTCTCTGAACTGCGCGACCCCGGCCGTCACTTGATCGTGCGCGGCCGCGACGCGCGTGCCGGCAAGGGCACGGTCGGCGATATCGAGTTTGTCATCGTGCGCCCCAGCGATGCGCCTGCCTTTGTGGGCTGCGGTGGTGCCGATTGCGGCATCTGCGGTTGGGACTCGCTTATCGAGGCCGACCTTAACCTGCTGCAGCTGGTCGATCTGGGCTACGGCCTGTGCACCTTTATCGAGGCGGAGCCCGCGTGGCGCGCCGGTCAGGCCGAGCGCAACTATGCCCGCCGCGGGTCGCTTCGCGTGGCCACCAAGTATCCGCGCATCGCGAGTGCCTGGTATGCCGAGCGAGGCGTGAACGCCGACATCGTTTCGCTGCATGGCAACATCGAGCTGGGCCCCATCGTCGGCATGACCGATCGCATCGTGGACATTACCGCCACGGGCGCCACGCTGCGCGACAACGACCTGGTCATCACCGGTCGCATCATGGACTGCACGGCCCGCTTCTTTGTCAACCCGGGTGCCGCGCGCCTGGATCCGCGCGTGCGCAATCTGGCCGATCGCTTGGCGGCGGCCGTGAAGGACAAGCATTTTGAGCCCGTTGCGGGCTCGGCACAATAGCGCGAGCACGCACGGGCGCCCCAACGTCTGGGCTGCGGGTCGACTGGCGCCGCCGCCCGGCCTCTCGTTTTTCGAACATAACCTCGACCGATAGGGGATACCGATATGAAGACCATCAAGCTTGCTCCCGGTGAGCGCCTCGTTACCAACCAGCTCAACCGCAAGGGCGTGCTGCCGCAAAACATCGTCGACGCCGCCCGCGAAATCGTGGCCAACGTGCGTGCCAACGGCGATGCTGCAGTGCGCGACTATTGCCAGCGCTTTGACGGCGTTGAGCTGCAGAGCTTCCGTCTGCCGCAAGAGCAGATCGATGCCGCGCTCGAAGGCCTCGATCCGGCCTTTGTCGCCGCGCTCGAGAAGGCTGCGCGCCAGATTCGTGAGTTCCACCAGCGCGAGGTCGAGCAGAGCTGGTTTGCCACGCGCCCGGACGGCACGATGCTCGGTGTTAAGGTGACCCCGCTTGCTGCGGCCGGCATCTATGTGCCGGGCGGTCGTGCGCAGTACCCTTCCACCGTGCTTATGAACGCCATTCCCGCCAAGGTGGCCGGCGTCAAACGCGTGGTCATGGTGACCCCGCCGCAAAAGGACGGCCTGATCAGCCCCTACACGCTCGCTGCGGCAAAGCTCGGCGGCGTGGACGAGATCTATATGGTGGGCGGCGCCCAGGCCGTGGCCGCGCTGGCGTACGGTACCGAGACCATTCCGCGTGTCGACAAGATTACCGGCCCGGGTAACGCCTTTGTCGCCGCTGCCAAGCAGATTGTCTCGGGTGATGTGGGTATCGATATGGTCGCCGGTCCCTCCGAGGTCTGCGTGCTGGCCGACGCCACGGCCAAGCCCATGGTGGTCGCGGCCGACCTGATGGCCCAGGCCGAGCACGACCCGCTGGCAGCCTGCTATCTGGTGACCTGCGACGAGCAGTTTGCGCGTGAGGTCGAGGCGGGTATCGATATTCTGGTGGCGCAGTCCCCGCGTGCCGAGATCACGCGCGCCTCACTCGACAATGAAGGCACTATCGTGGTAGCCGCCGACATGGCTGCCGCCGTCGAGGCGGTGAACACCGTGGCGCCCGAGCACCTGGAACTGCACTGCAAGGATGCGATGGGCCTGCTTGGCGGTATTCGCAACGCCGGCGCCATCTTTGTGGGCGCTTGGAGCTCCGAGCCGCTCGGCGATTACGTTGCCGGCCCCAATCACACGCTGCCGACCGGCGGCACGGCCATGTTCTCCAACCCGCTTTCGGTGGAGGAGTTCGTCAAGCGCTCGAGTGTCATTTGCTATACGCCCGAGGGCCTGCTCTCCGATGCTCCCGCTACGCAGCGCCTGGCCAAGGCCGAGGGTCTGTGGGCACACGCGCTTTCCGCCGCGCTGCGCCGCCGCGTGTTGGAGCAGGGCGAGGATGCCGTGAGCGCCGAGTCGCTCGCCGCGGCCGACCTGACCAAGGTTGCCTGGCCGGGCGACGCCGTGGCGACGGTTGCCGAGGGCGTGGACCTGGCGGCTGCAAGCGCGAATGGTGCTGACGCGGTCGTCGAGGAGGCCTAATATGGCCGAGCTGACGCCCCGCATGAAGGAGCTCGTCCAGCCTTACCTGGCCGGTATTGAGCCCTACGATCCCAACTTTACGCCCACGCGCATCAATCTTTCGGCCAACGAGAACACCTATCCCGTGCCCGCTGTCGTGCGCAAGGCGGTTGATGCGGCCTTGGCTGCTACGCCGCTCAACCGCTACCCCGATCCCATGTCCAACGACCTGCGCGACGAGCTTGCCGCTTGGCATGGCGTGACGCGCGAGAATATCTGCGTGGGCAACGGCGGCGACGAGTTGCTCTATAACTACCTGCTGGCGTTTGGCGGCGCGGGACGGACCTTGCTCAACTGCCCGCCGTGCTTTAGCGAGTACGCGTTCTTTGCGTCGCTTTGTCAGACCGAGGTGCGCGATGTGTGGCGCGATCCGGTAACCTTTGAGCTCGACCAAGCGGCTGTGCTCGCCGTGGCGCCGGAGTGCAACCTGGCCATCGTGACCTCGCCCAACAATCCCACGGGCGATGTGGCACCGCTCGACTTTGTCGCGGCCCTGTGCGATGCGTGCCCCGGCATGGTCATGGTCGACGAGGCCTACGTTGAGTTTGCGGACGATTCGTTTGGCGCGGCTACCACGGCGCAGGGGCTTATCGCCGAGCATCCCAACCTGGTGATTCTGCATACGCTGTCCAAGGCGTTTGGCGCCGCCGGCACGCGTCTGGGCTATGTGATCGCGGCGCCCGAGGTCATCGATGTGTTTGCGGCGATTCGCCAAATCTACTCGGTTAACGTGCTAAGCCAGGCCGCCACGCTTGCCTGCGTACGTGCCCGCGATGCGTACGCACCCGTGGTGGCACAGGTTGCATCTGAGCGCGAGCGCGAGCTGTGCGCCCTACGCGCAATGGCTGCCGAGGGTCTGCCCGTGGAGGCGTGGCCGAGCGCGGCGAACTTTGTGCTCGTGCGCACGCCGCATGCCACGCGCGTGCGCGAGCGTCTGCGCGACGAGTATTCGATTTTGGTGCGCGACTTTAGCTACGCGCCGGGGCTCGCGGACTGCCTGCGCATTACCGTGGGCACCCCGCAGGAAAACGACGAGGTGCTGGCTGCGTTTGCCGCGCTGGTGAAGGAGGAGATGTAGATGGACCGCTATGCCGAGGTAACCCGCAAGACGGGCGAGACCGACATTGTCGTAAAGCTCGACTTGGACGGATCTGGCGTGTGCGATATCTCGACCGGCGTGCTGTTTTTCGACCACATGCTCAACGCTTTTGGCCGCCATGGTCTGTTCGATCTGACGGTGCACGCGGTGGGCGACGTGGAGGTCGACGCGCACCATACCGTCGAGGACACGGGCATTGTGCTGGGCGAGGCGTTTTGCCAGGCGCTGGGCGACAAGGCGGGCATTACGCGCTTTGCCGACGCGGCGATCGCCATGGACGAGACGCTCGTGATGGCTGCTGTTGATATTTCGGGCCGCGGGCAGGCCTACTGCGAGCTGCCCGTGCCGACCGAGCGCGTGGGCAGCTTCGATACCGAGCTGGCCGTCGAGTTCTTCTACGCCTTTGCGCGCGACGCCAAGCTCACGCTGCACGTGCGCGAGCTGGCGGGCGGCAACTCGCATCACATTATCGAGGCCGCCTTTAAGGCCGTGGGCCGCACGATGCGCCACGCCTGTGAGCTGGATCCCCGCGTGCAGGGCATCCCCAGCACCAAGGGCTCGCTGTAACCGCAACAAAGGCAAAAACCACCACAAAGGTGCCTGTCCCCTTTGTGGTGGTTTTGGATGATGAGAAGTGGAGGGGTCGCGTGGGCGAACCGAAGATCGTGGTGGTCGACTACCACAAGGGCAACTTGTCGAGCGTCGTGCGCGGGCTTGCGCGCGCCGGTGCCGCTGCCTGCACGTCGGACGATCCGGAGCAGATCCGCAACGCTGACGGCCTGGTCATCCCGGGCGTGGGCGCGTTCTATGACGCGATCGCCTTTATGCGCCAGAGCGGCGAGGCGGACGCGGTGCTCGACGCCGTTGCCGCCGGAACTCCGCTGCTCGGCATCTGTCTGGGCCTTCAACTATTCTTTGAGCGCGGCAACGAGGGTGTGCCTGCGGACGAGGGCGCGGTCGCCGACGGCAACGCCCCCGACCATGCCGACGGCCCTTGGGTCGATGGCCTGGGCATTATGCACGGTTCGTGCACGCGCCTGGAGTCGAGCCGTCTGAAGGTGCCGCACGTGGGATGGGATCAGGTGCACATGACGCCCTCTGGTGCGGCCGATCCGTTGCTCGCCGGTTTTGCCGAGGGCGCCAACATGTACTTCACCCACAGCTACGCGGTGACCGACGATGCCGATGCCGCCGATGTGCTGGCGCGCACGCACTATACGCGGAGCTTCCCGTGCATCGTGCGCCACGGTAACGTGTGGGGTTGTCAGTTCCATCCCGAGAAATCCTCTGCGCTGGGTCAGCGCATCCTTAAGAACTTCGTCAACATCGTCGAGGAGGTTGGCCGATGATCCTGTTTCCCGCAATCGATTTGATCGGCGGCAGGGTCGTGCGCCTGGAGCGCGGCGACCGCAGCCGTTGCAAGGTATATTCCGACGACCCCGTGGCCGTCGCCCGCTCCTTTGCCGAGCAGGGCGCGAGCTGGGTGCACGTTGTCGACCTGTCCGCCGCCTTTGGCGAGGACGAGGACGCATGCGCTGCCAACTCGGCGGCGATTAAGGCCATCTGCGGCGTCGACGGTCTGTCCGTGGACGTGGGCGGCGGCGTCCGCTCGCTCGCGCGCATCGACGAGTTGGCCGGCTACGGTGCGCGCCGCATCGCACTAGGCACGGTGCTCGTGACCGAGCCGGGTTTTGCCGAGGTGGCGGCCCAAGGCTTTGGCGAGCTGCTGGTGGCTGACATTGCCGCACGCGACGGCCAGGTCAAGGTGAACGGCTGGCGCGACGGCGCGGGTGTGGCGCTCGACGATGCCGTGGCGCAGCTTTCCGAGCTGGGCTTTAAGCATCTGGTGTATACCGACATCGCGCGCGATGGCATGCAGACGGGCATCGATGTGGCGGCGTATCGCCATGTTGCCAAGGTCGCGGGCTTTCCTGTCGTGGCTTCGGGCGGCATCTCTACGCTCGATGACATTCGCGCGCTGGCTGCGGTGGGTGAGGATGCTATTGAGGGCGCCATTACCGGCCGTGCGCTCTACGAGGGCAACTTTACGCTGGCCCAGGCACTGGTCGCCGCCCGAGGGGATGAGTAGCCCATGCTTACCAAACGCGTGATTCCCTGTCTGGACGTCAAGGACGGCCGTGTGGTTAAGGGCGTCAACTTTGTGAGCCTGCGCGATGCGGGCGATCCGGTGGAGTTGGCGCGCGTCTACGACCGCGAGGGTGCGGACGAGGTCGTCTTCCTGGACATTACCGCCACGAGCGATAACCGTGCGACGACTATCGAGATGGCGGCGCATGCAGCCGAGGAGCTCGCTATTCCCTATACCGTGGGCGGCGGTTTCCGCGACTTGGCGGGCATGCGGACCATGGTTGCCGCCGGCGCCGACAAGGTGTCGCTTAACTCTGCCGCCGTGCGCGATCCGTCGTTGATTGGCCAGGCTGCCGCGGCGTTTGGCAGCCAGGCCGTGGTCGTGGCGATCGATGCCAAGCGCGTCGGTTTGCCCGGCGCATCTGGTGCCGACAAGTGGGAAGTCTTTACCGCAGGAGGCCGCAACGCCACGGGTATCGACGCGGTGGCGTGGGCCGAGGAGGCGGCTCGTCGCGGCGCCGGCGAGATCTTGCTCACCAGTATGGACCGCGACGGCACCAAGGCCGGATTTGACCTGGCGCTCACCCGTGCTGTGGCGCGCGCGGTGCCGATTCCGGTGATCGCGAGCGGCGGTGTGGGCACGCTCGAGCATTTTGCTGAGGGTGTGATCGAGGGCGAAGCCGACGCCGTGCTGGCGGCCAGCGTCTTTCACTTTGGGACGTTCAGCATTCGCCAGGTGAAGGAGTATATGGCGTCGCAGGGTATTCCTGTGAGGTTGGACTTTTAGCGCTGCGGCTTGCCCAGGCACCCGACCTTCCGGCTCCAACCCTCCTCGCGTACTTAAGTACGCATCGTCGGGCTTGTCGCTCGGAATCTCGGGCACCTGGACAACCCTCGCCGACCGGCGATGTTTAAATTGGGGAATTGAAATGAGAGAAATTACTACTCCAGCGGATCTTACATACGACGCCAAGGGGCTGATTCCTTGTGTGGTTCAGCAGTATGACACCGGCGAGGTGCTTATGGTTGCCTGGATGAACGAGGAGTCGGTGGGGTTGACGCTCAAGACCGGCACCACGTGGTTTTGGAGCCGCAGTCGCCAGGAGCTCTGGAACAAGGGCGCGACGAGCGGCAATATGCAAGCGGTCAAGGAACTCTGGGCCGACTGCGATAGCGATACGCTGCTGGTCAAGGTCGACTCGCCGGGCCCGGCCTGCCATACCGGCAACCGTACCTGCTTCTTCAAGAAACTCGCGTAGGGCGGGCGCTCGATTAGACGCTCGGCCACCAGAAAGGATTGAACCATGGGTGTGCGCACCGCAAACGTTCAGGATGGAAATATCGGTGAGACGCTGACAGGTCTGGCCGAGGTGATTCACGGTCGTCGTGATGCATCGCCGCAGGAGAGCTATACCGCGCGTCTGCTGACCGACGTCGAGGATGAGCTGCTCAAGAAGCTTGCCGAGGAGTCGAGCGAGGTGATCATGGCCTGCAAGGATAACGATCACGATCACATCCGCTACGAGGCCGGCGACCTGGTCTACCACCTGCTCGTAACCCTTGAGCGCTACGGTATCACCCTCGACGAGCTTGCCGGCGAACTCAACGCCCGCCGCCACTAGTCATTGGGTGTTCCTATAGTTTTGTCAACCGTCGGGGCTACTCCCGGTAGGGCACCCGGTCGCGCATCACGGCGTATATCGCCCTGAGCCGCTTCCTCGCGACGGCCTTGAGCGCCCGCCCGTGCCCCATGCCCCGCGCCCTGCAGGCCCGGTAGTACTCGCCGTAGCGCCCCGAGGACCTCACCAGGCTGTTGCACGAGAAGATCAGCAGGGACTTGAGCCTCGCGTCGCCGCGCCTGGACGCCCTGACCGACCTCACCGACGTGCCGGAGCTCCTCACCCTCGGGGCTATGCCGCAGTACGAGGCCAGGTGGTCGTGGTCCGGGAACCTCCCGATGTTGTTAGCGTCAATCTATTTTTCACCAGTTTCGCTAAACAGGCGCACCGTTCGCGCAAAGGTGGTTTCACCGGTTGCGCTAACGTATTTTCACCGATTCCGGTCACGGCTTGACGGGGCCGTCCCTCGGC
>JAXJNG010000045.1:0-39841 GCA_036312785.1 Collinsella sp.
GCCTTTCCTTCCATTCGTCACCTTCATTACTCCAACGACGAATTCTAGGCGGTGTCCCCTCCCTTTCAAGAAAGGGCGGAGGCGGGGCATGCCCCGCCTCTTACACCACATCTCTGTGCGCTACCGCTCTTTACGCCTCCGGCTACCTATATGACCGCAAACCCTGATTATCAAGGGCCGTCGCGCGCCTTGGCATCGACCGAAAGCCGCTCGCAGAATAATCCCTTGCCATTAGCAAACTTGAATCGAAATTACATATCCCAAAAAGCCGTAATGCCGTACCCTCGTCTCAACAACTCCAATACAAGGACGGCATTCAAATGGGCAACGCCATGCATCAATACGCCCTCTTTGGGACCGCACAATTTAAATACGATCAGACGATCACACATATATCGGACCAACACCGACAAATCGTCATTTGCAACAACGGTTCAGACGTACGCTACGCAACGCTAGAAGAGTGGGAAGAAGCTGGCGCTTTGTTCGATGAACGAGCGCAAATCGAGGGCATCGTCACCAGCGCGAGCCCAGCACGCGATAAACTCGAGCTCTTTCGCAGTCTCTTTACCGGGCGCAAAGATGTTTACGCTCATGGATATCGCAGAAAGGACGGGGGCATTGGCTATACGCCTGCTTGTGCTAATGAGTGGGAGCCAGGAATTTGCCCCAAAGCAGCCCATCAAAGAGTTAAATGCGTAGAATGCAGCAATCGCGTCTTCCCGGAATTAAGCGATGCCGCAATCATTGCTCACTTTAAAGGCAACGATGACCGGTTCCGCGATGTCCTCGGGCAATATGTTCTCGATAGGAACTGCAACACGAAAGTTCTCGTCATCGATTTTGACAAAGCGGACTGGAAAGAGGCAACAAATGCCGTACGGCTTGTTGCAATACGACGGGGCATTAACGCCGCCGTTGAGCGCTCAAGGTCCGGCAACGGCGCCCACATCTGGTTTTTCTTCCTCGAGCCAATCAGCGCAAAGGCTGCCCGAGAGTTTGGAAGTTGCCTCATAACCGAAGCTGCGGCGCATAATAAGACAATCACGTTCGAGGCCTTTGATCGAATGCTACCCGCTCAGGCCACTATTCCCGATGGAGGCTTCGGAAACCTCATCGCACTCCCCTTTCAAGGCAAGGCGCAACGTGAAGGAAACAGTGTATTTGTAGACGAACAATTCAAGCCCTTTCCCGACCAATGGCTCTATCTATCACAAGTCCAGCTGATTCCGCGCTCGACGGTGCAAGATCTGATTGAGGCCCCTGGAAACAACCCGCACGGACCAGCAACAACTACGGTGGCAAACAAGGGCAAACGGTATGCCCAAAGACCACGAAAGCGACTACCACTCACATCGCGGGACTTTCCCTCATCGCTGCCCGTTATTCAAGCCGATATGCTGTACATCCCCGAGAAGTCTCTGAGTCCAGCAGCTCAAATGGAAATCCGCGGACTTGCGACATTTGCCAATCCGGCATTCTATCGCGCGCAGTCCATGCATCAATCAGTATTCGGCAAACCGCGACTCATAGACCTTAGCGAACTGAGAGATGGTCATGTTGCAATTCCCCGGGGCTGCAAAACTCAACTTGAGCAGCTAGTTCAAGAGACCGGCGTTACCGCCCACTATTCAGACGAGCGCAAATCGGGTAATCCGATTGTTATGGCATTTAAAGGAGTCCTTCGCCCTGAGCAGCAAATCGCCGCTGATCAGATGCTCATATACGAAGACGGAATCATGTCCGCGCCGACAGGCTTCGGTAAAACAGTCATCGGAGCTTATCTTATTGCATCCATTGGTCTTCCAACGCTCGTCATCGTTCCCAAAACCGCACTCATAACCCAATGGAAATCCCAGCTCGAGCGATTTATCGACATTACGGACAACAGGGAGCCCGTCCGAACCCCAAAAGGACGAATCAGCAAAAGGCAGCCTCCGGTCATCGGACAAATAGGAGGAGGCAAAATGGCCGTAAGCGGCCTCGTCGACATCGCTTCATTCCAGTCGTTATCTGGCAAAGACCGCCAAACCGGAGAGCCGATAGTTAAGGGCCTTGTTCGTAATTACGGCCTCATTATCTGCGACGAATGCCACCATGCCGCCGCACCACAGCTCGAGCTTATTCTCAAGTCCGCCCCGGCCAAATACGTATACGGCCTTTCTGCGACGCCCGAACGATCCGACGGCCTTACGCGGGCGCTCTCCATGCTCTGCGGCCCGCTCCGTTATGTTATCGATCCAAAAGCGCAAGCGATTCAGCAGGGCATCCAGCGCATCGTACGGCCTCGTTTTACTGGAATTCGACTACCCGCCTACGAGCCAGGTGCAAACTTCAATCAGATTCTCGACCTGCTGTGCACGCATGCAGCTAGAAACGAATTGATTGTCAACGACGCTATTGAAGCTGCGTCAAACGGCCGGCATCCGCTCGTGCTGACTAAATGGAAAAAGCATGCCGAGGAGCTGTTCGGGATGCTCAAAAACCAAGGACACGAACCCGTTCTCCTGACCGGGGAAATCGACGCCAAAGAAAGAAAAACGATACTGAGCAGTCTTCCCCGCTTCGAGCATGAACATCGAATCATCGTCGCCACCGAAAGCCTTTTGGGCGAGGGCTTCGATCTGTCCTACCTTGACACTCTACTCATTGCCACGCCGATATCGTGGGACGGCAGCATCACGCAGCAGGCGGGCAGGCTCCATAGAAGCCACGAGGGCAAGCGACGGGTTGAGATATTCGACTACGTTGATTTATCTATACCCATGCTCGCCCGCATGTACCAGAAGAGACTCAAGACCTACGCCAAGCTCGGGTACGAAGTCTACGTGACCGGAGGCAGCGAGCAGTCCGATCAAAACATTCTCATAGAACCGGCTAATGCCGTAGAGACTCTGGTTGAAGACATCGTTGGCGCCGCCAAGAGCATCTTCATTGCCGCGCCCTACGCATCCGCCGCCTGCCTCGCAAAGCTCGGCGATGCAATCAAAGGTGCCACTGCCCGAGGGATTGCTCTTGAGTTTTTCATTGCCTCGACTCCGCGCGAAGATGCAAGCGAGACTTTGGCAGAAATGAACGTCGAGCATGCCATTAGAGCAGAAGGACGTTTGTGTGCAGCGATAATTGACGAAGAAACTATCTGGTACGGAACGATCCCGCTACTAGCTTTCCCCAAGAAAGAAGACTGCAGCATCAGGTTCAAAAACAGCGAGATCGCAGCGGAGCTCTTAGACGAAATCAACCACAAGGGAAAGCCAGATGCCACGTCAACAGGCAGGACATCCCCACCACTTGCGGTGGAATAGGGACTGTTTTTTGGCGTATCAGCCGCCAATCAGTCCCTATTTCACCGCAAGTTAAAAGCGAGTGGCTAGCTCAGTGGGCCCTGGAACAGTTCTTGATGCGAGCCCATTCTGACCAGTCGGATCACAGGATTAGTCTTATGCGGCAAGTACAGAACGACCACATCGACCAAGCCATCGGATAGGTGGAAATCGATGTGGCCGTTGTAATTGCCGCCCGGGTTTGAGAGCTCGTGGGCGCCGCACTCCGCCGGAAGCGACCCATGAGCCACAAGCTCTGCAACCGCCGCTTTAAACTCACTCTTTAGCTGCAGATGCATGCACATCGTCCGTTTGTAATCCGCCTTAAACTGAGCCTCGACTTTAATCTCAAACATCGCTAGTCCTCATCGAGGAACGACATAAGCTCATCAGCGTCGTTGAATGACGGGCTATCGTCCGGCAAAATCCCCAACTCATGAGCCTCGGCGATTACCATGGCACGCCTCGTCGCTTCGTTGGGCACTTCCGCCCTTCCTACAATCTCAAAAGGAATCTTTCGCTGATTTACAAGCTGCCGAACGGCAAGATTGAGATAGGAATTGAGGCTGAGGCCGACCGAATCCAAGAACTCAGTCGCCTGCTCCTTGAGCCCCTCTTCGATGCGAACCGTCGTAGGCTTAACCGTTGCAGTAGACATACGCGACCTCCTCGCCTCGTCTTTTGCATCAGTATACCCAATTTAGATGGCAAACTGCCGTTAGATAGCATCAGATTGCCATGCATATCCATGTCGCGGTGGGCACGATTGCTCTACATCAGCCCGCCGAGCGCAATGTCGACGGCTTCGTTGAGGTCGTCGGTAATGTGCACCAGCTCCGGATCGAGCGGGCTGATCATACCGGCGTCCATCACCGGGCCGTTGAGCCAGTCGAACAGGCCCTGCCAGTACTCGGTGCCTACCAAAACGAGCGGCATGCGCTTAACCTTGTGCGTCTGCACCAGCGTGAGTACCTCGAACATCTCGTCGAGCGTGCCAAAACCACCGGGAAACACAATAGCGCCCGAGCTGTATTTGACGAACATGGTCTTGCGCACAAAGAAGTAGCGGAAGTCCATGCCGAGGTTCACGTATTTGTTGAGCCCATGCTCGTGCGGCAATTCAATGCCCAGGCCAACTGACTTGCCGTTGACACTCGCCGCTCCCCTGTTGGCCGCTTCCATGATGCCGGGGCCGCCACCGGTGATAACCGCCACGCCACGTTGTGCGATCTTGCGCCCGACGGTACGCGCCGCCTTGTAGAGCGGATCGGTCTTGGGCGTGCGAGCGCTACCGAAGATGGTCACCGCAGGGCCAAGCTCGGCAAGCGCGCCAAAGCCATCGACAAACTCGGCCTGAATGCGCAGCACGCGCCACGGGTCGGCATGCAGCCAGTCGGTCGACTCCTCGGGCGCCAGCAGGTTGGCGTAGGTGTTGTCCTTAGGAATCATGGGGCCGCGCATGACCACGGGGCCGCGGCGGTACGTCTCGTCGTAGGCGGGCTCGCCCTCGACGTTCTCATTCTTAATCATGGGTACTCCTATCGAGAAAAAGAAAACGGGCGGGGTCGACGCCATGCGCCAAACACCCGCCCGAACATCAACTATTCGGTATGGTACCCACGATGCATCAAGTGCTTGCAAGCTATCGGTCAGCGGTCGCGCAGACGGTGTTAGCGAACGTGATGACCGGCCGGCGCTCGCCCCTTGCCGTTGCCCGCGCTCTGCAAGCGCCCGCGCCGCTCTTAGTAGTCCACCGCCGCAGGACTGTTCATCCAGTCGCTCACAAACGCGCCGTAGCGGCCCTCGATAATGGCCTGGCGGGCACGCTGCATAAGGTTGAGCAGGTAGTAGATGTTGTGCATCGACAGCAGAATACCGCCGAGCATCTCCTTCTGCGTGACCATGTGACGGATGAGCGCGCGGCTGTAGCCGCCCGTGCACACCGGGCAGGTGCAGGTGGGGTCGATGGGGCCGTCGTCGTGCGCAAAGCGCGCGTTGCGGAAGTTAAGGCGACCTTCACTGGAGAACGCCGTACCCATGCGGCCGGTGCGCGTCGGCAGCACGCAGTCGAACATGTCGATGCCCACGCCAACGCCGCGCACGAGCGTGGTAGGGTTGCCGACGCCCATGAGGTAGCGCGGCTTGTGCTTAGGCATGTACTCGGAAACCAGCGGCGCCAGAGTCTCGAACATGGTCTCGTGGTCCTCGCCCACCGAGTAGCCACCGATGCCGTAGCCGGGGAAGTCGCCGCACTCCTCCAGGTGGCGCAGCGATCGAAGGCGCAGGTCCAGATGCATGCCGCCCTGGACGATGCCAAAGAGTGCCTGGTCATCTCGGTTGTGAGCCTTGTAGCAGCGCTCGGCCCACATACTTGACAGCTCCACGGCGCGCTCGACGTAGGCGCGCGTGGCAGGATAGCCGGGGCACTGATCGAGCTGCATGCAGATGTCGGAGCCGAGCTTCATGGCGATTTCCATGTTGTCCTCGGGCGTCCAGAACACGTGGCGACCGTCGTAGTCGTTGACGATAAAGCGTACGCCCTCGTCGGTGAGCTTGACGGCGTCGTTGTGGCTGAAGACCTGGAAACCGCCCGAATCGGTGAGGATGGGGCCGTGCCAGTTCATAAATTTGTGCAGTCCGCCCAGTTCAGCGATGGTGTCCTCGCCGGGGCGCATGGACAGGTGGTAGGTGTTGGCGAGCACGATCTGCGCACCGAGCTGCTTAACGGTCTCGGTGGGGATGCCCTTGACGTTTGCCTTGGTGCCCACGGGCATAAAGATCGGCGTCTCGATGTCGCCGTGCGGGGTGTGCAGCACGCCGGCGCGCGCGTGCGTCGTCGGATCCTCGGCGATCAGGTCGAATTTAAAAAGGGTCTGGTCCATAAACTGGAACTCCTTGGTTGCGGTTCATACGCAAACCATTATACGGGCAACCCGCAAGAAGCACCGACTCGACAGAAACTGGCGCAAAGGGGTCATAGTCATTAGGGACGTTCTTAAACGACTAGTCGTCGGGGACAGTCTTCAGCGCCATCTTACAAAGGAGTGTCCCAATCTGCCGGCACTCAGGGACTGTCCCCAAGCGCCGGCAAGAGTGTCCCCTTCGACTAGTCATTTAAGAACGTCCCCAACGACTACATCAACAAAGGCAACGCCGATGCTCTGGCAACGTCAGCGAGCGGTCGCCAGAGCGAACAAGTTGGCATGAAAAGAGGGCGGCATAGACCTTCTGGTCATGCCGCCCTCTTTGAATGACAAGTTGTCGCTCTGGTGACCGCGCAGCGTCGGCCCGTTACGGCGTTTGGTAAAACGCCGTAACCCCTAAGGCCGCTGGCCCATGCCACCCTCGAGGGTGACGGTCTCGCCGTTCATATACTTAAAGTCGGGGCCGCAGAGCTGAACGACCACGCGGCCGATCTCCTTCTCGACGTCGCCGTAATGGCCCGCCGGCGGCATGTGAACGTTGGCCTTGAACGCCTCGGGATAGGCGTCCTGGAAGTTCTCGAGCGCAGCAGTCCAGGCAAGCGGGCACACGATATTGACGTTGATGCCGTCCTTGCCCCACTCGTTGGCGGCGACGCGGGTCAGGCCGCGGATGCCCTCCTTGGCAGCGGCGTAGCTGCACTGGCCGTAGTTGCCAAACAGGCCGGCGCCCGAAGCAAAGTTGACCACGGAGCCCTTGGTCTCCTTCAGGTGCGGATAGGCCTTCTGCATGTACAGGTAGGTGGCATACAGGCCAGAGTAAATGGCCAGGTTAAACTGGTCCATAGTGTGGTCGGCGATGGTCACACCCGAGGCGCTGGCCTGAGCGTTGTTGACGACGGCGTCGATGCGACCGAACTCCTCAATCGCCTTGTCGATAACGTTCTGCACGACGGCCTCGTTGTCCTGGCCGGCGGAGACATCGGCCTGGACAGGCAGAACCTTGACGCCGTACTCAGCCTCAAGAGACTCCTTGGCAGCTTCGAGCTTGGCGACGTTACGACCGGTGATAACGAGGTTCGCGCCCTCCTTGGCAAAAGCGATATCGATACCGTAGCCGATGGAGCCAGCGGAGCCGTCCTTGAGCGTGGCCTTGCCGCCGCCGGTGACGATCACGGTCTTACCAGTGAAAAGTCCCATACAAAGTCCTTTCGAATCGCGACGGGCACGCCCGCCGACTGCGCGCATCCAACTTCACGCGCCAAAAGCTGAAATGCAACTTTAGCGGGTTCAAGTGAAAAATAAAGCCCGTGGTAGGCGAACGGCATAACGTTTTTCGGCGAAGGGATTGTCAAGTACAAACTGGGTAGAGCGGCCGAGTTTTTGCTATCGGCGCGAGCCATCGAACACGTTTTGAAACTTTGCTGCGGGGCGCGGGATGTCGGCGCGAGACTTTATCATAGGGTGACAAACAACGATGAGGAGCACATGCCTATGACAGACGAGCTGGACCCCCAGACTCAACAGCATATTGATGATTCCGCAGACACCATTGACGACTGCGATACTTCTACCAGCAGCGATGGCGGCATTGATGCCGCTGTCGGGGAGGCTCCTGCCGCCGCAGACGAGGCCGCAGACGCTAATGTCGCCGCAGGGCAAGACAAAGAAGAGCAGCTAGAGCAGCCGGACCCGAGCGACACTGAGCCCAAGGCCGAGAACGCTCCGCAAGTAGCGGGCCCCATCGAGGTGTCTTCGGAAGAAGAGCTCGACGCCGTCATGGACTCCATGATGGATGCCGTCAAAGCGATGAAGGACGCTGTCGCCGATGCCGATGTCGACGCCGAGGAGGAGGAAGCCGCCGAGGCTGCCTCGACGTTTGTGCCCGGCGAGACCCCGGTTGCCGACCAGGGCAGCACCATGCCCTCGTTCCTGCAACTCGAGCACCCCACGATCGGCGCCGATGCGGTCGACCCGCACGCAGCGGGCTTTTCCGTGATCGAAGGCGGCACCGGCAATATCGCCGCGCCGCAGACTGCCGACACGAATGCCGCCGAGGCCGCGCACCCGACCACCCCGCATGCTCCCGCCACGAGCCTCGACCTGGGGAGCGCCGTCTCGAACACCGCTAACGCCGTGGGCACTTTTATCGCCCAGGGCGCGTCGGCCATGCGCGAGATGAACGCCGCCAAGAAGGCACTCGCCGATGCCCGCGCCCATTTAGCCGAGCTTGAGCAGCGCATCGCCGACCAGGCAGAGGAGCTCGAGACGCGCCGGGATATCGCAGGCCGCTACGATCAGATCATCGCCGACCAGCGCCAGGCAATCGCCACGGCACAGAAGACCGCTGCGGCAGCTGAAATTAACCGTGATGCCCATGCCGCCAAAGCGACGGAGCTCAAGGGCCAACTCGAGCAAATGAAGGCAGAGGACGATGCGACCGAGCTCCGCCTGAAGGCTGCACTCGACGCCGTGGAAGCCCGCGAGGCGAGCTCGCGCGAGACCGGCAACCGCCTCGTTCGTCGCCTTGAGGATTCCAAGCGCATCCGCGACAAAGTGAAGGCCGAGCGCGATGCCGGTATCGCCGCCGCACGACAAACTGCCGATGCTACGCGCGCACAGCTCGAGACCTTGCGTCGCGAGTATGCCGAGCTGCAGCGCAACCCTTCGGCAAATCCCGCCAATTACACCGTGCGCACCAGCGAGTTGTCTATGCAAATCTCCGACGCTGCCGACGCCCTCCGCAAGGCCGAGGAAGATATTCCGCGCGTGACCGCCGATCTTGAGCATTCACTCGCCGCCGCCGAGCAGGCCGTCGAGCAGGCACAGGCCCCCATCGCCGACGCTAAACGAGCGCACCAGGCCGTAACGGCTGAGGCAGATGCCGCGCGCGACGAGTTGCAGTCCGCAAAAACTGCCGCCGCGACGCGCCAGCGCGAGCTGCGCGAAAAGATCGCCACACAGGACAAGGCACGCCGCGAGCAAGAGCAGGCCATCGCAAACGCCCGGGCAGATGCCGCGCATGCGCAGTCGATTATCGAGCAGGCGACCGAGGTGCACGACCATCCCGAGATCACCGAATCGCTCGCCGGGTCCTTGGCACGCGACAAGGCCGAGCATACCGAGACCGAGCGCGAAGTTGCCCAACTCGAAGCCGCCGAAGACGACGTGCGCAAGCGAACCCGCGACTCACGCATCAAATTCACCGGAGCCATCGCCTGCATCATCGCCGCAATCCTGGTGATCATCGCAATCTGGCTGTTCATGAGCAAGTAAGCCGGTTGCCAAAAAACGCCCCAACGCAGTTGCGGTGAGATAGTTCCTATTTAGCCTTCAAAAAGGCCAATTCAAGAACTATCTCACCGCAACTTATCTAGATTGATGCAAGGTAGTCGTTGGGGACGTTCTTAAACGACTAGTCGAACAAGAACGTCCCCAACGACTAGTCAAGTGCCAAGCGCCGCAAGAGTGTCCCCTTTGACTAGTCATTTAAGAACGTCCCCAATGACTACCACCAAGTGCCAAGTGAACCACGGCAACGCCAATGTTTTGGCGAAGTCAGCGAAAACGCCCCTAAGCGAGCAAGGTGACGTGAAAGAGGAGGGCATTGACCTTCTGGTCATGCCCGACGATTGAACGTCAGATTGCCGCTTAGGGGCGTTTGCAGCGTCGAGCCGTTACGCGGTTCGTAGAACCGCGTAACTAACAAATGAGCATCGCGTCGCCAAAGCTGAAGAAGCGGTAGCGCTCCTCGATGGCGGCAGCGTAGGCATCCATGATCTGGTCGCGGGAGGCAAGCGCGCTCACGAGCATCATGAGCGTAGAGCGCGGCACGTGGAAGTTCGTGATCAGCGCGTCGACCACGTGATAGGTCGAGCCAGGCATGAGGTAGAGCTGCGTCGTAGCGTTCTCGCGCACCACGATGTCACCGCGGCCGAGCGTATCGGCCCCGTCCTCACGCCCCTCAAAATAGCGCGCCGTCACGGCCGGATCGGACACCGGCGCGTCCGTGTCAAACGCGCTCTCGAGCGAGCGCACCGCGGTAGTGCCGACGGCGATCACGCGATGACCCTCGGCCTTGGCCTTATGCACGGCGTCGACAACCTCCTGCGACACGTGGTAGCGCTCGGTGTGCATGACGTGCTGCGTAGGGTCGTCCTCCTCCACCAAACGGAAGGTATCGATGCCCACCTCGAGCTCGACGGCGGCAAACTTGGCACCCTTGGCCTCGATAGCGGCCATGAGCTCAGGAGTAAAATGCAGACCCGCCGTAGGAGCGGCAGCCGAGTGCTCCTCCTTCATGGCGTACACGGTCTGATATTTCTCGGGATCGCCCTCGTAATCGGTAATGTAGGGCGGCAACGGCACATGACCGGCGGCGTGAATGGCCTCGTCGAGCGTGCGCGGCTCGCCGGCGGCGTTGCAACCAGCCGGCTCAAAACGCACTAGACGGCCGCCGCGGCTATCGGTGACAAAGTCGACGACCTCGGCCGTCAGCACCACGGGAGCCCCCTCGGGCGCATGGGCGCCACCGGCGCGATACTCAATATGAGCACCGGGCTTCAGGCGCTTGCCCGGCTTGACCAAGCACTCCCAAACATGGCCCAGCGGATCCACGTCCTCGCGGCGCTTGAGCAGCAGGGTCTCGACCACGCCGCCCGAGCCGGCTTTGCGACCGATCAGGCGGGCCGGCATCACGCGCGTCTGGTTGATGACGAGCACGTCGCCCGGCTCGATATAGTCGATGATGTCACGGAAGATGCGGTGCTCAACGGTACCGCCGTGCTCCAGCGGCGTTCCCGCCTGGGAGCCCTTGCGATCCACCACCAGCAGGCGACAGGAGTCGCGCGGCTCGGCTGGAGCCTGGGCGATCAGTTCCTCAGGAAGGTTGTAGTCAAAATCATCGGTACGCATAGACACGTCGGATACTCCTTATATAGCTAAAGTCCGCTCTACATCCTAGCAGGCTGACGTCCCAAATGAACTACTTTTTGGACGCTTTGCGCTCGTCGCGGATGCGGGCGCGGTCCATGGCCGCCTCGACAGCCGAGAAGCGGCAACCACAGTAGTTCTGCCGATACATGCCCAGCTCGCGCGAACGGCGTGTCGCCTCGGGGTAATACGGACGAAAATCGCGAATCACCGGAGTGAGACCGCGGGCGGCAGCCAGACGCTCCAACACATCATTGCAGGTTTCGAACAACTGATACGGCGAGACGGCGAGCGTCGTACCCACAAACTCAAACCCACGCTCCTGGGCCACGCGGCACGCCTCGGCCAAGCGCAGGGCATAGCACGCACGACAGCGACGGGGCCGATCGGCACCCAGCGGTGCCACGCCGGCCTCCCAGCGCTCACGGTCCTCCCCCGCCTCGATAAGCTCGATGTCGCCATCGGCACACCACCGGCGCAGCTCGTCCAAACGCCGCTGCCATTCATCGTGCGGCTGAATATTGGGGTTGGTCCAGCAGATTGTGGGCTCAAACCCTTCCTCGCGCAGCAGGCGGACCGGCTCAAGAGAGCACGGCGCACAGCAGGCGTGCAACAACAACGGCTTCATCGACATCTCCTCACCCGAAAAAGCGCACGCCGAAGGACGTGTCCTCGCAGGCGACAATGCGGCGGTCGCGCAAAATGGTCCGCACGTAATACCAGTCGCCCACACAGCCTGACAAATGCAAGCCGGCCGCCAGATAGCACAGCAGCGGATAGCCCGAAAACGCAAACCCCAGGGCAAGCGTTGTCGTCACAACAGCCGTCGGTGCCAGGCAAACCGCCATGTACCGCCGGCGCGAATACACAACGCCCTCGGCGCAGGCATAGATCATCGCCGTCTCGCGATTCGCCCCAAAGGTCACCTGCGCGCCCGCAGGCGCCAGCAGCTTAAAAAACACACCGTGCACCAGCTCGTGCACGGCAAATGACGCCGCAGAAACCGCAGCCAAGCCGACTATCCAGCCCACGACAGCCATCCAGCCGCCCGCGTCAGCCGCATCCAAGTCTGCAGGCCCGCCCAGCAGCATAAACACCGGCACCAGGCACACGGCAAACACGCCGACTACGACCATCCCCCACACGAAGCAAGCGTGCAGAAATACCTCGTCTTCAAACGCATGTATGTTGGAAATCTCATTCATAGCATCTTAGGATAGCGCCCCTGCCACGTACCCGTCCGCATGTGCGATAATGTCGAACGATATGCACGAATTGACCACCGCGTCGCCAGGCCTTGCGCCCGGCCGCGCTCTCACCATATGCGAAGGAGTCCCATGGCATCCAAATACTCCATGAACGACCGTCCCAGCTGGCCTCGCCGCGCCATCGTTACCGCCGGCGAGCCCTACGGCAACAAGGGCCTTCACTTTGGCCACGTCGGTGGCGTCTTTGTCCCGGCCGACTTCTTCGCCCGCTTCCTGCGCGACCGTCTGGGCCGCGAGAACGTCATCTTCACCTCGGGCACCGACTGCTATGGCTCGCCCATCATGGAGAGCTACCGCAAGCTCAAGGAGAACGAGGGCTACGACAAGTCCATCGCCGAGTATGTCGAGTCCAATCACTCCCGCCAGGCCGCGACCCTCAACAACTACAACATCAGCTGCGATATCTACGGCGGCTCGGGCCTTGAGCCGGCTGCGCAGATTCACAACGAGGTGACCGCCGAGATTATCGAGCGTCTGCACGAACAGGGCACCATCTCCAAGCGCTCCACGCTGCAGTTCTACGACGCCAAGGCCGGCACGTTCCTCAACGGCCGCCAGGTGATCGGCCGCTGCCCCATCCAGGGCTGCAAGTCCGAGAAGGCTTATGCCGACGAGTGCGACCTGGGTCACCAGTTTGAGCCCGAGGAGCTCATCGCGCCCAAAAGCCAGCTCACCGGCGAGGTGCCCGAGCTGCGCCCGGTCGACAACCTCTACTTCGACCTGCCGGCCTACCTCGACTTTATGAAAACCTATACCGCCAAGCTCGCCCAGAACCCGCAGGTTCGCTCCGTGGTCTCCAAGACCATGGAAGAGTGGCTGCTGCCGGCCCAGCTCTACATCCAGAACAAGTTCCGCGAGGCCTTCGATGCCGTCGAGGATCAGCTTCCCGAGCACACCGTGCTGGAGCCCGAGGGCAACAAGAGCAGCTTTACCGTCACCTTCCCCAGCTGGAAGGAGCGCGACGATGCCCACGCGGTGCTCGCCAACGGCGGCGTGCGCTTCCGCAGCGGCAAGGCGCTCGTACCCTTCCGCATCACCGGCAACATCGACTGGGGCGTTCCGGTGCCCGAGGTCGATGGCGTCTCCGACGTCACCTGCTGGTGCTGGCCCGAGAGCCTGTGGGCTCCCATCAGCTATACGCGCACCGTGCTCGCACGCGATGCCAAGGCCGCCGGCGTGACCGAGGGCGTCGCCGCCCAGGATGCCGCCCTCATGGGCGAGCCCGCCGCCGATTCCACGCAGGTCCCCGCGCCCACCTACCAGCACAGCTCGCTCGACTGGCGCGACTGGTGGTGCTCGGATGACGCACAGATCTACCAGTTCATTGGCCAGGACAACATCTACTTCTATTGCATCGCGCAGACCGCCATGTGGGAGGCCCTGGGTTGGAACCTCACGCAGAGCACCGTCAGCGCCTGCTACCACCTGCTCTACATGGGCAAAAAGGCAAGCTCGTCCTCGCAGACTCCTCCCCCGCCGGCAGACGACCTGCTCAACCACTACACCTGCGAGCAGATGCGCGCGCATTGGCTGTCGCTCGGCCTGTCCGAGAAGCCGGTGAGCTTTAGCCCCAAGGCATACGACACGCGCGTGACCGGCAAGGACAAGGACGGCAACGAGGTGCGCGCCTGCGACGACAAGCGCGTTATCGACCCCGCCCTTAAGGAGAGCGCGCTGCTGACCGGCGTGTTCAACCGCCTGGCCCGCAGCTGCTTCTACGGCGTCGCCGTCAAGGAGGGCGACGAGAGTCCCTATCGCAACGGTTGCATCCCCGCCGGTGCCGCTTCTGACACCGTGGTCGAAGCCGCCCAGCAGGCAGCCCTCGCCTTTGAGCAGGCCATGTACAAGTTCGAGACGCACCGAGCGCTCGCTGTGTGCGACGACTACCTGCGCGCCGCCAACAAGCGCTGGAGCGATGCCTCCAAGGCCGCCAACAAGCTCGAGGGCGAGCCGGCCAACGCCGCCATGACGCAGGCCCTCGTCGACGCCTTTACCGAGCTGCGCGTGGCCACCGTCCTGATGCACGGCATCGTGCCGGCCGGCTGCGAGCTCATCTGCGAGTACTTCGACGTTGACCCGGTCGCCTTCTTTAGCTGGGATAACATCTTTGCCTCCACGGATGAGTTTGTGGAGAGCCTGGGCGAGAAGCCCGGCGAGCACCGCGTGAAGCCGCTGCCCCCGCGCTTCGACTTCTTTAGCAAGCACGAGAGCCAGTACTAAAGCACGCCAGCAGCGGCGTGCCCGGAAAGTAGTCAATTTGGGACGGGAAGGAAAGACGGATGTCCAAGCCGCGTCGTCGTAAGCAGAAAAAGCAGGTCAAGGCCGAGCTCAAGCTCAGGCAGTTTGCTGCTACCGAGCTTTCCGACCAGCTTGCCGCCCAACACTCCGCCGCCGACCTGCCGCGCTTTATGGTCGACACGGTCGCCGGCGCCTATGCGCCCGCCGATGCCAAGCTCATGATCGAGGGCTTCGGCGCCGCGGCCACACGCCCGGTCACGCTGCGCGCCAACACGCTCAAGGCGACCGCCGAGGACATCGCTGCGGCGCTCGATGCCGCCTGCATCGCCCACCAAACCGTTACCTGGTATCCGGACGCCTTTATCCTGCCCGAGGCCCAGGTTTCAGATCTGTGGGATCTCGACATCTACCGCGACGGCAAAATCTACCTGCAGAGCCTGTCATCCATGATGCCGCCGTTGGTCCTGGGCGCCCAGGCAGGCGAGGACATCCTGGACATGTGCGCAGCCCCCGGCGGCAAGACGACGCAGATCGCCGCCCTCACCCAGGGACAAGCGCACCTCACCGCCTGCGAGATGAGCATTCCCCGTGCCGAAAAGCTCGAGGCCAACTTGGGCCGCCAGGGCGCCAAAAACGTGCCCGTCATGCGTATTGACGCACGCGAGCTTGACGAGTTCTTCCGCTTTGACCGTATCCTGCTCGACGCCCCCTGCACCGGTACGGGCACCGTCATCAGCGGCAACGAAAAGAGTCTGCGCGGCCTCACCGAGCAGCTGCTCGTCAAGTGCGCCCGCTCGCAGCGAGCGCTTCTGGAGCGCGCCATGGGGGCCCTCAAACCGGGCGGCACGCTCGTCTATTCGACATGTTCGATCTTGCCGCAGGAAAACGAGGATGCCCTGCAAGAGGCCCTCGACAAGCATATGGACTGCGAGCTCATCCCCCTCGACGGCACGCCGAGCGAAAGCGAAGCGCGTCGCGCCCAGGGTGCCGGCGAGGATCCGCATATCGAGTGCAACGCCCTTACCGAAGCCATTGCCGAAGGCCACGTCTCGGCCATTGCCAACGGCATGCCCGGCACGCTGACCATTCCGCCCAGTCGCGACTTTGAGGGCTTCTATATCGCCCTGGTCCGAAAACGCAGCTAGCGCACGGATTCAAAACTCAACAAGCTATCGCCGTGCGCGCCTGTCCTGCTGGTCCTTATGCCGCGCAAGCGCTTCACGCTCCTTGCGCTCAGCCTTTTTGCCCTTAATGGCCGTGACCGCAAAGTAGATGACCGCGGCGGCAACGATTGCGCCCACGCATAGGCCAATCGAGCCCAACATTGCCGAGAATTCCATACCGCGTCACCTCTCTTTTGTATACGGGACATTCAAGATAGCACCTCGATTCCCGCCACCACAGCTCCTTCACGTTCGCCGGCCCTTCAGTCTAACGGATGGCGCGGCGGGGAAAAATCAACTCGTCAAACGATTTAGCACTCGCAACGCCGGTCGTACACTGCCGACCGCACAGCATAGAAACGGACCGCCATGGATTCTCTCAACGATTTGAACGAGCGCGTCGACGCCTTTGTCGGCACCAGCTCCTTCGAGACGCCTGCCGCGACGAACGACCAAGCCCCCATCGATGTTCCCGCCGAGGTTCACGAGGACATCGTCGCCTCGGTCGACTTCTCCGAGGTTGAGCTTGCAGACGAATTTACCGAGCCCCAGGTGGCCGTAACTCCCAACGGCCTTTTGCCCATGGAGCCGCTGCCCATCGACGGGCGTCTGCGCAAGGCAGCCCTCCGTATGCCCGATGAGATCGAGGAGGCCAGCGGCTTTACGCTCTTTGGCCGCCGCATCAAATCGCTCATCTACACCACCGACGTGGCGGTCATCCGCAACTCCAATGCCGACGCCGTGTTTGCCGTCTACCCCTTCACGCCGCAGCCCGCCATTACGCAAGCGTTGCTGACTGTTGCCGAGTGCCCGGTCTTTGTGGGCGTTGGCGGCGGCACCACCACCGGTAAGCGTTCCGTGCAGATGGCGGCCGTATCCGAGATGCAGGGCGCGGCGGGCTGCGTGGTCAACTCCCCCGCTACTGCCGAGATGGTCGAGCACATCACCAACATCGCCGACATCCCCGTCATCGCCACGGTCGTTCGCTGCGACGACGATGCTCACGCCAAGGTGCGCGCCGGAGCCAAGATTCTCAACATCGCCGCCGGCAAAAACACGCCCCAGGTCCTGCGCGAGCTGCGCGAGCACTATCCCAACCTGCCGCTCATCGCACCGGGCGGCAAGACGCCCGAGAGCATCCGTGAAACCATCGCCGCTGGCGCCAACGCCATCATCTGGACGCCGCCTTCGGCCCAGCAGCTTCAGACCGACATGATGCAGCGATACCGCAAGATGAAAGAAGACGCCACGCCCGTCATCTCGCGCGACGATGTGCCCATTATCGACCAGGTCGCCGCCGCCGAGGTCAGCCAAGTCGAGAACATGAATCCCGACGTGCCGATTCCCGACGAAGTCATCGAGCGCGTCGCTTCGATCCACGAGCGCGTCGAGGAGCATCGCGCCAATCGCGGCCTCAAGCCATCACTGCACGGCTTCTTCTTCCGCGGAAAGAAACGCTAGCCGCAACAGCAAGGCCCGCCCCACAAACGTGAGGCGGGCCGTTTTCGCTTGAACAAACATGCAGCGACGTGATGGGGCAAATTAATCCACGCGCTTGTCGCCCATAAAGAAGAGCGCCACCGTACCAGGTCCGGTATGCGAGCCAATCAGAGTACCGATGTCATTGATCTCAATCTTGCCTTTAAGCTGCGGAACCTGTTCCTCAATCAGCGCCGCAACTGCCTCGGCATCCTCGCGGCACGCCGAGTGCGACATGATGCACTTACCCGAATAATCCGCACCGTCCTGCACGTGTGCCATCATGGTCTTAGCCATCTCGGAAATCGCGCGCTTCTTAGTGCGAATCTTCTCACGTGGCGACAGCTTGCCGTCGCAATCGACCGTCATAAGCGGGCAAATCTTAAGCGCCGTGCCGATGATCGCACTCGCAGCCGAAATGCGACCGCCTCGTAGATAGCTCGACAGATCGGTCGAGAAGAACCAGTGGTGCAGGTTGAGTTTGTGCTCCTCGATCCAGGCAGCCGTCTCGTCGAGTGAAGCCCCGCTATCGCGCACGTTGGCGGCATATTCCAGCAACAGGCCAAAGCCCGAAGACGCCGCCAGCGAATCGATGACGCGCACCTTGCCGCCCTGGGGATAGCGATCCGCGAGCATCTGCGCCGCAACGCAGGCCGATCCATACGTGCCCGAAATACCCGACGACAACGCCAGGTGCAGCACGTCTTTACCCTCGGCAACAAACGGCTCCCAAAACTCCTTGTACTCACCCACGCTCACCTGAGACGTCTTGGGCATGGCGCCCGCGGCAATCTGGGCAAAAAACTTGTCCGGCGTAATCGACTGATACAGATCGTCCGTATGGACAACATCGTCGATCTCGTAATGAAAACACACGACAGGGATATTGCGCGACGCAAAGAACTCACGGGTTCGGTCGGCGGCGGATTCACAGGTCAGGACAAAATCACTCATATGAGGCTCCTTACTCATTGCTGCGCAAATTATCGCACAGTGAGCCTACATACGGTACATATGTCCACTATTTACCAAATCGAACCAAAAATAGCGAACATCTTTACCACCATCGTCTCCACCGGCCCCACGCATAAATATCTGAGAAAACACCTTCTGTCGTCTCCACTCAACCGCCATATCCACCTCAACTAAATCGATTTACCAAACCGTTCAGCCGACAATTCAGCCGCCGGCGCAAAATCGAAACAAAAGCGGCGCATACTGATAAACGTTTGACGCTGTTTATCAGTTTTACCAGCCCCATCGGAAGGTGTTTCATGGTCGCATTCGATCGCAACCCGCAAGACTTCAAGTATCTGCGCCTGCTGTCGAGACAGTTCCCCACCGAACAATCCGCGTTTACCGAAATTATCAACCTCTCGGCCATCCTCAACCTACCCAAGGGCACCGAGCATTTTATGAGCGACGTGCATGGCGAGTACGAAGCCTTTATGCACATCCTCAACAACTGCTCGGGCGTCGTGCGCGAGCATGTCGACGAAATTTTTGGCGACACGCTCTCCTTTGACGAAAAGGGCGAGCTGTGCACGCTCATCTACTACCCGCGCGAGAAGATCGACCTGGTCCGCAGCCAGCGCGAGGACTCGCCAACTTGGTACAAGACGATGCTTGACCAGCTCATCATGGTCGCTCGCTCGCTTTCAAGCCGCTACACGCGCTCCAAGGTGCGTAAGGCCATCCCGCGCGACTACGCCTATATCATCGACGAGTTGTTGCACACGCACCCGGACGAGAACAACTATCGCGTGCGCTATCACGAGCGCATCGTGGAGTCCATCCTGGAGACCGCCAGCGCCGACGACTTTATCGAGTCGCTCGCCTCGCTCATCAAGCGCCTGGCCGTCGACCACCTGCACCTGGTGGGCGACATCTTCGACCGCGGCGGCGGCGCGGCCAAGATTATGGACCGTCTGCTCACCTACCATTCACTCGACATCCAGTGGGGCAACCACGACCTACTGTGGATGGGCGCTGCGGCCGGTGAGCCCGCCTGCATCGCCACGGTGTTGCGCAACAACCTACGCTACGACAACTACGAGATCCTGGAGAACAACTACGGCATCTCGCTGCGTGAGCTTGTCGCCTTTGCCGATGCCACCTACACCGCCGGTGAGTCCATCACCCCGCTGATCAAGGCCATCAACGTGCTGCTCTTTAAGCTCGAGGGCCAGATTATCCAGCGCCACCCCGAGTTCGATATGACCGACCGCCTGTTACTCGACAAGATCGACCACGACACCGGCACGGTCACGCTCGCCGACGGCAGCGTGTGGCCGCTCACGACCAACGACTTCCCCACCGTCGACCCGGCGGACCCCTACACGCTCACGTCTCAGGAGCAGCACATCATCGACAAGCTCGTGTCCGAGTTTGTCACCGCCGATCACCTGCATCGCCATATCGATTTCCTCTACACCCACGGCTCGATGTACAAGGTCGCCAACGGCAACCTGCTCTTCCACGGCTGCGTTCCACTCAACGAAGACGGCACCTTCAGCAGCATGAACTGCCTGGGCACCTGGCACGCTGGCCGCGATTATCTCGATTTTTGCGACCACATCGCCCGCCGCGCGTGGCGCGTGGGCGACCGCGATGCCCTCGACTGGATGTGGTACCTGTGGATTGGCTTCAATTCACCCGCCAGCGGACGCCTGGTGCGTACCTTTGAGCGCGCCTATATCGCCGATAAGAGCACCTGGGTCGAGCCGATGGACCCGTACTTTACGCTTACCAAGTCGCCCTCGGTCTGCGATGATATCATGCGCGAGTTTGGCGTCGCGGCCATGGCATGCTCGCCGACCGGCCACATCATCAACGGCCACACGCCCGTTAAAACCACCAAGGGTGAGCAGCCCATCCGCGCCGAGGGCAAGCTACTGGTCATCGATGGCGGCTTCTGCCGCGCTTACCATCCCAAGACGGGCATCGCCGGCTATACGCTCATCTCGAGCTCGCGCGGCTGCCGCCTCAAGTCGCACCGGGCCTTTACGACGGTTGCCGAGGCACTCACGCGCAACGTGGACATCGAGAGCGAGACCAACCGTTTTGACCAAGCAGACCGTCGCCGCATGGTGAGCGACACCGATACTGGCGCCAAGATTCGCAGCCAGATCCAGGACCTGCGCCAGCTGCTCGATGCATATAGAAACGGTGCTATCGAGGAGCGCGCCTAGCACCACCCGCGGGGATTGGCTAAACTTGCTAAGTTTGTCATCCCCGCGGCGCTTCGGCGCCAGCTTAAGGCAGGTACCATGCAAAAGCTCCTTGCGCAGATTATGAAATTTGGCGTCGTCGGTGTCATTGCCACGGTTATCGACTTTGGCATTATGAATCTGCTCCACTACGGTCTGGGCCTCAACATCCTAATCGCCAACACCAGCGGCTTTATCATCTCACTCATCTTTAACTACCTCGCAAGCATGAAATACGTGTTTGCGCACAAGGAAGGCATGAGCCGCCGCCGCGAGTTCATCATCTTTGTCGTGCTGTCCGTGATCGGTTTGGTGCTCAACGATGGCATCGTGCTGGCGCTCAACGCCGGCCTGGGACTCGAGGCCAATATCGCCAAGATCTGTGCCACCGCGCTTGTCATGGTCTACAACTTTGTGACCCGAAAAATCTTCCTGGAGGGCGACGAGACAAAATAGCTCGAAACCCCTGTAGCATTACGGCGCCCACGGACGACGCGCACTCAGCGCAGTATCGTCCGTGGGTGTCGCTCGTTTACGGGCAAATTTTCAACGTTTGCGGATTAGCTCTTGAAAATTTGGCGAGTTCATATAGTTCTTGGCAAAGACCTTACGTTTCCCTTGTAAAAGCTCTAAAGTATCCTCTGCTCGATTCATCAACGCATTGGATGTGATTACGTGCGCAAGGCGCTGGCACAACCTCATACCAAGCAGTTCCTCAAGTTTGCCGTCGTGGGTCTTATCTCCTTTGGCATCGACTGGGGCATGCTCATTGCGCTCGTCGAGCTGTTCCACCTCGACTTTTTGATGAGCACCACGGTTTCGTTTATCACGTCCGTCGTGGTCAACTACTGGCTCAGCATGAAGTACGTGTTCGACCACCGCGAAGGCATGAGCCGCAAGCGCGAGTTCACGATCTTCACCATCCTGTCGGTGATCGGCCTGGGCCTCAACGACCTGTACATGTTTGTGGGCGTCACGTTTTTGAGCATCGGCTACCAGGCCATGAAGGCCATCGCCACATTCCTCGTCACCTGGTACAACTACTTCAGCCGCCGCTTCTTCCTCGAGGGCGCACGGTCGTAGTCGATTCACTATTTGCTTGAATGTATAACCGGTTGGAATTCCCGTTCCAACCGGTTTTTTGTTTGCCGAGAGACCCGGCGATCCAGTCCCATTCGCATGAAAAACGGGCGGCTCGGATGTTGGTCCGAACCGCCCGTCTGGCGCGCTATGTCGAGGCCTCTAGTCTGTAACGTAATACCAGACTACGTTGTCGCCGTTTGAGAGAACGTAGTTACTACAGGCCGTCATGGGCGTTGTGCCGTTGACGGAATACATCCAGCCGCTCGTGCCGCCGTACTGTTTCTCGGCCAAACCACCAATCGCAGAAACATACGTGCCGTACGATGAGCCGTGTGCGTTGACAGAAAGGCCCAGCGCGCACAGGGCATCGTAGACGGTAGCACCTTCGTTAAAGGTAAAGGTGCCACCAGAGGACACAGGATTGTCCACAGCGCTCGATGTGACCGAAACCGTCACCGTAACGTAGTTGGACTCCTGTGAGCCGCTCTGGCCGCCCGAGGAGGCGTTTCCACCATTAGAGGATGAGGCTCCATCAGACGACTGGCCACCGCCCGAAGAAGCACCGCCAGACGCATTGGAAGTATCACTGGCTCCCGTATTTTGGGCAGCGGATTTATCGCCAGACTTCTTGCCGCCCCGGTCCTCGGACTTCTTGCTATCCGAGTTTTTGTCCGATTCCTTGTTTGAAGACTCGGAATCGTCCTTGTCGTCGTTCGAACCCTTGGACTCATCTTTTGCGTCATTCGATGACTTGGAATCCTTGGAACTGGCCTCGCCCGAAGTCGTAGTCGAGCCAGACGCCTTGGTGTCCTTGGTGACGACGCTCTCCCCCGTCACGGTCTGAATGATCCAGTCGATGGACCAGGCACCGCTTGTGGAAGGATGGACGAAACCCAGCGAGACGACGATCAGAATGGTGCATGCAGCAGTCAGAACGCCGAGGAGCGCCTTGCGACGAGAGGTGGACGCCGCCGAAGCGGTGCCCTTTTGCTTTGGATCATCGAGCTGGATAAACGAGGAGTCGGGCTGTTGCCCGCTGGTCTCCTTGGGCTTATCGGGCATTACCGTCACCCTTGCCGCGCTTGGTCAGCACGAAGACGGCGATGAGCGCGAGGCCAATCACGCCGGCGGCGATGCCAACGATGGCGAGCGGATTGGTGCCAGTCTCCGGCTCGGAAGCACTAGAGGACTTCTTAGCAGTGGTCGTGGAAACAGCACCCGTATCGGACTTGGAATCGGACTTCTTGTCGGACGTGCCGTCCTTCCTGTCAGACTTCTTGTCAGACTTCTTCTCGTCCTTCTTATCGGACTTATCGGAGTCCTTCTTGTCGGACTTGTTGTCCCTGGTCTCGGTCTTGGTCGACACCGTCGTCTTGGTCACCGGCTTCTGGCCCGGGGCAATAACGCCGCCCTTCGAGCCGGAGCCAGAACCAGCGCCAGCGCCAGTGCCGGAACCAGTACCGGTACTAGAACCGCCGCCGCCATTCGAACCAACGCCACCGTTGCCACCATTAGCGCCAGAACCGCCATTACCGCCAGGGTTAACGGCATTCTTGGTCCACTTGGCATACAACGTCAGGTCGGCCGTCACCGGCGTACTGAAGTCATACGCCTGCGCGCAAGTCTCATCGGTATACCAACCGCCGAAAGTGTAGCCATCGCGCGTCGGATCGGCTGGCTTGACCAGCTTGCCATCGGCCGTAGCAACAAACTTAGTATTGCAAGCAGACCCGCCGTTGGAATTAAAGACAACCGTCCAAGACTCAACGGCCCCAAGCTTGAACAGCGTGCCCGAGTCATTGATGTAGTACAGGTTGCCAGATGCATCGGCAATGACCGGAGAGTCACAGTGCTGGTAATGGCCAGCCGCATCATAAATCTGCGTCGCCTCTGCATCACCGAGCGTATAGCGATACACGCCACCACCAGCAGAGTAGTTGACGTAATCCTTGCTATCCGCGCTGTTAACGGTGAAGTACACATAGGTCTTGCCACCCTGAACACTCACCAGCGGAGTAGCAGCAATACCGTTAAATCCGGCCGGCAGTTCTTTACCGTCAGCAGCGGTGACCATCGTGGTCTTACCGGTCTTCAGATTATAGAGAGCCAGAGCAGAGCCAGTAGCCGTCTGTCCGCCGACAATCAAGTTTTCGCCAGCCACCGCCGGTGCGCTCATGTTATTAGTAAGACCCAGGTCGACCGTCTTCTGCTCGCTCAGTACGCCCTTCGCCGAAAGCGAAATCACATGGAGCTTTCCATCGTGCGTCATCTGATAGAAGGTGGAACCATTGGACGGATCGGCGACACAGTCGGCGTTCGCGAGAGCGCCGAGCTTCATGGTCGAAACGACATCGCCCGTCGTCTTATCAATGCACTTAAGCGTGCCCGCGCTCGTAGGAACGATGGCATACTTATCCGTCAAAGCCGCACCAGTCCAGTAATAACCCTCGGAAGCGTCAATGTTCTGCCAAGAAACTTCGCCCGTGGCAATCTTAATGCGCATAAAGGAGCCGTTGCCGTAGGTCGCGTTGTAATTCTCGTCATACGAAATATCGACCGTACCAACATAGACGTACTCGCCGTCCGAAACGACGGTGCAGGAGCTCTGCGTCAAGTCCGTCAAACCGGGCGTCAGCCACTTGCAGATCAGCTTGTCTGCAGTAATCGCCTGGACCGCACCGCCGTTGAGCGGAACGATGATAAGGCCATTGGTGTAGATCGGACGAGAGGTATAACTCACCTTGGAGGCAAGCGGCGCAGAGGCAACCTTTTTGCCCGTGGACGAATCGATCTTAATGAGCTCGTTCTCGGTCGCGATGTACACAAAGCCGTTAGCGATGACAGGCTCGCTGCAGTTGGCATACTGCTGACCAGACTCGGCCTTCCAATCGAAGGCCCACTTAAGACCGGCGGCCTGCGCAGGCGTCTTGGCATCCGTTACGGTCGAACCGTTGCCACTGTTGCCGTAGCCGGCCCACTCGGCATCCCAATCAGGAGTCGTCGCGCTCGGGTCCACGACAATCTTGTCGGGATCGGGCATGGCCGAATCGTCGGTGGTATAGGCAAGCGTAACCTTATCGCCGCTCTTGAGCGTAATCTGATTGGCGCAGAGTAAGGAGGGCTCTCCGTTGATATACAGGTGCCAATATTTATTGGTCGCAGCATCCCAGGCATACGGCTTGTGATCGAACGGCGAGTTGATGGAATTGAGGAACCAGTACTCACCACTCTGGGAGCCGTTGTACGTAACGCCCTTGGCCTTCAGGACCGTCTCAATAAGGTTCTGAGCCGTAGAGCCCTCGGGCAGGGAAACATTGCTTGCCGAGCCCCAGCGAGTATTGTTGCCGTTGACATCGGGACCGATAACATCGACAGACCCAAGAACCTGGCCAGGAAGGGCATCGACGTCAGCACCATACATAAAGGTGACGGCATCGCCCTCTTGGAGCTCATAGGCACCGGCGCCAACGTCGGCGAACTTGCCATTTACATAGAAGCGCCAATAGCTATTAGTCGCAGCATCCCAGCCATAGGACTTACTATCGAACGGCGAAGTAATGCCGTTGAGGAACCAGCCCCAAGACGATTCGCCAGCATCGAGAGTAAGACCGGTCTGCTCAAGGAGATCCTTGGCAGTAGAGCCCGCCTTGAGACTCGTCTGGCCCGTCGAAGCCCAAACCTGCTGCTTGCCGTCCTTGTCCTTACCAAGGACCTGAACGGAAGCATGGACGGAATCGGACGGCAACTTATCGCCCCAGCCACCGTAGAACCACGTAACGGTATCGCCAGCATGAATGGTGACATTGTCTGCCGTGTAGTCGCTCGACTTGCCGTTGATGAACAGCTGCCAATAGGTCGAATAATCTTGGGGCGTACCCAGCTCAACACCGTTGTACTTAAGGCTCAGAATGAAGGAGCCAGCAGCAACGGCGTCGATGTCATTCGCCTCAAGCGCGACCTTCGTAAGGTCAAGTGCGCTCGAACCGGACGTCACCACATACTGCGCGTTATCGACCCAAGTCTGAGTCTTGCCCTGGGCATCGCGACCAATGACGGTCACATTTGCGGCAACCTGGTCCTTAACGACAGGGGACGCGCTACCAGCCGTATAGGCAAACTCAACCTTCTGCCCCTGGGTGAGCTTAACGCTGCTCGCGCCAACCGAGGAAGACGCACCGTCGACGAACAGCTGCCAGAAGGCATAAGTCGTCGGATCGAAGGCAAGCGTACGGCCATCGCTCGGGGATGTGATGCTTTTGAGGTAGAAACCGTATGCCGTGTTCGGATCGTAGTCTGCCTTGAAGCCCGTCTTCTGCTGCAGCTTAACGAAGGCATCCGCAGCCGTCGCGCCCTCGTCGAGCTTGAGCTGCGTGGGTGCCACCCAGGTCTGAGCCTTGCCGTCGGCATCGGTGCCGATAATCGAGAACGAGACCTCGACTTGCTTCTTGGCGACATCGCCGGTTTCTGTCGGGTTCTCTGTCTGAACGGCAGCCGCGGCGGCAGATCCTGCTTGGCCAGCGGATGCCGCTGAAGACTGCTCGCTCGCGGCAGGGCTCTCCCCCGTCGCCGAGCCTTCGTCGCCAGTTGCTGCCTTTGATGCGGCGGCACTAGCTGCAGGCGCGCTCCCAGAATCCGAAACCTCGGCGCCGCTCTGCTCAGCGGCACCGCCCGCAAGCGCTGCGTCCTCGCCCGGCGTCGTAGCCTGAGCCACAGCCTCGGCAATGCCCTCGGCGCCCTCGGCCCACAGCTGAGCCGGCGTGGTGCTGAAGGCCATCGCGAAGGCCAGGAATGCCACCAGGCAGCGCTTTGCCACGCCGCGCGCGATTACGCCACGGCGACGAAGCGAGGCACGCTGGCACTCGTCCTCAAACATATCCATTTGTCTCCTATTGTCTGTACTTGGAGCGTTGCCTTGAAGCTGCCCCACGTCATCGCGCATGTTGCGCCCGAGTTCCCCCATCGGGGTCCCCCTTCCCTCCAGAGCCCTATGCACACCGGCGGCATACGCCGCAGCCGCATGCAAGATGGGAGGCGATCCGACTTAACCTTAACGGCTCAGGCGCGCCGTCCGATCTGCGACGCGAACATCCCGAGCCAAGAGGAATTACGGTTACTGGTACAGCCGGGGACTTGCACCCCGATTCCCCCAAACGCGCAGGAAAACCGCGCATTCGTGCGTCTCCGCACCACCATCTAGGCCATCGATTAAAACCGTCAATATGCTATCACGCAAAAGGGCCTCGCACGCAGGCGAAGCCCAAGGTAAAAGCTATTGTTTGCGAAAGGAAAATGCGGTGACGGTCGCAGCCTCTAGCGCTTGCCGCCGTGGCTGTTGAGCCAGATATTGCGGCCCAGCATAAGCGCCAGCACCAGCGCGCTCACGTAGCCCATAAAGCCAATGACCGGGATACCAAACACAACCGGCTCGATGCGCGCGTAGTACACCACCGACGAACCGATAAACAAGCCGGCGATAACAATAGCCATCGACATGCGGTCGATAATTCCACCCAGCTGTCGCAGCGCCTTATCGCTGCTCATGATCTGCGTGTTCACCTTAAGCTGGCCGCGTGTGAGCATGCGCGAAGCCAAGCCCAGATACTCGGCCGCCTCGAGCGAGCCCTTCGCCGCGCGATAACTGCTCGCTGCAAAGTCGCGGCTCATCTCGCGCATGCGGGCGTAGGTGCTCTTCTCGTTTTTGATGTGCGTCTGGATGATCTGGATCATGTTGACGTTGGGCATGTACTCGGTCAACAGGCCCTCGAGCGTCACCATGCCGCGGGCGAACATCGTCACCACGCTCGGCAGCTCAACGTCATTTTTGCGCGCGAGGTTTAACAGCGAAGTCAAAAACTCGCCGATATCTAGGTCCTTAAGGTCAAGGCCCGCAAAGTCAGCCACGATAAAGTCCAAATCGGACAAAAAGGCCGAATGATCGAGCTCAGCCGAGTCGCCACGCGTCACGGCGAAGCGCATGAGCGAATCCTTGAGCTTGGGCACGTCGCCCTCGGCCACGGCGAAAATCATGTCCTTGACGATACCGCGGTCGTGGCTCGACATGCGTCCGACCATACCCAAGTCGATAAAGTAAACGATACCGTCTTTGAGGATGATGTTTCCCGCATGCGGGTCAGCATGGAAAAAGCCGTCATCAAGCACCTGCGTCGAGTAGTCCTCGACGATTGCGGCACCGATCTTTTCCAAGTCATAGCCCTCGGCCACCAAGCGTTCAGGATCGGCGATCGAAATGCCGTCGACGTAGTCCATAACCACCACGTGTTCGGTGCACAGGTCCAGATAGGATTTAGGGCACGTCACGCCATGAACGCTCTTATGGAACTCGTAGAAGTCGTTGAGGTTTTTGGCCTCGGCCAAAAAGTTGGTCTCCTCGCGAAACGAGGTCCACAGCTCCTCGACCACGCCGTGCAGGTCAACGAATTGATCGGTGTTGACGAACTTGGAAACGATACGCACCACCGAGCGGATGATATCGATGTCCTGCGCCATAACCTGCTGCGCACCGGGGCGCTGCACCTTGACGGCCACGTCCTCGCCCGTCACCAGACGAGCGCGGTGCACCTGCGCGAGCGACGCGCTACCGAGCGGGTTGGGGTCGATCGCATCGAACATCTCCCCCAGGCGCAGGCCGTATTCTTCTTCCAGACAGCTGAGTACGACCTCGTACGGCACCGGCTCCACGTCGGAGCGCAGACGACGCAGCTCGTCGCAAAAGCGCTGCGGCAGAATCTCGGACCGGTTGGCCAAAATCTGCCCCATCTTGACGAACATGGGGCCGAGTTCCTCGAGCAGGCGGCGCAAACGAACCGGCGTGAGGTTATCCCACACGCGGTACTTTTTGACCAGGCGTACAATCTGCCCAATGCGTTCGCGACGACCCGCCGGCGTGAGCTGGTATTCCTCGTCCGGCGCCATCGCGTCGGGCTCCTCGGGCACCATATCGACGGCGCGCGGCTTCTTGCGAGCGCCCGAGACGGCGGCGTCGACCTCATCGACAACCGCCGCCTCGTCACCCAAGGGATCTAGATTGTTGTAATCGGTGGTGGAATCTGCCATCTGCGCTGCTACTCGGCCTCTTCGGTATCCTTCGCATCGTCGGGCTCAACGGACTCGACGGGCACCGAGGTCACGTTGTCCTCGACCGAATCGACGATGTCGCGCACATGGGCCAGGAAGGCAGTGCGCTCGGGAGCGGTCATGACGCGGACGCGGGCAAGGATAAGCTCGTCAAGCACGCGCTGGGCCGCGGTCTCGCCCTGCATGCCCAGACGCTCGGTCAGGTCGGAGATGGTGCCACCGGCCTGCTCGAACATATCGGACACGCTGCGGGCGATATCGGGGGTGGCGGTGTCCTTGCGGACCTGCTCGCCCTTGGTGTTAAGGTCGTCGAGGACCTTCTTGCCGCCTTCGACAGCAACGGCGGCAGCGCCAAAGCCAACGTTGATGGCGCCGTTAACAAGCTGATCGAGTTTCATAACCATGGTTGTCTCCAATCATAAACAACTGCATTGGCGTTCTTGTACCCAAGATCGAGTGAAAGCGACAAAGCGTTTTAGCGCTATTCGATCGACGGGAAATCCCTACCTCACGTTGTCGTTCATCGCGAAAGAGTTCTTCATGGCGCAGCTCGTGGTGTAGAGCACCTTGCCCAGTAGAGCATCGGTCTCCACACGAACACACTCGGCAAAGGCCTCATTGGCGCGTGCAAGCTCGGCAGGCACCTCGGCCTCAGGCAGAGCGGCTACGGTAGCATCGACGTCATGGATCTGCTTGTGGCCCATGCCACCGACCTTCTCCTGGTAGTCCTCCACAGCGCGGCCGCACTCATGGAAACGGACGTCAGCCAGGGCGCCGATCAGGCGGTTGGCCCAGTAGAAGTTTTCGGACGTCACGCGAGCCTGCGTGTCGGCATAGTACTCGGGCATGGTCTCGACGTTGGCGTACAGCGGAACCAGCGCGTTAAACGAGTTGGAACCAAAGGCCATCCACTGCACGGCGCGATACGCCGGCTGCGCATAGGGGCGCAGCTGCAGCACGGCGAGCTGGCTGTTGCGGTTGATGCCGATGGGGCGATAAGCGCCACGCGTGGCGGGCGTGCCCTTGCTGCCGTAGCAGTCGTACTCCGTGCCCTGGTAGTGGCTCGAAAGCACGTACTTAATGTCCTCGATGGTCACCTTGCGCTCGGGCACGCGGCTCCAGGGGATATCGTCGCTCTCGGGCGTGTAGTCGGCGTCGGGGCCATCCCACACGTCACTGGGGTTGAGGCAGCGCTGCATGTACCAGGCGCGCGGCGTGTTGTAGACATGGTCGCTGTCGCTGTGCGAGCCAAAGGCCTCGCGCGGGTTAAAGACCGCAGCCGGACCGTCGCCCTCAACGCCCAGCGTCAGGTCCAAATGCCACTCGGCCATCCAGGAGCGCAGGTCGGCGGAGCACATGTGGTCGGCCTGGGCGCCCTCGGCGTCATCCAGGTCAAAGCTGTCGATACCCAGCTGGTTGGGCATGGTCACATAGGCGTCGTCAGGCACGCGCTTTGCGATCCAATGGTGACCGCCGATGGTCTCGAGCCACCAGATCTCGTCCACATCACTAAAGGCGATGCCGTTGTTCTCGTAGGTGCCGTAGCGCTCGAGCAGGTCGCCCAGGATACGAACGCCGTCGCGGGCGGACTTGGCGTACGGCAGGACCAGGGTCACCATGTCCTCCTCGCCCAGGCCACCGGGCTGTGCCGGAACGTATCCATCCTCGCCTTCGTTGCCCCTAGCGGGCACGTAGTCCACAAGCGGGTCGGCGCCGCGGACGCGCTCGTTGGTGGTGAGCGTCTCGGTTGCGGACATGCCAACATTGAGCTCGTTGAATCCGGCCTCGGCCCAAATACCGTGACCGGGAACGACGTCGGGGACGCTCGTGTAGCGCATGGGATTGTCGGGCAACTCAACGGTCAGGTGGCTCAGGACGCTCGTGTAGACACGCGGCTGCTCGTCGGGATGCACCACGCGCATGCGCTTGGGCTCAAACACCCCGTTGGACGAGTCCTCGTTGCGGGCGACCAGCGTCGACCCGTCGTAGCTCGCGTTCTTACCAACCAAAATCGTTGTGCACGGCATGCGCATCCTCCTTGAGCGAAGAAATCAAACGGCAACAGTGTATCGCTTCGACGCAAAAAGGGCGAAACCACGGCCTCGGCAGCCCCCGTGGTCAAAAAATGCCAAATATGAGTACTGTCACCAATTTAGTGGCAGCAAATTTCCCTGTAACGAGTGCCGAAAATCCCCATTTGCCCAAAAGCAAGACAACGTTATTCCCCATAAGTTCAATAAAATAGGCTTCCTAACGATAATGGATACCGTTAGGAAGCCAAAAAGACGTAAGACATATGTGACTATCTTGGCAACAGTACTCATATTTGGCATTGTTTGACCACGTGGTATATAGCTAACCCCCTCAAACAGCCCAAAACGCCTATTTCGATGCGCGCTCCGCCGCCTCAATCACGTGTTTGGCGAGAATCGCGGTGGTCACAGCTCCCACGCCGCCCGGCACAGGCGTGATGGTGTCAACAACCGGCTCTGCAGCATCAAAATCAACGTCCCCGACCAACTTGCCAGCGGCCTCGTCCCAATTAATGCCAACATCGATGATTGTCTGGCCCTCGCGAACCGCGTCCACACCAATCGTGTGCGCGCGCCCAACGGCCGCAACCACAATATCAGCCGCACGGCACTCGGCAGCAAGGTCGCGCGTATGCGTATGGCACGTCGTCACGGTGGCATTGCACGCCGTAAGCATGGCGGCAACGGGACGCCCGATCACCAGCGAGCGCCCGACCACAGCAACCTTAGCTCCATCCAGCTCAACGCCGTAATGATCCAGCAAAGCAAGCACAGCTTCGGCTGTGCAGGGGGCAAAACCCTCGCCGCGCCCCGAAAGCGTGGTGAGCAGCGAAGCCGGCGTCATGGAGTCAACATCCTTGGCGGGATCGAGCGCTGCGGCGACGGCGTTCTCGTCAAGGCCGGCGGGCAGCGGGCGGAACATCAGACAGCCATGAACAGCCGAATCGGCATTGATGTCCTCGATAGCCGTCAACAGCTCGTCCTGCGAAACATCGGCAGAAAGCAAAACGCGACGAGCCTCAATCCCCACTTTTTCGCAGCGCTTGAGCGCACCGCGCTCGTAGGATAGGTCGTCCTCGCGTTCACCTACACGCACAATAGCCAACGTCGGAACAACGCCCCGCTCGCGCAGGGCTGCGCAGCGAGCAGCAAGTTCCTCAGTCAAAGCGCGAGCAACGGGAGCACCCTTCAGCAGTTCAGCCATGGCTATCCTCTCTTCCTTGCAGCGTCGGAGGCGCGGCGCGCCAGCGCCTCGGCGCGCGGCAACCATGTGTCGAGCAGCTCATCACACGCCGTCTCGAGCTCCTCGGCACGAACGCGATCCTTCATAGACGTGGTGTTCGCAAAGAGCGTCAAACTCGCGCCTTGCATAGCGGCACGGCAGAACACGGCGCCGCACGCCACATCGGACAGCAGCTGACGCGAACCCTTGTCGGCCATGTCCTCGAGCAGCGCCAGCGCACGCCCGCAGGCATCCATAATGCGATACGGCGGCAGAGCGGCCACATGCAGCGCATCCTGAATCGCGGTCGCTCGAGCCGGATCGTCACGCGGAATACCGTACGCCGCGGACACCTGCCCGTAGGCACGAACGTCCTCGGCAACCAGACCCACAAGTTCCTGCGCCAACTCATCCGCCTGGGCAAACGCGCGCGTCAGATCGTCTGCGCGATCGGCAAGCGCGGGGTTTGTCGCCCCATAGCGGGCAACCATTCCGCAAAGCGAGGCGCCCAGCGCACCTACAAAGGCGCTCGCGCTGCCACCACCGGGAACCGGCTCGCGCGCGGCCAGCGCCTCGGCAAAACCGCGACAGGTTTTATCCATCATCTCTTGGCTCATACGCACACGCACCTTCAAGTCATATATATCGGTCGGGCGGCCGACGCCGGCCGACCGCATCGATCACGTAATGGTGCTAAGTCTAGCCCATAAGTACGCGAGCGTCAGCGCACCTGGCCATCGCGGATTTCTATGGCACACGATAGGCCATGCCAACGCAAACATGGGACACATGGCCCACCTTTCGAGACTCCCGAGCAGCACAAGCTGGGGCATATCTATAAGTAAGGAACCCGTTGGGGAACGGCCGCGCAACGGCCACAAGCGATGAACGGAGGCATAAGTCGCACAGTACACAGAGACATCCGCCGCCAGCGCAATCAGTACCCCAACAGCATGCGGCGCCGTGATGTCATCAGCAGACAAGGAGGACGCCACCATGATGAAAAAGACCCTATCAATCCTTTCCCTTTGCATCGCCCTCTTTGCCGCGCTCGCCCTTGTGGGCTGCGGCGGGAGCGCATCGGGCGGCGGCAGCGCCCCCAAGAGCGAGAGCAAGGAAAAGGCCCCCGTCGCCAAGAAGACCGACTACATCTGGTTTAAGGTCGAGATGCCCGAGGGCGTCGGCGTAAGCGACTCTGCCGGCAAGAATGCCGACAGGGTCCAGCTCACCTTCCCCGAAGACGAGAACGCCTCGGCCGATCGCTTTATCCCCGTTTGGAAAAAAGCGCTGACGGCCGAGGAATCCCACGCCGACCAGGCGGAAAAGAAGGGGGATACGTTCCAGTGGAAGGATGGCGGGTCCGTCGAGTATAACGGCAGGACGTGGCTCGTCGGAACATACGAGGACAACAGCGGCATCTCAACCATGCTTTTTACCGATGTTGAGCCGGGAAGCGTCTACGTCCTCATCTCGAACTTCGACCAGCACAAGAAAGAAGCCGAGGCACTCCTCAACTCCATCGAGTTCCCCGATGACATGGAAGAGGCAGTTTCCGAGGCACGCGAAGTCGAGATTTCGAGCATCGAGATCAAGTAACGGGACACCCGCACGCGCCTACGCGCACCCGCGCACATGCGCCCCATTAAAACAACGGGCGCCCAACCCGGGGAGGGCCGACAGCACCGGCCCTCCCCTCTTTTGGACCCGTGCATATTGCCACTTAACGGCGCAAATCCGGCCCTCAGAATGGGACACATGGCCCACCCTAGCGAGCCGTCCACGCGTACAGTAAAGGCAGGTAATCCATGGGCGGTTACAGATCGAGGAGGACACGACCATGAAAAAGAAGGCCTTTGCGATTCTCACCCTCTGCATCAGTCTCTTTGCCGCGGTTGCCCTGGTGGGCTGCGGTGGCAGCGGCGGCGCTACCGGCAGTGGAGGTGGCGGCGGAGCAGAAAAGCCAGCCGTGGATATGAGGACCGACTTCATTTGGTTTAAGGTCGAGGTCCCCGAGGGCGTCGAGATCACCGACGTCGCAGGCGACACCGCCGACAGGGCCCAGTTTAAGTTCACCGAGAGCGAGCACGCCAGCGATCGCTTCATCCCCGTCTTCGACTCTGACAAGAACGCCGATGAACTGTTCGACTACGAGGCAAAGTGGAATGCCAGCTTTGAGTGGACCGAGAATGACCCCGTCAAGTACAACGGCAAGACTTGGCGCAACGCTTCCTATACACACTCGGGCGGCGTAACGACCGAATACTTCACCGACGTTGACGGCGGCAGTGTGTATGTGCGTATCGACAACGTCGAGGAGCACAAGGACGCCGTCGAGACCATGATGAAGTCTCTGGAATTTGCCGACGACATCGCCGAGGCCAAGACCGAGGCCATGGACGTCAAGCTCGACGATATCGAGATCAAGCGCTAAGCGACTGGCGAGCGCAACGGGAAACACGGTCGCAGTGCAAACAAGCGACGGTACCCCAGCGCTTCGTACCCAGGGAGGGCCGGTAAACCGACCCTCCCTTTCTTATGCCTGTAGCCGACGAACGCGAGGATGCCGGACGCCGGAACCGCCCCAAATGTGGCAACAGTACGAAAACGACAAACACCCCAACACGTCCGCCCACCGATTTATTGCGCCGCGCAGACAATTAAACCAGCATCTTTAAACATCTGGGCAGTATAGTGACCAAAACTATCGCATAACCGCACTCTGCGAATGGAGAAGTTATGACCGAACACCATGCCATCAGCCGCCGAGCGTTTACGCTGGGCCTAGGGCTTGCGGCGTTGTCACCACTTGCAAGCCTGCCCGAAACCGCAGCGCCGGGCATTCCCCTGCGAGCGGCATTTGCAGACAACACACCCGCACCGTCGGACAGCCTCCACAATTTCGTCATTCGCCTTCGCCCCGCGGGCTATTTTCGCACCGCGAGCGTCAACCAAGACGGCAACGTTCGCGGCAACGTCTGTCACCTGTTTAACGACGGCACGTCCAGCAAGCTCATCCTTGAGAACGTAACGACCAAGAATGACGATACAAACTGGTACGCCATCCGCACCTTGCTCAATTTCGAAGAGCATAAAAAGACGGGCTACAGCATTTGGTCGGTCGACGACGACTCGGACAAAGATGGAAAGGTCATCCACGTATGGGGCGGCGAGTATGACAACAAGCCCAGCCGCGCTTTTGCGTTCGAGCGTCAATCAAACGGAACCTACATCATCCGAGACCGCACGGTCGAGAAAGAAACCGAGAAAAAAGACATTAAGTACCTGGCAATAGAATCGAACGGCAAAGACCAGGACAACAATAAGATCTGCCATAAGAGTAAGAGCATTCCGTGGGAGCTCGAACTTATCGGTTACGACATGAAAAAGAACGATGCCACGGTTAGCAGCCTCGACTGGATCACGTACAGCAGCTACGTCGACGGACCATGTTGGATGAAATACGTCGACGACAACAAGTTCCTCGACGAGCTGAGCATCCCGGGTACGCACGATTCGGGCACCTGCAGCGTGGACAACGACACTGAGCCCCAATCCTCGCAAGTAAAATGCCAGCAGGATTACATTCCCACGCAGTTGCTCGAAGGCATTCGCTATTTCGATATCCGGCTCGGAAAGGGCGATGACCCCGGCATCGACCACGGGATTTTCTACCTACTCAAAAAAGACGGGAACTATCTGCATCTCTCCGATGTCATAGGCTACTTCAAAACGTTTTTGAACGAAAACCCGACAGAAGCGCTCATCATGCTTGTATCACGAGGCAACGACGAGGCTACCGACGAAAGTGTTACGACGGCTTTCGCCAAGGTTTTGGACGACAACCCCAAACTGTTCTATACGTCGAGCCGCGTTCCCACACTGGGCGAGGTGCGCGGAAAGATCGTCCTGCTACGTCGATTTGGACTCGACGGCGACAGCGTAAGCGGCCACACGTGGGGACTCGACCTCACCGAATGGGATAACAAAATCGCAGTGCACACCGACAGCAGTTCCATGTGTCTCGTCCAAGACGCGCGGGGCTTTGAAGCCGCGGGGGAAACAGGCGACAAAGAGCCCTATTGCACCAAGGTATACGCCCAGGACAAGTACAAACTCACGGGAACCGACAAGCTCAGCTGGGTCGATAATGCGCTGAAGGAAACGACCGGGCGCACGCGCAACGAGGTAGATGTCGAGGACGATAACGGGGCCAAGGAGAAAGTCCTGGAGCGTTGCTGGTCTATCAACTACACCAGCTGCACGGGCTTGTCGCACGGAGGCAATCCTTTTACCTCGGCACGAGTAGTCAACGAGCATCTGTATAAGAGCCCGTACATCAATCCCAGCGGCATCGAGGATACAAAGTCAGATTACCTCAAGCACATTGGCATCATCGCATCCGACTTTGTTGATGCGGCGCTGGCCCGGAGCATCTACCAGCGCAATTACAATTACGATACGAAGCACACGCAGTCGGCTTCGTGCTGCCTCCCGACCCGCATGCGCATGACGTACGGCGACTCGCTGAGCGATGCCTCGCTCCAGGATGGCAAGACCGTTGGCGAGGGCCATTTCCGCCTTGTCGACAGCAGCAACGTACTCAACGTGGCGGCTTCGGGCCATGCGTTTACCATCGAATACGTGGATGTCGACGCCTTGGGCAACGAGACCGTTACGGGGCTGCAGGGATCCGTGCCCATCGATATCGATCCGCGCGCACTGACACCCCACTTTGAGGGGCTCGAAGGCCTTAAGGCCGGCGAGGATGTGCGCACAAAGGTCGCGGCGCTGCTCGAGGGCAAACTCGAAAACGATGCCTGCACGGCTCAGCTCGAGTTTGTGCACGACGCGGACGGCGCTCCGGGCACGGCAATGGTCGAGGGCGAGGCATTTACCGCGGGAACGTACTGGGTGCGCGCGAACGGTCTTTTGGGCGACGCGGCGCAAAACTACAAGCTTGCTAATGACGGAGCCGCGAGCTTTACCGTAGCGGCCTCGAGCAGTGCAGGCGGCACCGGCACCGACGGTGGCACGGGTTCCAACGCAGGCAGCGCTGATAAGAACGGTAAGGGCAACAAGGGCAAGAACTCGGGCGGAAAACTCGCCGACACGGGCGACGGCTCCGGCATTGCCGCCGGGCTCGCTGCCGCCGCCGTAGCGACAACGGTCGCCGGCGCGGCAATGCTTGCCAACGACCGCGAAAACGCTGGGGACGGTAGCGAATAGGCAAGCCGGCCTTTTAGACACATCGACTCAATGGGGGGCGCAGGACACCGTTCTGTGCCCCCGATTTTTACCTTGGCCCAAACGCCGCCATAGGCTACATCACCATGTTCAGCGCGTTAACAAACTCCTGGGCCTTCGCACGGCTGCTCAGGCTAAAAACACAAGCAGTCAACAGCCTGTTACGCAGAAAAACATCGCGGCCCTTGATCCTGTTGACCCCCGTAATGTCCTTAAGATAGACAATCTCGGTGTGCTTGCCACCAAAAGTGCCCTTCTTGAGCACCTCAATACGGTTGGGGTAGATCTTGACGTCTTTATACCTACCCGAACCTTTGTCCTGGAATAGCAGCGTGTTATTGTCCATACGCGTCACTCCCGTGGGATTCGCTAAAACTGCCTCTATGGTCACATTTTAGTCACCGCAAGGCCCCATGCGAAGATGTCAGACAGCACAGCAATTCGTGTCCGCGCGAGGCTTTAAACTAAATGCGATAAAGACGCATTCCACAAAAGGAAAGTGGGGCGACAGTGATGGGCGAACTGGTAAACCGTGGAGAATCGGCAATCGTGCCCGAAGGTTTTTACAAGCAGGTCTCCTCGATTCTCAACGCCGCTCGCGACAAGGCCTATACCGCCGTTAACTTTGCGATGGTTGAGGCATATTGGGAGATCGGCAAGAGTATTGTTGATGAACAGGGCGGAGAGGGGCGCGCCAAGTATGGCGATGCACTGATCGACGAACTTGCCGTTAGATTGACTAAGGATTTTGGCAGAGGCTTCAACGCCAGAAGCTTAAGATACATGCGTCAGTTTTATCTTGCGTTCCCAATCCGGAACGCGCTGCGTTCCGAATTGAATTGGACACATTACCGCAGGTTATCGCGTATAACCGACCCTGATGCTCGAACATGGTACATGAACGAATGCGCCGATTCTCGTTGGAGCACGCGTCAGCTCGAACGCCAGATCAACACCATGTTCCGCGAGCGCCTACTTGCCAGCAAGGACAAGGAGGCCGTCACCCAGGAAATCCAAAAGAGCGCCCCGGCTCGTCGCCCCGAGGATATCATCCGCGACCCATATGTACTGGAGTTTTTAGGTTTCTCGGACGATACTGCGTTTCGCGAGAGCGATCTAGAGCAGGCGCTCATCACGCATCTTCAGAAGTTCCTGCTGGAGCTTGGCCGTGGTTTCGCTTTCGAGGCGCGCCAAAAGCGCATCACCTTTGATGGGCGCCATTTCTATATTGACCTTGTTTTTTACAACTATCTGATGCGCTGCTTCGTGCTCATCGACCTTAAGACGGACGACCTTACGCATCAGGACCTGGGCCAGATGCAAATGTATGTGAACTACTACACGCGCGAGCTCATGAACGAAGGCGACAATCCGCCCATAGGCATCGTGCTCTGCGCGGACAAAAGCGATTCGATTGTCGAGTACACGCTGCCCGAAGACAACGACCAAGTGTTTACCGCCAAATACCTGCCGTATCTTCCAAGCAAGGAAGAGCTGGCGCGCGAGCTGAGTGCCGAGTACCGCGCCATCAACGAAGCGACTAATGGCGAAACGCAAGGGTAGCAGCACGTTGCGACCGAAGCCACCGCAGCCGTCGCAGGCGCACTCGCGGTTGCGACGCACGCTACGAAACAATACCGGTCATGGACGCCGGCAACGACATTCTAGCCGTGGCTGGCGAGCGTGACCTGACAGGCAAAGACGCGGCCTTCGCCTGATGTGGGTCCATTGGCTGCCACAGAAAAGGGCCGGTTGCAGCCGGCCCTTTAGACGATAATACCTGCGTTGCCCGCGCTTCCGAAGTGTGACTAGCTGAGGAGCGGGTTCCGCGGCACAACCTGATTTTACCCAGTGAGGAGGCTCTTTTGCAGCCGCTCCACTGTTTATTTACATCTGGCACCCTCCCTTGATTATCGACTTTATCCGAACACCTCCCACATTCATCCGCACATGTACGGATGAATGTGGGAACCCGATACCCTGAGGGCCGGATCGGTCGGCCCCGGGAGATCGGAGGACGGCATGTCCGGAAAGAAGAAGAGTGGCTCCGCGAGGGCGGTTCCGAGGGCCTACGGAAGGCTCACGAGGCACGAGCGGGACACGGTCCAGAGGATGCTGGAGCGCAGGGCGTCGTGCAGGGAGATCGCGAGGGAGCTGGGCAGGTCGCCCTCGACGGTGAGCGCCGAGGTGGCGTCGCACAGGTTCGCGACGGCGCCGAAGGCCAGGCGCGGCGAGCGCGTGGACGCCACCGCCGACCTGTCGGCGGCCTGCCCGCGCCTGGCCGCGTGGCCGCGCTGCTGCAACGGGTGCGGGCGGTACCGCGCGATCGGCTGCAAGCGCCGCCCCCCACGTCTTCTACGAGGCCCGGGCCGCGCAGCTGTGCGCCGACTCGGTCCTCGTCTCGTCCAGGCGCGGGATAGACGCCGACGAGCCCGCCGCGGCGGCCAGGCTGGAGGCGATAAGGGACTGCCTGCGCCGGGGGCTGTCGCCCGAGCAGATGGCGGCGCGCAACGGCGGCCCGGTGGACCTGTCGCCGTCGACCATCTACCGCTGGGTCTCGGCGGGCTACGACGGCATGACCAACATGGAGCTCAGGCGCAAGGTCGGCTACAGGCCGAGGAGGCGCGCCGC